>CAZVNX010000014.1:0-18975 GCA_964628665.1 uncultured Pseudomonadales bacterium | reverse complement strand
ATTTAATTTATTGATTTTCAACAAGTTTGAGATAATCACCGAGTTTCTGTAGACTTTAAAAACCTTTCGTAGCAAAAACGAAATCGTGGAAAACACAACACAGAACGGAGATGGCATGAAAAAACTATGGCACGCGGCCTTGGTCGCAGGAGCCCTTGTAACGACAGGGCAGGCATTCGCCGCTGACTGCGGCAAGGTCGTCATTGGTGAAATGAATTGGGCCAGTGGAGAATTCTTAGCACGCTTGGATGGCATGATCCTTGAGGAAGGGTACGGTTGTGAGGTCGACTACCTCACAGCAGGGACGGTCCCGCAAATCACTTCAATGAACGAGAAGGGTACGCCAACCTTCGCTTCTGAAGTGTGGGCGAATGCCAGTAAGAAGCTCATCGATTCCGCAGAGGCCGAAGGCCGTTTGGCGCGTTTGAACCGGAAGCCGATCGATGGTGCGGGTGAGGGCTGGTGGATTGATCCAGCGATGATGGAAAAGCATGGTTTTAAAACGGTGGATGAGGTGCTTGCCCGTCCAGATCTATTCCCGCACCCTGAAGATCCAAGTAAAGGTGGGTTCCACACTTGTCCAGCGGGCTGGGGTTGTGAATTGGCCAATGCCAACATGTTCAGAGCGTTCGATATGGAAGCGAAAGGCTGGAAGATGGTCGAGCCTGGCTCTGGCGCGGGCCTCGATGGGTCGATTGCCAAAGCGGGTGAGCGTGGTGAGCCATGGTTTGGCTATTACTGGGCACCGACAACCATGATTGGGAAGTACAACCTGCAGCCATTGGATTTCAATGAAGGGTATGACGCTGAAAACTGGGATGCCTGTATTGTCTTACCGGTTGAGGACTGTGCGAATCCACAACGTACACGGTGGACGACTTCCGAAGTGGTCACTCTGGCGCAAGCGTCGTTCGTAAATGATTCGCCAACGGCTGCCAATTACGTTAAAACGCGCTCATTGACCGTGCCGCAATTGGGTAAGTATCTGAAATACATGGATGCGAACCAAGCAACGGGCGAAGATGCAGCGATTGAGTTCTTGATGAACGAAGAAGCAATCTGGAGTAACTGGGTCACGCCTGAAGCTGCTGAACGCATCAAAAACGCGCTGTAATATTGAGGTTACAGACTGACAGCCGGCGCCCTTGAGCGCCGGCTTTTTAAACCACAGAGGCATGTATGAATTGGTTGATTGAGTTTCCCGAGCTAGGCCGAGGGGACCTCAGAGACCTTCGCAAAGGAATTGACGAAGGCTTTAAAACCTTTACCCGGACCTACGGGGAAAGTATCGAAGGATTTTTTGATCCGCTCTTACAGTTTTTGATCGGCTTGGAAAAGCTGTTGCTGGCCACTCCCTGGCCGGTGTTCATCGCACTGGTGTGTTTGCTCGGTTGGTTCGCCAGTCGCAGTATTAAAATCGTCATCGGCAGCGCCTTGAGTTTTTTCCTCATTGGTCTTCTGGGTATGTGGGAAGACACCATGAGTACCGTCAGTATTATTGTGGTCTCAACCCTTGTCTGTATTGGTTTGGGATTGCCGATCGGCATCCTGATGTCGCGATCCGATCGCGCTCAGGGGTTTGTCACGCCAGTGTTGGATGTGATGCAAACCATCCCGAGCTTTGTTTATCTGATCCCTGTGGTGATGTTATTGGGCATCGGTAAGGTGCCAGGGCTTCTTTCGGTGGTGATTTACGCCTTGCCACCCATGATTCGCTTGACCAACCTAGGGATCCGATTGGTGGATAAGGAAGTCCTTGAAGCCGCTGACGCCTTTGGCGCCAGCTCATGGCAGAAGCTGTGGCAGGTGCAGATTCCGTTGGCACTCCCGAATATCTTTGCTGGGGTCAATCAGACCATCATGATGTCGCTTGCGATGGTGGTGATCGCGTCAATGATCGGCGTGACTGGCTTAGGACAACCGGTCCTGAAAGCTATTTCGAACCAGTACTTGGCGATGGGTTTACTGAATGGACTCGCCATTGTGGCATTGGCCATCATTTTCGACCGCATCAGCCAGTCGTATGGCGCCCGATTGCAGAGCTACCGAGGTGGCCGTCATGACTAGTGCAAACACGAAGATTGAAATCCGAAATCTGTATAAGATTTTTGGCGAGACGCCCGATGTGATGATGCAAAAGGTCCGCGAAGGCGTGACCAAAGAGCAGTTGAACGACGAGTTCAACCATGTGCTCGGCTTAAACGACATCAACATGAAGATTCCAGAAAAAGGCATCCAAGTGGTGATGGGATTGTCGGGTTCGGGTAAATCCACCTTGATCCGCCATATCAATCGTTTGATTGAGCCCACGGCCGGAGAAATCCTCGTCGATGGCGAGAATGTGATGGACATGCGTCCAGACGCACTCCGAGACTTTCGACGCCATCGCGCATCGATGGTGTTTCAGAAGTTTGCCTTGTTGCCACATCGGACGGTCCTGGAGAACACCCAGTACGGCCTTGAGATTCAGGGTATCCAAGACAAAGAGTCGAAGAAGCGCGCCTGTCATTGGATTGAGCGTGTCGGCTTGGGTGGTTATGAAACTAACTACCCAACTCAGTTGTCTGGCGGTATGCAACAGCGCGTGGGTTTGGCGCGCGCACTTGCGACCGATGCGGACATCTTGTTGATGGATGAAGCCTTCAGTGCCTTGGATCCGCTGATTCGGACAGATATGCAAAACATCTTGCTGGACTTACAACAGGAATTGCATAAAACCATCGTCTTTATCACTCATGATCTGGAAGAGGCCTTGCGTATCGGCGATCAGATTGCGATATTGCGCGACGGTCGCGTGGTGCAGCAGGGTACGCCCGAACGCATCGTGCTGAAGCCAAAAGATGACTACATCGCGGACTTCACCAAAGACATCAACCGCGGACGGGTGATTAAGTTGAAAACCATCATGTCCGCACCCAACGATCAGGCGGGCCCAGAGTTGTCCGCTGACATGTTGGTTGAGGATGCAGCGCAACTGGTGACGGAATCGCCGTCATCGCAAGCGCGTGTGGTGGATGCCGATGGTGCTGTGGTTGGTTGTGTAACGATTCAAGACCTGATCCGGGCCATGGCGCGTCCGGACATTGAATCTCGACTCGAAGAATTGTAAATGCCCAAAGAGACTCGGCTCGTGTTTTCCACCGAGTCGGGTCGTATCCGATCTGACTCGCCAGCGCATTCGACAAATCCGTCGGATTCGGTCGTGCGTGTGCGTCGCGAAACCAAGGGCCGTGGCGGCAAAGAAGCCACGGTGATTTGGGACGTTCCAGGCGGTGATGCCGAACTGAAGGCGTTGGGGAAATCCATTAAACAACGCTTGGGTACGGGTGGTACCGCAAAAGATGGGCAGATCGTGATCCAGGGCGATCATGTGGCAAAGATCATGGCATTTTTAGAATCTCAAGGGTTCAAAGTGAAGAAGGCAGGCGGATGACGGTCGCGATTTCAGACTTCAAACAGGCAATGGGGAGTTTCCCAACGGGTGTCACGATCACCACGGCCTATGCTGCGGATGGGCAGGTCGTCGGCATGACCGCCAGCGCCTTTACCTCGGTGTCCTTGGATCCTGTGTTGGTGTTGATGTGTCCGGCCAAAGATGCCGAGTGTTATTCCGCTCTGACGGAAGCGGCGTATTTTAGTATTCATTTACTGGCTGGCACGCAGGGCAATCTGGCGTGGCAATTTGCCAAATCGGGCGTCGACAAAACAGAGGGGCTGGCCATCGTTCAGGGGCCTCATGGTGCGCCAAAAATTGCGGGGTGCCTTGCCTATTTGGAATGCCGTCACCATGCTCTGTACGACGGGGGTGATCATGGCATTTTACTCGGTGAAGTACAGTATCTCGAAATGGCGGACAGTGCGGTTGACCCCTTGGTCTACTGCCGCAGTCAATTGGGGCCGCTGCCTCCCTTGTAATTTCGCCTGTGCGATCCTTCTGGCATCTCCAGGAGTTTCTGCGGATGGGCCGCGGTGCGATCAATTGGCCTCAATGGCTGCCGACCCTGCACATCAAGCGCCACCGGTTGATTATGCCGGTATTCAAGCCACTGCCGTAATCGACGCCTGTTCCGAGGCGTTAATCGTCTCGCCAGAAAACGGCCGCTATTGGGTGCAACTCGGTCGTGGATTTTTGAAAGCCGAGCGGGGCGAGGACATGGTGGCTGCGTTCGAGAAAGCCCGCGCGCTTCAGTACCCGGCTGCCTGGTTTGCCTTGGCAGTGACCTATCACACTGGCAATGGGCTGGCTGCAAGTCGCCGAGATCTCGCCGAGCCCCTCTATCTCGAAGCCTATCAACGGGGTGTGTCGTACGCGGCCTTGGGACTTGCACGGCTCTACGATGAGCCTGGCCAACCGCAGTATGACCTCGAGCGGGCCGAAGAGTGGCAACGGCGCTTTGATGCATTTCAACAGCGGGTGGCGCAATGATGCGGAAGTTTTTTATCGCATGGATGCTCAGTATTTCGAGTGTGTTGCAGGCCTTTGATGGGCAGTTGCTGCGCTATGAAGTGGATTGGGGTCCGCTGACCCTGGCCGATGTTGAGATGCGTTTACTCGACTCTGAATCGGTCCGATCGGTGCAGGTTTCGGTGCTGTCACGCGGTGCTGGTGCGTGGTTCAGTGCCTTCCAGTCCGAACTTGAAATTCTCGATATGCGCGATGGCACGCAACTCCTTAATGGATCCAGTCAATGGGATGACGGCTTTAGTCAGATCACCGTCACTTGGTTGCCAGACCAGAGAGAACCCGAGGTCGATTATGTGCGTTCAAAGCCCAGAAGTTATGAGGTTTCGCCGATTCCAGCAGAGTCGACTGCCGAAACCGTGGATCCATTTGTGCCTGTGTTTGAGATCGCCAAGCGTCTTGATGTGACCGGACGGTGCGAAGGGATCTATCGTATTTTTGATGGCATCCGTCGCTACGATTTAGTGATTGTCGATGGTGGGGATATTGAACTGCTGGCGGATGTTGATCGCGAGTTTTCCGGTGTCGCGCATCGATGCGAGATTTCGGTTCAGCGCATCGGTGGGTTTTCAACCAAGCGCGGACTGTTTCGGTTTGGCGAGACCGAGATCACCCGAACCCTGTTATTCGGTCAGGTCGGGGATCACTGGATTCCGGTTCGATTTGAGATTGGGTCCCCGTTGGGGACTGCAGTCGCTCGACTTATTCTCGAAGAGCCCACACTCGTCATCCGCGACTAGTGCGGACGCAGCAACGACACCTGGTCGTGTTGACCGAACCCTTTGTCGAATGTTTTGACCGGGATTGCATCCCGATCGCGTGCCGCGCCGAGAATCATGAGATCTGAAAAGTCATAGCCCGAGTGCTCGCAGTGGTAGGCGGCCCAATTGACCCGACGGCTGTTCTCAACCAGTAATTCTCGACGTGCGACTAAGGCTCGGATCACGCGACTCAGTTGCTTTGGTGAGTACTGATAGCGGCGCGTGAGTATCGAGGCCAACTCAATCACGCACTCACGCGGAATGAACCCCTGATTTTCCGCTGACAGTGTGTCGATCAACTGATGTGAGAGTGCGTGTTGCGTCGGATGATCTCGCTCGAAGAATCGAACGATCACGTTGGTATCGAGTGTGATCATTCCGCTTCATTTTCCTCGTTATCATCCTCAGACAGCTCTCCTGCCCAACCCTTGGCAGTGATCTCATTGATTTCTTCGATGCTTACGGTTTCGGAGGCGTTGCTTCCAACCATCCCGATTAACTCTTTGACACTTCCGACCCGCATCATCTGCACGTGATCATCCATCGGAAAAAACCGGATGCTATCGCCCGGCTCGAGCCCGAGATGTTCCCGAACAAACTTCGGGATTGTGGTTTGCCCTTGTGCAGTGAGTGTGGAGTCTTTTGTCCACTCGATATCGTTCATATGTTGACCTAACATCACAAATCCTTAGATTTTAAACAATAGTAATTAATTTGGGGGCGAGTCAACAGCATAGTCTGTTGTGAACAGCGCCTTGTCTGAGAAAGGCCACTGCGTGTGTCGGACGAAATGAGGGTTTGAAATGAGGTTTTAGTGAGGGGCTTGCATCGTTCGATAGACCATCAGACCAATCCACTCGTGCATCAAAAGTGAGAGTTGGCCTGCACCGTCATCGAGATCCCATCGAAATTCGTCGCTTGGGATCCGACTCCGGAAGTCTGTTGGATATGGGACAACAGGTAAGTCCTGGTCGCGGAAAATTTCCAGAGCGCGCGGCATGTGGAACGCGGAGGTCACCAGAAGCCATTGGCCTTGGCCAGCAAAGCCCATGAGTTCTTTGCTGTAGAGGGCGTTTTCGCGGGTATTGCGCGATTGGTTTTCTAAGATGATCCGCTCAGTCGTCCCAGTGACTTCCTCGAAGAAGCGCAGTGCCAGATCGCTCTCGGATAGGGACGCGCGGACAAAGGATCCTGAGAATCCGCTGAATATGACCGGTACGTCTGGATAGGTCCGCATCAGTTGTACGGCCGTTGTCATACGCTCGGCCGCACTGTTTAAAGCGACCTGACCGTGGGCTTCAGTAATAAATCCAGAGCTCAGGGCCCCGCCCAAGATAATGATGCCTGCGACCTTCTTGGGGGCAGGATCAGAAACATGCTGTCGCTCGAGGCTGTAGAGCATCGAATTCCAGACCGGTAGCGCTCCGATCACGAGCATGCTTGCGATCACCAGCACAGAGAGGCCACGAGTCCACGTCGACTTAAACCACACTGCTAGAACGAGTAGGCACACCAAACCGGCAAAGAGATGCAGGGGCTCTAGGAAAAACCAAGCCACTTTCGAGGCAATGAAATAAATGTCAGCCATGTGATCTCGCCGGTAAAAACTGCGATATTGTCGATTGAGGGGTTGCGTCCTGCAAGCGCGGACTCTGACTTTCTTGGCATCGACCCGTATGACTGGTCTTCGCGATGATGTCCGTATATTTTAGTTCTTTCATTCAAAGGGTTTTGTTGTGTTTCGATTTGGTGGTCCCGATTGCAGAGTCTGTCGACTGATCCGTGTCTATCTCTTGGTGGCGGTTCCGGTTGTGATGATGATGTGGCTGCAGCCGAACTTTCGGATTCCTGCGGGCATCGATGGGCGGCAAGTTGTCGGATATGCCTTTGGCGTCGGTGTTGTCTTGATGGTCGCATACCGCTATTACGTGGACATTTATAAGAAACGCAAATGAGTACCGACGGGCCGAATTGCTGGAAATGTCGTTTTTTCAAGATCAGCTGGGATCCGAAGTTTCCTTACGAGTGCCAGTCGATGAATTTTAAAAGTTTGGCCTTACCCTGCATTGAGGTGACGCGGATTGATGGACGGCCATGCCAGTCATTTCGTCCAAAACCCTCCGAAGTCGAACGCGCAGAGACCGAAAAAAAGCAGGGCATCAAAGGCCGGCAAACCGACCGCTATGTCTGATTAGTCGCGAACCATCAGGATCGGTTGATGCACCTGGGCGGGTTGGCGGCACGAAGTCCAGCCCTGGTACAAAAAGATCGAGCAGCCAAAATTCTCGCCATGCCATGATCCATCGTCGAGCCAATAGTTCTCAACGGTCAGTCCCGGGAATACGTTTGGATTCATAGGTGGATTGTCGCAGCTTGACTCAATCACCCGCTTAAATTCGCTTTGGGTGGGTAAGCGCCAGCGCTCGCCAGATTTGGCTGAAAAATCGCGCAAATAGGAATCTGCCTCTTGGCGAGTGAGTTTTAAGGGTTCACCCAAACATTTTTTGCCACGAAACGACTGCCCCGCTTGGCATCGGTACCACACATCGCCCGAACTGTGCGTGGCGATTCCGGTCGAGGCATCGACAATAAACTTGCCATATTCGGTGGGTGAAAAGGCGTCTACACAGTCGATTTTATCTGCGTCTCGCTCACAGCCTACCAGCAGTAATGTGGCGAACATCGGCACTAAAATGCGCATGTTTATCCCTTCTGTCGCAACAGGTCATTTACTCTTCACGCCAGTCCCATACTATATCGGATGAAAAGCGAAAAACGTGACCGCAGGTAAATGTTTTCGGTTTCTGACCGATATGCAGAGTACAGCGGTGACGTTGGGTTCAAATCGAATTGGAGAGATGTAATGGATATCGCGAGTGTTGTAGGCCTCATTGGCGCACTGGCTTTGATTGTCATGGCGATGGGCGACCCTGCCCCGTTTGTTGACGTTGCATCGGTTTTGATCGTATTCGGCGGATCGATCATGGCTACACTCTATCGCTCCACGCTGCCTGAGTTTTTGGGGTTCGCGGGCGTGATGGGGAAAGCGTTCGGCGGATATCCTGACAAACCTGAAGATCTGATTGTGCAACTTGCTGAGCTGGCCACTATTGCCCGAAAAGACGGCATGATTGCGCTTGAAGGCCAGGACATCAAAAACAAGTTTTTGGCCAAAGGCATTGCCATGCTGGTGGATGGAACCGATGGCAAATTGATTCGTGTCTCGCTTGAGCGGGAAAATGATCAGATGAAATCGCGCCATGGCGCAGGTGCCAGTTTCTTCGAGGCCTGGGCAGAAATTGCACCAGCCATGGGCATGATCGGAACGCTGGTTGGTTTGGTATTGATGCTTGGTAACATGTCGGATCCAAAAGCGATTGGTCCGGCGATGGCGGTGGCCTTGTTAACAACGCTCTACGGTGCCCTTTTGGCCAACGTGATTTTGATTCCCTGTGCGATGAAGTTAAAAACCAAGTCCGGGATGGAGTCCTTGAATAATGAGCTGATCATCGAGGGTGTGATGTTCATTAATGACGGCGGCAACCCACGTGTGATGGGTGACATCCTTGGATCGTTCCTTGATTCGAAAGCGCGTGAGCGCGCTGTTGCGGCGATGGGCTAATCGGATAAGTCATGGCTGAAGACGACGAAAAAATCCACGCGGACGGTGAGGCGGGCGGCGATTCGATCGAAGCCCCTGAGCCAGCTCCTGCGGCGGCTGTTGAGGACGAGGTTCCTGCCGACGATCCGCCTGAGGAAGAGCCCGAGAAAAAATGTGAGGAGTGTGCCCCCTGTAAGGGCGGTGCCCCTGCATGGATGGCGACCTTCGCCGATATGGCGACGCTCCTCATGGCGTTCTTCGTACTGATTCTCTCGTTTGCAGAGATGAACGTCCCGAAATACAAACAGATCACCGGTTCACTGAAAGCAGCCTTTGGTGTGCAACGCTTGGTGCCCATTGTGGAGCCACCCAAGGCGCAAAGCATCATCGCGCGCGAGTTCTCGCCGGCCGTGGCCAAGCCAACGCCACAACAGACTGTGAAGCAAGACACCACCGACGAAATGAAGCGTGAGGTTGAGCCGCAGACTGAAAACAAGACCGAAGATTTTAAAGACAATGCAGATCTTCGCGCCGTTGAGCAGATCCTGGCTCAGGAAATCGCTGAAGGCCAGGTTGAGGTGAAGGTTGAGGACGAGAAGATCGTCGTTGAATTAGTCTCGCCCGCCAGCTCAGGTGGTGAAGGCGATTCCGATAACGGACGGCAACAGGCTGGAATTATCGATCAAAAGTCACTCGAGCTGTTCGCCAAGGTGGCCGATGCACAAGCGCAGGTCGAATCGGAGCTGGTGGTGAAAGATGCCTCTCAGGCCGAGCAGTCGATGCAAGGCCAAAGCGAGGGCGATAACGCCACAGCAGGGACTTCAGGCAGTGCCGAAGGTGGTCCATCGGACAAACAAAATGTCGATGAGCAGCTTGAGAAGATCCGCATGGAGCTCTCGCAGGATATCGCGCAAGGCTTGGCTGAAGTGGAGCGTGATGGCGACAAGATCATCGTGCGGTTGGCTGAGCAAGGGTCATTCCGGTCTGGATTTGCCGATCTGCAACCGACGTTCTTGCCACTGTTGGATCGTGTTGGTGGCGCCATTGCGCAAACCTCAGGGCAAGTGACCGTCGAGGGGCATACCGATAACGTGCCGATTGCGTTCAGCGAACGGTTCCAGTCGAACTGGGATCTGTCTGCGGCACGTTCTGCCTCAGTGGCTGACTATTTGCTCGGCAATACAGAGCTGCAGCAGGGTCGTGTTACAGTAGCTGGGTTTGCAGATACCAAGCCACTGGAGTCCAATGATACCGCTGAAGGCCGCGCCAAGAATCGACGGATTGAGATCATCGTGGATGGTGGCTAAGCGTCTCGTCGCTGTCTGCCTGTGTCTGTGGTCTGTGGTTGTCGGCGCGAACGTCGAACCGGGCGTTAAAGCGCTCGAGCGAGGGCATCATTCCACGGCTTTGCGCGCTTGGCTGCCGCTTGCTCGCGAGGGTGATCCCAAAGCACAAAACAACGTCGGGTTGATGTATGAGCGGGGCTTGGGTGTCTCGCAAAGTTATCCCGATGCGATGAATTGGTATCGCCAGGCGGCCGAGCAAGGGCTCGCCGAAGCCAATCACAATCTCGGACTTCTCTATTACTCTGGATTCGGTACCGCCGTGAACGACCGCGAGGCCTTCCGGCGTTTCCGCGCGGCAGCGGAAAAAGAGCTCCCGCAATCACAGTACATGCTTGGGTTGATGGTCTATTACGGCCGTGCCACCGAAGCCAATCCACAGATCGCTAAAGGCCTTTTCGAGGCGGCTGCTTTGCAAGGCTATGCCGAAGCACAATACATGCTGGCCTTTGTGCTGCAATCTGGTGATCTTGGCACACCCAATCCGACAGCTGCCTTTGTGTGGTCTAAAATTGCGCATGACCAAGGCATTGAGTTGGCCGGAGAGTTGAATTACATGACCACGCTGGTCCTCGATGAAGGACAGCAAGCGGTCGCCGCGCAGTTGACTGAGTTGTGTCGCGCGTCGAACTACACCGATTGCCCGAAATAAACAAAAACCCCTAAAGACTTCCCCTGTCCGCCCGATTCTATGTGTATCAAGAAACACTCGAACATAGAGGGGCGGGTTCATGGCATTTCGCAAAAAAGGTCTGGCAAGTTACGGTGAAGTGAGCGTTCAGGCAGGTACAGCCTACGCTGACAGCGTGCAGTTGATCCAAATGTTGTTTGACGGGCTGATCGACTCCTTGTCGGCCGCTGAAGGTCAAATCGAACGCAAAGAGATTCAGGCCAAAGGCGAATCATTAAGCCGTGCGACACGTATTGTGCTCGGTCTTCAGGGATCGTTGGATCTCGAAAAGGGTGGCGAGATCGCTGCCAACCTTGCAGATCTCTATGACTACTGCACGCGTCGTCTGATGCATGCCAATCTGAAAAACGACGTCGAAGCTGTCCAGGAAGTGAAAAAACTGATGGGCGAGATTCGTGAGGCCTGGGCGCAGGTGCCTGAGTTGCTGACACAGCAGCAAGCGGTCAATAACTACTAATGATCACGCCGGTCGATATCGCATCTGACCCACAGGCGGCTCGAGCGGAGACTCCTGCAGAGCGGACGCTTGGGCCCTTGTTTAAAGAGCTCTACACCGGCTTGATCGATGTCGAGGACCCCAGTGTGTGGGGTCCTGTGTTGGCCGGCGAGACACGCTCGTTATTGGCGCACACCACCGATATCCAGACCTTGGCGCAGTTTCATTCCTTGCATCAGGTACCAAAGAAATCGGGTACTGCCTATCACCACAAAACCTACCTCAACACCGTCGAACACCTGAAAGCGTAAATACATTCTTGTTCTTTCTGCGGTTTTCATTGAGCTCCGTGCTCAGTCTTTATATGCTTAGGCCCACATAACAGAACGATTTCGAGGTCAACCGCCCATGGCGCTTGAGATGATCATCGGCAAAAGCCGGGCGGTCAGTGAATTGCGTGGTCTCATTAAGCAGGCAGCCACATCCGATGCCAGCGTCCTGATCCTTGGCGAAAGCGGGACCGGAAAAGAATTGGTCGCCCGTGCCCTGCACTCGGGATCAACGCGATCGCATAAGCAATTTGTGCCAGTCAACTGCGGTGCCATTCCGAAGGAGTTGCTCGAGTCGGAATTATTTGGCCACAAGAAAGGTGCCTTTACCGGTGCCATTTCAGATCGTGTGGGCCGATTTGAATTGGCCAGTGACGGCACGCTGTTTCTCGATGAGATCGGTGACATGCCGCTAGAGATGCAGGTGAAGTTGCTTCGGGTGTTGCAAGAGCGTTCTGTCGATCCGGTGGGGTCGACGAAATCCGTGCCAGTGAATGTCCGTGTTGTGGCTGCAACGCACCGAAACCTTGAAACCCATATCGATCGTGGGGATTTCCGCGAAGATCTGTTTTATCGCTTAAATGTAATCCCGATCATTTTGCCGGCGCTTCGCGAGCGGAAAGAAGACATACCCGAACTGGTGCAGCATTATTTGAGTCAGCACGGCAACGCCACGGGTGTGCCGATGTTCGACGGCGCCTTGATGGAGGCGCTCTGTGAGTACCACTGGCCGGGCAACATCCGAGAGTTGGTGAATCTGGTGCACAGACTGTGTTGCTTCTTCCCCAACCAAAAAGTGGCGCTGTCAAAAATCCCAGCAACACTTTTACCGCGTTCCATTGCCGCATTTGGGGCCACACGCACAACAACCTTCAGCGACGGTGCGCCGATTCAAGCGGAGCTCGATCTTTCGCTTTATGTGCCCGATGCGGAGAACCCTGTCGAGGATGTGATCATGCGGGCACAGGGTGGTTTGCCGGGTCCAAATTTAGTGTCCTTCCCAGAAGACGGACTGCACCTCAAAGATCACCTCGCAGACATTGAGCGCGATCTGATCAAACAGGCTCTTGAGGAGTCTGAAGGCAATGTGTCTCAGTCTGCTCGCTTACTCAACCTGCAACGCACAACCCTGATCGAGAAGATCAACAAGTACAACCTCGCTTAATCATTCCGCGCGCCTGTCGAGAACCCGTCAACCGCCGCGTTTCCGACCAATTTTGCCGCTTTGCCGCCTCTGAAACCGACGTCCGGCGGCGCTTTGCCGTCTCTGGCATGCCACTTGCTTTCAACTGGGCAGAAGTTAACCAGGTGAGTAAACAAGCATGCAGATATCGACATCGAAGGGCCTGATTGGAATTGCCGATCCACGCTGGCCGGAATCCGCCTCCGTTGAACGGCTGGCTATGGACTCTGGTTTTGAGGCCATTGTTTCAACCGAGGTCGCCGGCCTGTTGGCAAAGAAAGACCAACTGGCGCTGGTAGTGACCAAGCTCGAAAAGCACGGCTCGCTTCAAGACATCATCGCGATTATGAAGGCCTTTGGCGATGCTGTGTCCTTTGTGATTCGGGCGGATGCATCAGACATGCAGACCGTGACCACCCTGGCACAGATTCCTGGTGTGCACGTGGTCTCAGATCATGACTTCTCCAAAACCACCTGGCTTCCGGTATTTGAACAAGCGGTGCAAGCGGCAACGCCTGAACCCGCTGTCGCCGCGCCCACAGAACCTGCGCCGCAGTTCGTTTTTGTGGATCCAAAATCACAACAGCTATTGGCATTGGTTGAGCGCTTGGCGGTGACCAAGGCAGCGGTCTTACTGCAGGGGGCCACAGGCTCCGGCAAAGAGGTGTTGGCGAAGACACTGCATCAGTTATCGGATCGGGCTGGCCAACCTTTTGTGGCCTTGAATTGTGCGGCGATGCCAGAGCATCTGGTCGAAGACATGCTGTTTGGCCATGAGAAAGGCGCCTTTACAGGTGCCAGTCGTGAGTTGGCGGGTGTCTTTGAGCAAGCAGCCGGCGGCACGGTGTTCCTTGATGAAATTGGCGAAATGCCGGTCCAGTTGCAAGCGAAATTACTGCGTGTGTTGCAGGAGAAGGAAGTCGTCAGACTCGGTGGACGCGAGTCGATTCCATTGGATTTCCGTCTGGTTGCAGCGACCAACAAAGATCTGAAAGCCGGTATTGCCGACAAAACATTCCGCGAAGATCTCTATTACCGGATCAGCGCATTCAAATTACAGGTGCCCGCATTGGCTGAGCGTCGCGGTGACATCGTGCCCCTCGCCAATTCGTTGGCGATCAAGCATGGCATCAGTCAGCCGCAGTTCTCAGAACATGCACTGCGTCAGCTGTACAGCTATCACTGGCCAGGCAACGTACGTGAGCTTGATAACGTGATTCAGCGCGCGGTGGTGTTTTCGAATTATGGCCGGATTGAAGCCGAACATGTGTTCTTCGATGAGCCGATGGCGCGTCCAGAAGTGGATGCCACACCGTCATTTATGACGCCGCGCTTTGAGCCCATGCGCTTTGCCGATCGCCCCATGGAGTCTTCCATGCTGTCGGGAAGCCGTGATCTGCAATCCGCAGTTCGGGCCAGCGAGTACGACGTGATTATGGAAGCGATTCGTTCGACTCGGACCCGTGAAGAGGCGGCCAAAAAGTTAGGCATCAGCCCACGGACGCTTCGTTACAAAATGGCGCGGCTGCGGGATGAGAGTCCCAGCATGTCGCATTGCGCATAAGGAGCTTGAATCATGATTGATAAAACAGGTTCCGCCCAAGCGCAGATGCTCATGGATCAGATCAAGGCCTATCAGGCCAAGGTCAGCCAAACACGTGAGCCAGAGCCCGCAATTGCCCCCGCTGACGTACAGAAGCCTCGCTTTAACGATGCGGTGCGTGAGTTGGTGAATTCAGTGAATACCGCACAAATGCAGTCCTCCAATATGCGGGCTGCTTTTGAGCGTGGCGAAGACATTCCACTGACTGACGTGGTCATCAGTATGCAGAAATCATCACTTGCGTTTGAAGCGACGCTGCAGGTCCGTAACAAGGTCCTGAAAGCGTACGAAGACATCATGAATATGCCGGTTTAAAGGATAGGAATTCAGCATGGCGACAACCACAGCAGATATGCAGCAGATGCAAGCCGAAACCCAAGGGGCCGGCCAGCAACTGAGTACGCAATCCCAAGAAGCCCAAATGGGTCAGGGCATGGCGACGACTGGGGATAATCCGAGCCAAGGCGGCATGTTGCAAAACATCGGCAGCCGCGGGTTTCCGAGCTTAAACGAGATTCTCGCGCAGCCAGCCGTGAAGAAGGCAACTCCCGGCATCATGATCGGGATTTTGTTGTTGTTTTTCTTTGCCAGTTACATGGCGATGCAAGAGCCTGTCTATCGCCCGATTTTCCCAGGCATGAACGATGCCGATCGGCAAACAGCGATGGATGCCCTAAAAGAAGGCGGATTTTCAGCGCAATTGAACCGTGAAACCGGCCAGCTTGAAGTGGAAGCGGGTGGTTATCACGAAGCGCGGATTTACCTTGCGTCAAAAGGACTCCCCACAGAGGGAACAGCCAGCGGCTTTGATGCAATGATGCAGTCCTCATCAATCACCACATCGCAGTTTATGGAGCAGGCGAACTACGCGGCGGCTGTTGAGCAGGAGCTGGCCAAGTCGATTATTCGGATTTCCAGTATCAAGCATGCACGGGTGCACTTGGCATTGCCGCAGCAATCGGTTTTCGTCCGTGATCGGACGCCACCGAAGGCTTCTGTCGTGGTCACACGCTATGCCGGGCGCAACATCGACAACAATCAGGTCAATGCGATTATTAACCTGGTGGCATCGAGCGTGCCCTATTTGGCTGCCACCGACGTCACGGTGGTGGATTCTCTGGGTAACCTACTCAGTGATGCGACCAAGGACAGCCCATTGGGATTGACCAGTGCGCAGCTGACACATAAGCAGCAGGTCGAAGACACCTATCGAAATCGCATTTATCAATTGTTGGGCCCGATCTACGGTGAGACCAACGTGCGTGCCCAGGTCAACGTGGAGATGGACTTCACTGAAACCGAAAGCACCTTTGAGACCTATGACCCTGAGCAGAAGGGTGAAAAGACCCGTTCTGAAGTGCTGTCGTTAGATCGCACAGCGACCTCGGATGCACAGGGCGTTCCTGGCTCGACCAGTAACCAGCCACCGCAAGATTCTGATTTTGCGCTTGATGGCACCGCGACCAAGGAAACCTTTTCAAACATTGGTGAGACAGTTAGTTCGCGGACCACGCGGAACTATGAACTCGATCGGATTGTCAGAACGGTGAAGGATGCTAACGGCACGGTCATGCGTGTCAGTGTCTCGGTTGCCGTGAATCGGTTTGCACCGGGTGAGTATCCACAGCCACCGGAAGGCACTGCACCTGAAGATTTTGAAGGGCCTGCGTTGCCTGAGATGTCAGAAGGTGAAATGACACGAATCAACAATTTGGTCCGTGGTGTTGTAAATTTTGATGCAGAGCGCGGCGATCAGGTCACTGTCGTGGCCAATCCGTTCGACCCAGCTGCTGAATTGGAGAATCTCATGCCGTGGTATGAAAATGTGCTGTTGCTGAATGCCATTAAGGGCATGGTGGCAATGTTGGTGTTCGCGGTCATCGCTTTTGTCTTGATTCGCCCGATCGCCTACAAACTCTTGGGGATTCCGTTGTCGCATGAGCGTAAGGCGATGGAAGCGGCACAAACACAGATGCTGATGCAGCAACAAGCCGGTCAGCCAATCCTTGGACCGGATGGTCAGCCACTGCCTCCAGGTGCTGTGGGTGTGGATGAAGAAGGCCGCCCTGTGGACGCGACCGGTAACCCAGTGGTCACAGATGGTGAGATTGAGATTGGTGAAGGTGAGACGCTGGAAGAAATCCGTGCGAAGCTGAAGCCGAAGAAGTCATCGATCTCAGCGGATATGTTGGATACGGCGAACACCTATGATGACAAGGTTGCATTGATCCGGATGCTCGTTCAGGAAGATTCTGGACGCGTGGCCAACGTGCTCAAAAACATGATTAAGTCGAACTAAGAGGTCGTCATGGCGTTACCAGGACAAGAACCGATTGAAATGACCGATGCGCTGCGTGAGGAGATCGATGGCCTCACCTCAGCGGATCGGGCCGCGGTCCTCCTTCTCCTTCTTGGTGAGGAAGAAGCGGCGAACATCATCAAGTACATGGACCCTAAAGAGGTCCAGCGGATCGGTGCGGCTATGGTGAGCGCGGCCGATCTTTCGCAGGAAGCGGTGAACTACGTGTTGGATGAGTTCGTCGCAACCCTGAAAGGGCAAAGTAGTCTCGGACTAGGCTCAAGCGATTATGTGGAGCACGTGTTGAAACGGGCTTTGGGTGAAGACAAGGCTGCCTCCGTTATGGGGCGGATTTTGCCTGGGCAATCCTCGAAAGGCCTTGAGATCCTGAAGTGGATGGATGCGCGAGCGATTTCTGACATGGTTCGAAACGAGCACCCACAGGTCATTGCCATCATCATGTCGGTGTTGGAATACGAGGTGGCTGCGGACGTGCTGAGTTTCTTGCCGCCACCGATTCGTCCGGAGATTTTGCAACGAGTCGCCGCACTGGAAACGGTGCAGCCAGCGGCGATGCAAGAACTCGAATCGATCATGAAGAAACAGTTCTCAAATAACTCATCGGCCCGCTCATCCAGTGTGGGTGGCGTGAAGCAGGCGGCGAAGATCATGAACTTTGCCAAGGTGGATATGGAAACCCAGGTGATGGAAGGCTTGATGGGTCTGGATGAAGATCTGGCACTTGCCGTTCAGGACAACATGTTCACCTTCGAGAACTTAATTGACGTTGATAACCGTGCGATCCAGACCATCATGCGTCATGTGGAGCAGGATCTGTTGATGACCGCCTTGAAGGGCGCCAGTGAGTTCGTTAAAGAGAAGTTTTTCGACAACATGTCAGCGCGTGCGCGGGTCATGTTTATTGATGATATGGAAGCGAAAGGACCACTGCGGATCAGCGACGTGGAAGAAGCGCAGAAGAAGATCATGCGAACCGCTCGGAAGTTGTCTGATTCCGGTGAGCTCGTACTAGCAGGTCGCGGTGATGATTTCGTCTAAACCGAAAGCCGCCTACGTCGCCAATGGCGCGGAACTTGAATTCCCGTTCGAGGACAACGCGTTATTGGCGAAAAAAGACGAGCAACCCTTTGAGGACCCGCCATGGCGCGTACTCGATACGGATGTGCCCTTTGAGCCTATGGCGATTAAACAAGCCGGTGGTGTGTCAGAGGCGAGTGCAGACGCAGACGACACCGCGGTCGGATCCGACGAGGCATCCGAGACCGGAGAGGCGGCAGAGCCTGAATCCGCTGAATCCGAGGGATTGGATGCGACCGAGACAGAAGACGGCACGGAATGGGCTGAAGTGGGTGTTCCCGAGCCAACGATCATTGGTGTGCCAGAGGAAGAGGTAGAGGCACGTATTGCCGCGGCCGTGGCGGAAGCCCAAGCGTCACTGCAGGCTGAGTTTGCAGCCGAGCGCACAACCCTGGAAGCTGAGCGTGACGCGGCGAAGGCAGAAGTCGAGGCGATCGGTGACCAGATCACCGCTGAGTTAGATGCCAAATACGAAGCACTTCTTCACGAGAGTCGGCAAACCTATGACACGCTGACAGAAAAATTGGCGCACGCCAGTGACAACGTGTCTGAATTTTTTGAACCACTCTCAAAGCTCGCGATGCATATTGCGATGCATCTGGTCCGTGGTGAATTGAACGTCGGACCCACCGCGATTGCGCGCTTGGTGCAGGGCTGTCTGGATGCACTGGAGGGCTATCAGCCAAAGCAGCCACCGGTCTTACAAATGCATCCTGAGGATTTAGCGATCTATTTGGCCTCCATTGACGGAACCCCTGAGGGGATCCAGTTACGTGCAGACGATGCCATGGCGCGCGGCGATGTGTCCCTGAAGATGGATGACACAGCAGTGGATGATTTGATTGCCCATCGGGTTGAAAAGATTGCCAACCGGATTTTTGGCTTGGGTCATGATTTTAACGACAAGGTGTTTCGTTCAGGCTTTGATGCAGGATCAGACACCGAGGCCGCCTTTGAAGACATTGAGAATTTTGTCGAGAGCGAAGTGCGGCAACCACAGGCAAAGACAGCCTATGCCGCAGACGAAGCCGATGAGGCGACGGTCCTCGAGCCAGTCGAATCAGCCGCTACAGTGCCGGAGACAAAGGCCACTGAGGTGATTGAATCTGCCGAAGCCGAAGCCGAAGCCGAAGCCGAAGCCGAAGCCGAAGCCGAAGCCGAAGCCGAAG
>CAZVNX010000013.1:10680-59897 GCA_964628665.1 uncultured Pseudomonadales bacterium | reverse complement strand
TCGGCCGGTTTTTTTACGTCTCGATTCTGTGGTCAGCCGATGCATCTAGTGCTTTTTGCGCGAATGTATCAGGCATCACATACACTCGGAGTGCCTCTGTAAACGGTCGGTCTTTTCGTAGCAACGCGTAACAGTCTGCTTGCTCCGGTCGCGGTAAAGCTTTGGGCACGAGGGGGTAGTCTGGGGCGACACCGACCGGTCCGATCCACTGATCTCGACGAATATGCCGCCAAGCGCACGCACTACCAAAAGGCCGAGAAAGTGTCCGAAAGGCCTCAGCATAGTCACTGTATGCACACCAATAGGCTAAATCTGTTTGATTGACGCCGTCTGGGGTCTGTCGAGGTGCATTCCAGGGGTGCAGTAAATAGCCGTAGATCACGCCCAGATGCTGTGTCGGTGTCGGGATCTTGAGTTCGGCAAAGGTCTGCGCGGCATGATCACTCAGACTGAGCGGCAGTTGGTGCGATTGGAGATGGTGAATTTTGCGATCAAGACGGTCTTGGCAACTTGGGCCGACCCATTGATCAAGCCGCCGCCGGTCGCGGTCCTCGGCCATGCCGGCGTAGAATTTAATCGCGACTTCAAGATGTGTCACGACACCCCCAGCCTCGATTAGATAATCAATTTCACCCAGGGTGTGGGTGCCGTCGCGAATCGGCAGACTATGGCGCAACAGCGTCATGCCTTCGATGGCCTCAAGGGTTGCAGTCATGAGTTCTTCGAAACGGCGACCCAAACGACGGGGCTCGCCATGCCAAGCCCACTGGTTCGCAAGCTCGGTTGCGATGGTCTGAGTATCGTGTGGGGTGATTGCGTCACACCATGTCGAACCGAGCACCGTATCGGACTGCCAGAGCGGTCTGGCCTGTGCGAGCCAATCTAATTCGTGACGAATCGCATCAGGATGGTTCGCCTCAGACGCAGATTGAGGTGTAATAGGCATATCACTCCTGAGGATGGCATGTGAAAAAATTCAACCGCATCGGCTTGATTGGCCGCGCAGGGCATCACCAAGCCTTGGATACCATAGCACGGCTCCTTGAGTTTCTGCGGGCGAGGCAGATTGAGGTGTGGCTCGAAGATGAGGTGGCTGATTACGGCGAATTCGTTGGCGTACCGCACTGTGCACTGGAACACATCGGGCAAAAAGTGGATCTCGCCATTGTCGTGGGTGGTGATGGCAGCCTATTGGGTGCAAGCCGCGCACTGGCGCGCTTCGACACGCCGGTCTTGGGTATCAACCGTGGCACCCTTGGGTTTTTGACCGATATCCGTCCGCAGGATGCGATTGAGAAGATTGAGCAAGCGTTGGCTGGGGAATTCACTGAAGAGACCCGGAATCTCAATGCGGTTGAAGTCATGCGCGACGGACAGGTCATAGCGCGTGCGACGGCGCTCAATGATGTGGTGATCCACAAGGGGCAGTCTGCGCGGATGCTCGGTTACGATCTGTGCATTGATGACCAGTTTGTGTACTCGAGCCGTTCGGATGGCCTGATCTGTGCCACACCGACGGGGTCTACAGCCTATGCATTGAGTGCAGGTGGTCCAATCATGCATCCAAAGCTGGATGCCTTGATTTTAGTGCCGATGTTCCCACACACCCTGAATGCGCGGCCCATTGTGGTGCCAGCCAGTTCCGTGGTGACTGTGACCGTGACTGAGAAGCATCAAGCACTGCCCCAGGTGAGCTGCGATGGGCAAACCCATATTTCGTTGTTATTGGGCGATCAAGTCGTGATTCGGCGCTCAGAGCAGCATTTGACGCTGTTGCATCCACCAGGCTACAGCTATTACGAGATCTGTCGCTCCAAGTTACAGTGGGGCGGCCGTATTGAACCTCAACAGGAAACCGAATGAACTCAGTGGATGAATTGATCGAGGCGCTGACCCCTGCGATGCTAGCCGACTTAAAGCGAGCTGTTGAGCTTGGGAAGTTCCCAGACGGTCGTGTGGTGAGCACCGAACAACGAGAGCTCATGCTGGAAGCTGTGCTGCGTTATGAAGCCCTGCACACGCCACCCGACGCGCGGACGGGCTTTATCGATCGCGGTAATTCCACCTGTGATATTCCAGATCCAACCCAAGATCTGATCCCAACTCAGGAGATCCCAAATGACTGATGTCCGTTCGGTCGACACCGCGCCTCAAGTCACCCGGCTGGAAGCTTATACACCCTATGCCTACCGCGTCGACTCGGTCGACTTACGGTTTGAATTGCACCCAACAGCGACGCGAGTGACCCAGACCAGTCGATTTGAGCGCGTAGTGCATGACACCACGGCGTTGGAGCTGTACGGGCTCAATTTGACCCGTCTATCGGTACAAATTGACGGCGAAGAGGTGTCCGCTGACCGTCTTGTTGAGGTCGATGAAACGCTATTGATTCGGCAAGTGCCGCCGGCGTTCACATTGACTGTGGTGACAGAGATTAATCCAGAGGCAAATACCGCGCTCGAAGGTTTGTATCTTTCAAATGGGATGTTCTGCACGCAGTGTGAAGCAGAAGGTTTCCGTCGGATTACCTATTATCCGGATCGACCGGATGTCATGAGTGTATTTACCACCACAGTGGTGGCGCCTGCGGATTATCCGGTACTGTTATCCAACGGTAATCCAATGTCTGAGACAGTGCATGCGGACGGCTCAAGGGAGGTTGTGTGGCACGACCCGTTCCCGAAGCCCTGTTATCTCTTTGCCCTTGTCGGTGGTCAGTTGGCGTTAGCGACGGACACCTTTGTGACCCGTTCTGGCCGATCGGTCGAACTTCGAATCTATGTGGACGAAAAAGATCTCAATCGGGTGGATTACGCGCTAGAAAGTCTGAAGCGAGCGATGGCTTGGGACGAAGAGGCGTTTGGGCGCGAGTATGACCTCGATATCTTCATGATCGTTGCGGTCAGCCATTTCAACATGGGGGCCATGGAAAACAAGGGGCTGAATATTTTCAACTCGAGCTGTGTGCTGGCCAACCCCGATGCGGCGACAGATCAAGCGTTTCAGCGGATTGAAGCGATCATCGCGCACGAGTACTTCCATAACTGGTCAGGAAATCGTGTGACCTGCCGGGACTGGTTTCAACTGAGCCTGAAAGAAGGCTTTACCGTCTTCCGCGACAGCGAATTCAGTGCCGATATCAATTCGCGCGCGGTGAAGCGCATCCAGGATGTGAACTTCTTACGCTCGGCTCAGTTTACCGAGGACGCAGGTCCGACCGCACACCCAGTCCAGCCCAGTGAATATCTCGAAATTTCAAATTTCTACACCCTGACCATTTACGAGAAGGGTGCGGAAATCGTCAGGATGTTAAAAACCCTTCTGGGTGCAGCGCAATTCCGGGCCGGTAGTGACCTGTACTTTGCGCGCCATGATGGCCAGGCAGTGACGATTGAAGATTTTGTGGCCGCAATGGCAGAGGTTTCAGGACGCGATTTGAGCCAATTTATGCGCTGGTATCGCCAACCTGGTACGCCAGTTCTACACGTCGAGGACGCGTGGGATGCAGACACACGTATGCTTACACTGCGCTTCAAACAGCGGCCACCTGCAATTGCCACACCCGACTCGCATCAAGCCTACGTGATTCCTGTGAGTTACCAGGTGTTTGACCGGACAAGCGGTACCGTGCTGGTACCAGAGAGGCTGCTTGAGCTGCACTCAGAAGGTGAGAATGTTGCGATTCATCTGCCTGATGGAGATCCAGTCGTCTCCATGTTGCGGGGGCTTTCGGCTCCCGTGCGGTTAGCCTATGACCGGAGCTTGGCTGATTATGCTGCAGTCGCCTTGCATGACGACGATGGGGTGAGTCGTTGGGATGCGATGCAGGCACTCTATTTGAAGGCCATCGCTGAACAGATGACCGATGCAGGTCGGGCAACAGACATGGTCGTTGAGGTCCTCGGTGGGCTCTTATCAGCCGTTGATGCGATTCGTGATCCAGCCTGTATGGCGGAAATGCTGATGCTGCCGCAGGACAACATTTTGTGGGATGCCTTTCAGCCAGCTGACCCACAAGCTTTGGTGGCGGCGCGGAAACGGTTGCGTCACGCGATTGCTGAGGCCTTACTCCCTGTGTGGCCACAGGTGTATCGTGCGATGCAAGTCTCGGGTCCCTATCAGCCGGAAGCGCACGCCATTGGGTGTCGTAGCCTCGGCTTGGCAGCCCTCGGATTCTGGGCACGGGCGGCTGATGTGGATGCTGAGCTTGCGTATCTGTTCGATAACGCGAGCAATCTCACTGAGCGTTTTGCCGCGTACCGCATCGCACGCTCGGATGGCTCGCCTGCTCTGGGTGAGCGGTTATCCGAAGCCTTCTTGGCCTCTGCTGACACCGACGAGGTGTTGGATTTGTGGCTGTCGACCGAAGCGGTGAACGAATCGACTGCAACCCTGGCTCGGGTTCAGGAGCTGACCGAACATACTCGCTTCGCGTGGACCAATCCAAACCGCGTGCGTGCCGTGATCGGTGCGTTTTCGGCGCGGAACGTCAAGTCGTTCCATACAGAGGCGGGCTATCGCTATGTGCGCGATGTGATTGTGAAACTGGACGCCATGAACCCACAAATTGCCGCACGCCTGGTCAATCCCCTGTGTCAGTGGTCGCGACTGACGCCGGAATATGCGAACGCAATGTGCGCTGAGTTAGAGTCGATGGCTGTCATGAAGCTGTCAAAAGATTTGTATGAAATAGTCGACAAGAGCCGGCGGAAAGAATCGCCAAAAAATTAGGAGAAGCGCATGCCAACAACCGCATTTGAAGCAAAGGATTTGGTTCGGGAGGTCTTGGCATGTTCGCAGAACCCGGGCATGGATGTGTTTGCGCGGGCCTTTCTCAGCTCGTTGTCCGCACGTGATCTCGAACGCTTTCGACGCGACGACCTTGTTGGCGCGATTGTGCATGCGCATGGGCTCCTCGCGAGTAGTCCCAAACCGCAGGTGTTGTTGATCAATCCGGGCTTTGAGGAGTTTGGCTGGCAAAGCGACTACACCGTGTGCATCGTGCACCATCCAGATATTCCATTCTTGGTCGATAGCCTGCGTATTGAACTCTTGCAGCAGGAAATCGAGGTGCATACGCAAGCAAATTTGGTGCTTGATGTGTCTCGTAATGGGAAAGGGGCGTTGCAAGACCTGAGGCCCGCCAATGGCGACTCAGGGTCACGTGAAAGCCTGATCTGGTTTGAAATTGATCGCACCACCCAACCTGATGTGCTGCGAAAAACCAAGGTGGCACTGCAACAGGTGCTTCAGGATCTGCGGGTGGTGGTGGATGATTTCGACACCATGCGATCAAAAGCCACCGCAATTGCTGACCATTTGTCGACGTCAGCATTGCCGCCGAGCGATATCAGTGAGGTCCAGTCGTTCTTAAACTGGTTGGCAGACGACCACTTTACCTTCATCGGCTATGAATATTTTGAGCTAGGACCCAAGGGTGCGTTAAAAGCACATTCTGGCAGTAGCCTCGGTCTTTCGCGCAATCAGACGCTCACGGACGGGCAAACCACAACACGGATTCGGACGCAGAAACCGGCCAACACCGATGATCTGGTGGTGTTCGTGAAAGCGCCTGTGCGCTCCACGATTCATCGTGCCGTGTACCCAGATGTGGTCTCGATACTTGCCTTAGATCGTAAAGGGCAGGTCATCGGTGAGCATCGTCTCATTGGTCTCTATACCGCGCGGGTGTACGTCCGTCCGGCCAGTGAAATCCCCTTGATTCGTGCAAAACTCGAGTATGTGATTGAGGCATCGGGTTTTTCCGTCAACACCCACAACGGAAAAGTCTTGCGACAAATTTTGCAGGTCTACCCGCGTGATGAACTGTTCCAATCCAGCCGAACCCACCTCAGCGAGACCGTGAATGAGATTGTGAAGTTGCATGAGCGCAAGCAGTTGCGTTTATTTCTTGATCGGGATCGATTTGGTTTTTTCTGCTCGGCACTTCTATACATTCCGCGGGATCTATATACCACTGAAGCACGCATCACGATTCAGGCTTTGTTAAGTGACGCGCTCGATGCAGAAGACTCCTCATTTAGCACCTTCTTCTCCGAGAGTATTTTTGCCCGGGTGCACATGATTTTCCGCTTAAAGCCCAACGCACCTGAGGTCAATGTGCGCCAACTGGAACAGCAGGTCAGTGACACGGTCTCAAGTTGGGCCGATCAGTTTCGCGAAGCGCTTGAGAGTGAGCTCGGTGAGGAGCGCGCGAACACGCTCTATGCACGGTATGGAAGAGGATTTCCAGCAGGCTATCGGGAAGACTTCTCGCCGCGTCGTGCGGTATTCGATATTCAGAGGGCAGACAGCCTCAACTCCAGCGATGATGTGGCGGTGTCCTTGTATCAAAATCTGGACGCCGCAAGTTCAGCGTTTCGTTTAAAGCTGTTTTCGCTTGAGCATCCCATCCCATTATCAGATGCATTGCCCTTAATTGAACACCTCGGCGCCTGGGTGCTTGCAGAATCTCCTTACGTCGTGCGTGGAAAAGATCGTACGGTTTGGATTCATGACTATCAGTTGGAATTGCCGGGTTCGATGGAACTTGGACAAATCCGCGAATCCTTCCAAGAGGCCTTGCTCGCTGCCTGGCGAAAAGAAACGGAATCCGATCGATTTTGTCAGCTCGTGGTGTTGTCCGGCCTGAACTGGCGCGACGTGGCGCTGATTCGCGCGTTAACACGCTATCTGAAGCAAATCGGTTTTGAGCTGTCGCAAAGTTGGATGGCGGAAACGCTGTCGAATTATCCGCAGATTGCCCGCGATTTGGTGGGACTCTTCCATGCACGATTTGATCCCAAGCGAAAGCGCTCCAAGGATTTAGAGGAAAAGGTGTTAGATGGTTTACTCGCGCAGCTCGACGGCGTCGCGGGTCTCAATGAGGACCGCCTCATTCGGCGGCTGATTGAGCTGATTACTGTCACTGTTCGGACCAACTTTTTCCAAAAAACCAATGATCAATACTTGCCGTATTTCAGTTTTAAATTGAGGCCGGCAGGCATTACCGACATTCCAAAACCTGTCCCGATGTATGAGATCTTCGTTTACTCGCCGCGGGTTGAAGGGGTGCACTTGCGCGGCGGACCGGTGGCGCGTGGGGGACTGCGTTGGTCGGATCGTGGCGAAGACTATCGCACGGAAGTCCTCGGTTTGGTGAAGGCACAGCAGGTCAAGAACTCAGTGATTGTGCCGGTTGGCGCGAAAGGTGGCTTCTTTCCGAAACAATTGCCCTCGGGTGATCGCGATGCGATCCAGACAGAGGCCATTGCCTGCTATGAGATCTTCATCGCGGGGCTGTTGGATTTAACCGACAACCTGGTCGCGGGTGAGCTGGTTCCACCGACGCAAACCCGTTGTCACGATGATCCAGATCCCTATCTGGTCGTTGCCGCGGATAAAGGCACGGCAACCTTCTCAGATATTGCCAATCGCATTTCTGAATCGCGGCAGTTTTGGCTCGGTGATGCCTTTGCCTCCGGTGGATCGGCGGGATATGACCACAAGAAAATGGGGATCACCGCGAAGGGCGCATGGGTCAGTGTGCAACGCCATTTTCGTGAGATGGGACGAAATTGCCAGACAGAGCCGTTCACCTGCATTGGCATTGGTGATATGAGTGGCGATGTGTTTGGGAACGGCTTATTGCTCTCGGATCAGACCTGCCTCGTGGCGGCGTTTAATCACATGCATATCTTCTTAGATCCGACCCCAGATCCGGCGAAATCCTTCGCAGAACGGCAGCGTTTGTTCGCACTGCCGCGCTCAGGATGGGCGGACTACGACACCGCCTTGATCAGTTCAGGTGGCGGTGTCTTTGAGCGAGCCGCGAAACAAATCACACTGTCAGATGCGATGGCTCGAGTCCTCGACTGCGAACCTGGGGTCTATACGCCGACAGCCTTGTTGTCGCTGATCCTGAAAGCTCCGATTGATCTCTTGTGGAATGGTGGAATTGGGACCTATGTGAAGGCCGCAACTGAGACGCACCTTGAGGTGGGCGATAAGGCCAATGACGGGCTTCGGGTGAATGGTCGCGATCTGCGGGCGAAGATCATTGGTGAAGGTGGCAATCTTGGTTTTACCCAGCGAGGCCGCGTAGAGGCTGCGTTGAACGGTGTGCGGGTCAATACGGACTTTATTGACAATGCCGGTGGCGTGGATTGTTCGGACCACGAAGTGAATATCAAGATTCACTTGAATCAAATGATGGCCGAGGGCGATCTCACGCGGAAACAACGGGATCGGATCCTCGCACAGATGACCGATGAGGTATCTGAGTTGGTCTTGCACAACAATTACCGCCAAGCACAGGCTGTCAGTCTGGCTAGGCTACACGCCACGGAGACGCCGGATGACCTATTGCGGTTTATGCAGTCGCTGGCGGAGCAGGGACGGCTTGATCGGGAACTTGAGTTTCTGCCGAGCGATGAGGTCATGCATGAGCGGATGGCGAATCGGCAGACCCTGACAGGTCCTGAGCTCTCCGTATTGATCTCGTACGCGAAGAACGAGCTCAAAGAAGCCTTCGCAGTACCTGAGATTGCAACAGATCCTGTGCTCGCGGCGCGTGCGCTCAGCGCGTTCCCAGCGTCCTTGGTTAAACGGGATCGAGCGGCCTTGTTGAACCATCAGCTGGTGGCAGAAATTGCAGCCACTCAATGGGCCAACATGATGGTTAACATGATGGGCATTAGTTTTGCCAAACGGATGCAGGAGGCCAGTGGTCGGAGCCTAATCGAGGTTTTGAAAGCCTTTGCAGTGGCGCAGTCGGTCTATCAATTTGAATCGGCCTGGGCTGGAGTTGAAGTCGCAGATGGGCAACTGCCGGCGGAGTCTCAGTTGATGGAAATGCGTCATTTGCATCGCCTGGTACGTCGAGCCACGCGATGGTTATTGCGCAACCGGCCACTGACTGAATCCTGCGCTGACGAAATCGGGCGCTATCAAGATGCCATGAACTCCCTTCTGAGTGAGGGGCTTTCGTTATTGCCTGACTCGCGTCAAGAGGCCGTGAAAGCAGAGATTCAGGCGCTGGTGGAGCAGGGTGTCGAGCCCCAAGCCGCGCATCGGATCAGAGTCGGCTTAGCGTTTACTCAGCTGATCTCGATTGCCGAGGTGACCCAGGTTTCAGGTCGAAAACTGATGGATGTTGCGAGTGTGTTCGTGAACTTGGGTGAGCACTTAGGCCTGTTACGATTCTCGCGATTGGTGAACACCTTGTCCGTGGCCAATAACTGGGAGGCCCTCGCGCGTGAGGCGTTCCGCGATGACCTCAATGCCAGTCAGCAACGCTTGGCGGCCGCGCTTTCGATGCGGAAAGGCAAGCCTGACGCCCTGGTGCATGCTTTCCTTGAAGAACATCGGACGGATAGCGATCGCTGGCTGTCGATCTTAGATCGCCTCGAGAGCACGGTGGAGGTGTCCTATCCGATGCTGTCTGTGGCAATGCGGGAACTGAAAGCGCTCGAGGCCCGTATCGTCCTCTAAAACCGTGCGGCTCGGCAGTGGCACAGGTATACTCCGCGCTTTCTGCTGGAGAGCCTGTGTACCCGCTGTTAAAGCCCGCCCTGTTTGCGCTCGATCCTGAGCGTGCGCACGATGCCACGATTCACAGTATGGCTGCACTTGGCCGTCTGCTCGGGCCAAAGCTGCCGACGTCCGGCCGCGAGGTGGTTCTGGCAGGACTTCGGTTTGCGAATCCGATTGGGCTCGCGGCCGGGTTAGACAAAGACGGGGAGGCGGTTTCTGGGTTTTCTCGTCTAGGTTTTGGCCATCTGGAAGTGGGTACTGTGACGCCAAGACCGCAGGCCGGTAACGCCAAGCCCCGTGTCTTCCGGTTACTGAAGGACCAAGGACTGATCAACCGATTTGGTTTCAATAACCAAGGAGTGGATGCCATGGTCGCGCGGCTTGAAGGGCATCCATACCAAGGCATCCTGGGTGTCAACATCGGCAAGAATAAGGATACCGATAACGCGAATGCCGCATCGGATTATGTGGTGTGTTTGCAAAAAGCGGCGGCTGTCTGCGACTACATGACTGTGAATCTCTCGAGCCCAAACACGCCTGGATTGCGCGACCTGGCTGATGCGAGTCGCATCCTCGATGTCATCAAGCCGGTGTTAGAGGCGCGAGAGACTGTCGCCAACCGTCACGGCGCGAGGCTGCCGATTTTTGTCAAATTGGCGCCTGATTTCACGGACACCGACCTGGCTCAGGTGCTTGAGGCGCTTGTGGCGGTTGCAGTTGACGCTGTGATCTTGACCAATACCACGCTATCACGCGAGGGCCTCGTGAGCCCGGATCGGGGTGAGATGGGTGGCTTGTCCGGCGCACCCTTAACCGCGCGATCGATGCATTGCTTGCGCGTCGCGGATGCAGCGCTTGCCGGACGGTTACCGATTATTTCCGTGGGTGGCGTGATGACGGTGGCGGACTGTCAGGCGCGGTTGGCATTGGGCGCGTCCCTGGTCCAGCTCTATACCGGCTTAATTTACCGCGGGCCTGGGCTCGTCAAAGCAGCGATTCGGGAAACATGTTGAAGCAAAGGTTGGTGCAGTACTGCACCCCTTGTGGGGGTGCAGTGGACGGAACACTTATGATGCGATCCGCGGGTCACAATGAATGCCGGAAACGCCGGTTAGGCCTTCCCAAGATGCGGTGCGTCCATCACGCCAGCCGGACAACCATGCGTCGCGACCAGGGCCTGATGTGGCGGGGCAGAGCTCTTTTGAACGTCCTTCCACGCCTGCGGAATAACCACGGTTGTAAAACCGTTCTTCCAGGTTACGCTTCATTGTTTTCATATGTTGTGACCTCCTTGGCGTCGGTGTCTGTCACCGACCCCTCGTCCTTGGCTTTCACCAGTGATTCACCATGAACCACGACCTTGACCTTAGCACAGGAATTTTCGCCGTGGGAACCCTCCTGGCGACAGATGATCTTGTGGCGGATGAGTTGCTTGCGCGGGATCTGACAGTCAAAGGACGCGCGCTTGGCTGGGTGACCGCCGAGGGAAGTCTCAAAGATGCTTATGACACGCTGCTTTGGAGCCGCGTTGGTGATCGGGTTGTCTGGGTTCTAGATCGCGCTGAGACACCAACAGCTGACGCGTTTCGGGCGTTAGTTGCAGGCATTGATTGGAATGCCTGTCTCTACCCAGGCATGACAGTGCGTGTGGATGTCAGCGGCAAAATGCATTGGGTCAAAGATACGCGGTTCGCTGGGCAACTGGTGATGGACGCCATCCGCGATCAAGCGAGTGCAGCCGAGCGCCCGCGGCCAGACTATGACAGCGTGGAGCCAGCGGTCCGGATCGCGGTGCGTTTTGGTCGTGGCACCGCGGACATCGGCATTACGCTGAATCTCACGCCCCTCAATCAACGGGGTTATCGGACGGATGGCGGAGCAGCACCGCTGCGAGAAACCCTGGCGCAGGTGATGCTAGCGCGACTGAAGGTGGTTGAATCCGAACCAGAGGTGGTGATCGATCCCTGCTGTGGCTCGGGAACGTTGCTGATTGAAGCGGCGATGCGTGCAATGAATATGGCGCCACAACGCCAGCGTTTGGCCTCGACACTATCGAAATGGACTGGGTTTGAATCCATCGCATGGACCGAGTGTGTGGCAGCCGCAAAGGCGATGGAGCGACCCACGGCCATTCGCTTTGTTGGATATGACATTGATTCGGAGGCACTCGAGCGCGCCGAGGATAATATTGCGCGTGCGGGGCTCAGTGATGTGATCACAATCCATCCTGGAGATCTGTATGACCTTACACCGGAGCCAAGCCTGACCGAAGGCACTGGTTGGATCTTAGCTAATCCGCCGTACGGGACGCGTCTCGGCCGAGGTCAAGATTTACCAGATCTGTACTACACCCTGGGTGAGCGGGCGAAGCAGTGGGCTGGAAGTCAATTGGGCGTCATCACCAGTGAACCTGAGTTGTCGCAGGCGATGCGGCTCCGAGCGAAGAAGAAGTGGACCATGCAGGCCGGGGGCCAACGACTCACGATCAGCCAGTTCGCAATGGGCGATCGGTATGTCAGCGAGGCGGTTGAGCAAGCCGACGCAGCCCCTCCTGAGGCAGTGATGGATCTATTAAATCGCATCTCAAAGAACCTCGATAAACGCACGAAGCTATTGAAAGATAACGAAATTAACTGCTATCGCATTTACGATGCCGATCTTCCAGAGTTCAATGTAGTGATTGATCGGTTTGCTGATTACCTGCATATCCAAGAATATCGCCCACCCAAAACCATTGATCCGAAAAAGGCAGCCGAACGGCGGCAGTTGATCCGTCAGTGGGTTCCCAAACATTTGGGGCTTCCATTGAAGCAGGCGATTTACAAAGAGCGCTTTCGGCAATCGGGTCGGACACAGTATGAGAAGGGCGACGCGCCGCTGTGGATTGAGGTGATGGAGAATGGGTTACGATTTGATGTGAACCTCACCACCTATACGGATGTTGGGCTGTTTTTAGATCACCGGCCGTTGCGTCGCTGGTTGATGCGGGACTGTAAGGGATTGCATGTCTTGAATCTGTTTTGTTACACCGGCGCCCTGAGTGTGGCTGCTGCGAAGGGATATGCGCGGACTGTCACCAGTGTCGATTCCTCCAATACCTATCTCAACTGGGCAGAGGATAATTTTGACAAAAATGGGTTAAACCCAGCGCATTACGAATTCTTGCGCGCAAATATCTTGGAATGGATTCAGGACCGTCCAGAGCCGTTGTACGACCTGATCCTGCTCGATCCTCCGACGTTTTCGAATACGCAAGCGTCTGAAATGACTCTGGATATCCAACGTGATCATGCGCGACTGCTACGTGAGACCAGTCAATGGTTGCGGCCCGGCGGCATGCTCTACTTTTCGAACAATGCACGTGGATTTCAACTCGACCCAGAGGTCTTTGAGGCATTCAAGGTGGAGGACGTGACGGATGCCAGCATCGACCGCGATTTCGATCGAGCTCGCCCACATGTGCTGTTTAAGCTGTGGCCCTTGGCGCCAGACGACGCACCAGATTAAAAAATACGAGCCAGGTGAGGGTGAGTATCAGAAAGCTCTGTGCATCACCCATGGGCAGCTCCAGCGGCGCCAGACGTGATCCACCGACGTAAGTCGCCGCACCTGCAAGCGCACCGACCAGAGTGAGCGCAGGATGCCCACTCCATACCCAACGTAGGCTGTGCTGTAAGACCGTTGGAAACGCAATCCATAAGCCCAAAAACCACAATGGCAAAACCGGTAGCAGCATGTCTGGAAACCGGAGAACGCCCACAAAGGTCAATAATTGATCAATTGAGAGGCCAAGCGTGCCACACACCAACAGAAAGCGACGCTCTGACTGATCGGCCACTTTCACGAAGTGCCAGAGCGCCCATACAAGCGCCAAGCCCAGTGCCCAATCGCCGCCCAATACCAAGGCGAACCAAACGATCTGGAAGCCCGCGAGGTTGATCAGTAGCGCGCGCATCAGGTTAGGCGCAACGGCATCACCGGCGCTTCCTGTCGAGCCAAGGGCTTGGCGAAGATCAATTGCGCGAGACCCAATTGTCGCTCGGTGAATCCGCCTTCGCAGTAAGCAAGGTAAAACTCCCACATCCGACAGAAGCGCTCGTCGTAGCCGAGCCCACGAATGGTGTCACGCTCCGCATTGAAGCGACGCCGCCACTCCGCGAGCGTGCGCGCGTAGTGGCTGGCAAAGTCTTCAAGGTGTAATAGGCGCAGATCGGACGCGCGTCCAACCGATTGCATGATGCTGCCAATCGAGGGCAGGAAGCCGCCTGGAAAAATGTAGCGCTTGATGAAGTCCACGCTCTTGACCGCGATTTGGTAGCGCTGCTCGACGATCGTAATCGCTTGAATCAATGCAATTCCATTGGGTTTCAATCGGTTGGATAGTGTATTGATGTAAGTATCTAGGTAATGATGCCCGACGGCTTCAATCATTTCGATTGAGACGAGTTTATCGAATTGGCCTTCAAGCTCACGATAATCCTGCTTCAACAGGGTGACGCGTGCACCGAGGCCGTGTTTCTCAACGAGGGCGGTCGCATGGGCAAATTGCTCTTCAGAAATCGTTGTGGTGGTCACTCGGCAGCCATAATTCTTGGCCGCATGGATGGCAAACCCACCCCAACCGGTGCCAATTTCAAGCACATGATCGTCTTCGGTTAGATGGAGTTTCCGGCAGATATGATCGAGCTTCTCTTGTGACGCTTGATGCAGATCGATGTTGTCATTGGCGTAGAGCGCGGATGAATACATCAACGTCGGATCTAAAAAGGTCTCAAATAATTTGTTGCCGAGATCATAGTGCGCTTCGATGTTCTTTTTTGAGCCTTTGACCGTGTTCTTGTTCAGCCAATGTAAGCCGCGCAGAACCAAACGGAAGATGCCCGCAGCACCACGCTCCATTTGATCGGTCAGGTGGCCGTTTGCGACAAACAAGCGCGTCACTTGCTCAAGCGACGGCGTCGTCCAGTAACCCGCCATGTACGCCTCACCGGAGCCGACTGACCCCCGGAACGCGACGTCTGTCCACACGTCAGGTTGTAACACCATGACATGGGCATCAGGGCCGTCTGCTTCACCTTCGAAACAGTAGGTGTTGTCACCCTCAACAATGGTCAGCCGACCATAGCGAATCTCGGTAAAGGCAGACAGCAGTCCGCGCCGTGCGAGCTTTTGCATCAATGTTGGGGGCATTGGCTCCTGAACCATCAGCGCTTGATTTGTGGTTGTTTCGGTCATAATGCGTCCTACGGGTGGGCATGATAAGGGACACCTTTGCGCCAGAGGGCAAAGGCTTCCCGATAAATTCCGCCGATTACCACGAAGGTTTGCGGCCAAATTCCCAAAAATAAAGGTTTCAGCCCCCGGCCTGCGAATGGGGCCAGGGTCAGATTCAGGCCTGCCTCAAACATCGGCTGCGCTTCATCGACATTGCGTAAGGCTAAATACACGGACAACTGATCATTTTCGGGCCAGCGAACACGGGTTTGGTAGATCTGCCGCAGTGGATTAAAGGGCGAGACATGAAAGGCTTTATCGAATTCCGCCAACTGTCCATCGGCCACTGCACTGAATGGGATCGCATAGCGATAGATCTCATTCCAGGGCGTATTGGACACCTCGTAGATCAACGCCGAGGGCTGTTCGTTGCTGTCATGCAGAAAATAAACGCTGAGCGGATTAAAGCCAACGCCTAACAAATGTGGATTGGTCAACAACCGCACGGGTCCGGACACATCCGCAACCAGTTGGCTTTCGACCCATTTGCGCGCGGCATCACCGCTCGGCCTCGCATCGTCAATTAGATGGCGGCGGGTCTCAAAGCGCATGAGGCCCCAACGATTCACCTTAAGCCGAGTTCCTTTCAGCGTATCGAGCTGGTCAAGATCGAGCAGCAACATCGCGCTTGGATATCGAAACCGATGCTCGGTTGGTTTGAGCCTGGCGTGCCAGAGCTCGCCACGAGCTGACCGATGCGCGTTCACAGAGTGCATGCCACACCAAGGTGCTGAGACAGTGCCATGGCCGCTTTTTCGCCGCTGACAACACCATCTTCGTGGAATCCATTTCGACACCAGGCGCCACACACCACCATCCGTTGGCCTCGGTTACAGTCATCGATTGCCGCTTGCACTGACAGTGAGCGTGGTCCGAACTGTGGGTGGGCATAGCGCCATTGACCGAGAATGGTTTCCTCTCGAATGTTGGCGGTGTTGTTTAAGGTGACAAAAAATTGATGTGGGCCAGACAGGTTCTGTAATCGATTCATGTCATAGGTCACCACCGCACCGATGCCAGACGGTTGTTGCTGGATTCGGTAGTTCCAGCTCGCCCATGCGCGACGATTTAGAGGCATCTGCTGCGCATCGGTGTGTAGCACAACGTCGTTTTCTGCGTAGGGAATTCCCAACAACAAGGACTTCAGTGTGTGGTGTTGATCGTTGAGTAGGGCATGCGTTTGATCGGTATGCCCGGCCAACACCACACCATCAAAGGATTCAACTCCCTGAGCTGTGTGCACATCGACCCCTTGCGCGTGTTCAACCACAGATGTTACCGGTGTATTCAAACGGATCGCATCGGCAAAACCAGCTGTCAGCGGCTTGATGTAAGTGCGCGAACCTCCGGGCAGCGTGTACCACTGCGGGCGGTGGCTGACGGACAGTAGGCCGTGATTCTTGAAGAACCGAATGAAAAACAGAGCCGGCATACGCTCGACATCGCCAAGATCTGACGACCAGATGGCTGCGGCCATGGGCAGTAAATAATGCGATCGAAACAGCTCTGAAAACCCCTGGTCGGCCAGATAGTCATGCATGGTCAAATCTGCGCTGAGTTGGCCGCTGGCTAAATCTGCAATAGCGTGGCGGTTAAAGCGCATGATATCCAGCAAGAACCGGTAATAACTGGGTGAGAGAAGCCGACGACGTTGTGCGAATAAGGTCGACAGATTGTTGCCCGCGTATTCGATACCGGTCGTCTCTGAGTTCACGCTGAAGCTCATATCGGTATGTTGCTCAGTCAGACCGATTTCGGACAACAGATTTAAAAACCGGGGGTAGGTCCACTCATTGAAGACAATGAAACCGGTATCGACCGCATACTGTTGCCCGTCGAGTGTCACATCCACCGTGTGGGTGTGTCCGCCGACCCAGTCGTTCTGCTCAAATACAGTCACATCACAGGTCTTTGAGAGTCGATAGGCGGCGGTCAGTCCCGCGATTCCCGAGCCTACGATGGCAATTCGGCGACGTAAAGCAGCATTCATTTGGTCAGTTCCTTAAAGGCGTCGATGGCACGTTGGCGCGATGTTTTTAGATCCACGATCGGTACAGGGTAGCGCACAGCACGGAGTGCGGCGTCTGGAAGATGGCGTTGCTTTGCTGGAAGTGGCGCAAGCTCTGGAACCCATCGCGCAATGTAGGCACCCTCGGGATCGTGCGTCTGCCCTTGGCTGAGCGGATTAAACACCCGAAAGTAGGGCGCCGCATCGGTACCCGTCGACGCGCTCCATTGCCAACCACCATTATTGGCAGCGAGGTCTGAGTCGATGAGATAGCGCATAAAGTGCCGCTCACCCACACGCCAATCGACCAGTAAATTTTTCGTTAAGAACTGAGCCACGATCATGCGCACCCGATTATGCATCCAACCACAGCCGAGTAGCTCTCGCATTCCAGCATCGACGATCGGGATGCCCGTTTGTCCAGTTTGCCACGCCTTGATTTGATCCGGCTCATTTCGCCACGCAACCGCTTCGGTTTCGGGACGAAACGCGCGGTCCTTTGAAAGGCGCGGAAATCCAATCAAGAGGTGATGATAAAACTCGCGCCAGATCAACTCGTTGATCCATGCAAACGCATCGTCTGGCAAGTCCCAGATGGGTCGATTGAAATGGGCTTCTGCGGCATGGATACATTGCCGCGGTGACAGGAGCCCGCGGGCTAGATAGGGGCTTAGACGGCTTGTGCCAGCGACTGCGGGCGCATTGCGGGTGGCTTGATATCGTCCCAGACCCTCGGCGATAAATTCCTCAAGGCGCGATTGTGCGTCGGCTTCGGTCGACGCAAAGCCGCTTAAATCGGATTCTGGTGCAGCCGCGAGCGGTGCCCAATTCGCGACAGAGACTGGTGCACGCGTCCGGGAGGGGGTGGCAAAGGAGCCGTAGTGCGTGGTCTGCAATGTTTGGAGCCAGCGCTTCTTGAACGGAGTGAAGACACCGTAATACTTGCCTTCACCTGTCAGTACAGAACCCGGCTGCAACACCACACGATCCATGAACTCATGCACCCGCGTATGCGTCAGGCTCGTTTTTATGGCCTGATCTCTCCGCCGCTCGTTAATTTGGTATTCGTGATTCCAATACAGGTCGGTCACACCCTGTGACACACAATGGGCAAGCATCCACTGCACCTGGTCCGCGTAGTCCGCCAAAGCGACTATCTGAAACGTGATCCCCCTGTCTGCGAGTCGCGCTGCGAGTGAACGCAGCAAGACCTCGGTGTAATACAACCGGTTGGCGCCATAACCGAACTCCGCCCACTCACGGTCAGCGGTAAGGAAAACAGCGCGGATTTGACAGTCAGGAGGCGCGTCGAGTGCAGCCGTGACCGCTGCATTGTCATCAAGCCGAAGGTCATCACGAAACCAAATCAGACGGTGTTGCATAGATCCTCACTGTTGCATCCTGCAAACCCAAACGCCTTCATCGTGATGCGCGGAAAACCACAGTTTCCGTCAAGCGGTTGGCAATGACAACGGAGTCTGTCAGTCTCGTCCTACAGTTAAGGGGATAATTTGATGATCTTTGGCCGGATTTTGATCGCGTGCAACGTTGCACTTTTCTTGGCATTGGCGGCTTGGATGCTTCTGAGTCCAAGTCAGTTATTGGCAGCGATGAGTGTGCAGGCGCTCTCCACAAGCGGTGCGATTGAACTCCATGTGATGATCGCCGGATCATTTTTTGCGTTTGCCGGCTTGGTTGTTCGCGGCTGTTTTATCGAAGCCCAAACACATCGTTCGCTTGGCCATTTGATAGTCATTTATGCGTGTTGGTTGCTCGTGCGCCTGATCGCATTCGCACGCATGACGCCTGATGAAGAGTGGAGTTGGGCCTATCTCGCAGTTGAGGTGGTGATGCTCGGGTTACTGGCATTTGCGCGCTTGAGTGGAAAGCCACGGCATGACCGCGCACTGTTTTCGTCAGTCGACCGAGGTCTCTAAGGCGCGATGCGCAACCTCGATCCCGGCCAGATAGGCGCCTTCAACGCGTCCGCCCGATAAGTAGTCGCCTGCGATCCAGAGCCCTTGATCAATCTGATACACACCTTTTTGTGCTGTCAGTTCCGGATTCGTCGGTCGTGCAAATCGCCAGCGATGGGTTAGGACAATTTGGCCGTTGAGGCCGAGCTGTTGCTTCACATGATGGGCAATTATTGGCCCGATCTCGTCTGGCTCGCGCTCTAAATGCGTCGCTGCAAACTCCGGTGTACTGTGGATGACCCAGAGGCCTTCCGCTCTGCCCGGTTTGGAACCTTCCCGACTGACAAAATCAATGACCGAGTCATCTCCGCCAAAACAGGCGTCAATTGCCGAACCGTCAAGGGTGCAGGGCGTATCATTCGACTCAATCACAACGGTCCAAGTGGGCTCCATCGTGAACCCTGTGGCAATCATGCTGACATCAAAGTCCGCAAGCAGGGTCTGCATTTGATTGACTGGTGCTGTGACAATGACGTTCGTTGCGCTGAAGACCTCGGCATCCGTCGTCACCAAGCGATAGCCCTTGGGGTCTGCGTGAATCGAAGCCACACGTGTCTCTGTCGTGATTGCATGATCCTTGGCCAAAAACCGGCCAAATGCGTTCATGTAAGGCGCTCCCACATAGCGGGGATGTCGGTCAGGGGATGCGACGAGACCCTCAGGCGTCAGGCGGGCCATAACGGGGGTCCAGCGGGCGACCGCACCGGCGATTTCGGCACGATTCAGAACCTCGGTGAAGATTGGGTCGCGCACGGTGATGAACTGCGCGCCGATATCGGCCCGTCGTTCGCCGAGCCGCTTCGATGAAAGACGCCCGCCTGGCCCTCTACTTTTTTCAATGATTTTAGTGTGTTGCGGGGACAATACAGAGGCTGCAGCGAGTCCGCATACGCCGGCACCGATAATGACATACGAAAAATGTTGCATAGAGATGTCGTTTTCTTTGACTGGAAATTACACTGGATGACCCAACTCACTGTAACAGGTTCATCCAGGGCGAGAAAAACAATGAACAACATCAATATTACCGAGAGCGCGCAAATCTACCTTAAAGGTTTGTTGGACAAGCAAAATGTCGATGGCATTGGTGTGCGATTGTTCGTCTCTCAGCCGGGCACTGCCTACGCTGAGACCTGTTTGGCGTACTGCCGACCTGGTGAAGAGAAGCGGGACGATGAGCAGGTCGCGCTCGATGGGTTCGTGGCCTATTTGGATCAGCCGAGCCTGCCGTATCTGGAAGACGCTGTGGTGGATTACGTGGCAGATAAGCTGGGCGGGCAGTTAACCATTAAAGCGCCTAAGGCGAAGCAGCCGACAGTCGCCTTTGACGGGCCGGTTGAGCAACAGATTGTTGAGATCTTGGTTGGCGAAATCAATCCTGGTCTGGCCGCGCACGGTGGTGAAGTGAGCCTGATCCGCTTGGAAGAGGACGTCGCCATCTTACAATTCGGCGGTGGTTGCCAGGGCTGTAGTGCGGTGGATATGACGCTGAAAGATGGTGTTGAGAAGACACTGATGGAGCGCATCCCGGAACTAAAGGGTGTCCGCGACGTCACAGATCATAGCCAGCGTGAGAATGCCTATTACAAGTAATGACGATCGTTTCTAAAGTTGCTTCCATCGACGCAATCGTTGATGAGATTCAGGGGTTTCTGCAGGTACCCACTCCAGAGGCGTGGGTGCGTCATGCATTGGGCGATTTGCCGACCCTGCTGATTGATCATGCGAACTGTGAATATAAGGCGGCAGCGACGGGCATGTCATTGATCAGTCGCTATCGCGACAATGCGCAATTGCAACGTTTGATGGCGCGCTTAGTTCGGGAAGAAATGTTGCATTACGAGCAGGTGTTGGTCTTTATGCAGCGCTTTGGCGTTCGATATACGGCATTGACGGCCTCGCGTTATGCAAAAACGCTCCGTGAGTCTGTTCGCAGTGATGAGCCCGATCGATTGATGGATATGCTGATTGTGGGGGCCATTGTTGAAGCACGTTCGTGCGAGCGGTTTGCTGCGCTGTATCCACATCTTCCTGATTCGCTTGGGAAATATTACCGAAGTCTACTGCGGTCTGAAGGGCGTCACTATCAGGATTATTTGACGCTTGCGCGGCAATGCGGGGACGCGGACGCTGTCAGTGAACGGCTCGAGGTGTTTTTAGACCTCGATGCTCAGTTGATCCAATCTCCGGATACCGAATTTCGCTTCCACTCAGGCATTCCATCGGTATAGGCCCATTGCGCTCGAGTTGTGATCGCGGTCGGCGTGATCTCGATCATCGTAAGCTTCCGTTTGTCGCAGCCATCATGATCGAGAACGAAGGCGATTCCAGCGGAAGCCCAGTCTGATGTCACAGCACGTAGGCCCATCGTGTGAACATGGATCGCAGGGCGATGTGTGTGCCCATGAATCAGAAGATCGACCTCAAAGTCTTGCATCCACAGATCAATAGTCGATTCGACCGCATCCCCAATGGATTCCGCACGGTTTGCCTGTGTCTCTCGTGAGGCCTGACGTAAGCCCTGCGCAATCGCTTCACGCTCGGCGAGTGGTTTGGCCAAAAATGCCTGCTGCCAGGCTGTCTGACGGACCTCTGCCTTAAACGTCTGGTAGGCGTGATCATCGGTGCATAGCTCATCGCCATGGATCACCAATGTGCCCGGTAAGGCCAGTGATGGCGCAAGGCGAATTTGGAACTGGGCAAGCCATTCACTGGAGACTAGAAAGTCACGATTCCCTGGAAGAAAGACCGTATCGTCTGTGTGCGTGCCGAAAAAGGACAGAATTTCTGTGTCGAGTGCACAGGCACCATCACTGCCGATCCACGCTTCAAAGATATCGCCGGCTAAAACCAGTTGATCACACTGAATGCGCCTGACCCCAGTCATGACTGCGTCGTAGCGTGCGGCATCACCCGGGTCAAGGTGCAGATCAGAGATGATCAGCGTGCGGATCAAATCACCGAAGCCTTAATGATTAGAACGTCATCAACAGGGACGTCTGAGTGTCCTGCACGGCGCGTGGTTTCCACCGCCTTTATCGCATCGACGGTCTCTAGTCCATCATAGACGCGACCGAAGACGCAGTAGCCAAATCCATCGGGCGTTTCTGAGCGGAAGTTCAAGAAATCGTTGTTGGATACATTAATAAAGAACTGTGCGGTGGCGCTGTGTGGATCCATGGTGCGTGCCATCGCAATCGTTCCGCGGTTATTAGCGAGACCATTTGCGGCTTCGTTTTTCACAGGCTCGCGTGTTTCTTTTTGTGTCATGCCTGGCTCAAAACCACCGCCTTGGATCATGAATCCATCGATGACGCGATGAAAGATCGTTCCGTCGTAGAACCCGTCTTCGACATATTGTTGAAAATTAGCGGCCGTTTCAGGTGCATCGTTGTCAAACAGCTCTAAAGTGATGTTGCCAAGCGTCGTTTCCAATAGAATCACGTGTTTTTCTCCTCATTAGTCAGGGCAGTACTATACCGATTTCAGCGAAAGGAAGGGCGAGTGGGCATACAGATCTTTGACACCATGGCTGGCGAGAAGCGTGCGCTTCAGCCGTTAAACGCTGAAAAGCTAGGCATTTACGTCTGCGGCATGACCGTTTATGACCGTTGCCATCTGGGCCATGGTCGTGTGATGGTCGCTTTCGACGCCATCGTGCGTTACCTCCGCTACCGCGGTTTTGCCGTGAATTACGTGCGCAACATCACCGATGTGGACGACAAAATCTTCGCCCGCGCAGCTGAACGGGGCGTCCCATTTGACACATTGACTGCAGAGATGATTGCGGCGATGCATGCTGATGAGAAAGAGCTGGGTTGCCAAGCTCCCGACCATGAGCCGCGAGCGACCGAGAACATTGCCCGCATGATCACCTTGATCAACACGCTGATTACAAAGGGCGCGGCCTACCAAGGGGCCTCAGGGGATGTGTATTTCCGTGTCTCGGCGTTTCCGGATTACGGCAAGCTGAATAATCGGAACCTCGATGACATCAAAGCGGGCGCCCGGGTCGCCGTGGCCGATGACAAAGAGCATCCTGCCGATTTTGTGCTCTGGAAAGTGGCGAAACCGCACGAGGCATCCTGGGAAAGTCCGTTCGGGGCAGGGCGTCCGGGGTGGCACATCGAATGCTCCGCCATGAGTATGGATGCCTTAGGAGAGACCTTTGATATCCACGGTGGCGGACCGGATCTCAAGTTTCCACACCACGAAAACGAAATCGCACAATCCGAGGCGGCCACTGGCTGTACCTTTGCACGCTATTGGATGCACGCCGGTGCGGTCCGCGTGCGTGATGAAAAAATGTCCAAATCACTGGGAAACTTCATCACTCTCGAGCAGCTATTTGAAACCCAGCATCCGGACGTGGTGCGATTTTTCTTACTGCAAAGCCAATATCGAAGCGCAATCGCCTTTTCAGATGAAGCATTAGCCCAAGCCGAAACCTCCTACACCCGTCTGCTACAGGCCCTGCTGCCACACACGCAAGGCGTTGTGGCCGACCCCGCATGCATGGCAGAGTTTGAGTCGGTAATGGACGATGATTTCAATACGCCACGCGCGATTGCCTTGCTGTTTGAGCTGACAGGCACCACCGATCCAGCCAAACACCAAGCAGCACGGGAGATCGGCGCCGTGCTCGGGCTCTTTGCTACGGAGGCTGATAGCTTGATGACGTCTTTGCAACAGCGCAAAGCTTCTACGAGTGCACTCACGGATGCCGAGATTGATGCGCAACTTGCCGCACGTCAGGCGGCGCGTACTGCGCGCGATTTTGCGAAAGCGGATGCCATTCGTGACGCATTGGCGGAAGCAGGCGTGGTGATCGAGGATGGCGCCAGCGGCACCCAGTGGCATCGCAAGTGATGACCGGGAATGCCTCGCTATTCCTCAGTACGGTCCTGATCTGGGGAACGACCTGGTATGTGATTCTCGGTCAGCTCGGAACTGTACATCCGGTCGTTTCTGTCGGATGGCGTTTTCTGGCAGCAGGGCTCCTGATGATGGGCATTTGTTGGTTGCGCAGGATTCCCCTGCGACTGCCACCAGCGATCCATCGTTTGTGTGTGTTGCAGGGGCTCACACTATTTGGGATCAATTATTGTCTGTTTTACACCGCCAGTGGGTTGTGGACGACGGGTCTGATTTCTGTGGTGTTCTCAACCATGGTGTTCTGGAATGCGATTGGCGCACGGTGGGTGCTTGGGCGGGCTCTGGATCGACGCGCGCTCACAGGCGGCGCGATCGGTGTAGCGGGGTTGTTGTTGCTGTTTGCTGGCGAAGTCAGCACGCTGGCGCTCTCTGATGAGACATTGTTTGCGCTGACGCTATGTATTCTCGCAACACTCTGCGCCAGTACCGGCAATTTGGTCTCAGCAAAAACACAGGCCGCTGGGTACTCGGTTTGGAGTACGACGGCTTTCGGAATGCTGTATGGCGCGTTTTCAGTACTCACTGGTGCAATGCTTTGGGGGATCCCGCTGCAATTTGACTGGTCAATTGTCTATATCGGAAGCTTTGCTTATCTCGTCGTATTCGGATCGGTCATCGCATTTGCCTCTTACCTCACGTTGCTCGGTCGAATTGGCCCAGGTCGCGTGGCCTATGCAACGGTCGCATTTCCAGTGGTTGCCATGGCGATGAGTTTGGCTTTTGAAGGGTTTGTTCCAGATTTCTGGAGCGGCATCTCTGTACTCGTTGTGCTCTTTGGGAACTGGATTGCGCTATCCAAACCAAAACAGAAATCCGCTTGCGCGACGCTTCCGCGCTGACTATACTGCGCACCCTCTGATGAGCACAGCCGTGTTCAATCAGGCGAGTCGGGGTATAGCGCAGTCTGGTAGCGCATCTGCTTTGGGAGCAGAGGGTCGTTGGTTCGAATCCAGCTGCCCCGACCATTGACTACTGACCATGCGCCTGTAGCTCAACCGGATAGAGCAACGGCCTTCTAAGCCGTAGGTTGCAGGTTCGATTCCTGCCAGGCGCGCCAGCCTGGCATTAATGGTGGGTGTAGCTCAGTTGGTAGAGCCCCGGATTGTGATTCCGGTCGTCGTGGGTTCGAGTCCCATCATCCACCCCATTTCCAATCAAAAATCGTGCGACTTACTTCACAGCGACACCCACTTATTTCCTCGAGATATCGCATTTACGTGACGCCTGTATGGTCATAAGGAGCCTGATTGTGTGCTCGATGAGTTTGTCGAGTTCACCTGGGAAGTTACGCGCCCTGACATTTCAGACGGCAGACGATTTCAACATCAGTCTGGCGCAGCATGATGAGCATCTCGCAATTAGCAGGGCAACGCATACGCCTCTCAATATTCAGTGGCTCAGAAAGACGCACTGCCCAGAAGTCAGACTCTGCATGGGAGTCGGCATCTTATGCCCCTGAGGCGGCACCAAGATTTGAGACTTCATAGCGCGGGAAGGGAATTGTGAGACCTTTTGCATCGAAGGCTTTTTTGATAGCCGTGATCAGTTGCATCTTACCTGTGACGACGGCGTCGGCATCCACCCACACACGAACCAAAATGTTTTGCCCAAAATCACCTAAGTTATCGGCGCCGACAATAGGTGCTGGATCTGTATGGCAGAAGCCAAACTGACCGAGCACATCGAGAATGGTCTGTTCTGCAATGCTGACATCGTCATCGTAAGACACTCCGATGAGGAACTCGATTCGCCGCGCGGCATAGGTGCTGTAGTTGATGACGCTCGACTGCATCAGCTGCCCGTTTGGTAAGACCGCTTTGCGGGCATCTGGGGTCTTAAGCTCTGTTGTCAGTAGATCGATTTCCATGACGGTACCAATGATCCCGCCAACCTCGATGGTGTCCCCCTGTTTAAATGCCCCGTTGAACGCCAGAATCAAACCGGCGGCCAGGTTACTGAGCGTGTCGCGCAGTGCCAAACCGATCGCCAGCCCAGCTGCACCCAGTGCTGCGAGTAAGCTGGTTGTATCCACACCAGCTGTACCAAGTGCTGAGACAACAGCAACCACGTAGATCGCGATACGGGATGCACGTGCGAGAAATGACGCGGCGAGGCCCGCCAATTTGGTCCGGTCGAGTGCCATTTTGACGGCGCGGTGCGCCATCGCCCCCAAAATAAAACCTGCGGCTAGCAAAATGATTACTGTGGTGGCTGTTTGTGCGTAGGTTGGCAATAACGCAATCCATCCGCTGAGCTCGCCCATCGGTCCTCTCCAAATCCCATGTGTGCAACGCAATTCTGCTTGAAATTGCTTAGAAAATCATTCACTATCCGCCGCCTCAAAACGCGTTGAGCGTTCTGTTGCGGATGTGGTGAAATTGGTAGACACGCCAGATTTAGGTTCTGGTGCCGCGAGGCGTGGGGGTTCAAGTCCCTCCATCCGCACCATCTACTGTACGGCTATCGCCGAAACCAGTATCCTTTTGCGTTTATTTCCGACGAATTCGAATTTTTGAGGTTAGTCCATGCAGGTTGTCCTGGAATCCCCGAGTGCTTTAGAGCGCCAATTCACGATTACGATCCCGACAGGGGATGTTGAAACTGAGTTTGAATCCAAGCTCAAAGAGACAACCCAGCGCGTGCGTATTGATGGCTTTCGCCCAGGCAAAGTGCCTGCGTCTGTTGTACGTCAGCGTTATGGACAGGCAATCCGTCAAGAGATCGTCTCTGACTTGATGGAGAAAGCACTAGGCCAAGCGCTGAGCGAGCACGATGTGAAGCCGATTGGGAGTCCGCGCATCGATGATGTGAACTTTGAAGAGGGCGCTGACTTCTCGTTTAAGGCCACATTCGAGGTGTTCCCTGAAATCGAGCCAGTGTTGCTTGATGGCAAAGAGATTGAGCAGAAGGCCTGCAAAATCGGCGCCCCTGACGTGAAAGAAATGATTGCCACGCTCCGCGAGCAACGCAAGACATGGAAAGAGTCGGCGCGTGCGGCAGCCAAAGATGGCGATCGTGCGACCATCAATTTTGAAGGCTTCATCGATGGTGAAGCGTTTGACGGCGGAAAAGCGGAAGACCATGCATTGGTGCTCGGCACTGGCCAAATGATTCCTGGCTTCGAAGACGGGATTGTGGGGATGAAGAAAGGGGAATCAAAAGAGATTGAGGTGACCTTCCCTGCGGACTATCACGCCGAAGAATTGAAGGGCAAGGCCGCGATGTTCAAGATCGAACTCACGAAACTTGAGCGTGGTGAGATGCCGACCATTGATGAAGAGTTCATCAAATCCTTTGGTGTCGAATCCGGTACCGAAGATGACTTCAAGGCGGAATTGAAGCAGCAAATGCAGCGCGAGCTGTCAATGACGCTGAAAAACATGAACAAGACTGCTGTTTTTGACGCGCTGCTTGAGGCCAATGCGGACACGCCTGTGCCACAGTCTGCGATCAAGTCCGAGATCCATACCCTGAAGCATCAGGCTGTTGAGCGATTCGGGGGCGGGCAGCAGTTTGATCCGCATCAGTTGCCAGATGAGCTATTCACTGAACAAGCTGAGCGTCGAGTGCGTTTGGGCGTGTTGTTAGGCGCCACCGTCAAGACCCTGGGCCTAACGCCAGAAAATGAGCGTGTGCGTCAGTTGGTTGAAGAAATGGCGTCCGCCTATGATTCGCCAGACGAAGTGATCAACTTTTATTACAGCGACACTGAAAATCTGCGCCAGGTTGAAGCCCTGGCCATCGAAGAGCAGGTTGCTGAGGCGCTGTTGGCAAAAGCATCGGTGAAAGCTGTTGAAATGTCGTACGCCGACGTCATGAAGAGTCGACAAGGTTAATTCATAAGGAATCCGGAATGACAGGTTTGGTCCCAGTTGTTGTCGAGCAAAGCTCACGTGGTGAGCGCGCTTATGACATTTATTCACGTCTCCTTAAGGAGCGCGTGATTTTTATGGTTGGGCAGGTCGAAGATTACATGGCCAACCTGATCGTCGCGCAGCTCCTATTTCTTGAGTCAGAGAACCCTGACAAAGACATTCATCTGTACATCAACTCACCTGGTGGCTCCGTGACTGCCGGCATGGCCATCTACGACACAATGCAGTTCATCAAGCCAGACGTTTCGACCTTGTGCATCGGCCAAGCGGCCAGCATGGGCGCATTTTTGTTAGCCGGTGGCGCGAAGGGTAAGCGGTTTGCGTTGCCGAATTCGCGGATGATGATCCACCAGCCGCTCGGAGGGTTTTCCGGCCAAGCGTCCGATATCGATATCCACGCACGTGAGATCCTCAAAATTCGCGAAAAGTTGAACCAACATTTGGCGCATCACACCGGGCAGTCTGTAAAAACGATCTCAAAGGATACTGATCGTGACCGATTTATGGATGCAGAAGAAGCGAAAACCTATGGTTTGATCGATGACGTGCTTGCGCATCGAGCGGACACCGCTTCCGCATCTTGATTTTCCAGCGTCGACAGCGCAATGTTGACGCAGACCGAGGATAGCCATGACAGACACAACGGATAAAACATCAGATAGTAGCGGCAAAGTGCTGTATTGCTCGTTCTGTGGCAAGAGTCAGCATGAAGTGCGGAAGCTGATTGCTGGCCCGAGCGTGTTTATCTGTGATGAATGTGTCGATCTGTGTAACGACATCATCCGTGAAGAAGTCCAAGAAACTGATGAGATCGATTCGGGTGATCGCTTACCTGTCCCACAGGTCATCAAAAATACCCTCGATGAATATGTTATTGGCCAAGAACGCGCCAAGCGTGTGTTGGCTGTTGCGGTCTATAACCACTACAAGCGTCTACGCTATGGTGAGAAGGCCGGTCGTGAGGTCGAGCTGGGTAAGTCCAACATTCTTTTAATTGGTCCGACGGGCTCTGGAAAGACTTTGCTCGCAGAAACCCTTGCGCGTCTCTTGAATGTGCCATTTACGATGGCCGATGCGACTACTCTAACTGAGGCTGGGTACGTTGGTGAGGATGTTGAGAATATCATCCAGAAGCTGTTGCAGAAATGTGACTACGACGTCGAAAAGGCGCAGCAAGGCATTGTATACATTGACGAAATCGACAAGATTTCTCGTAAATCTGATAACCCGTCGATTACGCGCGATGTTTCAGGCGAAGGCGTCCAGCAGGCGCTGTTGAAACTGATCGAAGGAACCGTGGCGTCTGTGCCTCCACAGGGCGGGCGGAAGCATCCGCAACAGGAGTTCTTGCAGGTCGATACCTCGAGCATTCTGTTCATTTGTGGTGGTGCGTTTGCGGGTCTTGATAAGTTGATTAGAGATCGCAGTGAGCGTGGCGGCATTGGTTTTGGCGCTGAGGTGCGCTCGAAGGATACGTCCCGTTCGATTGGTGAAGCCTTTGCCGATGTGGAACCTGAAGATCTCGTCAAGTACGGCTTGATCCCTGAATTTGTGGGGCGTTTGCCGGTCGTTGCCACACTCACCGAGCTCGATGAAGAAGCCCTGATCCAAATCTTGTCTGAGCCAAAGAACGCGCTTATCAAGCAGTACCGTGAGCTGTTTGAGATGGAAGGCGTTGAGTTGGATGTCCGCCCTGAGGCACTCAGAGCGGTTGCCAAGAAAGCAATGGAACGGAAAACCGGTGCGCGCGGTTTGCGCTCGATCCTTGAATCCATTCTGTTACACCCCATGTTTGAAGTCCCATCGGAAGACAATATTTCGAAGATCGTAATCGATGAAAGTGTTGTCACCGGTGACAGTGAACCGCTAAAAATTTACGCGAGTCAGCCCGAAGAAAAACGTTCGGCCAATTCCGCCGATTGATGTAGGAAAGAAGCAATGAGTACCCATCAGCTGGACCTCCCATTACTCCCGCTGCGGGACGTAGTGGTTTACCCTCATATGGTGTTACCACTATTTGTGGGGCGAGAGCGCTCGATCAAGGCGTTGCAAAGCGCCATGGATGGCGGCAAAGAAATCTTGCTGGTTGCACAGAAGGTTGCCAGTGAGGACGAGCCTCGGCCATCCGAGCTCTATGAAATCGGTACCGTTGCAACCATCCTTCAACTCCTGAAACTCCCGGACGGCACGGTCAAGGTCTTGATCGAAGGTGGTCAGCGTGCACGCGTGCATGCGTTTGAGCTGACCGGTCCTTACTACAGTGCATCGGCCGAGATTCTCGAGTCGATTCCGCTAAAGGAGCATCATCAAGACGCGCTTATTCGCGTGCTCATGGATCAGTTCGACAAGTACGTCAAAGCCTCTAAGAAGATTCCCGCCGAGGTACTCGCGTCGCTCCAGAGCATTGAAGAGCCCGGGCGGTTGTGTGACACCATGGCGGCACACTTGTCACTTCCACTGAAAGAAAAACAAGCACTGCTCGCGCATCATGATGTCAAAGAGCGCTTAGAGTATCTGGTCGCTCTGATGGAATCCGAGTTAGATCTGTTGCAGATCGAGAAGCGGATCCGTGGTCGTGTCAAAGAGCAGATGGAAAAGAGTCAGCGTGAGTACTATCTGAATGAGCAAATGAAAGCGATTCAGAAGGAAATGAATGACCTCGACGAGACCCCGAATGAGGTCGAGGCGCTGCAAGCACGGATTGATGAAGCTGGCTTGTCGAAAGAGGCGAAAGAAAAAGCCGAAAGCGAGCTTCAGAAGCTGAAAATGATGTCTCCGATGTCGGCTGAAGCCACGGTTGTAAGAGCCTACCTCGATTGGGTTCTGGGGTGTCCTTGGACGAAGCGGTCTAAGGTGCGTCACGATCTTGTAAAAGCGCGTGAAATTCTTGAGGCCGACCATTATGGCCTTGAAGAGGTCAAGGAACGCATCCTAGAGTATCTCGCAGTCCAAATGCGTGTGAAGAAGTCGAAGAGCCCCGTGTTGTGCTTGGTCGGCCCACCCGGTGTAGGTAAAACCTCCTTGGGTGAATCGATTGCCCGCGCAACCAACCGTGAGTTTGTGCGCATGGCACTCGGTGGCGTGCGTGATGAGTCGGAGATTCGTGGGCATCGCCGCACCTACATCGGCTCCATGCCTGGCAAAATTATCCAGAAGCTTTCGAAAACGGGCGTGAAGAATCCGCTCTTTTTGCTCGACGAGATCGACAAAATGGGCATGGATCACCGAGGTGACCCAGCGTCTGCATTGCTTGAAGTGTTGGATCCTGAACAAAACCACACATTCAATGACCACTACCTTGAAGTGGACTTTGACCTGAGTGAAGTGATGTTTGTCTGCACCTCCAACTCGATGAACATGCCGGCACCGCTCCTCGATCGGATGGAGATTATTCGGATTCCGGGCTACACCGAAGACGAAAAACTCAACATCGCGCGCAAGTACCTGGTGCCAAAGCAAGTCAAAAATAACGGGTTGGGTCCAAAAGAGTTAATTGTCCCAGATCCCACGTTAACGGACTTGATTCGGTACTACACCAAAGAGGCCGGTGTGCGTGGCTTGGATCGCCAAGTCGCCAAGCTATCGCGCAAAGTGGTTCGCGAACGGATCGAGGCGGGTTTTCGAAAGATTGGTTCAAGTCCTGAGGCGATCACGATCACCCCAGAGCGTCTCGAAGATTATGCGGGTGTGCGCAAGTTCAGTTACGGCCTTAAAGAGTCAGAAGATCGGATTGGCCAGGTCACAGGCTTAGCTTGGACCAGTGTGGGCGGGGAATTGCTGACGATTGAAGCGGTCGCGATGCCAGGAAAGGGCAAGCAGATTCGGACAGGTTCCTTAGGCGATGTGATGCAGGAGTCCATCCAAGCAGCCATGACAGTGGCTCGCTCACGCGCAATGGCCTTGGGTATTGACCCGAATTTCCATGAAAAAACGGATTTGCACATTCACGTGCCTGAGGGTGCGACGCCGAAAGATGGTCCAAGTGCGGGTATTGGCATGTGTACGGCACTGGTTTCTGTACTGGCCAATGTGCCTGTACGTGCCGATGTGGCCATGACCGGTGAAATCACACTGAGAGGTCAGGTGTTACAGATCGGTGGGCTCAAGGAAAAGCTCCTTGCGGCGCATCGCGGGGGCATTAAGACGGTTATCATTCCAGAGGAAAACATTCCAGATCTCAAAGAGATACCGGATAATGTGAAGGCGGTTTTAGAGATTAAGCCGGTGCAGTGGATTGATCAGGTTTTGGACATTGCGTTGTCGTATATGCCCGAGCCTTTTGTTGTCGCTGAGAGTGCAAAAAGTTCAGATCTCGAACAAGAGAGTGAAAAAAACCCAGTCCGACCGCACTAAATTGTTGTCTCTGGGTGGCGTGATTGGTATAAACGAAGCGCGCTAGTAAACGGACGCCTGATCCACACAATAACGGGCGCTGACGTAATTTAAACCGATAGGGGTACTAAAGAGTGAACAAATCAGAATTGATCGATGCAATCGCATCAGAAGCCGGTCTATCTAAAGCAGACGCCGGAAAAGCATTGGATGCAACACTGTCATCAGTGACAGGTGCTCTGAAAAAAGGTGATACGGTTTCATTGGTTGGTTTCGGTACCTTCCAAGTGAAGGAGCGTGCAGCACGCACAGGTCGTAACCCACAGACTGGTGCGACAATCCAGATCAAGGCCGCGAAGGTTCCTGGTTTTAAAGCGGGTAAAGCATTAAAAGACGCTGTGAACTGATTCTTACTCAGTCGTAGTGTATAAAGGGGCCTCTGGCCCCTTTTTTGAATCTCAATAACGAAACACATTCATGCTGCAAAATATTCGAGACCGCTCCTCTGGCATTATTGCCAAATTCATCGTTGGTTTGATCGCCGTCACATTCGTGGTGACTGGCGTGAACTTTTTTGTCGTCGGCGACGAGGATCCAGTCGTCGCCGAGGTCGGCTCGGTCGAGATTCGCGAGGGTCGTTTCCTAGAGCGTCTCGAGCAAGAGCGTCGGCAGCTTCTTCAGGTGCTAAACGACCCTACGCTGATTGATGAGGCACGCTTACGTCAAAGCGTGTTGGCTGCCTTGATCGAGGAAGCTGCGGCTGTGGACTATGCCAATGCACTCGGTTTTGGCGCGCCAGAGAATCTTATCGATCAAGTGATCCTTGAAATCCCTCAATTTCAGCGTGACGGTCAGTTTGATCCAGTCCTCTATGATCAGGCGATTAGTCAGATTGGTCTCTCACGCCTTGGATTCCGTGCCGATTTGCAACGGAATCTCCTAGATTACCAAGTACGTGGCGCCATTGACGCCTCTGTCGTGGTGTTGCCAGGCGAGGCCGCTCAGATCGCGCGCTTACAGGGACAACGACGATCTGGCGAACTGGTGGTCATCAGTACCGATCGGATGAGCACCATCGAGGTGTCCGTTTCAGATGCCGACATTGAGGCGTCCTACGCGGCAAATACAGCGCGTTACCAACGTCCAGAAGCGGTGGTAATCGACTACGTGACTTTAAGCGTCGATGACTTCCGTGATGACATTGAAATCACCGAGAGCGACGTGCGTGCGGCCTATGATGCCGAAGTGGCTCAAGCGGCCACCGAAACAGAACGACGCGCGCGGCATATTTTAGTGTCTGAGAGTGCCGATGCGCTGGAGCAAGTTCAGACTTTACGCGATCGGATTCTCGCCGGTGAGGACTTCGCTAGCATCGCGCGTGAGGCCTCAGATGATATCGCGAGCCGTGAATTGGGTGGTGACCTCGGGTTTGCACCTGCGGGAACATTCGTTCCAGAGTTTGAAGCTGCGATGGCCTCTTTACCGGTCAATACGCTGTCTGAGCCCGTCAAAACACAATACGGATACCATTTGATTGAGGTTCTGGAAACCCGTGCGCGTGAGGTCGACCCCTTCGAACGTCGGGCCATCGCAATTCGTGAAGAGCTTGAAGATCAGGCTGCAGCGCAGCAACTGGCGGAGTCCTTGGAAGAGTTTTCAAATATTGCCTTCAGTGGGTCCTTGGAAGAACTCCGCACGGTCTATGGAGTCGAGATCAATACAACCACACCCATCTCAAGCACTGGCGGTGAGGGGGTGTTTTCAAGCCCTGGTGTGATTCGACGAGCTTTTGATCCAACGCTGCGCGAAGCCAAGTTGAATGCGGAAGTGTTCGAAGTGGAGCCTGGCGTCTGGATGACGTTCCGTGTGGCACAGTACCAGGCTGCCGAACCAAAGCCCTTGGATGAGGTGCGAGAAGAAATTGAGTCGACCTTGCGCGCTGAAGCGCAGTTGACAGAAGCCAAGCGGGTCGCGGAATCCATCGAAGCATTCTGGTTATCCGGTGGTGTTGGGTTGCCTGATTCAGTACCTGCAGATCTGGTCAAGTTAGTCCGTTTTGAAAAGCTCCCCCGAGCGGGTGACGATCAAGTGGATGCGAACGTGCTACGTGTTGCATTTAACGCGCCTGCACCGGGTGCACAGCCATCAACGCAATTGGAAGCCATCGCAGGACAACCAATGATCGTCGCGCGTGTCGATACGGTTGAACTGGCCGATCCGGACGCTCCGGTCGTGGCCGAGCTTCGGTCGGCGATCACAGACCTCCGCATGCAGCAGGAGGCCGGGGAATTTTGGTCGACAGTGAACCAAAATGCCAAGGTCAGTCGCCCATGACCGATTTTTTCAGCGCCTATGGGTTGTTTCTCCTCCAGACGCTGACCGTGTTGGCGGCTGTTGTGGTGGTGATCGCCATCTCCGCACGCGCATCTCAAGGATCCGACGAGCCGAGGGGTCAGATTCGATTGACAGATCTGTCAACACGACTCAAGAAGCAAGCGGAACTGATTACAGAATCCCTGGAATCCATGCAACCTGAGAAGAAACGGGGGTTAATGAGCCGAGCGAAAGCGCGGGTCATGCAATGGATCAAGGGCGGGAAGGGTGCAGACGAGGCGGCGAACGATGCCGAGATCATCGATGAGTCCACAACAAAGCCCGTTGCTGTAGTGCTTGAATTCAAAGGCGATATGAAGGCCTCGCAGGTGAGTGCGTTGCGCCAGGAAATTACCGCGATTCTGGCGATGTCGCCGGCACCTGAGCGGGTGCTGTTGAAGCTCACATCACCCGGCGGCTTGGTCCATACCTATGGCCTTGCCAGTTCTCAGCTATCCAGGCTCAGTGAAGCCCAAATTGCGCTGACCGTGTCTGTTGATACAGTCGCGGCCAGTGGTGGTTACATGATGGCCGTATGCGCCCGCGAAATCATTGCCGCACCCTTTGCTGTCTTAGGTTCGATCGGTGTGGTGGCGCAGGTGCCAAACCTGCATCGATTCCTGAAAAGTCGTGATGTCGATATCGAGTTGCACACTGCGGGGGCGCATAAGCGCACCCTGACTGTGCTCGGAGAGAACACGCCAGAGGGACGACGTAAGTTCAAAGAAGATCTGCAACACACCCATGATCTATTCAAGGCCTGGATTGCCGCCAGGCGGCCCAAGCTCGACTTGGATGAAGTGGCCGATGGATCGATCTTTTATGGCTCAGATGCGCTCGAAAAAGGGCTGTGTGACCGTGTGGCGACCTCAGATGACGTCTTACTCGAATGGGCAGAGACCCATCAGTTGGTCGGCATGCATTGGCACGAGAAAAAATCCCTCGCGGCGCGCCTGGGTCGAGACTCAGCCGATGCGGTGTTCGATCGCATCGAAAACTTATTTCTACGAACGGATCGGGATTTCACGCAATTGTGAGCCAGACGGTTGTGATGTACACCGACGGTGCCTGTAAAGGCAACCCAGGCCCAGGTGGCTGGGGCGTGGTGTTGCATTATGGCGATCATGAAAAGCATCTTTGTGGTGGCGACCCCATGACCACCAACAATCGAATGGAGCTGATGGCGGCGATTGAGGGTTTGGCGGCGCTAAAGCGGTCGTGCCAGGTCGAGCTATTCACCGACTCTGTGTATGTCAAAGATGGCATCACGCGCTGGATGGCCAATTGGAAACAAAACGGCTGGAAAACAGCCGCGAAGAAGCCTGTGGCCAATCAGGATCTGTGGGAACGGCTAGATCAACTCACAGCGTCTCACTCGGTGCACTGGCACTGGGTGAAGGGACATGCAGGACACCCAGGTAATGAGCTCGCCGATGCACTGGCGAATCAAGGAGTCGAACAATGCGTCAAGTCATCCTAGATACCGAAACAACCGGATTAGATCCCTCGCAGGGTCACAGAGTCATCGAGATCGGCGCGATTGAAATGGTTAATCGCCGACAAACGCAGCGCACCTTTCATGTGTACATTAATCCGGAGCGTTTGGTGGACCCGGAAGCCATGGCAGTGCATGGTATTACTGACGAATTCCTTGCTGATAAACCAAATTTCGCCGGGATCGTGGATGAGTTTGTTGATTTCATTCGAGGTGCCGAGCTGATCGCGCACAACGCCAAATTTGACGTAGGCTTTCTGGATGCAGAGTTGGCTCGGGTTCCGGGTGCACCTCAGATGAACGAACTCATGCACGGTGGTGCTGCCTTGGACACCTACGCCATGGCGCGTGAAAAGCGACCCGGTAAACGGAACTCGCTTGATGCTCTGTGTCGTGATTACAAGGTGGATGCTTCGGAACGGAAACTCCACGGCGCACTGCTTGATGCGGAATTGTTGACGCAAGTCTATCTCGCAATGACGCGCGAGCAATCACACATGTTTGTCGCCAAGGAGTCCTCACCCGGCGGGACTCGATTTGAAACGGTGAGCATGGTTGATCGATCCGATCGCAAGGCTGTGATTCGTCACGCAAGTGACGAAGAGCGTGCGAACCATGATGCGTTTCTCGAGACAATGCGAGGGCAGGGCATGCCATTGTGGGATCAGGAGCCAAGCCACTCATGACAGATTGGCTCGGCGATCATCGGGAGTTACGTTGGTTTCCAGGGGAAGCCAAGGGTCATGCGACACGTGTCTTCGTCGCGTCAAACACAAGAGATGTGGCGGTCGACGCATCTGGGCGGCCTCTCTGGATCTCACCGGACGACGATCGGATCCTTGATCATTCGCAGATCTTGATTGGTACCTGTGACGACTGGACCTATGTTGGGGTACAGGTTTCTGCAGATCATCCCGGATTTCAGTTCGCCCCCTTACGTCCCGTTTTGATCCAGCTCCAGTCGGCGGAATTTTTGCCGGTCAGCGCAGGAATGCAGTTGTTGGACTTTCTCGCCGAGCATCAATACTGCGGCCGTTGCGGGCATCCAACCGTGCCCAGCACCTCGGACCGTGGTCGCACATGCGAAGCTTGTCATACGCCGGTGTATCCTCGGATCTCACCCTGTGTCATTGTCTTGATAACGCGCGGGGATGAACTCTTGTTGGCTCGATCTCCACGGTTTGTTGACGGCATGTACTCAACGCTCGCGGGCTTTGTCGAAGCGGGCGAATCAGCGGAACATGCCTGTCATCGTGAGATTTTTGAGGAGGTGGGTGTTGAGATTGACCACCTTGCGTTCCAAGGGAGCCAAAGCTGGCCTTTCAAGCACTCATTGATGCTTGGGTATCGCGCGACCTGGAAGTCCGGTGACATTGCTGTCGATGGCGTTGAGATCGTCGATGCGCAGTGGTTCCATAAAGACGCATTGCCCACGCTACCTCCGCACGCCTCGATTTCGCGCGGCATGATTGATGCATTTTTAGCTGAGCGAAGCGCCTAGTTGACAGGTACCGTGAGGTACTCGCCTGGGCGGATTAAGTTCGAGGTGCTATTGAGCTTCCGAATCGCTGTCACAGTGGTGCGGAAACGTTGGGCGATCTTCCATAAAGAGTCACCGTTTCTGACTTTATAGCGCATCGTTTCACCATAGGAATTACCAAGCTCAATCCGAGCCAACTGCTCAGAAATGTTCTCACTCGTACTCGGAACCCGAATAGTGCGACCTGCAACAATACGGGAATTTCGCATGCCGTTAAGCATCATCAATTCAGAAACGCTTGCGCCGGTGCGTGCGGCAATCTCACTGAGTGTATCGCCTGTTTGCACTTTGTAAGGACGCGTTCTGACGTAATCACGCACCGAGACGCTGACCAGCTTGGTGGCAAAGGTTTGCACATGCGAATCCGGGAGGATCAACTGATAGGGCTTCTGGGCGGGGGTGATCCATGAGCGGATACAGGGGTTGTAACGGCGAATCTCGGTCAAAGGTAAGCCACTCAGTTCTTGAACCAGTGAGACCTCCATCGGCGCCTCGAGAGCCAGTGCTTTAAAACCGACGTCGGAGCTAATCTGAGGTAGATCGATTTGGCTTGCTTGGGCGTCCAGAATCAGATCACGCGTGACTAATAGGCGCGGCACATACCGTCGCGTTTCGCGAGGCAGACGCAGTGACCAAAAATCTGTGGCCTTGCCTGCATTTCGGTTTTGACGGATTGCGCGCTCAATTCGACCGGGACCCGCATTGTATGCAGCGATCGCCAGTAACCAATCACCGAATTTGGCATGCATCTGTTCTAAATAATCTAAGGCAGCGCGCGTGGAGTGGACGATATCGCGTCGCTGATCACAGGTCTGGCCTAAATCGAGATCCAACACCCGTGCCGTGCCCGGCATAATTTGCCACATCCCAACAGCACCCACCGGTGAGACGGCCCAAGGCGAGTATGCCGACTCAACGTAGGGAAGCAGCGCGATCTCACCAGGGAGGCCACGCTTTTGCACTTCCTGCCACACATAAGGCAGATAAGGGCTTGATTTCGCTAAAAACTCTGAGAAAAATCCTTCTTGATGGGTGAGTCGTTTACGATGCAGGTCCGCATATTGGGTGTCCTTGAGACCTGGCAGCTGAAACTGCTCGATAATCTCGCCCCAGATGCCTTGGTTCACAGGCGCCAGAGCGGTCTCGGAAAGCACCGATTCAGTGGGCCTATCACCGGTTGCAGCGACCGCTGGGCTGTCTTCCGCCTCACCAAGTTCCCCGACAATCGCCAGCGGATCATACAGGGCCGACTCATCCAAACCGACGTCTGTCGTGCTTAGAGTGGTTTCCGAAAAACCTGAATCGTCAGTGACCGGTTGAACGGTTTGACAGCCAGAAAGTCCAAGCGCAGCACAGAGGCTGAAAAGTACGATTCGTTGCATTAAAACTGATCTTTTTGTTGTCGGAGTACTGCCAGCGCTTCGGCTGAGTTGGCTCGCAAAAATGGATTGGTCAGACGTTCTTCTGCCAGCGTGCTTGGGACAGTGGCCTCATCTCGGGCTCGACATGCGCGCACGTGATCCAATCGCGCCTGAATGTCTACATTACTGGGTTCGGCAACCGCGGCAAACGTCAGGTTGCTCAAGGTGTATTCATGCGCGCAGTAGATCCGCGTCTCAGCGGGATACTGATCGATTTTGTGCAGGCTGTCATACATCTGCGCAGCAGTCCCTTCAAACAGGCGTCCACAACCAGCGACAAACATCGTGTCTCCGGTAAAGGCTACGGGAAAGGGGAGGAGTGGCGACTGGCTGAGATACGCGACATGATCCAAGGTGTGCCCCGGGACCTCGACGACATCAAATTGCGCCCCCAAGACATCCACATGATGACCTTCTTTCACAAGCTCAGAACCGCAAGCCAGTGTCTTCGCAGAACCCGTGACCGGAATTCCTGGATAACGTTTAAGAAGATCCTGAACGCCGCCCTGATGATCACCGTGCCAGTGGGTGACGAGGATGCCAGCTAAGCGTTGCCCAGTTGCTTCGAGATACGCTATCACCGGTCCAGCCTGGCCAGGATCAACCGCGACACACTCGGTGCCGTTGCTGATCATCCAGATGTAGTTATCCTCAAAAGCGGCGACCCGCTCAACCACTAAAGTCATGCGTTATCTGAATCCGCCATGGCTGTGATGTTAAACCCGTTATCGACATAGATCGTTTGACCGGTAATGCCAGAGGCCAGATCCGAGGCTAAGAACGCCGCGGTATTGCCCACTTCCTCGATCGTCGTGTTCCGTCGCAGAGGCGTACGTGAGGCGTTGTAACTGAGCATAGAGCGGAAGTCTTTGATGCCGCTCGCAGCGAGGGTTCGAATCGGGCCTGCAGAAATCGCATTCACACGATGCCCCTTCGGTCCCATCGAGGTGGCCAAAAATCGTACGCCGGCCTCAAGCGAGGCTTTCGCGAGCCCCATGACGTTATAGTTCGGCATGGTTTGGACTGCACCCAAGTAGGAGAGTGTGATCACACTGCCTGAACGGCCCTCAAGCATGGGCTGGGCTGCCTTAGCCAGTGCAACGAGGCTGTAGCTGGAAATATCGTGCGCAATACGGAATCCTTCGCGTGTGGTCACGTCAACAAAACTTCCGCTCAACTGATCGCCTGGCGCAAATCCGACGGCATGCACGACAATATCGAGGCCATCCCACTGCGATTTCAGGCCTTCAAAGACGGCGTCAATTTCATCATCGCTGCCAACATCACATGGAAAACACAGGGTCTCTGGCGTGCCCCAATTGGCGGCAAAGCCCAGCACTCGCTCTTTGAGTTTGTCGTTCTGGTAGGTAAACGCTAACTCGCAACCTTCGCGATGCATCGCTTCTGCAATACCGTAAGCGATCGACAACTTACTCGCGACACCAACAATCAGCGCGCGCTTTCCAGACAGCATTCCCATTCAGGTTCCTTCTCATATCTTGATGCACAAGCGCGCAATGGTACCATGAACTTATGGCAGTACAGAGCGTGTTTAGATTAGGTCTCGATCAGCGGCAACGTGCGTGGGACCGTTGGGTCGCCGGGCGCTTAGGGCACCGTGTTCAGGTGGAGGAGCGGCGTCTCGCGCGTCGTGAACTGCGTCGTTTATTCGGCCAGATTGTGGTGCAGGTTGGCGGCACAGCCGGATTCCCGTTGATCGCGGATTCGTTGGCACCCGTGCGGTTTCATGTGGTCTTCGGTGGTGAGTTGCCGGTCCAGCGGCACTGCCCACTCATTTTATCCGAGGATCACCTGCTCCCATTTCCAACCGATTCTGTGGACATTGTGGTTTTACAGCACAGCCTCGATCTCAGTGAGCATCCACATCAGGTCCTCCGTGAAGCGGAGCGAATCTTGCGCCCTGGTGGTCGTCTTCTTGTATTTGGATTCAATCCGAACTCAAGCTGGGGCTTGCGTCGTCTTGCCGGAACGCGTCTGGATGGCTTGATTCCATGGCAAGTCCGTTTTATGCGAAGCGCGCAGGTCGAAGACTGGTGCCGACTCTTAAACCTTGTTCCCGAAGTGAAACGCCATGCGGTGTACAGCTTACCTGTAGTGAAGAAATCGGTAAGGAAGGCCTTTAAGCGCATTGAGCACGCGATGGCGCGACGCGAGTGGCCAATTGGTGCGGTCTATTGTCTGCGGGCAAAGAAGGAGCGCTCGGCCTACCTGCAAAATACACAAAGCCCGCTTGCCCGCTTTGCTACTGCGCGGGCGGGATACCGCTCGGCAGTTAATCTGCGGCGTCGCCCAGCACTTCACGTAGTGCCGAAATCGGATGCCTAATTGCTTGATTTGAGAAGCGTTTGACCTGCGAGCGGCACGAATAGCCCGTGGCCAGAATCTCACCCTGATCCGCACTTTGATCCGCAATCTTCGGTGCCCAGCTCTGGGTGTAGATGGTTTCTGAGGTGCCTCGGTGGCGACGCTCATGACCATAGGTCCCAGCCATTCCGCAGCACCCGACTTGCTCAACGGACAGTTGGTGACCGGCAAGCGCAAACAGCGTTTGCCAAGATTTGAGAGAATCTTTTGCGTTGGTGGCCTCGGTGCAATGTGCAAACAACCGAAACCGCCTGACCGGCAGGACCGTAGGTACGCTTCCAGCCAACATGCGTGTCGCTAAGAAGTCCTGAATCAATGACACATCTGGCACCTGAATCCCAGCTTCCTTGTACTCCGAGCGATATGTCAGCGTCATCGAGGGATCCACGCCAACCAACGGAATACCCAAGACATTGATCTGTTGCAATCGATTGGCATTGGCTGTCGCGAGGCGTTTGAACCACGCGAGGAACCCATGCACATGCAATGGCTTCCCATTGGGGCTAAATGGCATCAGCGATGGCTCAAAGCCAAGCCGCTTCAGGACGGCAAATAGATCCACTACCAACTGCGTCTCGAAGTAACTCGTGAAGGCATCTTGGACGATGACCACCTGCCGAGCAAAACGACCAGGATCCGTCTCACGCATCTGCTCAAGCGCCTTGAGGTCCGTGACATGGAAGCCAGCCTCTGCAATAGCGCGGTGCGGATCGATTCCCGACAGTGTTGGGGAGTCAACCAGCCCAAGACGAGCGAAAAGCCACTGGCCTAACCGCGAGCCAACCAACCCGTTATAAACCCGAGGAAGCTGTGCAGCGACCGGTAAAACATACTCGAGCGTCCCGACAATCCAATCTTTCAGCGGCCGCGCATAGCGACTGTAATAGGCACTTAAAAACTGACTCCGGAAGGTCGGCACACTGACCTTGATCGGGCATTGTCCTGTGCAGCTTTTGCAGGCCAAACACCCATCCATGGCCTCAAAGACTTCATGACTAAAATCGTACGAGCTATTGCTGCGGTTCAGCGTTCGCCAGAGTTTGGCGGGGTAGTTGGCGATTTCAGAGGCAACCGAGGGCGTCGGTAGTTCTGTTATCCCGGCATCAGAAAGCCGGGTCACCCACTCACGCATCAAGCCTGCGCGACCCTTCGGCGTATGCCGACGATCGCGTGTGGCTTTCCACGAGGGACACATCCGATCATCTGGGTCGTAGTTATGGCAGGCGCCATTGCCGTTGCAAACCAGCGCAGTTGTCGCGCGTTCGACAAGCTTTGGCGCAATCCGGCGATCACGGCTACCACGCAGCGGCACCGCATCAATCTTCAATAACGGACTGTCGGGTGTCGGACCAGCAATTTTGCCTGGGTTGAGACGATTCTGCGGATCAAACGCCGCTTTGACTTGGCAAATGGCGGGGTAGAGATCACCAAAAAACAATGGCGCGTACTCAGATCGAACGCCCTTGCCATGTTCACCCCACAAGAGGCCATGGTATTTATGCGTCAGCGCAACCACCTGATCGGTGATCTCACGAATCATGGGCATCGACTCGGGAGCCTTCAGATCAAGAAGAGGGCGGACATGTAACACGCCCGCGTCGACATGACCAAACATGCCATAGTCGAGATCGTGCGCATCCAACACTTCACGAAATTCACCAATAAAGGCCGCCAGGTTCTCGGGTGGAACACAGGTGTCTTCGACAAAGGCCACCGGTTTTTTTGCACCCGCAACACCACCGAGTAGTCCGACCGCGCGTTTCCGCATGGCCCAGATTTGATTCACTTGGCTTCGACCGCGCGCGATGGTGTGCGCAAACGAACGACCGCCGGCGGCCGCTACACCGTCGAGGTGCCGGCTAAACTGATCAACGCGATCGGCCAGCGCCTCGGCATCAAAATCCGTGAACTCCACAAGGTTAATACCTTGCAGCGTTTGTTCTCCTTGCGGGAAGTACTCAGCCACGCTGTCCCAGACGAAATCACCCATGGCGAGATTCAAGACCTTGGAATCCACCGTTTCAATGGAGGTTGCACCGTGCGTCATCAGCTCCTGTGCATCAAACAGCGCATCCATAAATGATGCATACTGCACCGCCACTAAGCAGATCTCAGTCGGCAATAATTCAAGGTGAATTTTCGCCTCCGTGACGAAGGCGAGGGTGCCCTCAGAGCCACAAAGCACGGCGTTCAGATCAACGTCACCCGCTTCCGTACGGACGTGTTTCAGGTCATAGCCTGTCAGGCATCGATTGAGCTTAGGGAAGCCGGCCTCGATCGCTTCACGGTTGTCATCATGCAGTTGACGCAATGTTTGACCGATCCGCTTTTCGACCTGGCCATCCGACATCGCATCCAGCTCCTGATCGCTGACCACACGACTATGGAAGGTCTCACCAGAGAGCAAAACCGATTGCATTTCAAGCACATGATCACGTGTCTTACCATACTTCACAGACCCCTGGCCCGATGCGTCGGTGCTGATCATGCCGCCAATCGTCGCTCGGTTGGACGTGGATAGATCGGGCGCAAAAAACAGCCCATGCGCACGAATCTCTCGGTTTAAGTGATCTTTCACCACGCCGCATTGCACGCGTGCCCAACGCGCTTCGACATTGATTTCCAAGATCTGATTCATGTGACGCGAGGTGTCAACGATCACCCCATCACCCAAACTTTGCGCGTTCGTTCCAGTGCCACCGCCGCGTGGGAATAGGGTGACGCCCGGATATTCGTTGGCGGTACGAGTTAATTGCACCACGTCGTCATGATGTTTTGGAAACACCACCGCCTGCGGCGTGATTTGATAAATCGAATTATCTGTCGACAACACGGCACGTGTTGCCTCGTCGAATGCAATCTCGCCCTCAAAACCAGAGACAGCAAGCGCCTGCAAAAAAGCAGCCGCTTCGGACTGGATCGGCTCAAGAGACTCAAGGCGTGGAATCATTCGAAAGGCTCCAAAACGCGGTTCGACAATTGATTGTAGATTGTGTCATAAAAGCCACTTGCAAGTCATTCTCAGCGGGGGCTCCGTGGCGCCGATTGAATTCTGGAAAACCAAGTCTTTAGAGGCCATGAGCGACACTGAATGGGAATCGCTCTGCGATGGCTGTGGACTCTGCTGTTTACACAAATTCGAAGACATCGATACCGAAGTGGTGGAGTTCACCTGTGTGAAATGCCAACACCTTGGGCACGATCGGCGTTGTGGCGTCTATACGCATCGCATCAAAGCCGTCGATGGGTGTTTGAACGTGCGCGAGATTCCACGCGATCAATACCGTTGGCTGCCAGAAACCTGTGCCTACCGAAGGCTTGATCAGGGCGCCGACTTACCAGACTGGCATCCGCTACGCACAGGAAGTCACGAAGCAATGGAAGCGTCCGGTAACTGTGTCGGCGACTGGGCGATTGGCGATGATCAGGTAGCTCAAGTTGATGAGGATTTTATCATCAACCTCGATCGCATACCTGTCGTATCAGTACGCTAGAAAGTGTTGAATTTCATGAATTTGTTCAGCGCTGTTTAAGAAGGGCGCATGGCCGACGCCAGGCACATCAAGGCGCTCAACTCTCAGCGCACTTTGCACCATCCGATCGGCAATGTCCGCGGTTAAAATGTCGGAATCCGTCCCACGAATAACCAACATCGGTGCTGTAATCGACGCAAACATAGTCCAAGCCAACGATCGGTTCTGCGCTTCACCAAAGCGCTCTAAGATCGCCGGATCATAGTGCTGCACCAAACGGCCCGCGCTGTCGCGCCGCAATGAATGCAGCAACAGGATCTGCCATTCCGCCTCTGAGAGGGTGCCAAAGGGCGCATAAATCGTCCGCAGATACGCTTCCGCCTCCGCATAGGACGCAAATGCTTGCGGTTCACTGGTGTATTCACGGATCCGTTCAATGGCCTCCAAAGGGACTTCAGGGCCGATGTCGTTCAGTACCAAGCGATCGATCAAATGACGGGTCTTCGGATGCGCAGCCAACATCATGCCGATCACGCCACCCATGCTGGTACCAACCCAATGCACCTTACGTCCGCGAGCAAACTCCGCAATCAGATCTTGGGCAATGGCGTGATAGGTGTTGAACCCATAGCGGTCCGCAGGCAGCCAACTGCTTTTACCTCGGCCTGGGGTATCGGGGCAGATGCAAAAAAAATCAGAACTAAGCGTAGAGGCGAGGGCACAAAAGTCAGTTCCCGTGCGTGCGAACCCGTGCCAACAAACCACAGGCGGGGCCTCGGGGTCGCCAAACACGCGCACACAGACCTCAGCTCCCTGTGACTGAGTTAGATACTCCCGGTACCCCTGAAGTTGAATTGAGCTCGATCCAGAGCTTGCAAGGACATTAACTGTATTCGCAGAGGTAGGCTGTGGCCTCAGCAGCTTCCACAGAAAACGTTTGGCCTTTTGGTACATGAAATTCGTCTCCATCCGAATACAGGACTGGTTCAGGGTCTGCCTCACGTTGTACTACAAGCGCGCCACTGATCACCACCATCCGCTCATCATCGGAGGTTGAAAATTGATAGGTTCCTGGCGCCATGACACCGACAGAACTTTTCCCGTTGCTATTGTCAAAGCCCAGGGACAGGACTTTGTCGTCAAAGTATCGATTCACTTGCATGGGGGGAGACCTCCAGTGATTGATGTCGTAAAACACAGATATCTATTATTTAACATAATAATGATTATGCGCAATTAATTGGGGTCAACCCCAATGATCGTGAACGCACCGGCGCTGGCACGTAACTCTAATAAGTCGTGATACGCGTCGGACTCATACCACCCAACCATCGCATCCTTGGTTGGAAACCAAAACAACGCGATCTGCGAGAAATCACCCAGTCCATTTTCATCATCCAGAGTCATCGGCGTTTCCGCACGAAATCTCAGCTCGCCACCGAAAGGCTCAAGGGTTTCCGGTACGCGTTCGCGATACAGCGCAAAATCAGATGCGTTTCGGATACGGATTAATGCAATCATACGGACCATTGGTGAGGTTTCCTCTTGTTGTTATGGTGTATTCAATTCACTCACGTAAAGCGTCAGATCATCTAACCAAGCTCGGCTCGAAAAAGCTATCGGTATTTGTGCGTCAGCATGGCCCGATTGAGATCCCAGCACGCTATGGCGATGATCCGTTAATGGGCCTGTGTCGAATCGTGATTGGACAACAACTGTCCGGTCGCGCTGCGCACTCGATCTGGACGCGTCTTGTTACGGAATACCCTGAGCGCCAAGCCCGATTAGCCGCGTTTGCCTCCCCTGAAGCGATCCTTTCTGGGGTCTCAAATAGTAAGAGGAACACCTTGCAAGTGATTGCATTACTTGGGGATTCTGGGATCGAACGGCTCTGCAGGTTGCCCTCTGAGCAACGCGATGCGGAGCTAGTCGCACTCAAAGGCATTGGTCCTTGGAGTCTCGCCATGTGGCGATTATTTGTCTTGGGCGACGCCGATTGTTGGAGCGATGGGGATTTGATTCTGAAGCGTGTCAGCGCGCAATTGGCGGAGGAAATCGGCGTCGAACGTCGCGCTTGGGTGGAGGAAGCCGCTCCCTATCGATCGTATCTCGCGCTTTATCTTTGGGCCATGAAAGACCAAGGCGTGCTATCGGATGTAGCCATCCGTTGAGATGGCGACGCCCTCTCGCTCGAGAAGCTGACGCTTCAGGTCCAACCCCCAGGAAAATCCACCGAGTCCGCGGTCGCGACGGACCACGCGATGGCATGGCACAACAATGACGTAGGGATTACTCCCGCAGGCACTTGCAACCGCGCGCGTCGCCCGTGGATTGCCTGCCATCACGGCCAGTTCTGAATAGCTACGCACCTCGCCTGGCGGGATGTCCCGCATGGCTTGCCAGACCTTTTGTTGGAACTCAGAGCCTTGCGGCACGATCGGGATGTCTCGACCATCACGTTGGCCGTTGATGCACTGGCGGATTTGCTCAACCAATGCCTGGTGTGCCCCGTCGCCCTCTGTAACAGACCCTTCGGTACGCGAAACGCTGACCAACCCATCCGCTTCAAGTTCAAGTGCGATGTGACCGAGGTCTGTCTCTATAACTGTCTGACTCATTGCGACGCTCCTGGTGCAAAGGTACAGATTGCGCCAGAAGCTCCGCTCGTGGATCCGAATGCCATGGGATCCGGCGCGCGATAGGGATCTGGCGGATTTCCGCCCACCCATTCAGCCGAAACCACAGCAAAAATGCAAATGAAAACAAAGAGGATGCCTAAACGCCGAGTCATGCGCCCTCCTCACTCGCGCGCAGCCATAGCCATTCGCGCCAACGTACACCGACCACACTGCCAAGAAATCCGGCAACCATCCAGGCCCAGCCATGCCCAGATCCTGACGCAATGCCGCTGAACAGTGCACCGACATTGCAGCCAAACGCGAGCCGTGACGAGATCCCGAGTGCCAGTCCTGAGAGTGCCACAACGATGAAAATCCATGGCTTTAATCCAGGCCAAAGCGGGGTCTCGCCGGCTCCGCGCCAGGCCGCTAAGGCAGCGCCACCGATCAAACCCATACTGGTCAGGGACGTGGTATCGGTCAAAATCGAGCTTGCTAATGCGGTCTGATTGATTGGATGTGTCCAAAATGCAGCGGTTGCGGGATCCCACCCGAGTGCCTGAGCACCCTTGGCAACCCAAAGGCCCAAACCGTACACGACCCCCCAAGGCTGACCGGCAACGAGCACGTGCAAGACTGCCAAACCCGCAATGATGCCGGCTGCAATTAATAACTTACGATTCCATAGCGGTGCCGTGCTGTAACGCGCGACACCAAAACCCACCAGCACCAAGCCGCCAATAGTCACGGCCATGCTGCCACCCACACCGAAGGTCTGTGGCAGGCTCAATACCGGGTGCGGGGTCACTTCGATCGCCCATGGGACGAACAGGGTTCCGAGGAAGCTCCCGAGACAAAAGAGCGGCAACGCGACAATGGCCAATAGGTTTCCTGAACCCGCATTAACCAGCGTGCCAGAGCCGCATCCAAGGATCAGTTGCATCGCCAAGCCGAACACAAAGGCCGCCAAGATCATGGTCAGTGAAATGGGGGCAATCGCACCCAACAGCTGTCCCGGCGCCCAAGCGATCAAGGGCTGTATGCAGAGCGCTGTTAGGCCAATCGCGACAAGCTGCGCCATCACACCCTGGCCATTTCGAGCCAGAATCAGCCTGCGCCAAGGGCCTGCGAAACCAAAGCCGAAGCGCTCCAATGTGAAGCCAATGGACAACCCAAGGCCCATTAATAACGCAAAACGCACGCCCGCAGTGACTGCGAGCGTGCCTAACAGCGTCGTAATTAAAACGATGCGAATGAGCAAATTAATTCACCAGATTGTTAAACCACTTCTTGGTCTTCAGTATCGCAAATTCGACAGAAGATGGGACGTGTTCCATCGGCTGATTGGCTTGTGACCACTCGACCATCGATTCGGCATACAACTTCACATCAGGAACCTGCGCCACTTCACTTAACACAAACCAGTTGGTTGCAGCCCAGTGGCCGGTGTTGCAGTAAGAAATCGTGTTGGCCTGATTTAGCCCATTGTCATTCACGATGGACACAACCTCTGCTTGATCCTTCAACAAGGGCGTGTTCTTGTCAAAAAATGCCTCAAATGAGAAATGGTCCGCGCCTGGCAGAATGCCTGGCTTCGTTGCCGCACCGTGCCATGCTTTCCCGGCAAAGAAATCGTCCAACCGTGCATCAAGCAATCGCGCCTTCCCTTCTCCTGCGACCTCAGAGGCGACGGCTACTGTATCGGCATACCATGTCGGATCGAAGGCCAGACTGGGGTTGGTAGCCGTGACTTTGGTCACTTCGGCCGTTTGCTCGAAACCATCTTTTTGATAACCACGGAATCCGCCGTTTAAAATAGCTAATTCTTTAAAGCCAACCGACTTCAAGGTCCAATACACCCGTGCAGCAGCACCAAAATCGGTGGTCGTCACGCCATCATGCACAATGACAACGGAATCGGATGTCTCAAGACCAACAGACCCCAATGCTTTGGCAAGCTCATTCAGTGGAGGCAGCT
>CAZVNX010000013.1:0-10580 GCA_964628665.1 uncultured Pseudomonadales bacterium | reverse complement strand
GTCTCAAGACCAACAGACCCCAATGCTTTGGCAAGCTCATTCAGTGGAGGCAGCTTACCTGGGTTGTTTTTCGGTCCACGGAAGGCTCCATACGGAAGATGAACGCCGCCAGGGATGTGCGATTTCGCATACTCCTTCACATCCGAACGGATTTCCAAGACTTTGACGGCATTGGACTCAAGTAATGTATCCAACGTGAATCCGTCAATCACTGGTGTGAGTGTGCTTGCCTGCACGGTTAACGAGGTAGCCAAGGCGATCCCGCCAAGCCATGTGTGTAAGGTTTTCATGTGAGTCTCTCCATTCACGATGGGGAGAGATTACGACTCACTAGTTAGATCTCAAAAGAATATGTTTTTAAATGCTTAGAACTTTTTAATCTAACGCGTCCGCTGAGTTGGACACACGTGGCGGCCAAATACAAAGCCTCGCTTGGCGAGATGTTTCGTCGCCCGACCCGACACGCGAGCCCGCCACATACGGAAGCTCGACGCCTTCATTTCACGACGCATGAGTTCGATCACATCCGACTCGGTTAAGCCAAAGCTCGCCTTGATGGCCTCAAACGGCGTGCGATCCTCCCACGCCATTTCGATCACCCGACTGATCTCGTCCGCCGTTAACGTGATTGCGCTTTGAGCCAAGCGACAGCCTCTACGGTGGATTCTGAAAACTCAGTGACAGCCCCTGATGCCAGCATCGGGATGAGCGCGTCAGCACGGGTCTTTCCAAGTTCCACGCCCCACTGGTCGAACGCGTTCACGCCCCAATACACCCCTTGGGTAAACACTTTGTGCTCATAAGCGGCAATGAGTGCACCAAGCGTAGGCGGCGTCCACTGACGCGCCATGATCAGTGAGCTAGGTCGGTTACCTGGAAACTGCCGGTGTGGACTGCGATGCGCAATCTCCGCGTCTGCGAGGCCTGCACTGAGCATCTCGTCCTTTACCGCCGCATCCGACCGACCAAAAGCCAGTGCCTCGGCTTGCGCTAAACAGTTTGCAAGCAAGATCTGTTGCGAGATTTGATCCGTATCGACCGCCTCGGCCGCGACGATAAAATCCATTGGTGCGATCAACGTTCCTTGATGCAACAGCTGGAAAAACGCGTGTTGGCCGTTGGTGCCGGTTTGACCCCAAACTACAGGGCTTGAGTGCTGCGCTAAGGCACTGCCGTCGGCTTGGACGCTTTTACCATTCGACTCCATTTCCAGCTGCTGCAAAAACGCGGGCAGATAGGCTAGCCGCTGCGCATAGGGCACAACCGCATGGGTCTGCAGATCAAATCCATTTCGATACCACACACCCAGCATTCCCATCAGCACGGGAATATTCTGCTCGAGCGGTGCGTCGAGGAAATGGCGATCCATGGCCCGGGCACCATCCAAGAACGCACTGAAATCATCTGCACCGAGCGCGATCATGAGTGACAAGCCAATGCTTGACCACACCGAAAAACGACCACCGACCCAATCCCAAAACGGAAACATCCGCTCAGCGCCAATACCAAATCCTTGCACGGCATCGGCATGTGTTGAAAGCGCCGCAAAATGCGCGCCGACCGCCGATTCGCCTAACTGCGCAACAATCCACTGCCGCGCCTTGTTGGCGTTATGCAGAGTCTCAGCCGTCGTAAAGGTTTTTGACGCAACCAAAATCAAGGTGGTTTCTGGATTCAATGTCGACAGCACATCAGCCAGGTGCGCTCCATCCACGTTTGAGACGTAGTGCGGTTGAGGACCATCGACCCAAGGCTTCAAGGCTTCTGAAACCATCAATGGACCGAGGTCGGAGCCTCCGATTCCAATATTCACAACGTCTGTGAACATCTGGCCTGTGGCACCTTTGAGCTCGCCACTTCGCACATTTTCCGCAAAGGCAAAACAACGCGCCCGTGCCGCAAGCACATCCGGCATCACAGACTCACCATCGACAGCAAAGATGTCATCCGGTGCTGCACGAAGCGCCATATGCAGTACTGCACGCCGCTCGCTGAGATTGATTTTTTCACCCGAAAAAAACGCATGTCGCTTGGCAATAAAGTCCCGTGCATGTAGTTGATCGAGCAACAGTGCGCGAGTGGCGTCGTCAATCCAGTGCTTTGAGTAATCAAACCGAAGGCCAGCCGCCTCAATCACATACCGCTTCGCACGCGATGGATCGTCGGCAAATAGCGTACTCAGTGTCGAATTAAACTCTGAGGCATGCGCTTGAATGGGCGTGCCGTTTGACCGCTGCATCAGTGGATAATCGGAGAGCGACCGTTGCTCTCTCCGTCCTCATCGTCACCCTCTTCTAACTCTTCGTCGAAGTCATCTTCAAACATGCCGGCTTGCTCAAGATTGGCGACGAGCCCCTCAGGCATTTGCTGATTGAATTCGTCAATCAGATCACGCACCACCGTTTGCAATGCCTCCACCGCAATCTGATGGTTCTCACGAATGGCATCATCTTCAATATCCATTTGCCCGTGCCAATACAAGCATGCGGCCATCGCATCATGGGCTTCGTTGGCAACCTGGTCATAAAACCCTTGATGAACACCGTCGCGTGACTCAGCCCGATAGACGGTGATGGTGAGATCCGCATCCTCGATCCAGGGTTCTAGCGTCGCTTGGCGCAAAATCATCCGCACGAGATAGAGTCGTGACCGATGTTCCATGATGCAAATGGCATCATCCATTCGCACAGGCACACCGTCTTCACGCTCCGCCAATGACACATAAGCGGCCATCACAGGCGCACTGAGCCAGGGGGTTTCATCGTCCTCGCCCACCAATTGATCGGCCAGCAAGCAATGTAAGCATTCCAGTTCGGGCGATTTCAGCGCATATTCCGCTTGGAAGATTGTCAGGTCGTCGGTTTGTCCCGCATGGCGGAAATCCTGGTTAAACAGGGTGACGGCGTGCTCGGTGTGGGGAGCATCATCAAAGAGTTCGAGCGCTTGCAACATTGCATCCTTCTGGGCTGACGCCATAGTCTTACAGACATTGAACCAAGAACAACAACCGATGAGAACCCAAAACCCGTGACAGCTTACTTTTTGAGACGGATGTTACTGGTGATTCCCACATTTCTGGGGATCACACTGCTGGTGTTTACACTCACCCGGCTCGTTCCCGGTGGTCCAATTGAGCGCATGATGACAGAAATGCAGCTCGCACAGGAGGGGGTACCGGCATTACAGCAGGGTCCTGAGCGTGGTGGCGTGCTCAATGATGCGCAATTGGCCAGCCTGAAAGCCTACTATGGCTTCGATCAGCCGATCTTTGAGGCCTATCTCAATTGGATGGGACGGGTGGTGCAATTCGACCTCGGGGTGAGCACCCGCTACAACGAATCGGTATGGACCATCATTGCAGAGCGTCTTCCGGTCAGCCTCTATTACGGTCTCACGACATTAGTTTTGACCTACTTGATCTGCATCCCATTAGGGATCGCTAAGGCGCTCAAACACGGTCAACGGTTTGATCACACCTCCAGCGCCCTGGTTTTTATCGGCTACGCGGTGCCTGGATACATCGTCGGTATCGCGCTGTTGACAGCCTTTGCCTCGGAACTCGAATGGTTTCCGCTCGGTGGCTTTATTTCCGAGCGCTATGACGAGTTCACCCCGATAGAAAAGGTCAAAGATGTGATTTGGCACTCAATCTTACCTTTGATCTCCTACATGCTCGGATCGTTTGCGGTCATGACCTTTATGATGAAAAACTCATTGATGGATCAACTCGCGCAAGATTATGTACGCACAGCACTCGCCAAGGGCTTGAGCTTCAAAGATGCGGTCTGGAAGCATGCCGTGAGAAACTCACTGATCCCGCTGGCGACGCATTTTGGGAATAACATCAGTGTGATTTTATCGGGCTCTTTTTTGATCGAAACTGTGTTTAATATCAATGGCTTTGGCCTACTTGGTTATGAGTCTCTATTGGAGCGAGACTATCCGGTAGTGATGGGGATTCTGGTGATTTCCTCGTTGTTATTTTTACTCGGCAACATCCTCTCTGACCTGTGCGTGGCTGCCGTCGACCCGCGAGTCCGCTTCGAATGATGCGCTTAGATCCGATTACAGCCGAACGCCTCAATCGATTCCGCGGCATCAGCCGAGGCTGGTGGAGCGCGGTGATCTTGGTCGTCCTAATTGCGCTCTCACTGGTCGCTGAGCTGTTTGTGAATTCGCGTGCTCTGGTGGTGCATTACCAAGGCGAAACCTACTTTCCAACCTATGGCGCGATCATTCCTGGGACCGTATTCGATGAGCCCTATGCCTATGAGACCAACTATAAGTTGCTGCAAAAACGGTTTGTTGCCGAGGATGCCGGTAACTGGGTGTTGATGCCGTTAATTCCATATGATCCCTTTGAAATCAATGTGTATGAAGGCGAATTCGCGCCACATCCACCGAGCATTGAGCGCGCGCATTACTTAGGTACCGACGTCGCTGGGCGCGATGTGGCAGCCCGCTTGATTTATGGCTTTCGGATTGCGATTTGGTTCAGTTTGGCCCTGTTGGGCACGACCTATGTGATTGGCATCGTCCTCGGATGTTTGATGGGCTATCGCGGCGGGTGGTTTGATTTGGTGATTCAACGGCTGATTGAAATCTGGAGCAATGTGCCCTTCCTTTACATCATCATGATTGTCGCGAGCATCGTCACACCTGATTTTGGCATGTTGGTGTTTTTGATGGTGCTGTTTGGCTGGATGGGTATGACCTGGTACATGCGCACCGCCACCTATAAAGAGGTGAGTCGTGACTATGTCATGGCGGCCAAGGCACTCGGCGCCAGTGATTGGCGAATCATCACAAAGCACATTTTGCCAAACACGATCTCGGTCATTGTCACTTTTATCCCCTTCTCCGTAGCCGGCGGCATCACTGCGCTGACTGCACTCGATTATCTAGGGTTTGGTTTGCCACCACCGACCCCAAGTTGGGGAGAACTCCTCAAACAAGGCACAGATCGTCTCGATGCGCCTTGGGTCGTAACCAGTGTTGTGAGTGGGTTGGTGTTGATTTTGGTCATGGTGACCTTTGTCGGCGAAGCCATCCGTGAAGCTTTTGATCCTCGTAGGTTAACGCGCTATGAATAGAACAATGTGGTCTCTAGGCCTGGCCCTCATGGCCTTGGTGGGTTGCTCGTCAGAGCCTGAAGATGTCGTGGTCGGATTTGATCCGGTCGCGATGACCAGTGCCGATCAGGTGAACTGGACCCCTGAGAAGGCGCGATTGCGAAAAGATGTACTCGCCCCCTACCCAGCCTTGGGTCTGGATGCATTGCCTTCGGGACTTACATGGACATCTCACTCGGGAGAACCCTATTTGGGCGCAAGTGAGGCAGTCAAGGGCGGCACCTTTTACACCAACACAACGGTCTATCCGCTGACATTACGGACGGTCGGACCGGACTCGAACAATTCCTTCAGAGGCTATTTATTGGCGAATCAATGGTCGCTAACCACCTTGCATCCAAATACCGAGCAGCCGATGCCGCAAATTGCCAGTGAATGGGCGGTCAGTGACGATCAGACCACACTTTACTTCCGGCTCAACCCTCAGGTGACTTGGTCAGATGGTATCCCCGTCACCGCCGATGACTTTGTCTTCGCGCTGGAATTTATGCGAAGCCCCGCGATCTTGGCACCTTGGTACAACAATTACTTCACCGAGCAGATCCTTGAGGTCAGAAAGTACGACGATTACACCATCGCTGTGGTTGGCAATGTGCCAAAGCCAGAAGTGGATCTGCACACCAGTTTGTCGATCTCACCCAAACCGCGGCATTTCCACGTGTTGGATGACAATTGGGTGCAAAACACCAACTGGGCGATTGAGCCCAACACAGGCCCCTATCAAATCGATCAAAAGAGCATCGTGGATGGCAAGGGTGATTATCTGAGCTTTACGCGGAAAACCGATTGGTGGGGAGCGGATGATCCAAAGCACCGTGGTCGGTTCAACGTCGATCGCGTCCGTGTGAAGGTCATGCGGGATCCAAATTTGGCCTTCAGAGCCTTTTTAAAGGGTGATCTGGATACCTATCCGCTGGTCTTACCCTCGTTTTGGCATGAAAAAGCCACCGGTCCAGAATTTGATAATGGCTACATTGAAAAACTGGTGGTCTACAACGACACCCAACAACCCTCCACCGGCATGTGGATGAATCAGGCCTTTGCCCCGCTTGGTGAGCGCCCCGTGCGGCTTGGGATTCAGCATGCGTTGAATTACCAAAAGATGATCGAAACCGTTCTACGGAACGACTATGAGCGACTACCACAGCACTACACGGGCTATGGTGAGTACACCAACACAGCCATTGAGCCGCGTCAGTTTGACCTTGATCAGGCGGTGACCTATTTCAACGACGCAGGATTCACTGAACGAGGCCCTGATGGAATCTTTGTGCGTGATGGACAACGGCTAGCCTTCAACGTGACCTACTCGCAGGCCGTCCATACCCCACGACTGGTGGTCTTGAAAGAAGAGGCGAAAAAAGCCGGTCTCGAACTCAATTTACAGCTCTTAGATGGTCAGAATGCGTTTAAGAATGTGATCGAGAAAAATCATCAGATTGCCTGGATGGGTTGGTCGACTGGTTTTCGGCCTGCCTATTGGGAGCATTACCACTCCGTGAATGCCGACCAGCCACAAACCAACAACATCACTAACATGAAAAACCAAGCACTCGACGCCAAGATCGAGGCCTATCGTGCCGCCACAACGGCAGACACACGCATCGCGCTGTCGCATGAAATCCAAGCGATCTTGCATGACGAGGCCGTGTTTGCCCCAGCCTACATGGTGCCCTACTTCCGTGGTGCGCACTGGCGTTGGATTCGGTTACCGGATGCGCCTGGCAGTAAAGACGGTGGTGGCATTTATGATCCCTTTGGATCGGCCAGTGGTGGGCTATTCTGGATTGATGCAGACCGGCAAGCAGCCACCCGCGAAGCGCGAGGCGCGCAACAGCCGTTTCCTCCGGTCCTGACTGTGGACGAGCGATTTAAACGATGAGTTTGCTGGCGCTTGACCGCTTATCGGTTGGCTTTCTCAATGGCGACGAAACCACCGAAGTTATCAGTGATCTGTCGTTTGACATTCATCCTGGAGAGACACTTGGCTTAGTTGGCGAATCTGGATGCGGAAAATCCCTTACAGCGACCGCCATCATGGGACTCTTGCCAAAACCCTATGGGCAGATCCTCGCTGGCGAGATCCACTTTCAAGGCGAGCCTTTGAGCGCCCTGTCACCGACTGCACGGCAGGCTCTTCGCGGCCAAGCCATGGCGATGGTATTTCAAGAACCGATGACGGCACTCAATCCTGTCCAGGCGGTCGGCCGGCAACTTCTGGAACTCTATGAGATCCATCGGCCAAGCTGGTCGAATGCAGAACGTCGGAGTCGCATTCTGAAGAATCTTGAGGCGGTCGGCATTCAGGATCCCGAAGCCCGCTTAAACGCCTATCCCCATGAATTATCCGGTGGCATGCGCCAACGGATCATGATCGCAATGGCCTTGGCACTTGAGCCGAAACTCTTGATCTGTGACGAGCCGACAACCGCGTTAGACGTCACAATTCAGGCGCAAGTACTTGATTTGATTCGAAACCTAACCACCGAGCATGGCACGGCGGTGTTATTTATTACCCACGACTTAGGCGTGATCGCGGAGTTGGCAGATCGCGTGGCGGTGATGTATGGCGGGCAACTGGCCGAGCTGCAGCCCGTTGAGTCTTTATTCGCCACACCGCTGCATCCCTACACAGAGGGGTTATTGGCCAGCATCCCGCGGCTCGATGGCGCCACTCGGACACGATTGACTACGATTGAGGGGCAGGTTCCCCAAGCCGGCCGCTTCCCCAGCGGATGTCGATTCCGGGCGCGCTGCGTTCGCGCAACTGAAGTATGCCAAGCCACCCCATCGTTCGATGGCCAGGTCGCCTGTTTTTACGCGGAGACTCCACATGCTTGAAGCACAGGCGTTAAGCGTCGATTTTCCAGTCTACCGGGGTATCTTGAAGCGCCAAGTTGGGCACATTTCAGCGGTGTCCAATGTGTCGCTGGCGCTGTCTGCGGGCGAAACCGTGGGCTTGGTTGGTGAATCCGGTTGCGGCAAGAGTACGTTTTTAAAAGCGCTTGCGGGCTTAGTGCGGCGCACGGCAGGTGAAGTGCGGCTCGCAGGCAAACCCGTTGAGCTCAAGGATACGCATGGTATGACCGCGTTTCGGCGGCAGGTGCAGATGGTCTTCCAAGATCCCGCTGAAAGCCTCAACAGCCGGCATGCGCTTGGGCAAATCTTGACAGAACCCTATGAGATCCATGGACTCTATCAGGAGGCTGAGCGCATTGAGCGGGTCGAGGCTCTCTTGGCATCAGTGGGCCTCGCGGGCACTCCGCTGTCGAAATACCCGCATGAATTCTCTGGTGGCCAACGCCAACGCATTGGGGTGGCACGCGCACTGACCTTGGAGCCTGATTACCTCCTCTGCGATGAACCGGTCTCTGCGCTGGATGTCTCGGTTCAGGCACAGCTCCTGAACCTCTTGATGGATTTACAGGATGCTCGCGGGCTTGGGCTGCTGGTCGTTGCGCATGACTTGAGCGTCGTGCGTCATATCAGCCATCGAGTCGGCGTGATGTATTTGGGCGAACTCGTCGAAATCGCACCCACCGCGCCCTTGTACCAAACACCCAACCATCCCTATACGCGCGCCCTGTTGGATGCCGTTCCTGTGCCTGACCCAAGGCAGCGGAACCGACCTCGGACAGTGTTGACAGGCGAGATTCCGTCACCACAAAACCCGCCTGCAGGCTGTCGCTTTCATACCCGCTGTCCGGTGGCGATGGACCGTTGTCGCATCGAAAAGCCAGCACTCCGTCTGATCGCTACAGATCACTGGTCTGCCTGCCATCAAAATGACATGATGTGACGGCACTCTATGGTTTGTGACACAGGAATCGTTCATGCCTAATGCACGTCTTGCACTTGTAACCGGAAGCACCAGCGGCATCGGGCTCGGGATCGCCAAAGCCTTGGCCAACGATGGCTATCAGATCGTACTCCACGGGCTTGGTACGCTTGAGCAAATCGAGGAGGCGAAAGCCGCAATCTCAGAGCTCAGCGCGCATCCGGTTTGGTTTCTCGGCACCGACTTAACAGACGTTCAGGCTCTTGAGACGGCGCTCACAGAGACGATTGAGTCGCTCGGTCCGATCAGTGTGTTGGTGAACAATGCGGGCATGCAGCACACTGCACCGATCCATGCGTTCCCGGTTGATCAGTATCAGCGCATCATCGACTTGAATTTAAGTGCCTGCTTCCACACCACGCGCTTAGTGCTGCCTGGCATGTATGCGCAGAATCATGGGCGGATTATCAATATTGCGAGCGTCCATGGACTGGTTGCCTCAGTCAATAAAGTGGCCTATGTGATGGCCAAGCATGGCTTGATCGGTTTGACGAAAGCGACCGCCTTGGAAACAGCGACCACAGGGATTACCTGTAATGCGATCTGCCCAGGTTGGACGCACACACCGCTGATCGCCGCCCAGATTGAAGCCAAGGCACACACGCTCGGTGTGGATATTGCCGAGGGTGGTCGACAGCTTCTTGCCGAGAAGCAGCCATCACAGGCATTTGTTACCACGGATCAGCTCGGAGAGCTGGCTCGCTTTTTATGCACGGACGCGGCAGCCCAGATTACCGGCGCATCGTTACCGATCGACGGTGGGTGGACTGCGCAATAACAACAAACAAGGAGAATCCTATGTGTAATGAAATCAGTTGTTTTGTCTCAAATAAGCCAGCACTGACGGTGGACCCAGAAAGCCGCCGTTTGTTTCTGAAAGGCGTCGCCGCCCTGCCCCTCGCATATGTGCTTGCCGACGTCGAACTGGCCGCGGCAGCAGCCCATGGCGGTGAAAGTGTCTCTATCGATGTCCCTGGTGTCGGATCGGTCAGTGGCTACCTAGCCGCACCAGAAGACGCCAATGCACCGACTGTGCTCTTAATCCATGAATGGTGGGGATTGAACGATCACATCAAGGCAGTCGCGCAAGAATTTAAGGCGAAAGGCTTCCGTGCTTTGGCAGTGGATTTATTCGGGGGCTCTGTGGCCACAGACCGCGATGGCGCCATGGCACAAATCAAGGGTCTAAACAAAGATCACGCAACCAAAACCATGAATGCATGGGTCGATTGGGCGCGCAGTCAGGGTAATGGCAAAGTCGGCACCTGTGGCTGGTGTTTTGGTGGTGGTTGGAGTCTGCAAACAGCTATTTCCGCCTCCCCAGATGCCTCAGTGATTTATTACGGAAGCGTCAAGGTCAATGCGAGCCAGGTTGCAAACCTCAGCACACCGCTGTTGGGCCACTTCGGTACGCTGGATAAAAACATCAATCCACAGATGGTCGGTGGCTTCACACAGGCGCTGCGCGAAGCGGGTAAAGAGGATCTACTCACTGCGCATTGGTATACGGCAGATCACGCATTTGCCAATCCAACAGGTGGTCGGTATGACGAAGATGACGCGGCACTCTCGCTTGCACGAACACTGACGTTCTTAGAGTCGCATTTGCG
>CAZVNX010000012.1:0-62826 GCA_964628665.1 uncultured Pseudomonadales bacterium | reverse complement strand
CGACGCCCAATATGAATCCCAATGGATTGTGCTCCGTTCGGATTCAAATCAAAGGGAACCGAGGGTTGACCCACGCGGCCACGTTCAGGTTCGCCACGAACCAACAGCCCATCCGCTTCAAGCTCTCGAACAATGTGGGTCACTGTTTGAGGTGTTAGTCCGATCAGTCGCGCTAATTCAGCTTTTGGCGTTGGACCATTTAAGCGGATCGTTTGTAAGACCAGGCGCTCGTTATATTGCCTAACGGCAACTTGATTTGAGCCGCGTGATTGGACCGAGCGATATTGCATCAGATGTAGCTCGCGTTTTCGTGTACACCCTGATCAAGTCCAGTAATCATCGAAACGATCTCGTTCGGCTCTGTTTCGCTTGTTTTCTTATTGCCGACGATACGGCCTTGGCGAAACACCCAAATGCGATCGACTAAGTTAAAAACCTGGCGGAGATTGTGAGAAATGATGATCACAGGGATGTTCTGCTCTTTCAGACCACGGATGATGTTTTCGACGCGTGTGGTTTCTTGGATTCCGAGCGCGGCCGTCGGCTCATCCATAATGATGAGCTTCTCGCCCCAGCCGGCGGCACGCGCAATCGCGACGCACTGACGCTGACCGCCTGACATGCCAGCCAGTGGCTCAGACAGGTCGGGGATCTTGACGCCGGTCTTGGCCAACAGTTCGGTTGCTTGCGTATGCATGGATCCCGCCTTCATCCAAGCGAAGGGCCCCAGTGGGATTGAAAATGGGAGGCCCGGGATTTTGATCGCATCATAGGTTTCTTCACGGCCCAAAAAAATATTCGCTGGAACGTCTAGATGGTCGGCGAGGGCGAGGTTTTGATACACAGTCTCAATGCCAGCCTCGCGGGCTTCGAGTGGTGAATTGAATCGCACCTCTTCACCATAGAACAGGATTTGACCGGCTGTTGGTTGCTCCACCCCAGTGATGTTCCGAACAAAGGTCGACTTTCCTGCACCATTGTCACCTACAACGGCGACGTGCTCCCCCGGTTCAAGGAAAAAATCTGCTTCGTTGAGGGCGTGAACGCCCCCGTAATGCTTCGTTAGTCCGTGCGTTTTAAGAACATATTGCATGGCGTGTCTCGAAATGAAGATGTATTACGAATGTAACCCTCGATAATAATTAAATCAAATGAATTTATTTATTGACAGGGGGATTTCAAAATTGAGACAGTAATAACGAACCTGCATTAGGCGGGCCGTATAAGTACAAGCAAAATAAGAGGACTTCATCAATGAAATCATTAGCAAACCTCCTGATGGCGGGTGCAATGGCTGCCTCAGTATCACTCTCGGCACTCGCGGGTGGGCACAGCCAAGTCACTGTCGGATATATCACCAAGTCGGCAACAAACGCAGGCTGGATCATGATCAACAATGGTGCCGCTGACGCAGCGAAAGAAGCAGGCGCAAAGCTCATCACTGTCGGACCTGCGTTCCAAGGCGATCTGTCATCGCAACTCGAAGTATTTGAAAACCTCACCTCACAAGGCGTCAGTGCGATTGCGGTGGCTCCCGTTGATTCCTCAGGCATTGCGCCAGCTGTGAAAGCAGCGATGGATGCAGGGATTCCAGTGGTTGCAGTCGATACCGGTGTGAATGGCGCGGAGGTCACTTCGTTTGTGGCAACCGATAACCTAGCAGTTGCTGAGGTGCAGGGCACAGAAGCGGCGAAGTTGGTAAAAGACGGTGACAAGATTATCTACGTCACTGGAAACCAAGCGCAATCGACCGGTCAAGAGCGTCGCGACGGATTCATGAAGGGATTCAAAAATGCACGTCCAAATTCAGAGATCTTGATCGTGCCAACAGAATGGGATTCAAACCAAGCACAAGCGGGTGTTGAGGCTCTTTTGAATAAGCACTCTGACGTAAAAATGGTCGTCAATGCGTGGGACGGCGGCACCATGGGTGCAAAGGCAGCGCTGGAAAACTTGGGCTACGGTCCAGGCGATGTGAAGCTCGTTGGTTTTGACGGTGCTACCGATGCCATCGTGGCTATGGATCAAGGTTGGGTCCACGTCGATACAGCACAGATGCTCTATAAGATGGGCTACGAAGGTGTCAAAGCGGCGGTTGCGGCTGCCAAGGGGCAATCTGTATCGAAGCGAATCGACACAGGGACCTTCCTTGTCACGCCTGAAACGTCAGCTGAGTACAAAAAACTCATCGGTATGTAATTGGCAGGCCCCGGGGTTCCCCGGGGCATTCTTCAGAATTCTTGTTTGAAATTAATCGAGGTGAAAGGTGGCGGAAAATAGCGTCTATGACCGATTTGCGGCAGGCCTAGCAGGCTACTTTAAAAAGGACTGGTCTGGGGCGCTTCTTGCAGTCGTCATTTTGGCGATTGGCATTGAGCTCGTCACCGATGGTCGTTCTTTCTTCCACCCCTCGAACCTCATGACTATTCTCAATAACTCAGCAGCGCTTGGCGTGATCGCCGGCGGTATGACGTTAGTGATCCTGACCGCCGGCATTGATCTGTCGGTTGGCTCGGTGATGGGTATGACTGCCGCGCTCACTGGATATGTTGCGTCGTATTGGGGCTTTCCACCGGTCTTGGCTGTGCTCTTTGGCATTGGGTTAGGGCTCTCGGTGGGTTTGATCCATGGAACGTTAATTGCACGTTTTGGTATGCCCGCATTTATTGTCACCCTTGCTGGCCTCTCTATTTGGCGCGGCACCGGTCACCTCACAACGGGGGCGCAGGCGACACCAAAGCTCGACTCACTCTTTGATTTTTTTGGTCGGTACAATCCGTTGTCGCCGCTACGCGATGGCTATAAAGAGGGCACGTTGCCCGAGATCCTGATGCCGCTTGGGCAATGGCTGGATAGCCACTGGTTGGAATATTTCCGGACCTTCCAAATGAGTCTGGTGATCTTCATTGCATTTTTCATCGTCCTTGGCTTGGTTGTGAAGCACACCAAGCTTGGCCGATACACCTACGCGATTGGCTCAAACGAGCAGGGTGCACGCCAAGCGGGCATCGACGTCCGTTTGTATAAAACGCTTGCCTACGTCGTGTGCTCCTTTACTGCCGCCATTGGTGCATTGATGTTTTTGGGCCGCGCGCCCTACGCGAAAAGCGACTATGGTCAAATGTGGGAACTTGATGCGATCGCTGCTGTTGTGATTGGCGGCACCTCACTCTTTGGTGGGCGCGGATCCATTCTTGGTACCTTCTTAGGTGTGATCCTGTTAAAGCTGATCAATAACGGACTCACACTCGCTCAGCTGAACACGTTTTGGCAGATGATTGTGTTGGGTATGATCATTTTACTCGCTGTCGGCATCGACATTGTTCGGCAGAACGCATCGCCCGAGCGGATTAAGCAGGTTTTGTTTGCCATCGGTGCTGTGACACTCCTCTTTGCGGCAATGCACCCGGCCTCTCAGTATTTCGGGAGTTTGATTGCCATTCACGAACACAACAGTATGCAGGCGATCCTCGCGGCTGGTGGGCAGTTGGCCCCCAATCAGGTCACTCGTGTCCTCAGTGCCGAAGAGCTCGTTTCGCTGCAAACAGTGGTTGCATCAACCATTTGGCTGGCTCTGGGATTGCTACTGGCCACTGTGATTGGCTTTGCTGCCATTGCGCGCCCCCATGCGAAGGCGGCGGCTATGGTCATCGCTCTGTTGGTGATTGCGGGGCTGGGTTTGATCACCCAGGGGCTTCCTGGGTTTCCGGTGATCTTACTTGGCTTGGTGGCGATGGCAGGGTCGTTTTTGACCGATGACCTGTTCAAGCGGGCTAAACGGCCTATGGAGACAGATGATGTTGCTCGGCATTGATCCAAGACTCGGGCCTGATTTACTGCATGCGCTGGCATCCATGGGTCATGGTGACACCATCGCGATTGTTGACGGCAACTATCCGGCCGCGCGTGATGCCAAACGTCTGATCCGAATGGACGGCCTGACTGTGGACGCGGTACTTGAGGCCGTCTTAACGGTGTTTCCGATCGAGACGGATGCTGTGACAGGATGGATCCCAGAAACAGAGCGTCCCATCCACGCGAATTGGATATCGCGAGTGGATCATCTTGGCGGGCGCGTTGACCGTTTAGACAATGCACACTTTTATGCCGCAATTCAGTCGGCATTTGCGATCATTGCGACCTCTGACCCGACACTTTACGGCAATATTGTGCTTACGAAGGGTGCGCGAGGGGATTAAACATGATCGTGATCGGCGGTGACGCAATTGTCGACTTGATCGATCGAGGCAATCAAACCTATGAGGCCTGTCCGGGGGGCTCGACCTTAAACTGTGCGCTCGCAGCAAGCCTCCTCGGATCCTCGGTGTTATACGTTTCAACCCTCAGTACGGACACCTATGGCCAGATGTTGGTTGATCGACTGACCGAGTGCGGTGTGCGGGTGCCTGAACAGGCTCGTTCTGACGCCAACAGCTCGTTAGCCGTTGTCTCACTGGACGCCAGCTTTCAGCCAAGCTATGCGTTTTACCGAGAAGGTACTGCCGACCGTGAAGTGCCAGTGGAGCGGATTATTTCTGAGTTCCCAGAACAGATGTCAGTGTTCCATGTGGGCTCATGTGCATTGATTCCGCGTGCTGATCAGGACGCCTGGCTCGCGATTGTGAAGGCCGCAAAGCGACGTGGTGCATGTATTTCCATTGATCCCAACTGTCGACCTTCGATGACGCCCGACCCGGCAGCCTATCGCCAGGGAATCGCACGATTTTTTGCGCTCGCGGATTTGATTAAGTTAAGTGATGAAGATCTCAGTTACTTGCATCCCGATTGGGCCGACGATGCCCTGGATCAATTTGTTGCACAGTACCGGCCACCATTGGTTGTCATGACCCGCGGACCGGAGGGCGTGACGGCCATCACGCGTTCGGGGAATCGAGGGTCAGCACCTGCGGTCCTGCCGGGCACCATGGCAGATACGGTCGGAGCTGGTGATTCCATCCACGGCACACTGCTTGCTGAAATCGATCGATTGGCACTGAGCCCTGAGTCGCTCGCGCAGTTGGATCAGGACACCTTGGATGCGATGTTAACTTTGGCGACCCAAGTTGCGGGAGTGAACTGTACTCGCGTGGGGTGTCAGCCACCGACTCGCGAAGAACTCAGGCAGTATTACGGCTAAGCGCGTGCGGCCGCTTCAAAGGCCTCGATGGCTTGATCTGCGAGAGCGGACTTGAAGAACGAGGCGGCGATCTCTGGCGGTAAGGCAAAGGTGGTGAATCCGCGTGTCGCAAGTGCAAGACATTGCGCCGGTGATCGCAGGCTCGCGACCAATAGCCCGCAGTCTGTTGCAATGGCTTGCATCTCATTGAAGCGCGCATCGGCATCAACACCAGATTCCATTAATCGCGCGTAATAGGGTGCTGCATAGGCGACGCCCAATGCCTCGGCGGCCACGACTTGGCCAACCGAATAGACCGCGGTGAGCGTGGTCCTTGAGGGCAAATTCAGGATCTGAGCCGCTTTAAACCCCCGAAGATCCGCTGGAATCTTCACATACACTTCCGGTCCAATTGCAGCGATCTCCGCAGCACATTGATCCCAATGATCGCCAAATACCTGAAATTGGATGGAGGAAAAGCCAAGCGCCATGGCTTGCGCGTAGAGGCTTCGATAGGTCTCGATCGAACAGGGTAATTGCGCACGCTGCAGTAGCAATGGATTGGTGGTGATGCCACAAAATAGGCCGCTGTCAGCGAGAGCTTTCCAGTGCGAGGTTTCGGCCGTATCTAAAAATAATTTCATGCCAACAGCATATCAGCTTCTACGAATCTGGCCGACGGCTGGCGGTAGATCATTGGGTCTCAGTGCAGACGAAGGCGCCCACAAATTCAACTCTTGATCCGTAGCCACACGATCGATTTCAGCCAGTTCCGAGGCATCAAACTCGAGATTCTTCAGAGCACCGAGCGCCTCGAGTAACTGCGCTTCATTGCGAATCCCGACCAATGCAGAGCTCACGGTTTCTCGGTGTAATACCCAACTGATCGCGAGTTGCACGATCGATTGTCCGCGCGATTGGGCAATCCGTTGAAGTTCGCGTAATGCCGCACGCGCGGATTCAGTGATCAATGACGGGCTGAACGACCCAGAGGCTGCGGCCCGCGCATCCGATGGAATATCTTGCAGGTATTTTTCAGACAACAGGCCCTGTGCGAGCGGGGAAAAGGCAATGGCACCAAGGCCTAGTTCATCGAGGGTATCCAAGAGTCCTGAATGCTCAACCCAGCGATTGAAGAGTGAATAGCTCGGTTGGTGAATGACAAACGGCGTGCGTGTTTCCGAAAGCAACCGCGCCGCCTCGAGAGTCATTTCAGGACCATAGGATGAAATCCCGACATACAGTGCCTTTCCTTGATTGACCGCACTCGCGAGGGCGCCCATGGTTTCTTCGAGCGGAGTTTCTGGATCGACGCGATGCGAATAGAAGATATCGACATAGTCGAGTTGCATCCGCTGCAAACTCTGATCGAGACTGGCAAGGAGATACTTGCGACTTCCGCCATTGCCATAGGGCCCAGGCCACATGTCATAGCCCGCTTTGGTGGAAATGATTAACTCGTCGCGATAGGGCCGCAAATCCTGCTTCATCACCGTGCCAAATTGCAATTCAGCAGATCCATATGGAGGTCCGTAGTTATTGGCGAGATCAAAGTGTGTAATTCCGTGATCAAACGCAGTCCGACAGAGGCCCCGGACGGTCTCCAGTGGCGTTTCATAGCCAAAGTTCTGCCAAAGCCCGAGCGTGATCGCAGGCAACTTCAAGCCACTGCGTCCCAGACGACGAAACGGCATGTCGGTGTAACGCGATGCGGCGGCATGATACGGGTGCATGACATTCATGGTTGAGGCCTCTTCGTCAGTTGGTGTTGCAGTTGATCGGACCACTGCGCGATGCGGCGTGATGCACTGAGGTCCGCAGGCCGATCCTGATCGATCGCCTGACAAAAATCTTCGATCATGTGTTGGTATTGGTTCCCATGAAATTGAATGACTTCGGCGATTCCATTGGCATCCATCATCCAGATCTCAGCGGTTTCACTTGGGTTAAATGGTCGCGGTAGGACCCAGCAGCCGATGTCACTTTGCACCACAACCTGCTGAAATCGAGCGCGTCGCATCGAAACGTCCATCAGGAGTTGGCAACACTCGGCAAATTGCATTTCGGCTGTGGTTGCCGCATCGATATTGTCTTCCATGTGTTGGACTCCAATGGCTTCGGTCAGTGTCCGCGCGCCAAGCCAGTCGGCAGCCCACAGACCATAGCAGCCAATATCGAGGCGCGCGCCACCGCCTGTTTCAGCACGGTTACGGATATTTTGAGGGTCCCGATTGTCATAATGAAAGCTCACGGACAATTCGCATCGGCTGCCCTCACGAACTCGGTCTCGGATCCAATGCCATTGTGGATGATGCGCCACCATAAAGGCTTCTTGCAGATAGGTGTGGTGCTCGAAGGCCGTGGCCTCCAGATCCGTGACTTCGGATGCGGTCAGACCGAGGGGCTTTTCGCATAGCACCGGAATCCCAAGCGACAGCGCAGCCTTGCTGTAGTGGTGATGCAGATGATTTGGCAAGCCGACATACAGTGCATCGATCTGTTCCCGATCGAGCACATCTGCATAGTCGGTAAGCACGAGACCCTGGAAGCCATCTGGTTTTGCACCACGCGCTGAGCCGATCACACTGACTGTGTGGCCCGCGGCTTCGATCGCCGGGACAACCGCTTGCCGCGCAATTTTACCGTAACCGAGAATACCGAATCGCATCAATCCGCCCGAACGGCAAACCGTCTTAGAGAGCGCGTCTCAAGTGCACGAGCGAGACCTGATAAGCCGCCCTCGGAGTCCAATAAGATTTTCACCGGCACGCGCGATAAATAATTTTCAAATCGCCCCTTGGCTTGAAACCGCTGCATGAACAGATCACGACGGAATAGGGCGCCAAGTTTGGGGATGACGCCTCCTGCGATATAGACGCCTTGGGTGGAGCCAAGCGTCAGGCAGCCGTCGGATGCCACAATGCCGAAAAATCCGGCAAACAGTTCCAGTGCTCTGGAAATCAGTGGGTCTTGGTCCACCGCGGCAATCATCGTGATCGGGGAATCTGCGATCGGTTGCTTTCGGTGCAAGGTGCACAGCGTTTGATAGAGCAAAAAGAGTCCAGGGCCACTGATCACCCGCTCTGCCGAGACATGCGAAAAGCTCGATTTAAGGATCCGCAGTACATCCCACTCGTCCTCGGTTTGTGCCGCCAATGTGACGTGCCCACCTTCGGTGGACAGAGGCGTCCACTCCCCATCGGCATCGATGACCAGCCCACCCACGCCGAGCCCTGTACCAGGGCCTACGACAAAGATCGGTGCTTGTGGGTTGGCGGTGCCAGCCTGCAGGGTTTCAAAACTCCCGGGACCGACCGAGACCACTGCCAATGATTGGGCTGTGAAATCATTGATCACAAGTGCTTCATGAAGGCCGAGCTCAGCTATGAGTTGTGTTTTGGAAAATACCCAGTGGTTGTTGGTGAGCGCGATTCGGTCCTGCTCCACCGGACATGCGACGGCCGCCGCGAGTTTGGTGCTCTGTACCTGTTGGCTTTCTGTGTAGTGGCGATAGGCCTGTTCTAATCCTTCGAACTCAGCACATTTCAGCACTGCGACTTTCGAAATGTGACCGCTTGCATCCACAGCGCCAAAACGCGCATGGGTGCCGCCAATATCGGCTACAACGGCATGGTCGCTCACGAACGAATACGCTCCCCTGAAGACGGATCGAATAAGACTGCTTTACTGAAGTCTACTTGAACTGGTGTGCCTGCTCCCGCAGCCAACCCGGCATCTGGTGAGAGACGCGCTTGCACTTCAACCTGGTTCCATTCACCAATAGCGATCGTATCAGCTCCCATAGGTTCTGTGACGTCAAAATCCATCTCCATCGAGACAATCCATTCACCGGTCCGCTCAGGTTTGGGTTCTGTCAGCATCTCTGGACGGAGTCCAAGAATCACCTCCGTGATGCCACGCTCGCGGAGTGCTTCGTGCTGCGGGATCTTCACCTCAATCTCTTGGCCAGAGTGCGCGATCGTCAAGAGACCCTCGGCCGACACAGCGCAGGGAATGAAGTTCATCGCTGGACTGCCCATAAATCCTGCGACAAATTGATTCGCTGGATCGTCGTAGATTTCCTTCGGCGTGCCCAGTTGCTGCACGCGTCCGTCTTTCATGACGGCAATGCGATCCGCAAGCGTCATGGCCTCAATCTGATCATGCGTTACGTACACAATGGTGGTGCCCAGGCGTTTGTGCAGTTTTTTGATTTCGGTGCGCATCTCAACGCGAAGCTTTGCATCCAGATTCGAGAGTGGCTCATCAAACAAATACACGCGCGGTGAGCGCGCGAGAGCACGTCCCATCGCGACGCGCTGACGTTGCCCACCAGAAAGTTGGCTTGGCTTCCGATCCAAGAGATGATCGATTTGCAGAAGCGCCGCGACGTCTTGCACGATTGCTTCCCGTTCAGCCTTTGGCATGCCGCGCATTTCCAGGCCGAAGGAAATATTCCGTGCGACGTTCATGGTTGGGTAGAGGGCGTAAGACTGGAAAACCATGGCGATGTCGCGATCTTTTGGACTCAGGTGAGTGACGTCTTGGCCAGCCAGATACAGCGCACCGCTGGTGACGTCTTCAAGTCCAGCAATGGCGTTCATCAAGGTGGATTTGCCACATCCAGATGGACCGACCAGAATCAAGAACTCGCCGTCGGCGATATCGATGTTAATGCCCTTTAAAACCTCAGTTGAACCAAAGGTTTTGGTGATATTTTCAATCGTGAGTGAACCCATGACGTTATCCCTTTACCGCGCCAGCAGTCAGCCCGCGCACAAAATATTTCCCAGCCAACACATAAACGACCAAGGTCGGAAGCGCGGCAATCAAAGCGGCAGCCATATCAACGTTGTACTCCTTGCCACCTACTGAGGTGTTGACCAAATTATTCAGTGCCACCGTGATGGGCTGTGTGCCTGGTCCCGAGTAGACAACGCCAAAGAGGAAGTCATTCCAGATCTGTGTGAACTGCCAGATCACGGTGACTGTAAAAATGGGTACAGAAATTGGCAGAAAGATATGCCTGAAGATCTGCAAAAAGCTCGCCCCATCGAGCTGTGCCGCCTTGACCAACTCAGTCGGAACCGAAACGTAGAAATTACGGAAAAACAGCGTTGTGAATGCAATGCCATAGATCACATGCACCAACACCAATCCGGTGACTGTGTTCGCGAGACCGAGGGTCGCAAGCAGTCGCGCCATCGGCAGCAAGATCACCTGGAATGGAATGAAGCAACCAAAGAGCAGGGCGCCAAAGAGGAGCTCACTGCCACGAAATCGCCACTTGGCTAGAACGTACCCGTTGAGAGCGCCGATCAGCGTCGAAATCAAAACGGCTGGCACAACGATACGAATGCTGTTGAAGAAAAAAGGTGCCAGACCCTCACATTCGCTCCCTGTGCAGGCGCTTCCCCAGGCTTTGATCCAAGCATACAGAGTCGGTGAATCGGGTAGTGCCAACAGGTTGCCCTGACGAATCTCTTCGATATCTTTTAATGAGGTCGTCACCATCACATACAGTGGCATGAGATAAACGAGCGCAAAGGCAATCAACAAGGTATAGATCGCGATGCGACCCAGCGATGGGAATCGATCAGTCACGTTGAGATCCTCGCAGTTCGGAGTACAGATAGGGCACAAGGATGGCCAATACGCCAAACAACATGATCATCGCGCTGGCCGCGCCGATCCCCATTTGCGCGCGGTTAAATGCAAAGGTGTACATGAAATTGGCTGGTAAGTCTGATGCATAGCCGGGTCCACCGCCGGTCAACGCCTGCACCAAATCAAAACTTTTAATCGCAATGTGCGACAAGATCACAACAGCGCCAAAAAACACTGGCCGTAAAATAGGTAGAATCACATGCCAATAGGTTTGCCATGGCTTTGCACCATCGATCTGAGCTGCCTTAATGAGGTTCTCATCAACGCCACGCAGTCCAGCTAAGAACATCGCCATCACAAAGCCACTCGATTGCCACACCGCAGCGATCACAATCGTGTAGATCGCCATTTCCTGGTCAACTAACCAGCGGAATTCAAAGTCACTGAAGCCCAAATCGCGCACCAACTTTTCGATGCCAAGACCCGGGTTCAAAATCCATTTCCAAGCCGTTCCGGTGACGACAAAGGACACAGCCATTGGGTAGAGATAGATGGTGCGGATCGCACCTTCTACGCGAATTTTTTGATCGAGAAAAATAGCTAACAACAATCCGATCAGTAAGGAAATCAAAATAAATAGAACGCCAAATACGACGAGGTTTGACAGCGCTACGTCCCATCGGGGATTGGCGAACAGCTTGTCGTATTGCACCAGTCCAACAAAGTCCCACTGCGGTAACATCCGGCTCTTGGTGAGCGAGAGTGCGCCAGTCCAGAGAATGAAGCCGTACATACAGACGATCATGGCGAGCGTTGTTGGAGCCAAGATCAGCTTTGGCAACCACACTTCCAACCGATCGGCGAGGCTAGGCTGTTGAGACGCATATTTTCGCATGAGTGAGATCCACTGAAACGGGTAGGGCTCGCAAGCGAGCCCTACCAAAGGGATTACATGGCGGCTTGAACAGCGGCCACGAGTTGCGCCTTTCCGTCAGCTGCGGATGTAGACGAGTTGAAGTAGTTGGTCGCGACGTCATAGATCGCGCCTGACACTGCTTCAGAGACGGCCATGCCATGCGCAAAGCTGGGTACCAAACCACCGGTCTGTGAGCTTGCGACGAAGGCATTCATGGAGTCGTGTGCGCAGGTATCAAACTCATCACGTGCCATGCCGAGACGTGCTGGGATCGAGCCCTTATTCAGGTTGAACACTTTCTGGAAGTCGCCGCCCAAAATCTCCTGAGCCATCGCTTTCTGGGCTTTCTGGGCGCCAGCGTCAGATTGCTTGAAGAATGCAAACGAATCGACGTTGAACGTGAACGCATTGGATGTGCCAGGAGACGCTACGCAGACGTAGTCGGTTCCTGCACGCTTACCAGCAACTGCGAACTCGCCCTTGGCCCAGTCACCCATGATTTGCATGGCGGCTTCGCCATTAATCACCATGGAGGTGGCGACGTTCCAATCACGTCCTGGTGAGTTGGTATCAATGAACTGGCGGAGTTCCCCGAATACGCGGAACACGTCTTCGGTGGTCTTGCTGTTCAGCGCATCCATGTCGAGCTCAACGAAGGCTTTTTGGTAGTACTCAGGACCACCAACACCGAGAACGACGGCCTCGAACACAGTCGCGTCCTGCCATGCTTGACCGCCATGCGCCAGTGCGATGTAGCCTGCGTCCTTCACTTTTTTGGCCTGGACCATGAAATCAGCCCAGGTGGTTGGAATGGTTGCGCCTGCTTTGCGGAATACCTCTGGGTTTGCCCAAAGCCAGTTCACACGGTGCACGTTCACGGGAGCGGCAACATATTTCCCGTCATGCTTCATCACATCCGAGACGACCGTTGGGAGGAGTGCATCCCATTTGTTGGCCTTTGCAACGTCATCGACTGATGCAAGGAATCCGAGCTCACCCCACTCTTGGATTGAGGGTCCTTTGATCTGCGCTGCAGTCGGTGGATTACCAGAAACCGCACGTGACTTCAGTACAGTCATCGCATTTTCACCGCCGCCACCAGCGACAGCAAAGTCTTTCCAAGCCACACCTTGGCCTTCAAGACGTTTTTTCAAATAGGCAACACTCTTGGCTTCACCGCCACTGGTCCACCAGTGCAGTACTTCAACTTCGGCAGCTTGCGTAGCTGGCGTGAGTGCTAATGAGGCTGCAGCCACACAGGCTGCGATAGATCGTTTCAACATGTGGTTTATCCCTCTTATTGTTGGTCGATTATCGACCCAGTGAAGATAGCCTGCTGAATGTGTCTAGTTTTTCAATTTGTGACAAAGTGTGACACGGGTAGGGAAACAATCACGCAAAGCCCGCCGCCGTTGCGGTCCTTAAGTTCGACGGTGCCGCCGTGTAATTGTGCAATGGTTCGTACGATGCCGAGGCCTAAGCCAACATGCACTGAGCTTGGCTGATGTCCTGATCTGAAATAAGGCTCGAAGACTTGGGTTTTCAATTCATCGACAATACCCGGACCGCGATCCATGACTTGAATCACCACCGACTCTGCTTCGCGATCCACTGAGCCTTCCACCTCAACGGAGCGTCCGTAGTGCAGGGCGTTATCGATGAGATTGGAAAACAGACGCTCCAGACTCAACGGCCGCCCTTCGATTTCTAATACCTCAGGCACGCGCAGGGCATAGGGGAGTTGCGCGATCTCTGCAGCCTCTAAGCACCGAGTGAGTAGTGCGCGCAAATCGACAGTCTGGGTGTTTTCGTGAATGGCGGCATCTTTGACCATCTGCAGAGAGGCTTTGACCATGGTTTCTAGATCATCCAAGTCACTGGCGATTTTCTGTTTCACCTCGGTGTCGGGCAACATTTCGACGCGCAGTTTGGCGCGTGTCAGTGGTGTTTTCAGATCATGTGAAATAGACGCAAACAACCGCTCGCGATCGGCAATGAATTTCTGAATCCGTTGGCCCATGACGTTAAACGCATGAATGGTCGCCTGCATCTCGGAGGAACCCTGAGTGGGTAGGTATTGGTAGGCGCTGCCACGACCGAGTTGATCGGCATAGGTGGAGAGCAACCGAAGGGGCCTCACCACAGAGCGGACGAGTAGTGTTGTGAGTGCCAAAATAGTCAATGAAATCAGGGCAGTGACAAATAATCGCTCGCCATCAAACCATTGAAAACCGTAAAGCGACTCGCCATTTGGAAACTGGGTTGCGAGGTACATCCACTCACCGGAGTCGAGTTGCATTTGCACAACAACGACTGGACTGTTATCGCCTGGGTCAAGTAATGCAAAACGCTGCCACTTCGGAGGCAAGCTGACCATGCTGTTGTTGCCCGACAGAATCCGCAGATTGTCGAATTCAACAAACTCAATTTGCAGTACCTCCGCGGCACCGAACTGCGAGGTGATGGCGTCGCGAACCAGAAGTCGCACGCGATCGATGGTGGGCGTTTCTTTGACCACTGTTAGAGGGATCTGTTGTGCGTTGACTGAGACGAAGAAGCGCGTACCGCCCATGTCACGCAATTGATCCAATACGACGTGTCGATACTCTGTGGGGAGTTTAGAGAAAAACTGAATAGTCTGGCCGATGCGTGCGCCCATATTCACCGCGATCTCTGACACACGGAGTCGTTCCTCGTCGCGCAGTTGTTGACCCCATAGCCACACGCCCAAGCCTTGTGCGATCAGGATGCCGACAAACAAAATCACGGTCATACGAGACACGATCGAGCGTGGTAGTAGCGCGTCAAATACGGCTTGCAATCGTGTCATCGTGAAAACACGTATCCACGACTGCGAATCGAACGAATCCAGTCGAGACCCGACGCATCTTTGCACTTGCGCCGTAGTCGGCTGACCAAGGTATCGATCGAGCGATCGAAGGGTGATGCCGAGTGGCCCTTTAAATGCCGTGAGATATCGTCCCGTGTCAGGACGTCACCGCGCCGGGCATTGAATAAACACAACAAATCAAATTCAGCACCGGTCAGGTCGATGCGCTGTTGATCCCAGAACACGGTGCGCTCATCAGTCAGGATCCGGAATCGCTCCGGTTCGGTGGTGGGCGTCGCGTGCACTCGTCGTAGTGATGCCTTGATACGGGCAAGCAATTCTCGGGGGTTAAACGGCTTACCCATATAGTCATCCGCACCGAGTTCGAGTCCTAAAATACGATCCACATCATCGCTGGCCGCAGTCAACATAATGATGGGTAATGTACTTTTCTGTCGCACTTCTCGGCAGACGGAGAAGCCATCCATGCCAGGCAGGCCAACGTCTAGAATCAGTAATTCAAATTGCGCGGGATCTTCCATTAGAAATGATTCGCCGCTGATAAAAACTCGCCCGGTGAAGCCGTTCTGTGCCAAATAGTCGGCAATCAGGGAGCCGAGCTCGCGGTCGTCGTCGACAATGGCAATGATCTGGTCGCTTGATGCGGACATTTTGGCTCCTGAGAAGTGATCGCTCACGTCGCTTGCGAGACGCTAATATGACTCACTCCATCTATGTTACCTCTGATTTCTGTGTGTGCGAGTGCATGCGTTCAGTCTCACCCATCTGCAAGTCATGAATCGCATCTTCAGCCAACCTCCCAGAGTAGATCTGGCGTAATGTTTTATCCTGTCGTACGAATTAAATTTGAGATCAGTAAGCCCTATGCCGAATGGGAGCGAGCATTTTTAGACCATGGTGTCACACGCGAGGAATTTGGTATTGAGCATGCCTTTCACGGACAGCTCGAGTCGGGAGAAGGCGTGATGGTTGGCTTGAAGGCGGAGTCCCAAGACGTATTGGATGCGCTGATGGCGCAGGAAGGACCGAACCTTGAATCGACAGGTCACATTTTAGAGTCGACCGTGATTGAGGTGGTTGTTCTGTAACTCGAAGCAATGGGCGCGGTTGACCGGATGCGCCCGGAGCTATAAGTGGACCGTGTGATAAATGGTGGCTATGGCGGGACTTGAACCTGCGACCCCAGCATTATGAGTGCTGTGCTCTAACCAGCTGAGCTACATAGCCATGTATGAAGAGGCGCGAAAGATACTGAAGTTTCGGGCCTCTGTCAAAAGTTAGACGTTGAAGCGGAAGTGCACCACGTCACCATCTTTGACGACATATTCCTTGCCTTCTAGGCGCCATTTACCCGCATCTTTGGCAGCTTGCTCACCACCGAGTGAGACAAAGTCATCGAACGCGATCACCTCTGCGCGGATGAAGCCTTTCTCAAAGTCCGTATGGATTTTACCGGCTGCTTGGGGCGCTGTGGCACCAACAGGCACGGTCCACGCGCGGACTTCTTTGACGCCGGCTGTGAAATAGGTCTGCAGTCCCAGGAGGCCATAGCCCGCTCGAATCACACGATCCAGTCCAGCTTCAGAGAATCCCAGTTCATTAAGGAATTCGGCTTTCTCATCATCCTCGAGCTCGGCAATCTCGGATTCGATCTTGTTACAGATTGCGACAACCTGCGCACCTTCTTTGGCTGCGATGGCCTCGACCGTAGCCAACCACGGATTGTTTTCAAATCCATCCTCGGCCACGTTTGCGATATAAAGCGTTGGTTTGATTGTGAGCAGGTGCAGGGTTTTGACGACCTGTGACTCCTCGTCATTAAGAGACACAGACCTGACGGGCAAGCCCTCGTTTAACACCGGCAGAATTTTTTCAGCCACGGCGACCAGAGCCTTGGCATCTTTGTCTCCGCCCTTGGCTTGCTTTTGCGCTTTCAGGAGCTGCTTCTCGACGGTTTCGAGATCCGCCAAGGCCAGTTCTGTATTGATAATTTCGATATCCGAGGCTGGGTCGACCTTGCCGGCGACATGCACGATATTGTCATCATCAAAGCAACGCACAACGTGTGCGATGGCATCAGTCTCGCGAATATTTGCCAAAAATTGGTTGCCAAGGCCTTCGCCTTTGCTTGCCCCGGCAACGAGACCTGCAATGTCGACAAATTCCATGCTCGTCGGGACGACGCGCTCAGGTTTAACGATCGCGGACAACTGATCAAGTCGCGGATCAGGGATCGGGACGACGCCTGCATTGGGCTCAATCGTACAAAACGGGAAGTTTTGCGCTTCGATTCCAGCTTTTGTCAGCGCGTTAAAGAGCGTGGATTTGCCCACGTTCGGTAGTCCGACAATGCCACATTTAAACCCCATGCTGTCTCCTTAGCGTTGGTGCAGGGTGCCCATGGCACGATCCCAGTCACCGGTCACGATGTCCTTGATGTATGAAAGCGTGTCGTCGATGGCTTCATCAATCAAACGACGATCCTCGGCTTGCGGTTTGCCAAGTACATAGCCCAACACACGATCTTTGTGGCCTGGGTGGCCAATTCCGACGCGGATTCTCGCATACTCCGCGCCAAACACCCGATGCAAATCGCGTAATCCATTGTGCCCGCCATGCCCGCCACCGCGCTTTAAGCGAATCTGGCCAGGGGCAATGTCGAGTTCGTCATGGACGATCAAAATTTCAGTCGGTTCAATTTTATAGAATTGCGCCAGTGCCAGCGCGCTTTGCCCAGATCGATTCATGAATGTGGTGGGCTTCAGAAGATGCACCGCCTGGCCATGGATGTGTGCCTTAGCGGTCATGCCGAAGAACTTGGATTCGGTGCCGAAGCTTGCAGAACACTGCTGGGCCAATGCGTCTAACAGCCAAAACCCGGCGTTATGCCGGGTTTCAGCGTAATCAGCCCCGGGATTACCGAGGCCAACAATCAGTCGGTAGACGCTCACTTGTCGTCGTCTGACTGACCTTCTTCAGTGCTGTCGCTCTCGGCTGATGCACCCTTGGCCTTGTGAATGCTGACCAATGGCAAATCGGAACCGTGTGACAGTGCCACAAAGGTCACGCCTTTCGGTGCTTTCACATCCGACAGGTGAATCACGGTATCGAGCTCAGCGTCGATCAGATCCACTTCGATGAACTCAGGCAGATCTTTCGGTGAGCAGGTGACTTCCACTTCCACCGCATCATGGTGCACAACACCACCTTGCAGTTTGACACCCTTACACTTGGCTTCGTTTAGGAAGTGCAATGGTACATGCACTTTCAGGACAGTGCCGGCTGTCGCACGCTGGAAGTCAGCGTGAAGTAACACGGGCTTCGCGGGATGCCGTTGTAACGCTTTCAGGATCACAGGCTGCTCTTTGCCATCAACGCTCAGTGTAATCACTGAGGAATAGAAGGCTTCTTCTTCAAGTGCACGGGATAGATCTTTATGAGCCAGCTGGATCGACTGAGGCGCTGTGTCTCCACCGTAAATTACGGCGGGAACTAAACCTTCCAATCGACGCAGGCGGCGGCTCGAACCTTTCCCTGCTTCTTCGCGTACAGACGCGTTTAAGCGGTAATCAGACATTTCTTTCTCCTTGTCTGGTGTGTCTTGTCTCGACCAACAAGACGTCTTAAGCACCGAGGTGCTGTCCTCAGTTAGCGAAACATCGCACTGATGGATTCTTCGTTGCTGACGCGCCGTACGGCCTCGCCAAGCAGCTCCGCAATAGTGATGATACGGACTCGTCCGGTCTGCATGATCGCCGCGGGGACGGGGATACTATCAGTCACGACCAATTCGTCAAGCGCACTGTCTTTCAGGTTGTCTAACGCACGGCCAGACAGCACAGCGTGTGTGCAATAGGCAACGACTGACTTGGCACCCTGTTCTTTGAGCGCTTTGGCCGCATTGCAGAGAGTGCCTGCGGTGTCGACGATGTCGTCGACGATCAAACAGGTGCGGCCTTCAACTTCACCAATAATGTTCATGACTTCGGCTTGGTTTGCGGCCGGTCGGCGTTTATCGATGATTGCGAGATCCGTATCGAGCTGTTTGGCCATTGCCCGCGCACGGACCACGCCCCCGATGTCGGGTGACACAACGACCGCATCTTTTGGCTGGTTGCGTTGGATGTCGTCGAGCATCACGGGTGTGGCATAGATGTTATCGACCGCGACATCGAAAAATCCCTGGATTTGGTCTGCGTGCAGGTCAACGGTCAGAACGCGATCAATCCCCACTCCAACCATGATGTCGGCAACCACTTTTGCGGTGATTGGGACACGCGCTGAGCGCGGACGCCGATCTTGACGTGCGTAACCAAAATAGGGCACCACCGCAGTGATACGCGATGCAGACGCGCGGCGAAGCGCGTCACACACAACAACCATCTCCATCAGATTGTCATTGGTGGGTGCACAGGTTGACTGCAAAACGAAGACATCTTCGCCGCGCACGTTTTCATGGATCTCAACAGCAATTTCACCATCGGAGAACCGACCAACACTGGCGTTCCCAAGTGGGACGGCGAGGTATTCAGAAACTCTTTTTGATAACTCAGGTGTGGCATTACCGGAGAACAGCATCAGTTGGGCCACAAGCGACTCCTTGGCAACCAGTGTGCGAATCGGAAATGGCTGGGGTGGTAGGATTCGAACCTACGGATGGCGGGATCAAAACCCGCTGCCTTAACCACTTGGCCACACCCCAGTTACGCGTTTGCGCCGCCAGTATACAACATTGAATGGTTGCTTAAGAGGGCCTGTTTGACTGTTGCCAGATCCTGAACGCACGCCAATGCATCTTGGTCTGACACATCCGGGTCGACGACAAATACACAGGCGCCTGTTCCGGTGAGTCTCGGCTCTCCAAACGCTTTGAGCGCGTCCATTAATCGATCGATTTCAGGATAAAGCGCCCGTACCAGCGTTTCGCAATCATTGCCGGTTGTATCCAACTGCGAGGCGCGGATTCTGCAAGAGGGGGTATCCCTTGTCAACTTTGGATGCTGAAAGATCGATGCTGTCGCGATCGCAATCTCGGGTTTCGCCAGCAGTACGGTGCGCCCTGGCCAGGCTTCAGGTTCGCATTGATCGCCAATCCCTGTGGCATAGCAACTCACTCCATAAACAAAGACGGGCACGTCCGCCCCCAAGGTGGACCCGATGCGCATCAGTTCGGCTTGCGTGCGATGCTGTTGCCATAACGTATTCAGTGCCACCAGCGTCGTGGCTGCATCCGAGGACCCACCACCGAGCCCTGCGCCGGATGGAATAACTTTCTCAAGCCAAATCTCGACGCCGGGGGTATTGGGTCGCCAGAGTCGCTGTGCGGCCTGAACAATCAGGTTGTCGGCGCCCAAGTGCATGGGGTCGTTCAGTAATTGAATTTGTGGTTGGTCGGTGAGTCGAAAATGCAGCCAATCGCACCAATCGACGAACTGGAATCCGGTTTCAAGCAGATGGTATCCGTCAGAGCGGCGGCCGGTGATGTGTAAGAATCGATTGATCTTTGCCGGGGCCGGCACCTTAATCCCGTCAGGAAATCGCTCCGAGGCAAGGACTACTGGATTTGGGTTTGCCACTCAGTGCTCGCCCAACGTATTTCCAGATCACCCTGTGTTGCGGTTAGTCGACGTGGAACCTCATATCGATTGGCGCCCGATTCAATCGCGATCGTTCCGCTATAGGTCAACTGCCAACCGGCTTGTGCCAGATCCGTAATGCGTCCATCGCCATCTTTATTCACTGCCTGAAGGGCAAGATTTGGAGCATCGAGCCCGCGCACCCAATATTTCAGCGCGTTAACTGGGAGTTTGAACTTCAATACCTCGGCGACTAAGGCGTCTGCATTGGCAGCCCGGCGTTCACCATCGTCAGTTACCAGACTTGCTTCGCTCTCGGTGATCGACAAACGGGCCACAACAGCTCCAGTCGGTGACAGGATGTCCAGGCGGTCTCCCGTTCCAGAATTCACCCAGCGGACCGCGCCGGATTCGGAACCCTCAGCAGTGGTGACTGAAAATTTTGCGGTCATATCCCACTGCGTTAATTGCTCAGCTGGGAGGAACGTCAGGATTTCCGAATCAGAGTCGGATGACCAGGGCAACATGGAACATCCGTTGATGGTGAGGATGCATCCGAGGAGGAAAAGAAAGCGTGTCACGTGTCAGTTAGCCGTTGAATTGTGTCCCGAATCTTGTCACTTTCTGGCGTGGATGCATAGCCTTCCTGCCAAATCAGTTGTGCCTCCTGTCGACGCCCAAGCATCCAAAGCACTTCGCCGTAATGTGCGGCGATCTCATGGTCCTGCACAAGGGCCCAGGCTTTTTCCAAGTAGCCAAGCGCCGCCTCAAGCTGGCCTAGTTTAAATAGTACCCAGCCCATGGAGTCGAGAATCGCCGCTGAGTCCGGTTTTTTCTCTAAGGCCTTGGCAATCAGAATCTCAGCCTCAGAAAAGCGATCTGTTCGATCTGCCAGCGTATACCCGAGGGCATTCAAGGCGTCGGGGTCTTCGGGATCTTGAGCCAGGATTGCACGAAGATCGGCCTCGGCACCGGCGATGTCGTTGACACTCTCAAACGCCAGTGCGCGCGTGTAGAGAATTTGCCGATCGTTGGGTGCCTGCAATAGTGCTTCAGTCAGGATTGGGATGGCCTCTTTCGCTTCCCCGCGCGCAGTTTGAAACTGCGCCTCTGCCAGTAACAGTTGTTGTTTGAACGGTTCGAATAAGAGGCGTGCTTCCGCGAACCAGCGATGCGCCTGCGAAGGATTCTCTGTGAGCACCGCTAAGCTCGCCAGTTGTTTTCGCGCCTCGATCACGAGTTCACCCTGGTCAACCCGCAAGAACCGATCGATCGCCAGTGTGTGTTCGCCTGTATCAAGCGCGATTTCGCCGAGGTGGTAGTAGGCATTGGCTCGAAAACGTTCATGTGCCAACAGCGCCTTTAGACGTGCTTCTGCGACCTCAAGATCGCCCGCTTGCATGTTTAATAGCGCCAAGGTTAGCGTGTCTTGATGTCGGCTTGGATCCTTTGTGATCGCACGTTCCAGAAGGTCTTGTGCGCGATTTGCATCGCCCTCTGAACCGACCCATCGTGCCAGTTGTGAGAGTGCTGCGGGATCGTTGCTGGATTCGGCAAAGGGTGCGAGTTGGGTAATGGCACGCTCACGGTCCGGTAACCACAGCTGCGCGCGATAAAGAGCAACCTCTGCGGTGTGCCCATGGCGTTCAATCCACACGTCGATCCACTCGGTGCCCGACTCGGGAGTTTGTCGATTTTTGATTTCAGCGACCACAATCGCGAGGGAGCCATTGGTCTGCTGTGCTGCGATGCGGGTCAGAATGGCCGCAAAGGACGGCTGGATGTCGACACTGAGACCGGCCCAGAAACTTCCGAACCATTGTGCGCTGTAGTCAGGTTCCAAGCGAAAAATTTCTGTCAATGCGTGTTCCACGGCTGCAAAGCGTGCTTGCTCCGCTGCTGCAATGAGTGACGCTTCATGTGCGGACAGCGCATTGGGAGCGAGAGCCAGCCAGCGATCGAGCGCCTGTTGACTGTCGGTGGCTGATCCGACCTGGCGGGCGAGAAAGGCTGCGCGCTGCGCAACGTCAGGCTGCTGGGATTGGCTTGCGGCTTCAAGGTAGAGAGAAAGCGCCGCCTCAGCCTGATTTTCAGACAATAGGGCTTCTGCCAGTATGATCTTGCCAGCCACACTGTTTGCAGTCTGTTGGATCGGCGTGTGTTCTGTTGCATCGCCAGCCGGTTTTAATGGCATCGGCTGACACGCCGCGATCAGCAGGCAAACCCAGATCGCACAAGCTCTGTTACAATCCCGCCACGGTACCAACATGGATTTCATCACTTCCTGAATGGCTTTATTCGCTCTTGGTCTCAACCATACCACGGCGCCAGTCGATCTGCGTGAGCAGGTTGCGTTTGATGCCTCACGCCTGCCGGAAGCATTGCATCATTTGCGCACGGCATTTGCTGGCGTTCGGGAGGGTGCGATTCTTTCAACCTGCAATCGAACAGAGTTGTTTTTAGCCGTCGATGGCGCCTCCGAACCCGATATTGTGCAATGGCTTGCTGAATTTCACGGTGTGGATGCCACGGTTTTGGCGCCCCATGTGTATCGTTTTCATGAGCTCCGTGCCGCACAGCACATGATGCGTGTGGCGGCAGGGCTGGATTCATTGGTTCTTGGTGAGCCGCAAATCATGGGCCAGTTCAAAGAAGCGATGCGGCAAGCACGTGATGCCAAGGCGACCGGCTCCGAGCTTGAGCAGGCATTTACCAAGGTCTTGAGCGTCGCCAAGCGGATTCGAACGGAGACGGCGATCGGCCGTAATCCGGTCTCTGTCGCCTATGCGGCTGTGACTCTGGCCGGTCGTATCTTTTCCGATCTCACCACCTGTCACGTGGTGTTAGTGGGTGCGGGTGAAACGATCCAGTTGGTTGCTGAACACCTCGCGGGTCAGGGCGTGCGGGGCATGGATGTCGTGAATCGGACACTGGCGAATGCGGAAACGCTGGCCGCAGCTGTGGATGGCCATGCCTGGTCACTCGACACCTTGGCTGAGCGGATTGCAAAGGCGGATATCGTGATTACATCAACAGGCTCTCCCGTCCCGGTTTTGGGTAAAGGGATGGTTGAACGCGCTCAGAAAATCCGGCGGCAAAAGCCGATGTTCATGGTGGATCTTGCCGTGCCTCGCGATGTCGAGCCCGAAGTCGGTGATCTGGACTCGGTTTATTTGTATTCGGTCGATGACCTCAATGCGGTGGTTGAGGAGGGTCTTGAACAGCGTCAAGAGGCTGCAAGGCAAGCCGAGCGATTGATTTCTGAAGCCCTCGACGACTGGCAACGTGAGATTCGCGGATATCGCGCTGTGGACACAATCCGAGCGCTACGCGATGGCAGCCAACAGCTGTGCGAGGCAGAGCTGGCTCGCGCGTTAAAGGCACTCGACAGCGGACGGCCTGCCGACGAAGTGGTGACACAGCTGTCACGGAATCTCACCAATAAACTCTTGCATGCACCCACCGTAGCGCTCCGAAGCGCCGCCGAACAGGGTGATTTGTCCTTGATCGAGGCTGCGAATCGATTGTTTGATGTGTCTGATACTGAGGATGATGAGCGCTCATGATGAAACCGTCTTTGCTGGGCCGTCTTGAGCAACTGGTTGATCGGCACGAGGAACTCTCTGCTTTGCTGTCCGATCCGGATGTGATCGCAGATCAAAGCCGCTTTGTCGCCTACTCGCAAGAATACAGCGAGATTGGGCCGGTGGTTGAGCTCGTCAAACGGTTCCAAGTGTTACAAAAAGATTTGGCTGAACTTTCAGACTATGCGGTCTCCGAAGACCGCGACATGCGTGAGTTGGCCGAAAGTGAAATTCCCACGGTGAAGGATTCCTTGGCTGCGATTGAAGGTGAACTGCAAATCGCCTTGGTGCCGAAGGATCCAGCGGACGCGCGGAACGCCTTCGTTGAGATCCGCGCTGGGACAGGTGGTGATGAAGCGGCGCTATTTGCCGGCGATTTATTGCGCATGTATTTACGATTTGCTGAGCAGCGTGGTTGGCGTTCGGAGGTGGTCTCTGAGTCAAAAGCCGAGCTTGGTGGATACAAAGAAGTGGTTGTCCGTCTCAGTGGTGAGCGCGTCTATGGGCAATTGAAGTTTGAGTCTGGCGCGCATCGTGTACAGCGCGTGCCAGCGACTGAATCACAGGGCCGCATTCACACATCCGCCTGCACGGTGGCTGTCTTGGCCGAATCCGATCCGCGCGCTGAAACGACCATCGATAGTAAAGATCTGCGTATCGACACCTTCCGCGCCAGTGGTGCTGGTGGTCAGCATGTGAATAAAACCGATTCTGCGATTCGGATCACGCACATCCCAACAGGGGTGGTGGTGGAGTGTCAGGATGAACGCTCGCAACACAAAAATAAGGCCCGCGCCCTGAGCCTGCTGCAAGCCAAGCTTGAAGATGCTGCGCGTCAAGAAGCGGAAGCGGCCGAAGCCAGTGAGCGCAAATCACTGGTGGGGTCAGGGGATCGTTCAGAACGTATCCGCACCTACAATTTCCCGCAGGGCCGAGTCACTGACCATCGCATCAATCTGACGCTGTACCGATTGGATGAGATGATGCAGGGCGCGTGTGACATGATCATTGATCCACTGGTTTCTGAGCATCAAGCGGAGCTGTTGTCGAAACTGGAAAGTGCATGAAGTTGTCTGCGCTGCGTTATGACCCACGTATTCAGGACGCCAGCTGGACGCGCGGTGAGTGGAATCAGGTGGTCGAGGCGGTCCTGTCCATGACGCCAGTTGCGCAAATCCTGCACGCAGAACGTGAGCTGATTGCATCGGAAGAGGACGCCATGGTCGCAGTCGCGGCGCGTACCGCGGCCGGAGAACCGCTCGGCTATGTGCTGGGCCAGGTGAATTTTTCTGGTCTCTGCATTCAGGTCACGCCCGATGTGCTCATTCCTCGACCTGACACTGAGATCTTGCTCGAAGCGACGATCGCCGCTTTGGGCGAGGGCAACGGCTCGATGTTAGATCTCTGTACAGGTTCGGGTGCTGTGGCATTGGCCGTCAAGGCGCGTTGCCCAAATGCTCAAGTCACTGGGTCCGATGTGTCAGAAAAGGCGATTCGTGTGGCCAAAGCCAATGGCCTGCGACTCGGATTGCCGGTGCATTGGGTGGTCGCGGATGTGTGCCAAGGTTTGGGCGTATTTGATTTGATTGCCACCAATCCACCCTACATTTCCCGAGACGATACGCGCGTTGATCGGTCCGTTTCCCAATATGAGCCGCCGTTGGCGTTGTATGCCGACGCGGAGGGGTTGTCGGTGATTTTCGATGTTTTGCGCTCGGCATCGGCGCACCTTGTACCCAACGGCACGTTACTGATCGAACATGGTCCCGAGCAGCATGGACGAATTGCTAAAGCGGCGCGTAAGCTTGGCTGGCGATCGATCACCTGTCTCAAAGATCTTGCAGGCCGTGATCGTGTGACCACAATGAGGGCGAGCGATGCATGCGATGACTGACGACGAGCTGTTGCACTACGCACGGCAAATCCTGCTGACAGATGTGGATGTCGAAGGGCAGGAGCACTTGCGTCAATCCCATGTCGTGGTACTTGGGCTTGGTGGATTGGGCAGTCCGTTAGCGCTCTATCTAGGGGCTGCAGGCGTTGGCCGTCTCACATTGATTGACGGTGATCGAGTCGACCCAACCAATTTGCATCGGCAGATTATTCACAGTCAAGCCACGGTCTCGGAGTACAAAGTCCTGTCGGCCAAAGCCCGAATCGCCTCGATCAACCCTTGGGTCCGTGTCGAGACCCGGGCCGAGCATGCCACCTTGGACAATCTTGCTGATGTGCTGCCGACAGTGGATGTGATTGCCGATTGCACGGATCGGTTTGCCACTCGGTTTATGGCCAACCGCTTAGCGCTTCAGTACCAACGACCCTTGGTATCTGCCGCTGCACTCGGTGTGGAGGGGCAGATCACCACCATTGATCCACGCCAGCCTGACCAACCCTGTTATGCCTGTCTCGTTCCCGATGTGCCTGAAGTCGAAGCGACCTGCGCGGAAACCGGCGTGCTCGGACCAGTGGTTGGATTATTAGGAACCATGCAGGCCATTGAAGTCATTGGCCTCTTGCTTGGTTGGCCAGACCGGTTAGTCGGTCGCTTGACACGCTTTTCTGCAAAACAGATGCAGTGGCAATCCTTCCGTTATCGGAAGGATCCGCAATGCACTGTTTGTGGATCAGCCGCCAAGCTTTGAGGCGAGGATGGTATTGACCGCTTGTGGGTTGGCCTTTCCAGCCGACTTTTTCATGACCTGCCCGACGAAGAATCCGATCATCTTGCCGCGCTTGTCTTCGGGCGCCTCGCGATAGTTGCTCACCTGATCGGGGTTTTCTGCAAGAACCTCATCCACGATGGACTCGATGGCCCCCGTATCGGTGACCTGTACCAGACCGCGCGACGCAATGACATCGTCCACCGTGCCTTCTGCGTTCATTAAGGCTTCGAAGACCGTTTTAGCTGTTTTTGAATTCAGCGTGCCGTCTTGAATGCGGGTTATGAGCGCGGCTAAATCACCTGCACGCACCGGGAACTCAGCGAGACTGAGATTGGACTGATTGAGTTCAGCGAGCACGCTGCCCATCACCCAGTTTGCCGCCAGTTTTCCCTCACCTGAGGTTTCTGCGACCAGTGCAAAATAGTCCGCAACGTCTCGATCTGCGACTAACACACCGGCGTCATAGTCGGTAATCCCATACTCCTGCACATAACGCAGCTTACGCGCGCTTGGAAGCTCAGGAAGGCTTTGTCTGCACGATTCAATAAAGGCCTCATCCAGCACCACGGGGAGGAGGTCTGGATCTGGAAAATACCGATAGTCGTTGGCTTCTTCTTTGGAGCGCATGGATCGGGTTTCATCACGATCCGGATCGTAGAGACGCGTCTCTTGGATGATGCGGCCGCCGTCCTCGAGAATTTCGATTTGCCGATTGATCTCGGACACGATGGCTTTTTCGACGAAACGGAACGAGTTGACGTTTTTGATCTCAGTCCGAGTTCCCAAGGCTTCCGTACCTTTCGGGCGGATCGAGACGTTGCAGTCACAACGCATGGAACCCTCAGCCATGTTGCCGTCTGAGATCTCTAGATAGCGAATCAACGAGTGAATCACACGCAAATAGGCAACCGCCTCTTTGGCTGAGCGCAGCTCGGGTTCTGAGACGATTTCAAGTAACGGAGTTCCTGCACGGTTCAGGTCGACACCGGTCTGTCCGTCAAATGCATCATGGATACTTTTTCCGGCATCCTCTTCAAGGTGCGCACGCGTGACATTGATGGTCTTCTCCGTCCCATCCTCAAGCTGAATTGTGACCCGACCTTTGCCAACGATGGGCGCATCGAATTGGCTGATTTGGTAGCCCTTCGGTAGATCGGGGTAGAAGTAATTCTTGCGATCAAAGACCGACCGGCGCCCGATCTCAGCGTCGATTGCAAGGCCAAACTTCACCGCCATCTCAAATGCGCGCGCATTGGGTGTGGGGAGCACCCCTGGCATCGCTAAATCGATCAATGACGCTTGGGTATTCGGCTCTTGGCCAAAGCGTGTTGATGCGCCGGAGAAAATTTTCGATTCGGTGGCCAGTTGCACATGCACCTCGAGGCCAATCACTGCTTCATACATGCGAAAAACCCTCCGGATGTTGCTGATGCCAGTCGGTTGCCAATTGCAGTTGATGCGCCGCGTTTAAAATCCGCGCTTCAGAAAATGCCGGTCCGGTCAGTTGGTACCCCACCGGCAGTCCATCCAGCAATCCGGCTTGGAATGAGCCACCTGGGAGGCCGGCGAGATTGGTGGCAACGGTGTAGATATCTTCCAGATACATAGCCACGGGATCTTCCGACTTGGCGCCAATTGCAAATGCGGTCGATGGCGTGGTGGGGCTCAGGATCAAATCACAGCTTGCGAACGCGTGTTGAAAATCGTTTTGGATCAAGCGTCGGATCTGTTGTGCCTTTTTATAGTAGGCATCGAAATAGCCTTCACTGAGCGCATAGGTGCCAATCAGAATTCGCCGTTTCACCTCAAAGCCAAAGCCCTCGGCACGTGAGCGCTCATAGAGGTCGGTCAAATCCACTGGGTCCGCCGCGCGATGGCCGTACCGAACGCCGTCGAAACGTGACAGGTTAGAGCTCGCCTCGGCTGGCGCAATGACGTAATACGCCGGGATCGCTTCAGCGACATGGGGTAAGTCGACGGTGCGGGTCGATGCGCCAAGCGATTCAAAGACCTGGATGACGGCTTGGATTTTGTCTTGCATTGCGGCCGCGAGGCGCGCATCAAAGAATTCCCGTGGTAAGCCAATTGTTAGGCCCGTCAGGGGTGCGCCAAGCTCGGCTCGATAGTCAGGCACTGCCTGTGCTGCACAGGTAGCATCTCGCGTATCGTGGCCAGAAATGATTTGCAGGCCGATTGCCAGGTCTTCTGCGGTATGTCCGATCAGGCCGCCCTGGTCGAGACTGGAGGCGTAGGCGACCATGCCAAATCGGCTGACGCGGCCATAGGTTGGCTTTAATCCTGAGGTGCCAGTCAGCGCTGCGGGCTGGCGAATCGAACCGCCGGTATCGGTGCCTGTTGCGATCGGTGTCAGGCCAGCGCAAACAGCTGCGGCTGATCCACCGGAGCTGCCGCCGGGAACACGATCGAGATCCCAGGGGTTTCTCACCGGGCCAAAAAACGAATTCTCGTTCGATGATCCCATCGCAAACTCATCCATGTTGAGTTTGCCAAGCATGACCATGCCGGCCTGGTTGCACTGATCAACGACATGCGCATCGTAGGGTGCGACAAAGTCGGCAAGCATCTGTGAGCCGCAGGTGGTTCGTACGCCGGCTGTGCAAAATAAATCTTTGTGCGCAATTGGAAGGCCGGTGACAGGTGAGGCGGTGCCTTCAGCGCGTCGTGCATCAGCTGCCTGTGCTTGTGCTAAGGCCTGCTCTGCTGTGACCGTGATAAAGGCATTTAGGGTCGGATTTTGCGATTCAATGCGTTGCAAAAAGGCCTCTGTGATCTCAACACTGGAGGCGCGCTTAGCTTGGATGGTGTCTTGTAACTGCGCGAGGGTCAGTTCGGTTAGATGGCTCATTCGACCACCCTCGGAACGAGATAAAGCCCCTCGGCCGCAGCCGGTGCCACGGATTGGTACAAATCCCGCTGGTTGGTTTCTGTCACCGCATCAGGCCGCAGTGTTTGGGTGAGCTCAAGTGGGTGTGCCATGGGTTCGACACCGTCGGTATCGACACTTTGCATTTGATCAATCAGTGCGAGGATGGCATTTAGCTTCTCGAGAGTTTGGGTTGTTTCGGCCTCTGTAAGCCCGAGGCGCGCGAGTTTTGCGACGCGTCGAATGTCCTCGGCAACTAGTGACATAGTGGTCTCCGTGACTTAGATATCTCGATGGAAAAACAGTCATGCTAGCATAAGGCTAGAGCAATACGGCCAGCTCAGATAGACTCCATGTTTTATTGCGCTCGCCTAATAGGATAAAGCACCGATGTTTAAAGCTATACGCGGTCTGTTTTCTAACGACCTGTCCATCGATTTGGGAACAGCGAATACGCTGATCTATGTGAAAGGCAAGGGAATTGTGCTGGATGAGCCCTCTGTTGTGGCCATTCGGACGGTGGGGACGCAGCGTTCGGTTGCGGCTGTTGGCATCGAGGCGAAGAAGATGTTGGGACGGACTCCCGGAAACATCGTTGCGATTCGCCCACTGAAAGATGGTGTGATTGCAGATTTCCACGTGACGGAAAAAATGTTGCAGTTGTTCATCGGCAAGGTGCATGAGAATTCGATGATTCGGCCATCACCCCGGGTACTGGTTTGTGTGCCCGCGCAATCAACGCAGGTCGAGCGTCGCGCGATTAAAGAGTCAGCACTCGGGGCAGGTGCCCGCGAAGTCTTTTTGATCGAAGAGCCCATGGCGGCCGCTTTAGGTGCGGAGCTTCCAGTCGACGACGCCAGTGGTTCGATGGTTGTGGACGTCGGTGGTGGTACCACGGAAATCGCGATTATCTCGTTGAATGGTATCGTCTTCTCCGAATCAGTGCGCGTCGGTGGAGACCGGTTCGATGAAGCCGTGGTCGGTTATGTACGTCGTCGTTTTGGCACCTTGATTGGTGACTCAACCGCGGAGCGGATCAAGCACGAAATCGGCACCGCAGTTCCACGCCAAGACGAAATGGAAATCGATGTGCGTGGACGGAATTTGGCCGAGGGCATTCCGAAGCAGTTGACCTTGCGTTCAAACCAGATTCAAGAGGCGCTAGCCGAACCTTTGGCGCAGATTACGTCAGCGGTGAAAAACGCGTTGGAGCAGTCGCCGCCCGAGCTGGCATCTGACATTGCCGAGCGTGGCATTGTGTTGACCGGTGGCGGTGCGCTGTTAAGCGGGTTGGATGAATTGCTGTCTGCAGAGACCGGTTTGCCGGTCCTGATCGCAGACGATCCGTTGACCTGCGTAGCACGAGGTGGCGGTAAAGCCTTGGAGCTGATTGATCGCGCTTCGTTTAACCTCTTCAACTCAGACTAAGAGTTCAGCCCATGCGGCCGCTGTTTTCTCAGACCAGTGTTGCCGCTGTTCGCCTCGTGATTGCGGCTACCTTTTCGGTTGCCATCATGTTTGTCGATGTCCGATTTGATGCCCTTAATGGCGTGCGTCAGGCGGTCAAAACCCTACTCTGGCCGATCGAGCAGGTGGCGTCTGCACCCAGCGGGATCGCCCAGAGCGTTAGCACCTGGGCAGTCAGTCATTATCGCTTGGTTGAGCGGTTGCAAACCCTTGCGCTCGAGAACGAGCGGCTTCGCACCGAACAATTAAAGTTGCAGACATTGCGCGCTGAAAACAGCGAGCTGCGTCGACTGTTGAGCGTGCAGGAGCGTGTCAACGAGCGTCTGCTCCAAGCACAGATTCAGCGCCTTTCAAACGACCCATTTGTGCACCGTGCAACCATTAACCGGGGACATTTGGCGGGCGTCGTAGTTGGGCAGCCTGTGCTCTCTGCCGATGGTTTGGTCGGTCAGGTCGTCATGGTCTATCCCCATGCATCCGATGTGTTGTTGATGACCGATTCAACACACCAGCTCCCTGTCCAGGTGACCCGCACGCGAGAGCGCTCGATTGCGATGGGTACAGGGCGACTCGATCGTTTGGAATTGCGTAATCTGCCAGACACTGTGGACATTGTGGTCGGTGACTTGATTGAGACCTCAGGCTTGGGTGGCCGGTTTCAGCCAGGGATTCCAGTGGCCTATGTCACCGAGGTGATTCGCTCACCGGGCCAACCCTTTGTTCGCGTGGTCGCATCGCCGGTTGCCCCGTTGAGCCGCTTGTCATTGTTGATGGTGGATGTGTCTGAGCGAGGTGGTTCGTGACCTTTGCTGTAACCTGGTTGTTGACGCTGTTGTTGATGACGATTCCGTTTCCAAGTGCGGTTGCTTGGTTGTTGCCGCATTGGGGCTTGTTATTTGTGGTGTGGTGGGCATTGATGCGCAATTACCGGCTGTCGATGACCTTACTGATGCTGGCATCGATCCCGATGGATGTGGCTTATGGCACAGCACTTGGACTGCATGCACTGATCTTTGCGCTACTTGCCTATCTCCTGACACTTCTGGGTCCCAGAGTTCGGCAGGTCAACTGGTTGCGTCAGTCTGTGGTGGTTTTTTTAGTGTTGTTATTAGCAGCGGCGGCCTCGTATTGGGGTCGGACGCTGACTGGGCAGGACCCGGAATTCTGGCTGCTAATTGTGCAGGCGCTCTGCACAGCGATCGCCTGGGCGCCGATGCGGATGCTATTTGAGGGTGTGGCGCGGATGACTGGAGAGCCTGAGGTGCGCACGTCGTGATTTTGGCGAGCCAATCGCCTCGTCGTCGCGAGTTGCTGTCATTGGTCACGACAGACTTCAGGGTCGTGGTGGCCGATGTCGACGAAACCCCGTTGCCCGGGGAGGCGCCAGTGCGGTATGTGCAGCGGTTAGCCGAGCTGAAGGCTCGCACTGTCGCGCATGAGGCTGTTGCCGACGAAGCCGTGGTCGCTGCCGATACCACCGTGTGCTTCGCTGATGAGATTTTCGGTAAACCAGCCGATAAGGCCGATTTTTTGCGCATGATGCGCGTATTATCGGGGCAGACCCATCAAGTCTATACGGGTGTCTGTGTGGTCCGCTCGCAGCGAGTGCAGTCGACTGTCGTGTGCACGGACGTAACGCTCCGCGTGATGAGCGAGACTGAATGTAACGCCTATTGGGCGACCGGTGAGCCCTGCGACAAGGCAGGCGGTTACGGCATCCAGGGACTCGCCGCACGCTTTGTGCGTCAGATCCATGGATCCTACACCAACGTAGTGGGTCTGCCGCTTGTCGAATTGGAGGCCCTTTTGCACGATGCGTCATGAAATCCTGCTGAATTTTACTCCCTTGGAAACCCGGGTTGCTGTGGTGGAACAGGGCATGGTGCAGGATCTATTGATCGAGCGCGCGACCCATCGCGGTTTGGTTGGGAACGTCTACCTGGGTCAGGTCGTGCGCGTGTTACCCGGTATGCAAGCGTGCTTTGTCGATGTTGGTCTTGAGCGTAGTGCGTTTCTGCACGCCAAAGACCTTCCGCTGGATGCAGCGTCACGAGAGCTTCCAATTAATCGCTTGGTCACAGAGGGTCAGTCTCTCTTAGTCCAGGTAATCAAAGACCCATCGGGAACCAAGGGCGCACGGCTGACCGCCGAAGTTTCGCTGGCGGCTCGTCACTTGGTGCTGATGCCCTTTGCCACACATATCGGTATCAGTCAGCGCATTGAAGATGATGAGACCCGCGAGCAACTCAAACAGAAGGCCGAAGACGCGCTGGAGCGCTTGGGCTTGTCCTGTGGTGTCATCGTGCGAACCGCGGGTGATGGTCATGGTGAGGACGATTTTTTCGATGATCTGACGTACTTGAAACGGGTTTGGGATGGCATTGTGGCCGCCGAACGTGAGGCCAAGCCGCCCGCACTGTTGTTCGAGGACTTGCCGCTGACGCACCGTCTTATCCGTGATCAGATTCGTGGCGAAACCGAGCGTGTGTTGGTCGATTCCGCCGAGACCTTTGCCAAGCTCTCCGCCTTTGCTGAACGCTACATGCCCGAAGTGATCCCACTGTTGTGCCATTACACAGGGGACCGACCGCTGTTTGACCTCTACCAGGTGGAGGCCGAGTTGGAGCGAGCACTTGGGCGTCAAGTTGACCTCAAGTCGGGTGCTTACTTGGTGATCGATCAAACCGAGGCGATGACGACGATCGACGTCAATACCGGACGATTTGTCGGTGCGCATACACTCGAGCAGACGGTGTTTCGAACCAACCTCGAGGCGGCCGTTGCCATTGGGCGGCAGATGCGACTGCGAAATCTTGGCGGCATTATCGTGATCGACTTCATTGATATGGTCGAGGCCGAGCATCAGCGTCAGGTTTTGCGGACCTTAGAGCAGGCGCTCGAGCGCGATCCGGTGCGGACTCGGATCAGTGGCTTTAACGAAATGGGGTTGGTGGTTCTCACCCGCAAACGGACCCGTGAACGCCTTTCGGAATTGTTGCAGGAGCCCTGTCCGGTGTGTCGTGGGACGGGCAAGATTAAGACCGCAGAAAGTGTCTGCTATGACATCTTTCGTGCGATTTTGCGCGAAGCCCGTGCCTACGCGGTGGAGCAGACCACCGTCATTGCCGCGCCCGCTGTGATTGATCGGTTGATCGATGAAGAGTCTGACGCGCTGGCCGATCTTGAAGCATTTATTCACCGCCCCATCCGCTTACAGGTGGACACCAGTTTCAGCCAAGACCGCTTTGAGGTGGTGTTGTCATGAAGCGTTATGTGATGGCTGCGACCGCCTTTGTGGTGGTGACATTGGCCGTGTTACAGGCGGCTGTCCTCGCCCTTTTGCCGATGGCCAATCAATGGCGCCCTGAAATCGAGCAGTTGTTGTCTGAGCGATTTCAGGCTGAGGTGACGCTGTCTGAAATCGGCGCGCGAACATCTTGGACGGGCCCTTACCTCGAAGCGCTGAATCTGGTCATTGATCGCGCGGAAGCGCACATTGAAGTCCGACGCGTGCAATTGTTGGTCGATCTTCCAAAGAGCGTGTGGTCCGGTGCGCTGGTGATCGATCAGTTGATTCTGGATGAAGGTGAATTTGTCAGTCACAGTGCCAGCGCAACTGGCGGCATGCCCGATCCGCAAGCCTGGGGTGCCGTGTTGGACCGGATACAGAAACAGCTGGCGCCACTCGGTGCGGTCAAGCTCCATCGTTTCGATGTGCTTGCCGGAGCGATGTCAGCCAAACGCCTGTCATTGGAAATCACCCCAGGGGTTGGTTTGTTGGCACGGACTCGTTTGGTGACCGAGCAGGTTGCCTTGCCGATTACTCTGGATTGGCGGTTTGCCGACGACCTTGATGGGGCGCATGAACTGCGTCTCGAGAGCGCACAGGTGCGCGTTCCATTGCCGATTGAGACCCCTGATGAGTTGATCGCCGAGGTCGCGGCTGGCCTGTGGTTGTCGGTGCCCCGTGAGGGAGCTGTCCACGGACAGTTTCAGGTCACAGCCGATGCGCTGCCCGCGATCCCTTTGCGCGCAGAACTGAGCGGATTCGTCCAGCTCAGTGGTGGAGCGGACGCACAGATCCTGGTGACGGAAACACGCTTAGAGGCACCTGGGATTCAATTGCCACAAATGCCGCTCACTTTGGCTTGGCAGGACGGGCGGTTGCATGCCGCGCTACCCGAGCTTGCCCTCGATGGTGAGGGCTTGTTTCGGTTGCTCGAGCCCACGGCCCCAGATCCCAAGTTGCAACGCCTATTGACGGGTAATCGCCCACAAATCGGTCTGTCTAACGTGCGCATCGATTGGCAGCCTGGCGGAATGCCAACCTTGGATGCGACAGTCACTCAGTTTGCGATCGAGGCCTTTGGTGGCATCCCGCGCATTGGGCCGCTGAATGGAGAGTTGTATGCCGAGGGCACCCGTGGCGTGTTTAGGTTTGCGTCAGAGTCTGGGGATTTTGCCTTACCGGATATTTTCCCCAACACCTGGCGCGCGCAACGACTGGCCGGCGTACTGGCATTTGACCGCCAGTCAGACGGTCTTTTGATTCGTGGACACGATCTGCAAGTCGTCGATGCCAATCAACATGTGCGCGGCGATCTGTTATTGGATTTACCTAAGGATCGCGAGCAGTCGTTGCATGTTGAATTAACGGCGGACGCCAATCGTGTGGCCTTGCCGGCGCTATTGCCCCTGGATCTCGACCCTGAAATCCGCGAGTTTCTCCTGCGAGGCATCGAACAGGTCGACGTGCGTGCAGGACGCATCTCCTATTCGGGTCCGATGGGCGAATTCGTGGATCGGAGTCGGCGTGAATTGAGTATGCGATTCCCCATGGCGAACTACCGCTTAACACCGCTGACGCAATGGCCGACCTTTGTGGGCGACGAGGGTGTTGTGCAATTTGCGGAAAAGCGAGCGCATGTGCAATTGAAGCGACCTGAGTTCGGTGGGTTGCAGGTGTCCGAGGTGACCGTGGCGCAAACGCGTGACGATCCACAGGTGCTTTCGATCCGAGGCGGACTCACCGGTGCTGCACAAACCGCGCTCGATGTGCTTGAGGCGGCAGGGATCAAGCCAGAAGCCCTAGGCCGAGATGTGATTTTTTCAGGTCAATTGCGCGGTGACGTGGATTTGCTCGCTCCGATCGAAGGGGAGTCGACGCGCGGGACCGTGCAGATCGAAACCGACGATTTAACGCTTGCCGTCAATGGACTGAAAGAGCCGATCAATGCCTTGTCGGGGCGTGCCACTTACGATTTGAGTCAAGGCTTACAGGCGCGCGGTTTAACAGGCTCTCTCCTCGGTGATGCCATCACAGCCGATGTGACAGCCGACCGAGATGGGGTGCAGGTGAAGGCAACAGGACGCCTACAGACGGTCAATGTCAGTGCGCTGGCAGGACTCGGGTTTTCCGAAGAGTTGTTGACCGGTGCGTCGGATTGGCAGGCCGAAGTCACGCAGCAAGACGGGCGTGTGCGTGTGTTGTTGCGCACCGAAGGAGTGGGTCTTGAAAGCCGTTTGCCCTATCCCTTGGGTAAGCCTGCTGAGATGCCAGGCCCCATTGTTGTTGAATTGGTCCAGGATGCTGAAAGCCACCAAATGAATGCGCGGCTATTTTCAGAAACCGAGATCTCGGCCCGTTTGGATCGGAGCCCCTTAGCGCTCTCTGTGACCACGCCCACGATCGATCTTTTGGGCTGGGCGCAACTCCCTGACGACGGCGGCGACAGTGCACTCTCATTGCTTCTAAATCTCGACACGGTGCAGATTGGGGAAACTGTGTTGCGCGTCGATCAGGCGGCCGTCCAATTGCAGCCGGATTCGGTGGCCGTGTCGTTCGCTGGTGAGGAACTTGCAGGACAGGTGCAGCGCCTCGGTGAGGCTCCGGTCTCGATTAATCTGGAGTATGTGATGCTGCCCGCGGCGGGTGAGTTTCTAGCGCCACCTGAGGCAGACCCCTTGTTGGACTTTGATCCAGGTACCCTGCCGTCCGCCATGGTGCAGATCGGCGAATTGCGGCGTGGTGACAAGCGCTATCAAGACCTTGAGATGACCGTAGTCAGTGGCGAGTCGAGGCTCGATGTCACACGCCTCGCATTCACGCGCGACGGGCAGCGATTCGTCGGTGAAATGGCGTGGACTGGCGCTACTTCTGAGGCTGGCGCCAAGACGGCACTCGTCCTGCGCGCTGAGGGTTCTTCGCTTGGCGGCTTTTTACGCGTAAATGAAGCAGAGCCGCTCTTGGAAGCGAAGACCGGTCAGTTTTCCGCAGATCTGAGTTGGCAGGGGTCACCCCTTGGATTCTCGATGCTCACGAGTCGCGGACAGGTATCGCTTCGGCTTTCGGATGGTCGTTTTTTCGATTTAGGGAATTCTGCCGAAGTGCTGCGTTTATTCGGGATTTTAAATATCGATACACTGACGCGGCGTTTACGGCTCGACTTTCTGGATTTGGTACAGCCAGGCGTGGCCTTTGATGAGGTCTCAGCGACTGGACGACTCGAGGACGGTGTCTTGCGATTGGATCCCGAACTGGTGATGCAAGGTCCCTCTGTCAGTTTCCGATTGACCGGTCTTGCGAATCTGGCCGAGCAAACGTTGGATCAACGATTAGAGGTCGATATTCCACTGACCAACAATCTGCCTTTGGCGTCGGTGCTGCTTGGTGCACCGCAGGTCGGTGGCGCGATTTATCTGGTCGAAAAGGCCCTCGGTACGAAAATTATCAAGGTGGGGAAAACCGATTATCGGATTGAAGGATCCTTCGATGACCCCACTGTCAAATTAATTCCGCCGTTTTCCAAACAAAAGGACGCCTCGAATGCCGACGCCGCTGCAAACCCTCAGTGACACCATCCTCGCCCCCGGTGGCTTGGCGCTTGACGACTTGCACGGGCTGGTCAGTGAGCTGTCGGTGGGTGAGGTCGATTTTGCCGACCTGTTTTTTGAGCGGGCTGAAGCGGAGTCGTTCTCACTTGAGGACGGTGAAGTCAAAGAGGCCAGCTTCCATTGCGATGCTGGCGTTGGCGTCCGTGCGTGCGCTGGAGACCGTCAGGGCTTTGCATACAGTTCAGAAATCACTGCTGAGCGGATTCGCGAAGCGGCGCGTGTTGCGATTGCGATTCAGGATGGCCGCAGTGCGCGGCCTACAGTGAATCTGGATCAGGTCTCAACGCCGCGTTTGTATGCATCAAAAAACCCAATTCCTGAGCGTGTCTCGCAAGACAAGATCGCCTATTTGTTGGAGCTCGATGCGAAGGCCAGAGCCCTCGACCCGCGTGTGATTCAAGTGCAAGCATCCTTGACGATTTCCTACCGCGAAATCCTCGTGGCAGCGACCGATGGGACCTTAGCGGCGGATGTCCGTCCTCTGGTTCGGTTATCCGTCTCTGTCCTTGCTGAGCATCAGGGACGTCGTGAGCGTGGCAGCGCGGGATTGGGTGGACGCTATGATCTGGCGCGACTTCTCACCAAGGCGCATGCCGATACCCTGGTTCAAGAAGCGGTTGATCAGGCACTGGTGAATCTCGATGCTGTGGATTGTCCGGCTGGTGAAATGCCTGTCGTATTAGCCTCGGGTTGGCCTGGTGTGCTGTTGCATGAGGCCGTTGGTCATGGTTTGGAAGGTGACTTTAATCGCAAGGGCTCGAGCTTTTATGCGGGCAAGATCGGCCAGCAAGTCGCAGCGCGCGGTGTCACTGTGGTGGATGACGGAACGCTTGCAGACCGTCGTGGGTCGCTAAATATTGATGATGAGGGCCGACCAAGTCAGCGCAATGTCCTGATCGAGGACGGTATCCTGGTCGGCTACATGCAGGATAAGTTAAATGCCCGACTGATGGGTGTGACGCCGACAGGCAATGGTCGTCGTCAGAGTTATGCGCATCTGCCGATGCCGCGGATGACAAACACCTTTATGGAGGCGGGTCACGTGCCTCAGGCTGAGATGATTCGGTCGGTGAAAAAAGGGGTGTTTGCGGTCAACTTTGGTGGTGGACAGGTGGATATCACCTCCGGCCAGTTTGTCTTCGCCGCCAGTGAGGCCTACCTCATTGAAGACGGGAAAATTACTGCGCCAGTGAAGGGTGCGACGCTGATTGGGCATGGTCCTGAAGTGATGTCCGCGATTTCAATGATCGGTGACGATCTCGCATTGGATCGAGGCATCGGGGTCTGTGGTAAGGATGGGCAAAGTGTTCCGGTCGGGGTGGGTCAACCGAGTCTCAAAATTGACCGGTTAACCGTTGGCGGCACGGCTTAATGTCGAATCGCGTCGTACAGTGCGCGATAGAGTGCCCGAAATTCACCACGATCTGTGTTCTGCGTTTTGGCTTTAACCGCGGCACGAATCAGCTGATTCAGTTGCTGACTCTCCCCCTGGTGTTGGCTCAGAAATTCAGTCAGTGCCTTCGGATCAGCCAACAGTCGCTCGCGCCACTGTTCCGCTTGGTGATGATGCCGTTTTTCATCGGCGTCCATGCCTTGCATGGCATCGAGTTGTGCTTGCAGTCCATCGGTTGGCGCCAGCCGCATGCGTTTGCCGATGAACTGCAATTGCCGCCGCCGCGCTTCGTGTTGCTTGGCCGGCATGGCGCGATAGAAGGCGATCGCCTCCGCCAAGGCTTCATCGGCAAACTCGATGCGTTGAAACTGTTTGTCGGGAAGCGCTGCAAGGCGCTCACCCAAGGCCTGCAACGCGGTCATTTCGCGTTTGACGGCACTTTTAGAGGGGCCCTCGAGCGCCTCTTCAGGATCGATATCGTGTTTTTTAAAGGAGCGTCTGTCTGTCATGACTACCGAGTTTAACCCACAACGGGAAAAAAGCCGCCTAGAAAGCGTCACGCTTCGCGTCCTTGAGGCGTCTAAGGCGGCCGGAGCGGATGCCTGCGAAGTTGGGGCGAGTGCGTCATTAGGTCTCGATGTACAAGCGCGACTCGGTCAGCCTGAGAAACTTGAGATGACGCGTGACCAGTCGATTTCAATCACCGCGTTTGTTGGTCAGTCTCGCGGCACTGCGTCGACTACGGATCTGTCCCCCGATGCGATCCAAAAAACCTTAGATGCGGCTGTGGCGATTGCAAAAGTGACAGCGGCCGATCCCGCGGCCACACTCGCCCGAGCCGATCAGCTGGTGCAAGACCTTCCCGATCTCGCCCTTGATCATGCCTGGGACCTCACTCCGAAGCAGGCCTTGGAGTTGGCGATCGAGGCTGAGTCGTTTGGCCTCGACTGTGATTCGCGTTTGACCAACTCCGATGGGGGTTCGGTCTCAAGTACGCGCGGTGTCTCAGTCCATGGTACGACAGAGGGGCTCCTTGTGAGCCAGGCGTCTAGTGTGCATGCCATGTCTTGCGTGTTGTTGGCGGAATCTGGCGAGAGCCGTGAACGATCGTATGCCTATACACAAGCACGGCGGCCGGATCAGTTGCGATCTCCTGAGTGGGTCGGTACTGAGGCTGCCCGAAAAACGCTCGCGCGGTTGAATCCAAGAAAGTGTGAAACCGCTGAAGTGCCGGTGTTGTTCTCCCACGAAGCCGCGTCAGGACTTTTGTCTAGCGTCATCAGTGCGATCAGCGGTGGGTCGCTGTATCGGAAGTCGAGTTATTTGCTCGACCGTATCGACACCCTAATTTTCCCGGAGTGGGTGACCCTGACCGAGCGTCCACATATATCTGCTGCGATGGGTTCTTCAGCCTATGATGGAGATGGGTTGCCAACCCGTGAGCAATCTTTTGTGATCGACGGCGTCTTGGCGCAATACGTCTTGTCGTTGTATTCCGCCAACCGATTGGGGCTTGCCAGTACGCACAACGCCGGTGGCGTGCGTAATCTTTTTCTGCAGGGCAGCGAAGATCTTGATGCGCTGATCAAAGACATGGGGCGGGGTCTGTTGGTGACTGAGCTGATGGGGCAGGGCGTGAATCTCGTCAATGGCGATTACTCCCGTGGTGCGTCGGGTTTTTGGGTCGAAGATGGTGCGATTCAGTATCCGGTGCACGAGGTCACTGTGGCCTCTAACCTCGATCGGATGATGCGGGATGATCTTGTTGCTGTGGGTTCAGATCTTGATCCGCATCGATCTATTGCCAGTGGCTCGATGCTGTTTCGGCGAATGATGGTCGCGGGCAGTTAAGCGTAGACGAGCGTCGCGACGCCAAGGAATACAAAAAAGCCTACCACGTCGGTGACGGTGGTTAACACCACGCCACCGGCGAGCGCGGGGTCAATCTGCATCGATTTGAGGTAACCCGGTAACAGCGTGCCCACCAAGGCTGCGACCATTAAATTGATCACAATCGCGATGGCAATGACATAGCCAAGAGTAAAGTCACCGAACCATAGGTAAGCGGCCGCACCGACGACGAAGGACCACAGTAAACCGTTGGCGATGCCGATCATGACCTCACGAGAAACCAGTGCGCTAATGTTGGCCGATCCAACACGACCCAAGGCCATCCCCCGAATCACAATGGTCAGTGCCTGTGTGCCCGCAATGCCACCCATGGATGCAACCACTGGCATCAAAATCGCCAGCGCCACCACTTGCTCCAGTGTGGCTTCAAACAAGCCAATGACTGCTGAGGCTAAAAAGGCTGTCAGTAAGTTGATACCAAGCCAAACCGAACGACGACGCACAGTTCGCACCAAGGGGGCGAAGATATCTTCATCTTCATCCAGACCGGCCTGACTCATCAGGCTGTGATCGGCCGATGCTCGGATGACATCGACCACGTCATCGATGGTGATCCGGCCCAACAACTTCCCTTCTGCGTTGACCACAGGCGCACTCACGAGATCGAGCCGCTCAAAGCGCTGAGCAACCTCATCTTCATGCGTCGTGACCAACAGTGGCTCGACTTCAGTCTCCATGATTTCCCGCACGGTGGTGCTCGGTTCAGAGATCAGAATGGTTGAGATCGGCACCTGACCAATAAACTGATCACGACGATTGACCACCCATAGGTTGTCGGTCATTGGCGGCAGTTCGCGGTAGCGGCGGATGTAGCGTAAGACCACATCGACAGTAATGTCGGGTCGGACAGTCACGACGTCGGTGTTCATCAAGCCGCCGGCCGAGTCGTATTCGTAGGACAAGACATCTTCGACGCGCTGGCGATCTTGTGAATCCATCGAGAGTAAGACTTCTTCGATGACCGACTCGGGCAGCTCTTGTAAGAGATCCACCTTGTCGTCGAATTCAAAACTTTCGATCAGATTGGCCAGTTCTTCGGGGCCAAGGCGCGAAACGATATCTGCGCGTTCCTCTTCACCCAAATACGACAAGACGTCGGCGGCCAGATCGTCGGCATCCACCAGATTCCAGAGTACCTGGCGTTGTTTCGGTGGCACAGATGACAGCAGATGCGCAATATCAGGCGCACTTAGATCTTCGTTCAGTAACTGCCGTGCACGGGCAATCGCACCCTGAGATAAGGCGAGATTGACGCGCTCAAGTGTGGCTTGGTTCGACTCAGGCGCGATGTCGATCAGTTGGTCTGTCACCCGCAGGGTTCTCCAAAACCATCATCAAACAGCGCGACCAGATCTTCTGTGGCGGCCGCCTCATCCTCACCATCGATGTGTAACACCAGCGCACTGCCTTGGCCGGCCGCCATCATCAGCAGTTGCATGATGCTTTTGGCATCGACCGTCCGTTCGGCGTTGGGATCCTCTAGAGAGACCTGTGCTTGATATAGACTTGCGTGTTGCGCGAGCAGATTGGCTGCGCGAGCGTGGAGTCCGAGCAAATTTTTAACGGTAACGGCAGTGGTGATCATCGAAACTCCTAAGATTGCTTCGATGATAGCTCGCGATGGACCAACTGCCTATCGACAGAAAGATCTGACAAGCGTTGATAGAGTGTTTCCACCAAGTAGACGCTGCGATGCTGCCCGCCGGTACACCCAATCGAAACCGTCACGTATTGCCGCCCTGACGCGGCATGACGCGGTATCCAGGTCCGGATATGGGCCTCGATTTCGTCTAAAAGCAATGCGGTCTCAGGGAATTGCGATAAATATGCGGCGACAGGTGCATCCATCCCAGTCAGTGCACGGAGATTGGTTTCCCAATGCGGATTCGGGAGCGCGCGCGCATCAAAGACTGTGTCGGAGTCGATCGGAACACCGCGTTTGAAACCAAACGACTGCAATTTCAAGAGCAGATCTGTGTGGGCTTCACCGACGACCATGCCGCGCACTTGCTTTCTCAGAGCGTGGATCGACAGTCCAGAACTGTCAATTTTAAAGGTCGCGATTGCAAAGATCGGCAGTAATCGGGTGCGTTCAAGTTCGAGAGCGGCGGAGAGGTGATGGCGCTCAATTCCCGCAGACAACGGATGCAGACGGCGCGTCTCACTGAAACGTCGCGCCAGGGTCTCGTCATTGGCATCGATGAAGAGTACATCCACACGAGTGGTGAGATCTGCGAGCGACTGCACCAGTGCAGGCACGTCGGCCGGATGACCGAGCGAGCGGATATCTATAGAGACAGCTAAGTTGCGACCAGGAGACACTGTTTTCAGCGTCGTGACAGCATCCCGTAGCAGGGCGACAGGCAAGTTATCAATGCAGTAGAAATTAAGATCTTCCAAGGCCCCCAGTGCTGCGGACTTCCCTGCACCAGAACGACCTGAGACGATCAGTAAGTGCATCAGGCCGGCTCGATTCGAAACGCAGCCAATGCAATCTCGAACAACTCCTCCTGGCTTGTTGCCATTTGCAAGTCATGTCGAAATTGGTCTTTCGAAAAGCAGTCAGCGAGGTTTGCGAGTAAGTTGAGGTGCACTTGATTTGTCGACTCTGGGACCAGCAGAACGAATAGGAGTTCAACCGGTTGCCCATCGATGGCATCAAAATCAATGCCTTGATTCAATTGGATCAGATAACCCCTGGTTTCGGTCTCAGCCAAGCCAGGCAGTCGACAGTGAGGGATCGCAACACCATAGCCGATCCCCGTTGAACCGAGGCGTTCGCGCTCGATCAAACCCTGATAAATGTCTTCAGAGTCGAGTGCGCTTTCCTCGGCGATAAATTCAGCCGTTAATTCCAGTACTCGCTTTTTGGACCCGCCCTCTAAGTTGGCCAAAACGCGCGCCGGTGTAATGATGTCGGTGAGTTGCATGAATCTGGGTTCGTGTTGGTTGATAAGGCGGCGACATCCGGTCGCCGCGCATTAGTGTAGGACGCTTTTAGCTTCCGTGCATCCGACTGATGGTTTTTTCTCGGTGTTTCACCAACTGACGGTCTAATTTGTCGGCCATTGCATCGATTGCGGCATACATGTCGTCATGCTCTGCAGATGCGTGCACGTCGGCGCCTGCCACGTGCACATTTCCCTCGGCTTTTTGCCGCTGCTTTTCCACGGTCAGTGTAATCTCGACTTTGGTGATGTGCTCGGCGTGACGCTCAATGCGCTCAAGCTTCTCTTCGACATACTGTTTCAATGCGTCGGTCACGTCGAGTTGATGTCCACTGATGCTGATTTGCATGTTGTTCTCCTTTATTTATGCGGTCAGGGCCGTCCAGCCCGCAACTCCACTATGCGCTTTTTCGGTGGCTCAGAAAACCCTCAAAACACTTGTTTTCGCTCGCTAGAGCCGGTGATACCGAGCATTTCACGGTACTTAGCAACGGTGCGTCTCGCCACCTGGAACCCCCGCTCTGCGAGCAATTCGCTTAACTTATTATCAGACAGCGGTTTTTTTGGGTTCTCTTCGGCAATCAGTGCTTTGAGGTGCTCTTTGATGGCGGTCGATGACGCTTCGCCGCCGGCATCAGTTCCCACATGACTGGAAAAGAAATATTTCAATTCCAGCGTGCCGCGAGGTGTGTGCATGTATTTTTGCGTGGTCACACGGGAGATGGTTGATTCATGCATTTCAACACGCGCTGCGATATCGGCCAGCACCATAGGCTTCATCGCTACCGGTCCTTTCTCAAAGAACTCAATTTGCTCTTCGACAATACAACTGCCGACCTTCAAAAGCGTTTCTGCACGGCTTTTTAAACTTTTGACGAACCAGCGTGCCTCTTGAAGCTGCGACTTGAGATAGTCGTTGGTTTCACTTTTATCGCCGGCTTTGATGAAGTTTTGATAGGTGTGGTTCACGGCCACCCTCGGCAGTGCATCTGGATTCAATTCCACCATCCATCCGCCTTCACTCCGGCGCACGATCAGATCGGGTGTCACATACTCAGGCTCGGTTGAACCAATGTGGCTGCCTGGTTTGGGATCCAGCGAACGAATCAACGCCAAGGTCATTTCCAGCGTCTCATCGTCGCACCTGAGGGCTCGCTTCAGTCCTGGACGATCCTTCTTCGACAGTAAATCGAGATGATGGGTGACGAGTGTGATCGCCAACTCCACGTCGCCGCCAATCTGCCGCAGATTCTCCAGTTGCACCATCAGGCATTCGCGGATATTGCGTGCCCCGACGCCGATTGGATCCAAGCGTTGGATGAGGTGCAGCACGCATTCAATTTCATCCAGTTCAAGATCTTCAAGATCAGGACTCATTTGTTCGAGCAGTTCGTCTAGATCGGCTTCGAGCAATCCCTCACTGTTGATCGAGTCCACCAAGACTTCGGCGATCCAACGATCGCGCTGGGTCAGCGTCATCAGATTTAATTGCCACATCAAGTGATCAGCAAGCGTGGTCGCTTCCGAGGTGCGACTTTCGAAGCTTTCGTACTCGTCGTCTGATGCTGACCGTGTCACGGGCCGGTTGAGGTCAAAATGGTTGGTATCTGACCAGTCAGTCTCGACAGCCACCTCGATGGATTCGGCATCGAAGTCCTGATTGGTCATCTCTGGCTCTGCTTCGAATTCAGGCTCCATCTCATCTTCGCGCTCAAGTAGCGGATTTTCTTCAAGTGCGCGGTTGATTTCTTGCTGCAGGTCCAGAGTCGACATCTGCAACAGCTTGATCGCCTGCTGCAGTTGCGGAGTCATGGTCAGGCTCTGCCCGATACGGAGTTGCAGGGTCTGTTTCATTCGGGAAGCGTCATGGTGAATTGTTCGCCCAGATAGACTGCGCGCACATCTGGGTTAACTAATAGGCTGGCTGGCGGGCCTTCCGCGAGGACTTTGCCGGCATTGACGATATAACCGCGGTGGCAGATGCCAAGTGTCTCTCGCACATTATGGTCGGTGATTAGAATGCCAATGCCGCGACTGGCCAGATGTCGAATGATGTTTTGGATGTCGGCAACCGAGATCGGGTCGACCCCTGCAAAGGGTTCGTCGAGTAACATGAATTTCGGGTTCGAGCAGAGCGCGCGTGCAATTTCGACTCGCCGCCGTTCGCCACCGGACAGGGCCATGCCGAGCGTGTCCGACAGGTGCCCGAGATGAAATTCGTCAAGTAGCCGCTCGCGCTCTTGGTTGCGTTGACTTGCGCTGAGATCAGATCGGAGCTCAAGAATCGCCATCAGATTGTCGGCGACAGTGAGCTTCCGAAATACAGAGGCCTCTTGGGGCAGGTACCCGAGTCCCGCTTTGGCTCGACCATGCATCGGGATTCGTGTGATGTCCTTGTCACCGATCACAATCTGCCCAGCATCGTGCTGAACAAGTCCGACGATCATATAAAAGCTGGTGGTTTTGCCGGCGCCGTTAGGACCCAATAAGCCGACGATTTCACCGGGGCTCACCGCTAACGATAGATCCGCAACAACGGTGCGGCCTTTGTAGCTTTTTTGCAGATGGCGAGCGATCAGATCGGTCATTGCTTCTTCGGCTGCATCGTCATGTTCACGCGATCCGATCGGCTGCCGGCGGCAGTGACCTCGCCACTTTCGAGGTCATAGGTGATTTCTGGGCCGCTGAATACAGACCCTTCAGACCGAACCTCTGCGTCACCAGTCAAGACCACGTGCTCGTCGTCATAGCTGTAGCTGATTTGCTTAGCCCGGCCAGTGACCGGTGCGTTATCTGTTTTCCGTCGAAGGCTCTGGAAACGAGCAGGCTGGCCTATGGCCACAAATCGTTCCACTTCATTATTTGCATTGGTTGCGAGATCGATCTGATCACCATTCAAGCGGAATGTGCCTTGCGTGACTTCCACTGCACCTTGGTACTGGGCACGATTTTCTTTCTCATTAATCAGCGCGCTGTCGGCGTTGATTTCAATCGGCTGGTCCCGATCTTCCGGGAGCGCCATCGCCAAACCAGACGCCACTAGCGTGGCTGCGATGAGGATGTACTTTGCCATTGTGTTTTCACCTTATCGCCGAGTGTGTACTGACTCGAATTGAGATCCATGATGAGTGAGTCGCCCTGGCTGTGGCTTGCACCTTGGACCAAGACGGTTGTGGTATTGGAGGACACTAAATCCGTCGTTTGGTCCCATTCCAGTGTCTCCCCAGACAGACGCCAGGGCTCTGTTCCCGGCTCCAGTCGATTCGCGATCACATCCGTTGTGAGTGTTAGATGGTTACGATCTGCTGAGAGTTCGCCAGTTTTCCCTTCAATGTACCAAGTGGCTGGGGGTCTTTCGAGCCATAGCTTAGGAACTTCAAGTATGGCATTCGCGCGATCACCGAAGTCGAGCAGGCTGATGGCCACAAGTGTGCTTTCCAGTTGACCTTGACTATTGAATCGCCGCTGATGCACGCCTTCCATAAACCCTTCCGGTTGTTGTTCGGCGATTTCGCGCAGTCGCGCATCGAGTGTTGATTTTGCAGGCGGTTCAGACAGACCGTAGATCACCATGGTCACAGCGACCAAAAGAAGCAGGAGTCTGGCGGTTCCGCTATGCATCGGCTTCGCCCCGGAATACGTCGAGTGGATCCAACCCTTGGGCACGCAAAATGAACTCGCATACCTCGCGTACTGCGCCTTCGCCACCCTTTGCCTCGGTGACGTAAGCAGCCTCGTCTTTTACGGCCTCGGCTGCGTTGGGCACGCTGGCAAAGAACCCACAGGTGTCCGCCGCACTCAGATCGGGATAGTCGTCGCCCATGTAACCAAGATCTCGTCGTTCGAGCGCCAACTGGTCGGCAAGTTCCTGTAGGGCGGCACCTTTGTCAGTGCGACCTTGCAAAATGAAATCGACTGCGAGCTCGGAAAATCGATGGGCCACCATTGCCGATGTGCGTCCGGTGATAATGGCTGTTTGGATGCCCGCACGCTGAAGAAGCTTGAGGCCGAGTCCATCGAGGATGTTGAAGACTTTCAACTGGTCGCCGTCGGGTCCGTAGTACAGCGTCCCGTCGGTGAAAATGCCGTCGACATCAAATGCCATCAATCGAACTGTTTGTGCGCTCACACCACACCTGCCTGCAACAAATCATGCATATTCAGTACGCCTACAGGCTCCCCCTGATCGATGACAACAATCGCATTAATACGCTTTTCTTGCATCACGCGGACGGCTTCAGCGGCGAGTGAACCAAGCGGGATGGTGGTGCCTCCGCGTGTCATCAGTTCGGCGATGGTTCGTTCGTTCAGAGGCTGTCCTGACTCCAGTACACGCCGCAAGTCGCCATCAGAGAAGACGCCAACTAAGGCACCGGCTTCGGTCAAGACGGTTGTGAATCCGAGACGCTTCGCGGTCATTTCGAGGAGCGCATCGGACAGGCTCGCGGCTTCAGTCACTGCGGGCAAGGCGTCGCCGCTGTGCATAATGTCGTCGACTTTCATCAAAAGCTTACGTCCGAGCGCTCCGCCGGGATGGCTAAAGGCAAAATCTTGGTGTGAGAAACCGCGCGCTTCAAGGAGTGCAATGGCCAGCGCATCCCCCATGGCCAAGGCCGCGGTTGTGCTCGCCGTCGGCGCCAGATTTAGCGGGCAGGCTTCCTCAGACACCTGGACTAGTAGATGCACATCGGCTGCCTCAGCCATGACTGAATTGGGATCGCCGGTGACGCAGATTAAAGGCGTGCCTAACCGTTTCATGAGCGGAATCAGTGTCATGATTTCGCTACTCGAGCCGCTATTGGATAGCGCCAAAACCACGTCATTTTGGGTAAGCATGCCTAAATCACCGTGTGACGCTTCGGCTGGGTGCATAAAAAACGCAGGCGTCCCGGTGGATGACAGGGTGGCTGCAATTTTTTGTCCGATGTGTCCAGATTTCCCCATGCCGGTGACGACCACGCGACCTGTGCACTCGAGGCACAGTTGGCAGGCGTTTGAAAACTGTGCATCCAATTGCGCGAGGAGTCCGGCGACAGCCTGTGACTCGAGTGCGATGGTGCGTTTTGCAGATTCTAGAAATGACATCAAATGGGCACGATCGTTGCAGAGATATGCAAAAGATAGCCCACATAGAGTAGAAGCAAAAGTAATCCGTAGCCGCGGCTCACCGTTCCGTGCGCGCCAAAGCGTGCAATCAGCCACAATAAGACCGTGAGGCCGACCGTCCATGGGAGGTCTCGCGTGAAAACGTCTGCCTCGACGGCGAAGGGTGAAATGACTGCGGCAAGCCCGATGACACCGAGGAAATTAAACATATTGGAGCCGATGACGGTACCGAGGGCCATGTCCGTTTTGCCTTTGAGTGCGGAAGCAACACTGGCGGCGAGTTCGGGTAGCGACGTTCCAATAGCGACGATAGTGAGGCCAATGACCAGTTCACTGACACCAAACAACAGGGCGAGTTCAGTTGCGCCCCAAACCAGCAGTTTTGAACTTGCGATTAAGACCGCGAGGCCGCCGAGGGTCAGCGCAGCAGCGACAGCCAAGCTATATTCTTGGATTTCGATTTCCTCTCCGGAATCGGCCTCATCCCGCATCAGCCGAAATAGCAGTAAGGGAAGCAGGGTGAGCATGCCAAGGCCAGCCCACAGGTCAAAGATGCCTCGAGCCGCCAATGCGCTGACAGCGATCGAGAGGACGATGAGGATAGGCAGTTCTCGCCGCACAAGCGGGCGCGGTACCAATAGTGGAAAAAGCATCGCAGTCACTCCGAGGACCAGTGCGATGTTGGTGATGTTCGAGCCCAAAGCGTTACCGAGCGCAAGACCCGGGCTTCCCTCATAGGCGGCAACCGCGGACACCAGTAATTCGGGCGCAGATGTGCCTATCGAGACGATGGTGAGGCCAATTAAAAAGTGGCTCATGCCCAGGCGATTCGCCAGACTCGCTGCACCCTCAACAAAGCGATCTGCGCTGACCACCGTCAGTGCAATTCCGATGACTACAGCCGCAACAGCCCACAGCATAAAAACCCTCCACGAAGTTGGCGCCATTAAACATGTTGTTGGTAAGCTCTGCTACACTGATGCGCGAAAGAAATTGACCCCCGTGGCAAGAGTGAGTGAGGTTTTGGCGGACTTGAACGGCCCCTTTGTCGAAATTGAGAATGTCGTGTTTCGTCGTGATGAACGCGTGATCTACGAAGGCCTCAGTGCGTCCATTCCGCGCGGACAAATCAGCGCAATTGTTGGCCCCTCAGGGACTGGCAAAACGACTTTATTGCGATTGATTGGTGGCCAACTGAGACCGAATCAGGGCGACATCCGTGTTGACGGCATCTCTGTGCAGGGTCTCGGGCGAGGCCCTCTATTTGATCTGAGAAAGCGGATGGGTATGTTGTTCCAGTCCGGCGCCCTGTTTACGGAATTGAGTGTGTTTGAAAATGTGGCATTCCCGCTCAGGGTTCACACATCCCTTGATGACGATTTGATCCGTCTGGTGGTGTTAATGAAGCTTGAGGCGGTGGGGCTGCGTGGTGCAGTTGACCTGATGCCGGCCGAGCTGTCTGGTGGTATGCAACGTCGCGTTGCACTGGCGCGCGCAATCGCGCTTGACCCTGAGATGATCATGTATGATGAGCCCTTTGTGGGTCAGGACCCCATTGGTTTGGGTGTGCTTTTAACCTTGGTGAAGCAGCTGAATCAAGCCCTGGGCTTGACCTCCATCGTCGTCTCCCATGATCTCCAAGAGACGCTGTCAATCGCTGACCACATCATTATGATCGCCAATAACCGTGTTGCATTTGAAGGGTCGCCAGAGGCAATGCGAGCATCGAACGATCCGTTGGTCGAGCAGTTTCTCAACGGCCGCCCAGATGGACCTGTGCGCTTTCATTACCCAGCGCCACCACTCGCAGAGGCCCTTTCATGATTGCCCGAGTTCGGAGTATTGGACGCGCCACGCTGACACAGGTTGGCGATCTTGGTCGCGCCTCCATCTTGTTGTTTCAAGCAATCGGTGGGCGCTCAAGGGTGGGTGTGCATTGGCGTCTCACTGTTGATCAGATCTACGCAGTCGGTGTTTTATCGCTCAGTATCATTATTGTCAGTGGCTTATTCATCGGCATGGTGCTCGGCTTGCAGGGGTACACGATTTTATCGGACTACGGCAGTGAGCAAGCGTTGGGCCAAATGGTGGCGTTGTCACTCACGCGCGAGCTCGGACCCGTGGTGACTGCATTGCTGTTTGCGGGTCGCGCGGGCTCTGCTCTCACCGCTGAAATTGGTTTGATGAAGGCGACAGAGCAGCTCGCGAGTTTGGAAATGATTGGGGTGGATCCCTTAAGACGTGTCGTGGCTCCTCGGTTCTGGGCGGGGGTTGTTAGCTTGCCCATCCTGTCACTGATTTTCGTCAGTGTTGGGTGTCTGGGCGGTGCATTGGTCGGCGTGTCTTGGCTTGGGGTCGATGCGGGATCCTTCTGGGCCAATATGCAGGCCTCCGTGGATTTTTGGAATGATGTATTTAATGGCATCATAAAGTCTGTTGTCTTTGCAGTAGTTGTCACTTGGATTGCGGTGTATCAAGGATACGATTTGGTGCCGACGTCAGAGGGGATCGCGAGGGCTACGACGCGAACGGTTGTGTATGCCTCGCTCGCGGTACTTGGATTTGATTTCTTTTTGACCGCGGTCATGTTTGGAGAAGTGTAGTGTACTCACGTCGATTAGAACTCAGTGTTGGTGCTTTTGTGCTGTTGGGCGCCCTATGCTTGGCGTTTTTGGCTCTTGAAGTGAGTGGTCTGACGCAAGCTGGAAGTCAAAATAGCTACCGGATCAGTGCACGCTTTGACAATGTGGCGGGCCTCACAACTCGCGCCAAAGTGAGTGCGGCCGGTGTCACTGTTGGGCGTGTCGTGGGCATCCGTTACGATGCCAAGACGGCCGGTGCGATGGTTGAGATGGATATTCTGACGCAGTTCGACGCCTTTTCGTTGGATACCTCTGCGTCGATTTTGACGGCTGGATTGCTTGGTGAAAAGTACATCGGTTTGTCAGTTGGCGGGGATCCAGACGTCTTGGTTGACGGTGATGTGATTTACGATACGCAGTCTGCCGTTGTGCTCGAAGAGTTGATTGGGCGGTTTTTGATGAATGCAGGATCAAAGTAATGATGCGTTGGATGATGGCATTATGTTTGGCTTGGTTCGCGGTTGGAGTGTCTGCTTCGGAAGATCCGCGTGCTGCGGTCGAGCCGCTCTTCCAGGCGCGCGAAGCATTTTTTTCGGATGTGGAGAAATTCCAGAAAGGTGAGTTGACTGAGGATCAGTTGGTCAGCCGAATCGCCGATCAATTTTCGCCGTTGTTGGATGATCGCAAGGTTGCGCTCCGCGTGATGGGCCGGTTTGCACGAGAGGCATCTGCGGATGAGCGGGTTGCGTTCACCAAGCGCCTTGAAGCCAGTTTGGTTGACGCGTACGCAAAAGGCTTGGCTGCATACGGCGGTGAGCAGTTGGTGTTGCCGGAAGAGGCGGTGATCCTGAAACCGGGCCGCGCACTGGTCGAGGCGCAATTAGAAACGCCCGGTCGCGATCCGTTGCCGATCCAATTTGCCTTGGGGTACGAGGAAAATCGTGGATGGCGCGTGGAAAACGTTGTCGTTGCAGGAATTAACTTGGGTCTGACTTTGCGTAATCAGTTTGCTGACTTGGTGAAGACAACGGGCAGCGTGAGTGGGGCAATCGATGCATGGTCATTTGAGGCGGTAGACGCTCAGTGACAGCATGGGTGGTGAGCGCAGAGGATTTTGCTGCAGACTGGGCTGATCTCAAACAGCGAGGTCTCGATGCCGTTGCGCGAGGCGTGACAGAAATCGATCTCGCTGCCTGGACTGACGCGAGCAGTGCGCACTTGGCGGTGCTGGTGTGTTGGTGGCAATCCGCGGATGGGCGAGGTCAGCCCCTCGTGTTCTTGCATATGAATCCCACTTTTCAACAATTGGCCGCATTGGGCGGCGTGACATGTATTGAGACAGGAGAGCGTGATGCTGGACACTGAAGTGAAGGCCTTATTAGAGTCACGGGCGCCTGATTGGCAGTTTGAAGTGCGTGGTGAAGGTCGGAATTTTCAGATTGATGCCATCTCTGATGCGTTCGCGGAGCTGTCTCGTGTCAAGCGCCAGCAGGCGGTCTATCGGCTTATCGCGGCGGAAATATCAGAAGGAAGTTTGCACGCCATCACGATTCAAGCGCTGACACCTGATGAGTACAGTCAGAAAAAAGGACTTGGAATCTAAACATGGATCGTTTTGTTATTCACGGTGGTCGTCCATTGGCTGGCGAAGTTCGAGTCAGTGGTGCGAAGAATGCCGCATTGCCAATTTTAGCGGCTGCATTGATGGTGCCGGGTCGGGTTCGATTTGAGAATCTTCCGCATCTAAACGATGTGACCACGATGTTGCAATTATTGGGTCGCATGGGCGTCGATGTGTTGCTGGATGACACCGGTTCGGTTGAACTCGATGCCACGACGCTGTCCTCGTTAGTTGCTCCCTATGACCTTGTGCGCACCATGCGTGCCAGTATTGTGGTCTTGGGACCATTACTTGCTCGCGGTCATGAGGCGGAAGTCTCGTTGCCTGGTGGCTGTGCAATTGGTGCTCGTCCGGTGAACTTGCACATCAAAGCGCTGGAGCGCTTAGGTGTAGAGTTCGAAGTCACCGATGGCTACATCAAAGGACGCGCACCGGGTGGCTTGGTTGGCGGCAAGGTGTTGTTTGATAAGATCACCGTGACCGGCACCGAGAATGTATTAATGGCCGCGGCGCTGGCTCGGGGCGAGACCATCATCGAGAACGCAGCACGTGAGCCTGAAGTCTCGGATCTCGCAGACTGTTTGGTCACTCTGGGTGCGAAGATCGACGGGATTGGTACCGATACGTTGCGGATCCAAGGTGTAGAGTCGCTGCATGGCGGGACGCACCGTATCATTCCGGATCGGATCGAGGCCGGCACATTTTTAGTCGGCGCAGCCGCCACTCGCGGGTCGTGCACCTTGACAGATTGCCAGCCAGAGCACATGGAAGCGACCTTGATTAAGTTGCAAGAAGCGGGTGCCGAGATCACCCGCGGAGCCGATTATGTAACGCTCGATATGCACGGTGCTCGCCCACGCGCAGTGGACATTACCACGCTTGAATATCCAGGTTTTGCGACCGATATGCAGGCGCAGTTTGTAGCCTTGAACGCGGTCGCCGAGGGTCTTGGTCGGGTGACGGAGACGATATTTGAAAATCGGATGATGCACATTCCTGAGATGCAGCGGATGGGCGCTTCGATCGACTTGCATGGCGCAACGGCCAGCGTGACCGGGATCGACCATTTAAAGGGTGCGCCGGTGATGAGCACTGATTTGCGTGCGTCTGCATCATTGGTCTTGGCAGGGTTAGTTGCCGAGGGTGAGACCGTGGTTGATCGTGTGTATCACATTGATCGCGGCTATGAGCGGATTGAAGAAAAGCTTCGCCGGCTGGGTGCGGATATTGAGCGGGTACGGGTGTGAGTGAACCTTTGACCTTTGCGTTGGCGAAGGGACGTTTGTTAGATGAAACCTTACCGATTCTGAAAACGCTCGGCATTGAGCCATTGGAGCCGATCGAAGGTAGCCGTAAATTATTGTTCGAAACAACGCGCCCTGACGTGCGTTTACTTGTTCTGCGGGCGACCGACGTGCCACCTTATGTCGAACGCGGTGGTGCGCACTTGGGCATTGCGGGCAAGGATACCTTGCTCGAGTATGGCTCTGACATGCTGTGCGAGCCTGTCGATCTCAAGTTATCGCAATGTCGGTTGATGACCGCGACACGTGTTGGTGAGCAATTGCCTGCCACCGGTCGCTTGCGTGTTGCGACCAAGTACGTCAACGTCGCGCGCCAGTATTTTGCCTCGCAAGGACGGCAGATTGACCCCATTAAACTCTATGGAGCGATGGAGCTTGCACCGATTGTTGGGATGAGCGATGTGATCGTCGATGTGGTCGATACGGGCAATACATTGAAAGCCAATGGACTGGAGGCGCGCGATTTGATCGCACATTCCAGCGCACGTTTGGTGGTGTCTCGGGTGGCGATGAAAACACGCTACCGACTCATCGCTCCGATGATTGAGCAATTAAACGCATGGGTACATCAAACAGATGCAGCTTGAACCGACTCGACTTCATAGCCAAAGCGCCGACTTTGTTCCGCGCCTGACAGAGCTCACCGCGTGGGAATCCGTATCTGACATAGATCGCCAAACGCGTGTTGCCGACATCATTGCGGATGTCCGTGCCCGAGGCGATGCCGCTTTGGTCGAGCTGACGCGCACATTGGATCGCTATCCAGTTGCAGATGCGTCCGAGTTGCTGCTCACCCAAGATGACTTGAAACGTGCGTTTGATGGCCTCGCTCCCGACTTACAGTCGGCGCTTGAGACTGCAAAAGCGCGCATTTGGGACTTCCATGAGGCGCAGCGTGAAACCAGTTGGCGTCTTCCGGAGGACACGCGAGGAATCGTCCTGGGTCAAGAAATACGCCCTATGCAACGGGTGGGGATTTATGTGCCGGGTGGGCTTGCCACCTACCCGTCCTCTGTATTGATGAATGCGATTCCAGCCAAGGTAGCTGGTGTTCCAATGGTGCAAATGGTGGTGCCTGCGCCCGACGGCGTGTTGAATCCGGTGGTGCTGGCGGCGGCGCATTTGGCGGGTGTGGATCGTGTCGTGACGGTGGGCGGTGCGCAGGCGATCGCGGCGCTTGCTTACGGTACCGAGACGGTCTCTCCGGTCGATAAAATTGTTGGGCCCGGAAACGCGTGGGTTGCCACTGCAAAACGGCAGGTATTTGGTAAGGTCGGCATTGATATGATCGCCGGACCGTCGGAAATTCTTGTGTATGTCGAACCACCCATGGATCCAGATTGGGTTGCGATGGATCTGTTCAGCCAAGCTGAACATGACGAGGATGCGCAACCGGTCCTGATTTGCTCTGATCCTGCCTACATCGACTCGGTCATTGCATCCATGAACCGCTTAGTCGGGACCCTTGAGCGCTCGGATATCATTACCACGTCCATTAACCAGCGCTGCATTGTCATTCAGGTGACGGATCGTTCTGACGCGGTGGCGGTGATTAATCGCATTGCGCCGGAGCATCTGGAACTTTGTATGGATGATCCTGAATCGATACTGCCGGCGATCCAACATGCAGGGGCCATTTTTATGGGCCGTCATACACCGGAAGCCCTTGGCGATTATTGTGCCGGTCCGAACCATGTCTTGCCGACTTCAGGAACTGCGCGTTTTGCATCACCCTTGGGGGTGTATGACTTCGTTAAACGGTCATCTGTGATCCACTGTACTCCTGAAGGTGCCGCCCAGATCGCAGGCGTTGCCTCGACTCTGGCGCACTCGGAAGGATTGACAGCGCACGCGCGCTCAGCCGAGTACCGTCGGTGAATCGCGATGCGTACATCGCACGTTTGATCCCACAGTGGGTGCGTGATGGCGCAGCCTACCAGGTGGCTGACGCGTCAGGCATGGTCAAGCTCGATGCGATGGAAAATCCCTATGTGTGGCCGGTTGAGCTACGTGCTGCGCTGGCAGAACGTCTGGTGGACTGTGAACTGAATCGCTATCCAGATCCCCATGCATCAGGTGTGCGGGACCCGTTGCGTGCTTGGATGCATATCCCATCCTCCCTCGGGATGCTGTTTGGCAATGGCTCGGATGAGATTATTGCCTTATTAACCTCGACCTTGATTGAGAGTGGACGTTCCGTCTGTGCGCCGGATCCAAGCTTCGTCATGTTTCAGGTATTAGCCAAGCAGCATCGGGTGCCATTCCATGCACTTCCGCTCGACGCCACCCGTGACATTGATCTTGATGCCTGGTTGGCAACCCTACGCACTGCAAATCCTGGCATCCTCTTTGTCCCGCAGCCGAACAACCCAACAGGGAATTTGTTCAGTAAAGACCGCTTGATTCAGGTGATCGAAGCCACAGACGCCTTGGTTGTGATTGATGAAGCCTACACGGCATTTACCGATGCGGACTATGTCGATTGGGCGATTCGGTACCCAAATGTAGTGATTATGCGGACCCTATCGAAAGTGGGTTTGGCAGGAAGTCGATTTGGCCTGTTGATTGGTGATCCGGCATGGGTTGATCAGTTGGATAAGTTGCGCTTGCCCTACAACATCAACGCACTCTCGCAGGCCGCAGTGCAATTTGCGCTCGAGCACGCAGAGGTGTTGGAGCGTCAAAGTGCGGCAATCCGTGACGAGCGCGCGCGGTTACATGCGGCCTTACAGGCCCGAAATCTCACAGTCTGGCCATCAGAAGCAAACTTTCTGATTGCGCTGATTCCAGATGGGCGTGCGCGTGAGGTATTTGAGGGGCTGAAACGCCACGGTGTGCTCGTGAAGTGTCTTGATGGCTCACATCCGATGATGGCCAATGCCTTGCGGGTGACCGTTGGTGCACCGCATGAATCGGATGCGCTTCTGTCTGCGCTCGATCAGTTACTCGGCGGTGGGCGCTGACCTACAATCAGTGTGCGTTCGATGGGCTGACCACTGCGTAACAGTTTTAACTTCAGTTCGGTTCCAGGTTCCAACTCAGCCACGCGATTCATGGCCACACGTCCATCACTCACCTTGTCGCCGTTTAAGTGTGTGAGGATGTCGCCAGGAAGCACGTCTGCGGCCGCAGCCGGTCCGCGCCGAAAGACACCAGAAATGAGAACGCCTGCGTTACGTCCCACCCCAAAGGATCGCGCGAGTTCCTCTGTCAGCGGTTGAGTTTCGACGCCCAGCCATCCCCGTATGACCTGACCATGGGTAATTAGCTCTTCCATCACGGCTGTCGCCAAGGCGGTTGGAATCGCGAACCCAATGCCATTTGAACCGCCCCCGCGCGAAAAGATCGCGGTATTGATACCGATCAGTTCACCGCGCATGTTCACAAGCGCCCCTCCAGAGTTCCCTGGGTTAATGGCGGCATCGGTCTGAATAAAGTTTTCGTAGGTTGATATCCCCACTTGAGTGCGGCCAGTGGCACTCAAAATACCCATCGTGACGGTCTGTCCGACACCGAACGGGTTGCCAATGGCGAAGACTAAATCGCCAATCCGTCCAGGCGACGTGCTTAATACCAGTTGTGGCAGCTCGCCTTGGTCGATCTTCAGAACCGCGAGATCAGTGTCAGGGTCGGTGCCGACGACCGTTGCTTGGGCGACTCGCCCATCACGCAATTCGACCACGATATCGTCCGCATTGGCGATCACGTGGTGGTTCGTCAGGATATAACCGCTTGAGGATACGATGACTCCCGAACCAAGGCTCGATTCCATCCGTTGCCGCTTGGGCTCGCTCGGTAGGTTGAAGAAATTTTTAAAAAATGGGTCTCGAGCCAATGGGTTGACTCGGGTTTCGATGATGGTTGTATAAATGTTGACAACCGCAGGCGCAGCACGTTCGACGGCCTCGGCATAACTCACCGGTCCGCTTGGGGGCAATTGGCCGCTTAGGCGCTCGGATTCAACCACCTGTAACTCCACCCCGTGACTCCGTCCTGTCAGTTCGGGAAACTCTCGTATGACGAGGAGTGCGATCAAAATTCCGGTAATTACGGGCCAAAGCACCCGAGTGATTTGCTGTAACATGCACAGTCCTAAGTAGAGGTTGCCGATGATTAGTTTACACACACTGTTAGAAACCCTCGACGGTTGGATGCGTCCGGGCGATTTTCAGGATTACGCGCCAAATGGGTTGCAGGTCGAAGGTCGCCAGGAGATTACACGTTTAGCGCTTGGTGTGACCGCGTCTGCGGATGTCATTGATCAGGCGGTTGCTTGGAACGCGGATGCGTTGTTGGTGCATCACGGCTATTTTTGGCGCAACGAACCGATCACCTTGACGGGGATGAAGGGTGCACGTGTACGCCGCCTGATGCAGCACAATTTGTCTTTGCTGGCGTATCACCTGCCGCTCGATTGTCATCCAGAGTTTGGCAATAACATCGCATTGCTTCAGCACTTGGGTTGGACTGATTGTGAGGCCCTTGCTGGCGAGGCGGGTTTGATGTGGGTGGCGCATTTCGCAGAACCCATGACGCCGTCAGAGGTCTCGGCGCATCTGGCTCATGCCCTGAACCGAGCGCCTTTATGCGTTGAGTCCGCATTGGGGCCTAAGCAAATTGAGCGGTTGGTGGTTTGTACCGGTGGTGCGCAAGATTATCTCGTGCGGGCACACCGTGTCGGTGCGGATGCTTATCTATCTGGAGAAATTTCAGAACGGACAACGCACGAAGCGCGCGAGTTGGGGGTGCATTATTTTGCGGCCGGCCATCATGCCACTGAGCGCTATGGGGTGCAGGCACTCGGCCAGAAAATCGCGAATCAATGGCCGCTCGAGGTTGCCTTTTTCGACGACCACAACCCCGCGTAGGCAGTTTACGAAGAACTCAGTTGTCCGCGTGCCTCTGCGTAGTCACGCGGTGGCAAACCTTCAATCACATCTTCTCGTACGGTTTCTGTACTGGGTTCGCCACGTAATTCTGCGGCGAGCGCATGTTGTTTGCTCGCCAATCGTTCGAGCGTCTCAGCGGTGTCATCGAGATGGTGTTGGATCTCTTCAATCAGCGACTGATGCTGCGCTTCGAAGAGCGTCTTCTCCCGTTCTAAATCCGGAGATACGGTGGTTAGCGTCGTCGGGCGTCTGAGGAACCAACCGGCGGCAGCGCCGAGGATAAAGGCCAAAATAATGAGTCCAATTGTCAGTTCAGTCAGTTCCACAGCGCACCTCGAGTTGTTTTCGATAGTGTACGAACTTTGCGATGTCAGCGCGAGCCGTTAGACTGCCGCCTTCACAAGGAGTGGCATGCAAACACCAGTGCTTCAGCGAATACCAGGACCGGCAGGCTTGATTGAGACTGCGGCGATGGGGTGCGCGCTCTCCGAGCCGATGCCATCCAAAGCGCTGCTCCTTCTGCATCCGCATCCGCTACACGGCGGCACCATGGCGAACAAGGTTGTGACGACCTTGGCACGTGCTGCGCGCGATGTTGGATTGCCCGCTGTGGCATTTAATTTTCGTGGCGTGGGCCAAAGCGAGGGCGTCTGGGATCATGGCGAAGGGGAGGTCGAGGACGCCTTGGTGGTCGCTCAACGGATGATCGATGCTGGGGTTGAAACACTCTTGATCGGCGGATTCTCATTTGGTGCATCGATGGCTGCGAAACTGATTCCTCAGGTGTCTCGAATCCATCCGAATGTGCAGATTGCGGACCTGATACAAGTTGCACCTGCGGTCGAAAATTTCCCAATCGATCCGAGTTGGATGGCGAACCTCCGCCCTTGCATCTTATTTAACACCGACGATGAAGTTGTGTCTGTTGCAGCGATGCAAGATTACGCGAAACAGATCGGTGTTGCGCCGATCACCCATGCAGAGGGCGGCCATTTTTATCACGGCCAGCTGACGCGCTTAAAAGCACAAGTGACTGCGCATTGGCATGCGCGAGAGCTCTTATGACCCGACGTACGTTGGCCTTGCATGTCTACGACGGCTTGGTTGAGATCGGTCAAATCAGTGCCGACAAGAATCAGCGGCATGTGCTGCGGTTACTGGACACGCTCGGTGATCGATTGATGAGCGACACACCATGGACAGGCCCGCGTCGTGGCTTGTTTCGGCGCGCACAATGGCGAACGCCAGAGCCTGGATTGTATATCTGGGGCGGTGTTGGGCGCGGTAAGACGTTTCTGATGGATCTGTTTGTCGAGTCGCTTCCCGAGGGTTTGGCCAAGCGCTTGCATTTTCATCGCTTTATGAATCGCGTGCACGCGGAGTTGACCGAACTGCAAGGGACCGAAAACCCTCTCGAAGTCATCGCCGATCGACTCGCTCGTGATGTCAGGGTGTTGTGTTTTGACGAATGCTTTGTCTCAGACATCACGGATGCGATGGTGCTTGGCACTCTCTTTGATGCGCTCTTTCGTCGTGGTGTGGCCTTGGTGGCGACCAGTAACATCCCGCCGCACGATTTGTATCGCGATGGATTGCAGCGCGATCGGTTTTTGCCGGCGATCGCCCTGATCGAAACACATTGCGAGATTTTAAATCTTGATTCGGGGACCGATTACCGTTTACGGACCCTTGAACATGCGACTCTGTATTACGCACCTTGCGATGCAACAGCCATTGATGCTGTTTGGGAATCGGTGTTGGCTCTTGCTCCAGAGGCCACTCGGAGTGAGGGGGCGAGCGTTGAAATTAATCGGCGCCAATTAGCTGTTCGATTTGTTGCTGAAGATGTGATCTGGTTCGACTTCGATGTGATTTGTGGACAAGGGCGCGCAGCACCAGACTACATCGAGATTGCGCGTATGTTTCATACCGTCGTGATCACCGGCCTGCCCCAGCTCGATCTTGCCGGTGATGATGTGACGCGTCGCTTCCTGCATCTTGTGGACGAATTTTATGATCGCTCGGTGAAGTTAATACTGGCCTCGGACGTGCCCTTGGCTGGCCTGTATCCAAGTGGTCGGCTAGCCTTTGAAATGGATCGCTGTGGCTCCCGATTGCAAGAGATGCAATCGGTCGAATATCTTGAGCGCCCACATCGACCGGAATAGCAAAAAGACGGTTGCGTAATTCTGAGTCCATCTCTATAATCCGCGCCTCTTTGAATTTTGAACGCCGCTTAAAGGCAGTAGTGAACATGAAGACGATTAGCGCCAAATCAGAAACCGTACAGCATGGCTGGTATGTGATTGATGCCGATGGGTTGACCCTTGGACGTCTCGCGACCGAACTCGCTCGTCGCCTGCGCGGTAAGCACAAAACAGAATATACCCCGCACGTCGACACAGGCGATTTCATCGTCGTGGTCAACGCGGAGAAAGTGAAGGTGACTGGTAATAAAGCATCGGACAAGATGTATTACCGCCACACTGGGCATCCAGGTGGTTTGAAAGAAGCCAACTTCACGCAAATGATTGAGCGGTCGCCTGAGAAGGTGATTGAGCTGGCTGTGAAGGGTATGTTGCCTAAGAACCCACTGGGTCGCGCAATGTATCGCAAGCTGAAAGTGTATGCTGGCCAACAGCATCCGCATGAAGCACAGCAGCCTGAAACCCTGACCCTGTCATAGGATACGATATGGCTTTGACACAGAATTACGGAACCGGACGTCGTAAGACTTCAACAGCGCGCGTGTTTCTCCGCCCTGGTAACGGTCAAATTACCGTGAATGGTAAGGCGCTCGACGAGTACTTCGGGCGGCAAACGTCGCGGATGGTTGTTCGTCAACCATTGCAGCTCGTTGACATGGAAGGCAAGTTCGACGTCGTCGTGACTGTCCTCGGTGGTGGTGCGTCAGGACAGGCCGGTGCCATCCGTCACGGAATCACACGCGCTCTGGTCGAATATGACGAAGCGTTAAAAGGTGATCTGCGTCGCGCAGGATATGTCACACGTGATGCGCGCGAAGTGGAGCGGAAGAAGGTTGGTCTGCGTAAAGCACGTAAGCGTCCACAGTTCTCCAAGCGTTAATTTCGACGCGTTTAAAAAACCCGCTTCGGCGGGTTTTTTTATATCTGGCTATAACTATGGCAAGTTTTATTGCGAAATCGTCTAACGCACTTGCTACCCCTCTCGGCACCCCTTAGAATTCGTGACGCAATTAGCGATTCATAATTCTGAAAGGACACATCATGGCGGATGCAGTCGTAAATCCAGCAGAACAACCTGAAGTGACCTCACGGCGGAAATTTTTAATCGGTGCAACCTCTGCACTGGGCGCTGTGGGTGCGGTCGGAGTGTTGACACCCTTCGTCGCCTCCTGGAATCCAAGCGCCAAAGCGAAAGCTGCGGGCGCTCCGGTCAAAGTCGATATTTCGAAGATTCTTCCTGGCGAGCAAATTCGCGCAGAATGGCGCGGCAAGCCGGTGTTCATCTTGAAGCGGACGCCTGAGATGCT
>CAZVNX010000011.1:2659-65804 GCA_964628665.1 uncultured Pseudomonadales bacterium | reverse complement strand
GCTCGAGACAAAACCGCATCGCCAGATCGTACGGATCGAAGGGTCGGCTGTAGCGCGACTTGAGGCGCGCCTTGTGGATGCTGGCTGCGATGACATGGATCGGTGCCTCGCGCATCATGCCTAAAAGTGCCGAAACGCACCGGTGGTGCAGTGCGGTATCGGAAAAGACTTTGAAGGGCCCTTGCTTCCGCCGCATCTCGGACTCGTGTAAGACCAGGTCGCTGTCGCCAAAAAATTGCTGTTTGATGGCGGTGATGTGTGGGATGACCTGATCGAGGTAATCCTCCTTTCGGATAAGAACGCAGAGCAGATTGAGGACCGGAAACCGCGGGTCGATGCGCTCTAAATCCGGGTCACCGGACTCGTCAATAAAGATCACGTAGTCGCCATCTAAGTTGGCGTTGATTGGTGTGATGCGGATCGCGTCTGGGTCTCTGATCAGCGCGCCAATACTGGTGTTCTGTGGGTATTTGGGTCGTGACATCGGATCTCCTCGTCGACACAGACTAGCCTCGGCCAGGACGTTCGGCGGTGACCGCGAGTGTTCGCTGACAGACATAGACGGGGAATTCGCACTTTTCTGTTGCATGTGCGAAATTATTCCGGAATTTTTGCAATTCGCCCTAGCGATTAGCGGTCAAGGTTCTTATAATCTGCGACCGCCATACTTATGCGTTTTTATACCATTAAGTTTGAACGCCGCAAGCGTGAACTGAATCTGAAAAGGTAGGAACGGACTCGATGATCGAGATCAAAACTGGGCTGGATTTGCCCATCAAAGGCGCACCACGTCAAACCATTGATTCTCGCCCGGCAATTCGCCGTGTCGCGATTTTGGGCGCCGACTATCCTGGCATGAAGCCGACCATGTTGGTTCGAGAAGGGGAGCAAGTCCAACTCGGTCAGCCACTCTTTGAAGACAAGAAAAACGCTGGCGTATTATTTACGGCACCAGGCGCTGGCACCGTGGTTGAAATCAATCGCGGCGAGCGTCGTGTATTCCAATCTGTGGTCATTGAGCTCGATGGGTCCGATGCGGCTGTGAGCTTCACTGCGCACGCGGATCTGGATGCACTCTCACGGGATGAGGTGGTGGCGCAATTACGAGACAGCGGGTTATGGACTGCGCTACGAAAGCGTCCGTATGAAAAGATCCCTGCGCTGAATGCCAAGCCACATTCGATTTTCGTCAATGCTATGGACACCAATCCACTGGCCTTGGATCCAACCGTTGCCATTGCGCGCGATCCGGAAGGCTTTGTTGCGGGCATCCAGGTCTTGCGTCATCTCACCGAGGGTCCTGTATTTGTCTGTCGCGCACCGGAGGCACAATTTGATGCCGGTCCGGGTCAGGTCGAAACCTTTGCTGGTGTGCATCCGGCCGGTCTAGTTGGCACTCATATCCATCACTTGGATCCGATCGGTGAAGGCAAAGAGGTCTGGCACGTCAGTGCACAAGATGCGATTGCCATCGGTCGCTTGTTCCGCGATGGGCAGTTGTCGGTCACGCGACTGGTTGCGCTCGCAGGTCCTTCTGTGACGGATCCTCGGATCCTCGAGACGCGCCTTGGTGCATCGCTTGATGAACTCACAGCAGGCAGTCTGGCAGCCGGCGATCACCGGATTGTTACTGGTTCGGTCTTGGGTGGTCGGACCGCGAAAGACACGGGTGCCTTCTTGGGCCGCTATCACCAGCAGGTCAGCTGTGTGCCTGAGGGGACAGCACGGATTCCATTCGGTTGGTTGTCTCCCGGCACTAACAAGCACTCGGTGCTTGGCATCTATCTGTCGAAATTGACGCCAAAAAAATTGATCGATTACACCACCAATACCAATGGGTCACCGCGCGCCATGGTGCCGGTTGGTGCCTATGAAAAAGTCATGCCTTTGGACATTTTGCCAACCCAACTGCTGCGCGCGTTGATTGTCGGTGACACCGACATGGCGGTGAAACTTGGTGCCCTTGAGTTGGCGGAGGAAGACCTCGCGCTCTGCACCTATGTGTGTCCTGGCAAATATGAATACGGCCCGATTCTTCGGGACAATTTGACGACCATTGAACTGGAGAGTTGATGATGTCACTACGTGCTTATCTGGATCGGATTGAGCCGAACTTCCATCCCGGAGGGAAATACGAGAAGTTCTATGCGCTATACGAGGCGGTGGATACCATCTTCTACGCTCCCGGAACCACGACCAAGTCAACCGCGCATGTCCGCGATGGAATCGACTTGAAGCGCATCATGATCACTGTGTGGTTTTGTACCTTCCCAGCGATCTTCTTTGGCGCGTACTTCCTTGGGCAAAACGCGGCAGAAGCGATTGCCGCCGGTGCCATTGCACCGGACGGATTGCGTGGTGGTGTGATTGAAGCCTTGGCGGGTGCCGAGTACTGGAAGGCGCCGAGTTTGTGGTCGAATCTGGTGTATGGATTTGCCTATTTCTTACCGATTTACGCCACGGTCTTTATTGTCGGCGGATTTTGGGAAGTGTTGTTTGCGTCGGTGCGTAAGCACGAGGTGAATGAAGGCTTCTTTGTGACCTCGATTCTGTTCTCTCTGACCTGCCCACCCGATCTGCCATTGTGGCAGGCCGCATTGGGCATCACCTTTGGTGTGGTGGTCGGTAAAGAAGTTTTCGGTGGCACAGGCAAAAACTTCCTGAACCCTGCACTGACAGGTCGTGCGTTCCTGTACTTTGCCTATCCAGCACAGATTTCAGGCGATGCCGTGTGGGTCGCAGCCGATGGATACACCGGTGCCTCAGCGCTTGGCATGATGGCCGAGGGTGGCGTCGCAGCATTGGCGTCGGCCAATCAGGTGATCTCTGAGTTCACATGGTTTGATGCCTTTATCGGCAACGTGCCTGGCTCTATCGGGGAGGTGTCGACGTTCGCCATTTTGCTCGGCGGGTCGGTGTTACTGATTCAGGGCATTGCCAGCTGGCGTATCGTCGCTGGTGTCTTCCTTGGCATGGTCGCGACCTCCTTGTTCTTTAACCTGGTCGGATCGGACACCAACCCCATGTTCTCGGTGCCTTGGTACTGGCATTTGGTGGTCGGCGGATTTGCCTTTGGCATGATGTTTATGGCCACAGATCCGGTGTCGGCTTCGATGACCAATACCGGGAAGTATTATTACGGTGGTCTCATCGGTCTGATGGCCGTGTTGATTCGGGTGGTGAACCCAGCCTTCCCTGAAGGCATCATGCTGGCGATTTTGTTTGCCAATCTGTTTGCGCCCTTGATGGATCATTTTGTGGTGCAAGCCAACATCAAGCGAAGGGAGTTGCGAAGTGTCGTCCAATAAAGAGTCTGTACAACGCACCGTTGTTGTCGCCCTAGCACTGTGTTTGGTGTGTTCGGTGATTGTCAGTGTCGCTGCGGTTGCGCTGCGTCCTGCACAGGTCATCAACGAGCAAGCGAACATGCAAATGAATATCCTGCAGGCGGCTGGGTTGTATGACCCTGCGAAGTCGGTGCAGGAACAGTTCAAGCAGGTGACGCCACGCCTTGTGGATCTGAGCACAGGGCAGTTTGTTGAAGGAATGAATCCAGAATCCTATAACCAACGGAAGGCCTCGAAAGATCCGTCGATGAATCGCGTCTTGAGCGCCGAAGAAGACATTGCATCCATTAAACGCCAAGCGAAGATCGCCAAGGTGTATCTGATTGAAAACGAGAGCCAAATCGAAAAGATCATTTTGCCGGTGCATGGCTATGGATTGTGGTCGACGCTGTATGGCTTTGTCGCGCTCGAAGGCGATGCCAACACGGTCGCTGGTCTTGGATTTTATGAGCACGCTGAAACCCCAGGTCTCGGGGGCGAAGTGGACAATCCAAACTGGAAGGCGCAGTGGACTGGCAAGCAGGTGTATGAAGGCGACGCGGTGGCAGTGCGGTTGGTGAAAGGCGGCGCGAGTCCGTCAGATACCTATGGTGTCGATGCACTGTCGGGCGCGACCCTGACCTCACGTGGGGTCGATAATTTGATTCAATTCTGGATGTCGGATTCGGGGTTCAAGCCGTTTCTGGATAATGTGAAGCAAGGACGGATCTGATGGCAAAAACCAAAGAACTGTTGTTTGACCCAGTCATCAACAACAACCCAATTGCGCTGCAGGTTCTCGGAATCTGTTCCGCCTTGGCTGTGACTTCAAGCATGTCGGTGGCATTGGTGATGTCATTGGCGGTGATTGCCGTAACGGCATTTTCTAGCATGTTTGTCTCGGTGATCCGCGCACAGATCCCGAGTTCAATCCGCATCATCGTACAGATGACCATTATTGCCTCACTGGTGATTGTGGTGGATCAGATCTTGAAGGCCTTTGCCTATGAGATCTCAAAGCAGCTCTCCGTGTTTGTGGGTTTGATCATTACCAACTGCATCGTGATGGGCCGGGCGGAAGCCTTTGCCATGAAGAACGGGCCCATTGATTCGTTTATTGATGGAGTGGGGAACGGACTGGGATACGGCGTGATCCTGATGGTCGTTGCCTTCTTCCGTGAACTCTTTGGTTCAGGTTCCCTGTTCGGTGTGGAAATCTTGAGTAAGGTGACCGAGGGTGGTTGGTACTACACCAATGGCCTCATGCTGTTACCACCCTCGGCATTTTTCATCATTGGATTCTTGATTTGGGGCATCCGTGCGTGGAAGACCGCGCAGATTGAGCAAGACGAGTTCAAGATTGCGCCCAACAGCAAGCTGAAGGAGGCCTAAGATGGAACAGTTGATTAGTTTGTTCGTCAAGGCGGTGTTCGTCGAGAACATGGCGTTGGCCTTCTTCCTTGGCATGTGTACGTTTTTGGCGCTGTCGAAGAACATCAAAACTGCGATCGGTTTGGGGATTGCGGTGGTTGTGGTGTTGGCCATCACGGTGCCAGTCAACAACCTGATTTTAAATGGATTGCTCAAAGAGGGTGCGCTGACTTGGTTGTCGCCAGCCCTCGGTGACGTGGATCTGCGATTCCTCGGCCTGTTGTCATACATTGGTGTGATCGCGGCCTTGGTGCAAATCCTTGAGATGTTTTTAGATAAATACGTGCCAGCGCTGTACAACGCGTTGGGTGTCTTTTTGCCATTGATTACAGTGAACTGTGCCATCTTGGGTGCCTCACTATTCATGGTAGAGCGGGACTACACCTTCGGGGAATCGGTGGTGTACGGCCTGGGCGCAGGGATCGGTTGGGCTTTGGCCATTACCGCCCTGGCTGGAGTGCGCGAAAAGCTCAAGTACTCCGACGTTCCCGAAGGCCTGAAGGGACTTGGAATCACCTTTGTCACGGTTGGATTGATGTCACTTGGCTTCATGTCCTTCTCTGGCGTCTCACTCTAAGGAGCACAGAACGTGGAAAATATGACCATTATGTTGGGTGTGGCAATGTTCACCGTGGTCGTGATCGGCCTGGTTGCGGTGATTTTGGCAGCCCGTTCGAAGCTCGTCTCGTCGGGTGATGTCACCATCACCATCAACGACAACCCAGAGCAAAGCATCAAGGTTGCCGCCGGCGGTAAATTGATGAGTACCCTAGCGGATGCGGGCATTTACCTGCCGTCAGCCTGTGGCGGTGGTGGCTCCTGTCAGCAGTGCCGTTGTGTTGTGAAGTCCGGTGGTGGTGACATTCTGCCAACCGAAGCGTCTGCCTTCACTAAAGGTGAGGCGAAAGAGGGCTGGCGTTTGTCATGTCAGGTGGCCGTCAAGCAAGACATGAATATCGAGGTTGAGCCCGAACTCTTCGGCGTGAAGCGTTGGGAATGTGAGGTGGTCTCAAATCCAAACGTAGCGACCTTCATTAAGGAGCTGACATTAAAGTTGCCTGAAGGCGAGAACGTCGATTTCCGTGCCGGTGGCTACGTGCAGTTGGAAGTGCCGCCACACCATGTGAAGTTCAAGGACTTTGAAGTCGAAGATGAGTATCGCGGGGACTGGGAGCGTTTTGGCTTCTTCAATCTCGAATCCAAAGTCGATGAGACTGTGATTCGTGCGTATTCGATGGCGAACTATCCGGAAGAGCGCGGTTTGGTGAAATTCAATATTCGGATTGCAACACCACCTCCGGGGACGGATCTGCCGCCAGGGCAAATGAGCTCCTATGTGTTTAACCTAAAGCCCGGCGACAAGATCAACGTGTTTGGTCCATTTGGTGAGTTTTTTGCCAAGGATACGGATGCTGAGATGGTCTTCATTGGCGGCGGTGCGGGTATGGCGCCCATGCGTTCGCACATTTTTGATCAGTTGAAGCGGTTGCATTCCAAGCGGAAGATTTCGTTTTGGTATGGTGCGCGTTCGTTGCGTGAAGTGTTCTATCAAGATGAATACGACATGCTGGCGAGAGAAAATGACAACTTTGAGTGGCATCTGGCGCTGTCTGATCCGCAGCCAGAAGATGACTGGAGTGGTCCAACCGGATTTATTCACAACATCGTGTTGGAGAATTATCTGAAAGATCACCCAGCACCTGAGGACGTTGAGTTCTACATGTGCGGTCCACCGATGATGAACGCAGCCGTGATCAAGATGCTCAAGGATCTGGGCGTTGAGGATGAAAACATCATGTTGGATGACTTTGGTGGTTAACCCATTGTCCCATCTGAAAAATGCCGCCAATTGGGCGGCATTTTTCTGTCTGACCCTGTGGCTAGCTGGCTGCAGTGGTGAGCTTGAGATGGACCGCTTGAGCGGGCAGACCATGGGCACAAGCTGGTCTGTGGTGATTGCCAATCCCATCGCCGCGCATGATCGCGAGTCACTGCAGGCTGAGATCGAAGCCACTCTCTTGACGGTTAACCAACAAATGTCGACCTACGATCCTGAGAGTGAAATCTCGCGTTTTAATAACGGACCGGTTGGTGAGTGGTTTCCGGTATCGGAATTGTTTGCGCTGACCACTGCCAAGGCGCTCGGTTTTTCAAGGATCTCAGACGGCGCGTTTGATCCGACTGTGGGTCCTGTGGTGAATCTGTGGGGCTTTGGACCGGAGGCTGGCGCAGAGGCATTGCCAACCGATGCAGCCGTGGAGGCCGCGCGTCAACAGATCGGTTATGCGGCCATTTCAGTACGCGCACCAGAAGCGTCTGGCGGCGCAGCGCTTCGAAAAGATGCGCCACGGCGGCTGGATTTGTCGGCCATCGCCAAAGGTCTGGGTGTGGATCAGATCTATGCGCTCTTAGATGACAGGGGATACAGTAATTTCTTGGTCGAGATTGGCGGTGAAATCCGGGTCAAGGGAAACAAAGATGGTCTCGGGTGGCGGATCGCCGTTGAAAAGCCAGTGCGTGGTGAGCGGGCTGTCGAGGAAACTCTGGCATTGTCGAACATCGCGGTCGCAACCTCGGGTGATTACCGCAACTATCGGGAAATCGATGGCGTTGCATACAGCCACACGATCAATCCGGCCACGGGACGTCCTGTTGCACACAGTTTAGCCTCAGTGACGGTCGCGGACGAAGACTGTGCGATGGCGGATGGTTGGGCGACCACGCTCTTGGTGCTCGGTCCGGAGGCGGGCTTTGCCTTGGCAATTCGGCAAAATCTCCCAGCCATGTTTATTGAGCGCACAGGGGATGATTTCGCGGTGAAATATACGCCACGATTCGAACGATTATTAGCGGGCATTACAGAATGATGGGTACGTTTTTCACTGTGTTTGGTGTGTTTTTGTTTTTAGTGGCCATCATGGCAGTGGGTGTGATGATGGGGCGACGTCCGATCTCTGGCAGTTGCGGAGGCATCGGTCGGGTTAATGGTGAAGACAGCGAATGCGCAATTTGTGGTGGTGACCCTGAGAAGTGTGAAGAAGCCATTAATTCGAAAAGTGTGGTGGGGACGGTTCCTGTTAGAAACGCAGCGAAGTCAAGCATTGGCGCCGAGCGCACTGAATGATTGAAACAGATGTCTTGGTGTTAGGCGCCGGTCCGGCAGGTGAAGCTGGCGCCATGAACGCCTCCAAGCAGGGGCGTTCGGTGATTGTTGTGGACCAGCGTCCTCAGGTGGGCGGCAACTGCACCCACAAAGGCACCATTCCATCCAAGGCATTGCGTGAAGCGGTCAAACAAATGATCGACTTCAATACCAATCCGATGTTTCGGGCGATTTCTGATCCTTGCTGGCTGCCGTATCCCCATGTGATGGAAACCGCCAATCGTGTGGTGACGGCACAGGTCCGTATGCGGTCGAAGTTTTATGCACGCAATCGTGTGCAGGTGGTCCATGGTGTGGCCCGATTTATTGATCCTCACACGGTGGCTGTGACAGGCGAGCAGGGCGAAGACCTGTACCGCGCTGAAACGATTTTGATTGCGACGGGATCACGCCCCTATCAGCCGCCTGAACTCGACTTTACCGATCCGCGGGTCTACGACTCTGACTCCATCTTGGAGATGCAAAACACCCCACGGCATTTGATTATCTATGGCGCGGGGGTGATTGGCTGTGAGTATGCCTCGATCTTCAATGGTCTGGGTTTGAAGGTGGATCTGATTAACACGCGAGATCGCTTATTGTCATTTTTGGATGACGAAATCACCGATGCACTGTCCTACTACTTTCGTGACTCGGGGGTTGTGATCCGACATCAGGAAGAGATGGCGGCCCTACACAGCCATCCGCATGACCTGGTACTGGAGTTGAAAAGCGGCAAGAAGATCAAGGCAGACGCGCTCTTATGGTGTAACGGCCGCACCGGTAATACCGATCAGTTGGATCTTGCAGCCGCAGGGCTCAGCGCCGACAAGCGCGGGCAGATCCGGGTGGATCGACAGTATCGAACCGCAGTTCCCCACATTTACGCGGCAGGCGACGTGGTGGGTTGGCCATCGCTCGCTTCGGCCTCGTACGATCAGGGCCGCAATGCAGCCAATGATTTTTTAAGTCGGCCGTTTAATTTTGTCGATGATGTGCCAACCGGGATTTACACCATTCCTGAGATCTCATCGGTGGGCAAGACCGAGCGCGAGCTGACTGAAGAGCAGGTGCCCTACGAAGTGGGTCAGGCGATGTTCAAAGACATCGCCCGGGCGCAAATCACCAACGAGTCGGTGGGGATGCTGAAACTCTTATTCCATCGCGAGACGCTGGAAATTTTAGGCGTGCACTGTTTCGGTGATCAGGCTTCGGAAATTGTGCATATCGGTCAAGCCATCATGAAGCAGCAAGGTGACGCCAACAGCCTCGCCTTTTTTGCCAACACCACCTTTAACTATCCGACCATGGCCGAGGCCTATCGGGTCGCGGCCATTAACGGCCTGAATCGGGTGTCCTGATGATGCGGATCGTGGTGACAGGGGGTGCGGGCTTTATTGGCTCGGCGGTAATTCGGCATCTGATTACACAGACCGATGCGGAGGTTTTGAATCTCGACAAACTGACCTATGCCGGGAATTTGGAGTCCTTGGCCTCTGTCAGCGACAGTCCGAGGTATCGTTTTGTGCAACTCGATCTGTGCGCACGCGAACCACTTGAAGAGGCCATTGCTGAGTTTTCGCCGACGCATGTGATGCATTTGGCGGCAGAAAGCCATGTGGACCGTTCGATTGATGGCCCGGGCGATTTTATTCAGACCAATATTGTTGGCACCTACAGTTTACTGGAGGTGATCCGCGCGTATTGGGCAGGGCTGTCACCGGAGGCGCAAGCGCGGTTTCGGTTGCATCACATTTCCACCGACGAAGTCTATGGCGATCTCGAAGGCACGGAATCGCTGTTTACCGAGCAAACACCCTATCAACCCAGTTCGCCGTATTCGGCCTCGAAGGCGGCCAGTGATCACCTGGTGCGTGCCTGGCATCGCACGTACGGTCTTCCCGTGCTGGTGACCAACTGCTCGAATAATTACGGGCCCTATCATTTCCCTGAGAAACTCATCCCGCTGGCGATTTTGAATGCCTTGGAGGGCCAGCCGATCCCAGTGTATGGGCAGGGTGACCAGATCCGTGACTGGCTGTATGTGGAGGACCACGCGGCCGCCTTAGTGCAGGTACTGACTGCAGGTAATGTGGGTGAGACCTACAATATCGGTGGTCACAACGAACGCACGAATTTGCAGGTTGTCGAGACCCTGTGCGATCTCTTGGATACACGATTACCTGACAAGCCTGCTGGTATCACCTCGTTTCGGGAATTGATCACCTTTGTGACCGACCGCCCAGGTCATGATCGCCGTTATGCGATTGATGCCACGAAAATTGCCGACGAACTGGGCTGGACGCCGGCCGAAACCTTTGAAACTGGCCTCGCCAAGACGGTTGATTGGTTCTTAGCCAATCGTCCGTGGTGGCAACGGGTGCGCTCAGGTGCTTATCGTGGCGAACGTCTCGGCACGCTCTCCTGACCTAGATCAAGGCCGCGACCACTGCGTTTTTTGAAGAATTGCCGTATCATTTTGACCCTATGTTAGAAGCACTGTTACAGACGGCATTGACCGATGCACTCGCACCAGACCATCTGGAGATCGAGAACGAGAGCCATGGGCACAATGTGCCGAAAAACTCAGAAACCCACTTTCGCATCGTTGTGGTGTCGGACGCGTTCGAAGGCCTTGGTCGTGTGAAGCGCCACCAGTTGGTCTACAAGGCCGCTGATGAAGCGCTCAACCGTGGCGTGCATGCGCTCGCAATGCAATGTTTTACACCCGCTGAGTGGGTATCAAATCCAGCACGGCTGGCGTCACCTCCCTGTCATGGCGGCATGAAGAAGGAATCGAAATGAATCCGCTGATCGTTGCTGCGCTGTATCAGTTTGTTGAACTGCCCGATTACCGTGAACTGCGAGAGCCCCTACTGAAACACTGTATGGATCACGGTGTGACCGGCACCTTGTTACTCGCAGCCGAGGGCATCAATGGTACGGTGGCAGGGACGCGCGAGGGGATCGATGCACTCAATGCATGGTTTCAGGCCGATGGTCGCTTTACCAATCTGGAGTACAAAGAATCCGCAATGCCGCTCGATGGCGTTCCGTTTTACCGCATGAAGGTGAAGCTGAAAAAAGAGATCGTCACGCTTGGCGTGCCGGGTATCAGTCCAAAAATGCAGGTTGGCCGCTATGTGATGCCAGAGGATTGGAATGCACTGATCACCGATCCAGACTGCATTACCATCGACACCCGCAATGATTATGAATACGAAGTCGGCACCTTCCGTGGTGCCATCAATCCCGAGACCAAAACCTTTCGGGAGTTTCCCAAGTGGGTGGCTGAGCACTTAGATCCTGCTAAACACAAGAAGGTTGCGATGTTTTGTACTGGCGGTATTCGCTGTGAAAAATCCACCAGTTTTCTGCTCGATCAGGGCTTTGAAGAGGTCTACCACCTAAAGGGTGGTGTCTTGAACTATTTCGAACAGGTCCCGCACACCGAGAGTACCTGGGAAGGTGAGTGTTTTGTGTTTGATAACCGGGTGACGGTGAATCACAAACTTGAGCCGGGCGCCTATGACCAATGCCACGCGTGCCGTCGCCCAATCACCGAAGACGATAAAGCGCGTCCTGAGTATCTGTTGGGAATTCAGTGCCATCACTGCATTGATGAACACACGCCTGCGCAGAAAGAGCGTTTTGCCATGCGCCAGCGCCAGATTGAACTGGCAGCTGAGCGCGGTGAGCGCCATGTCGGTTTGAAGCAGGATGCATTAAAGCGCCGGCAAGCCTTCATCCGCGAAGAGCGTGCGCGCCGAAAGGAAGAACAGAGACGCCTCGAGTCACGCCAAGCGTCTTAATCCGAGAGTGGGTTGATCACCGTCTGCACAAATGCCTCTGCACCGCGCGCCACATTCTCAGCCCAATGATCAGCTGCGTCGTCGTTGGCGTTGTCTGAAATGTATTTGTAGCAGTGAAATTCGAGTCCAAACACGCGTGCGACCTTGGCGAGCGCGTAGGCTTCCATGTCGACGATGTCAGTCACCAGTTCCGGTGGCGTGGTGACAAAATGATCCCCTGTGCCACAAGACACTCCCTGACCGCCGAGATCAATATGCCCTGTGGTGTCAAAGGGCGTATGGCCTAAATCAAAACCGAGTGGACGGACATCCATATCGCGTTGGACCAAATGATTGACACGAACCAGTCCGGAGACCTCAGTATTGAGTGCCCCGGCGGTGCCGTAGTTGATCAGGTGGACGGGCTTGGTGCCGATCACCGCCTCAGTGGACGCAATGGCCGCATTGACCTTACCGACACCGGTGTAGAGCACATTCCAGCCCGCGACGACAGCACTTGGCAGCTCGTCTTCCAAGGCCACCACGATCAAGGTGTTGTGACGATTCATCGCCTCAGTATTCATAGGTTTGTAAACTCCGGACCGGTGCGTTGAGTTTGTCACGGCCACCAAGAGCGGTCAGTTCGATCAGAACGATCGTTCCCACAACAGTCGCACCTGAGGCCTCGAGTAAGTGTTCGGTGGCCGCTAAAGTGCCTCCTGTGGCCAAAAGGTCATCGATTAAGACAACGCGTTTGCCGGCAAGTTTTCGGTCAGTCTGTACCGCTAACGTCGCCTCGCCGTACTCAAGCTGGTATGACGCTTCACGCACTTCGCCTGGCAGCTTGCCCTTTTTTCGAACCATCACCACGCCAAGGCCCATCTGCACGGCCACCGGTGTGGCGAACAAGAACCCGCGCGAATCAATGCCCACCAAGACATCGGGTTGCCAATCGGCGATCTGTTCGGTCAGCAACTGGCAGGTCGCGGTCAGTCGATCGGGCTCTTCAATGATCGGTGCGATGTCATAAAACAAAATGCCGGGCTTTGGGAAGTCTGGATAGGTGGTGATCCAGGCATCAAGGTGATTGGCCATGGGTATCCTCAGTAGTGTGGGGGTGGCGCGGAGTCGTCCGATCCGCCCAATTCAGAGAGTTGCTGCATCATGGGTTTGACGATCTTCGCCAACGCATGCAGTTCGCTATTGAGTTTGTCGTTCGCCTGAGACAGTCTGTGCGTCTCGAGGTTCAGGGTATCGAGGCTGTCCTCTAAGAACGCGATGCGGGTTTCGAGTTCGGTAATGTACGGATCCATACTCATCGTCTTGTAAATTGGCTCCTGTGGCCTCACCCATTGATTGTGTCTGTTAGGGAGTTTCTCATGCGCTATACGTTACGCCAACTGTTCTTATCGCTCGTTTTATCGGTACTTGGCGCGCTGGTCTTGTTGTTTTTGCTGCCTTCATTTGGGATGCAGCCTGCCGAAGGCAGTGCGGTGGAAGCCGGTGTCCTGATCGGTTTGGTGATCCTCGTGTTGCAATACGCGCAAACTGCGCTGACACAGATTTTGAATCGCACCAACAGTTTCCGCCCGATCCCAACAGGGCCTCGCGAAGAGGGCACTGTGAAGTGGTTTAACGCCACCAAGGGATTTGGCTTTATCACTGGCGAAGATGGTGAGGATGTGTTCGTTCACTACCGCTCCATTCGTGGCCGCAATCGCTACTTGCTGCGCGAGGGAATGCTTGTGTCCTACGTCCTCGGTGAGTCAGGTAAAGGCCCGCAGGCTGAAGACGTCGAGCCGGTCGACGACTAGCCGATCAGGCGCTGTAGTAAGCCGAGGTAGCAGTTCTTCAAGGGCGCTAGATCGGCGAGGCGCACAGACTCATCGATTTTGTGGATGCTTCGGTTGATCGGACCGAGTTCAATGAGTTGACATCCAAGCTTCGCAATAAATCGGCCATCTGAGGTGCCGCCGCCGGTTGAAAGGTCGCAGCTCGCTCCGGTCTCCTCGGCAATCACCTCCACAGCGGCCTCGGTCAAGGCACCCTGTTCTGTCAAAAAGGGTTCGCCTGAGAGATTCCAGGTGATCGATGTCGACAGCCCCAAATCCTTGATGCACTGTTCGGTCATGTGCTCAATTGTTGCTCGGTCTGTACTGGTTGAAAAACGCCAGTTACAGAGACAGTGCGCGGTGGCTGGGACCACATTGGTGGCACCAGTGCCTGCACTCAGATTTGAGACCTGGAAACTGGTGGGCGGAAAGTACGCGTTCTCAGCACCCTGATCCCAATCGATCCCAGTGAGCGCGGTGATCAGTCGACTGAGATGATGAATCGGGTTGTCGACCAGCTCTGGGTAGGCCACGTGGCCTTGGATACCGTGCACCTCAATGCGGGCATTGAGTGAGCCGCGCCGACCCACGCGAATTTGATCGCCGAGTTGTTCTTTGGAGCTCGGTTCACCAATCACGCAGTAATCGATGGCAGCAACACCGGTCTCGGCTTGGCGTTTTGCCAAGGCATCGACTACAACCACAGTGCCATCGGTGGCAGGGCCCTCTTCGTCACTGGTTAATAAGAACCCGATGCGTCCATTGGGGTTGGGATGACTGGCGAGGAATTCTTCAACAGCAACCACCATAGCCGCCAATGAGGCCTTCATGTCCGCCGCTCCTCGTCCACGGAGTTCCCCATCGGCCGTTTCTGTGGGGGTAAAGGGATCGGAACTCCACGCTGCGAGATCACCAGTGGGAACCACATCGGTGTGACCGGCAAAGCACAGCATGGGTCCCTGATCGCCATGAGTGGCCCATAGATTCGCGACACCGCCTTGGTCCATCCGCTCAAGATGGAAGCCCGCGGAAGCCAGGCGTGTGCCGATCACAGTTAAACAACCGGCGTCGTCCGGTGTGACTGAGGGCCTGCGGATCAACTCTTCGGTCAGTTGGCGGACAGGGCAATGCAACGTCATTTAATTATTCACATGCAGTTCGGCATTGAGCGCAATGGCCGATTTATTGGCAAGACACTCAATTTCACCGGTAACGGAATTGCGGCGGAACAGGAGGTCACTTTGACCGGCTAAGTCGCGCGCTTTGACGGTCGCGACCGGCTTCCCTTCGTTATCCAGTACGCGGACCTTCGCGCCTGAGGTCAGATACAGCCCTGATTCCACGGTGCAGCGGTCGCCAAGCGGGATACCAAGGCCGGCGTTGGCGCCCAACAAACACTGTTCACCGACAGAGATGATGATGTTGCCACCACCGGAGAGCGTTCCCATGGTGGAGCATCCGCCACCCAAATCCGAACCGTCACCCACCACAACGCCCGCTGAGATACGGCCCTCGATCATTGAGACGCCCAGTGTGCCGGCATTGAAGTTGACGAAGCCCTCATGCATCACAGTGGTCCCTTCACCCAAGTGCGCGCCCAGACGGACACGTGAGGCATCACCGATGCGGACACCTTGGGGAACCACGTAATCGGCCATCCGTGGGAACTTATCGACAGAGTGAACGGTCAGTACCTCGCCGTGGGCCCGGGCGCGCGTTTGCGCGTGTGACAGTTCCTTGACATCGATCGGGCCCTGGCTGGTCCAAGCGACGTTCGGTAACACACCAAACATGCCCTCTAGGTTGGTGCCATGCGGTTGGATTTTTCGCATCGAGATCAGGGACAATTTCAAATACACCTCAGGCACGGAGGCTGGCTTCTCATCACGTGCCAAAATACAGACCACCAAGGGCTGCTCGGTTCCAGCGAGTGGAGTCAGGGCTTTCAGTAAGCCCTCGGCATCGCCGTCGTCACTCTCTTCGAGTGCTTCGAGAAAGTCATCCAGATCGTCGGCTGTGATGGCGTTGACCTGATTGTCGCCAGCCCACCCAAAGGTCTCGCGAATGATCTCGACTAGCGCCGGATCCGGGCGGCTAAAGGCTTTGGGGTAATAGACGTCGAGCCATTGGTCGTCTGCGTTTTGGTGTCCGACACCCAGTCCAAATGCAAAGCATTCCATAGCGTTTCCTCAATCAGTCAATAAATGTGGGGTGGTGGTCCATGTTTCAGGCTGAAAGCCGACCGTCATGACCTGGCCACGGACCAGTAACGGACGCTTGATCAACGTGGGCTTGTCAACGATCGCCTGGATGCGTACGTCACCTGAAAAGTCGGCGCGCACGGCATCCGGTAGTTGCCGGTAACTCGGGCCGCGTGTGTTCACCAACGCGTCGCCAACACCGGCAAGCCAGGCTTCAATTTCAGCTGGATTGGGTGGCGTGCGTTTGAAATCGACAAAGGTGTACGCGATCCCTTGGCTATCCAACCACTGGAAGGCCTTTTTCATCGAGTCGCAGTTTTTAATGCCATACACTGTCAGCGTCATAGCTGTCCTCTTACAAAATCGGCGATCCGTGTCAGTGCTTCACGGCAGGCGGCAGGTTCCGCCACCAAGGCCATACGAACAAAACCGGCGCCTGGATTCACTCCATCGACGGTGCGTCCGAGGTATTGCCCCGGTAACACGGTCACTGCGGTTGCGCGATAGAGCTCACGGCTAAAGGTATCACAGGCCGTTGGGGTTCTGGCCCATAGATAGAATCCAGCGCCTGGGTCTGTGCAGTCCAATACACCCTCTAAGATGGTGGCCGCATCGGCAAACTTGTCGGCATACAGTCGACGATTCTCGATCACATGCTGCTCGTCACTCCAGGCGATCTCAGAGGCTTTCTGCGTGGTCATCGACATCGAGCAGCCATGGTAGGTCCGATATTGCAAAAACGCGTCAATCAGTGTCGGATCTCCGGCGACAAAGCCGGAGCGCAGTCCGGGAAGATTGGAGCGTTTGCTGAGACTGTGGAAGACCAGGCAGTGCGCATAATCTGGATGCCCAATGGCCGCAGCAGCCTGCAATAAACCCACGGGGGCCGTTTCGCGATAAATCTCGGAGTAGCACTCGTCTGAGGTCAGCCAAAAATCGAACTGCTGTGCTTTGCCGATGAGATAAGCCAATGTGTCTTGGTCGAGCACTGTGCCAGACGGGTTACCGGGCGTGCAGATAAAACACAGTTGGCACTGTTGCCACACCGCGTCTGGAACCTCCCGATAGTTGGGCTGGCCGCTTGCGTCGATCGGCAGGTAGTGGGGTGTGAGGCCGGCCATGAAGGCTGCGCCTTCGTAAATTTGATAAAACGGGTTTGGCATGACCACCAGCCCGTTTTGGCTTCGGTCAGCAATGGCTTGCACCACCGCAAAAATGGCCTCACGTGTGCCATTGACCGGAATGACATGGCGCTCCGGATCCAGTGGCTGTGAGGCCAGCGAAAAACGCTGATTCGCCCAGCTGGCGATGGCTTCACGCAGTGACAGGGTGCCCTTGGTGGTTGGGTACTTACTGATCAGCCCAATGTGTGTTTGCAGGGCCTCTAACACCGAAGCCGGCGGCGCATGCTGTGGCTCGCCAATCGAGAGTGGAATCGGATGAAGGCCTGTTGGTGGTTGCACACCATCGAACAAGCGAGCCAGTTGCTCAAATGGGTAGGGCATCAAGCGATTGAGATCAGGATTCAGCATCGGCTGTGGCTCCACTCAGTGCATCAATTTCCGCTTCAAGACGTGATTTTAAGCGCGCAATGAAGTCCGTGTCGTACAAACTCTGACCTTGATTGTCGGTGACGTAGAAGACGTCTTCGACACGCTCGCCCAGGGTTGCAATCTTGGCCGTGCTGACATCGAGACCGAATTCTGCAAAGACGTGTCCAACGGTGGTGAGTAGTCCTGCACGATCCGGTGCAATGAGCTCGACCAGCGTCCGTTTGCCATCCAGATCCGCATGGATCCGGACATCAGATGGCTGATTGAAGAATTTATAGGTTCTCGGTGTGCGTCGGAATTGGCTCTGTGGTTGATAGCGTGCTTGCGCGGCATCCGAGAGACGATTCAGTAATCGCTCCTGATCCATCGGCTCAGTGACGGCATCGCCGGTGGCATCATGGCGCACCATGAAGACGTCGATCGAGCGGCCATGGTCACTGGAGTGCAAGCGCGCATCGAGCACAGACAATCCAAGGTCAGCGAAACAGGCGGTAAGGTCGGCGAACAAATGTCCGCGGTTTGGCGTTGAAACCAACACCTGCGTGGATCCTCGGTCTGGATTGATGCTTTCTGGTGCGATCGCCACCACAGTCTCGTCGGCTGTGGTCTCGAGCAGCGTTTCAAGGTGCCAGGCCAGTTCATCGGAGGAGTGACTGACAAAATATTCCTGTGACCAATGCGCCCAAAAGGCCGCCGCGCGACTGCGGATCGATGGACGCACAAGTGCCAGAGCATCGGATTGGGTCTCGGCCACGTAAGTTTGGCGTCCTGGTAAGCCCTCAAGCCCGCGTTTGAGCATTTCAAGCGTTGCGTAGTAAAGCTGGCGTAACAGGGACGCGCGCCAACTAGTCCAGAGTTCTGGGTTGGTGGCGGTGATGTCGGCCACTGTCAGGCAGAGTAAATAATTCAACCGCCGCTCGTCGCCGATAATTTCCGCGAAGGCACGAATCTCGTCGGGATCCGAGATGTCTTTGCGCTGTGCGGTCATTGACATCAGTAAGTGATTGTTCACCAACCAAGCCACCAATCGGGCGTCGTATTCTGAGAGGCGGTGGTGCTTACAGAATTGATAGGCATCGACGGCACCCAATTCCGAATGATCGCCGCCGCGACCCTTGGCGATGTCGTGAAACAGCGCGGCCAAGTACAGCAGTTCAATCTTCGGCAGTTGTTGAGTCAGCTCGGTGACGATCGGATAGTCACCGCGGACTGTGCCCATATAGAACCGAGTGATGTTTCGCACCAGCTGCAGGGTATGCGCATCCACGGTGTAAATGTGGAATAGGTCATGCTGCATTAGGCCCATGATGGAGCCAAATTCTGGAATGTATCGGCTCAGGATACCGTAATACCGCATCCGTCTGAGAATTTCAGGTAATTTCTCAGGATATCGCATTAACTCCATGAAATAACTGATGTTGACTATGTCATTTCGAAAGGCATCATCAATGAGATGGCGGGCGGTGTACATCTGTCGTGTGGTTGAGGCGCGCAAGCCTTTCAGCTCGGCATGTTGAGCCAGTAGGGCAAAGGCTTCCAAAAGGGCGGATGGATTCCGCTCAAAGCCATTGTCGTGGATCAGTTCAAGGTGCTGCCCACGGATTTGCCAACGGGCATTGAGGGGTTTGACGTTCAACTCACTTGGATCACCGAGCACCGTTTCCTCGAAGTGCTGCAACAACATGTCGTTGAATTCACCCATGCGCAGCGTCATCCGATAGACCTGCTTCATGAAGGCCTCGATGCGTTCTTTGGTATCCGCCTGTTGGAAGCCCATGGCTTCGGCAACCTGTGCTTGATAGTCAAATAATAATTTGTTCTGGGCCCGTCCGGCGACGATATGTAGAGCAAAGCGCGTGCGCTTTAAAAACTGTTCGGCCTCGTCGAGTAGGCGGAATTCATGTTGGGTTAATAACCCCTCATCCACCAGGGTAATCAGTCGTGTGGTCCGAAAATGGCGCCGTGTCACCCAGATGATGGTGTGCAGGTCGCGGAGCCCCCCGGGTGCATTTTTGATATCGGGTTCAAGGCGGTTGTCTGAATTGTCGTGCTTGTCATAGCGCTCGTCTTGTTCTGCCACCTTGGCTTGGTAGAAGCGCTGTGTACTCCAGACACTGTCATCGAAGGCTAGGGCTTCGAGATGGTCCATCATGTCAAGGCGTGCACAGATCGGGCGGCACTCGATCAGGCTGGTGGCAATGGTGATGTCATCACGCGCGAGTGAGCGGCAATCGGCAAAGGATCGCACCGCATGACCGATGTCCACATTGAAGTCCCAAAGACGCGTCGTGAAGGCCTTGAGTTGTTCGCTGGCGTGGCTGATATCGGCTTCTTCACCGAGGATTAAAATATCGACATCCGAGTAGGGATGGAGTTCACCTCGGCCATAACCGCCCACAGCAAAGAGCCCAAGTGGGTGATCGTCGAGGCCGCAGTCGGTCCACAGGGCATCAAGTAATCGATCAATGACCATGGCGCGTGCGCCCAAGAGGTATTCAATAAAAATACCCTCAGCGAATGCTATTTGCATGCGCTCGTGTTGCCGCTTCAAATACGCACGGATACCGGCAGGACTCAAATCGCTCGGCATATCCAATTCGGTCGACAAAGGACCTGTGATGAGCGCCACTAACCGATCCTCGGGAAGGATTCGTCGGTCTCGCGATAGGTGAGAATCTCATAGCCCGTGGGGGTCACAAGAATCGTGTGTTCCCACTGCGCTGAGAGCTTCCGATCTTTGGTCACAGCTGTCCAGCCATCAGACAGGACGCGGGTGTGGCGCTTCCCCTGGTTGATCATCGGTTCGATGGTAAAGGTCATGCCTTCTTTCAGCGCCACGCCGGTTCCAGGCTTCCCGTAATGCAGGACCTGGGGGTCCTCATGGAAAACCTTGCCAATCCCATGGCCGCAAAACTCCTCAACCACCGTGTAGTAATGACCTTCGGCATGCACTTGGATGGCGTGGCCAATGTCGCCAAGGCGCGCGCCAGGCTTGACCAGCTCGATACCCTTATACATGCACTCTTGCGTCACTTGGATGAGGCGCTCTGCATAGGGTTTTACCTCGCCCACCACATACATTTTACTGGTGTCGCCGTGGTAGCCATCTTTGAGCACCGTGACATCGATGTTGAGGATGTCGCCTTTTTTCAGTTCTTTCTCATGATCAGGGATGCCATGACAGACCACGTGGTTGAGGCTGGTGCAAATAGATTTCGGAAACCCGCGATAGTTCAGGGGCGCTGGGATGGCGTTTTGCACATTGACGATGTAGTCGTGGCAAATCTGATCCAGCTCGCCGGTGGTGACGCCTGGTTTGACGTACTCGCCAATCATCATGAGACAGTCTGCGGCTAGCCGACCGGCGACCCGCATTCCAGCGATATCTTCAGGTGTTTGAATACTGTGCGCCACAAGAACTCCTCGATTGAATCGCATAGTATGCCAGATGTGGCATTCCGGTCGAAAGTTGTTATACTTCGCGCCGCTTGAAATCGCAGGCTTGTCACGAACCTGTCATGGGGTGCCTTGTATAAGGTCATGGCAGGGGCAAGTCTGTTTTGGACCAACCCCTGACAAGGAAATACACATGGCAAACGTCAGCATGCGCGATCTGCTGAAAGCAGGCGCACACTTCGGTCACCAGACACGTTACTGGAACCCAAAAATGGCACCCTTTATTTTCGGTGCTCGCAACAAAATTCACATTATTGACCTCGAATTGACCGTTCCTGCGCTCGAAAAAGCTGTTTCGATCGTTCGTGGTATGGCGCAAAACAAGAACAAGGTTCTGTTTGTCGGCACCAAACGTGCGGCCGCCAAGATTATCAAAGAGCAGGCCGAGCGGTCTGGTCAGCCTTACGTCAATCACCGCTGGCTCGGCGGCATGTTGACCAACTGGAAAACCATCCGTCAGTCCATTAAGCGCTTAAAAGACCTTGAAGTGAAAATGACCGATGGCACCCTGGACAAGATCACCAAGAAAGAAGCCTTGGATCTGTCTCGCCAGTTGGAGAAGCTAGAGCGCTCGATTGGTGGGATCAAGGAAATGGGTGGTCTTCCAGACGCCATTTTCGTCGTCGACGTCGATCATGAAAAGATCGCGATTCAGGAAGCCAACAAGTTGGGTATTCCTGTGATCGGGATTGTGGACACCAACTCAGATCCAGATGGTGTTGATATCGTCATTCCAGGTAACGACGATGCGATTCGCGCAATCGAGCTGTACTCGCAAGCGATTGCGGATGCATGTATCGAAGGTGCTGCAGAAAGTCTTGGACGCAGTGATTACGTTGAAGTAGACGCAGAGCCTCAAGCCGAAGCAGCGGACGAGAAGCCGGCTGTCGATGCCAAGCCAAAAGCGAAGGCCAAGCCGAAAGCGAAGCCAAAAGCTGAGGAGCCTGCTCCAGAAGCAGCGGTTGAAGTTGTTGCCGAAGTTGCTGCAGAAGCCGTTGTTGCAGAGGTGGCACCTGAAGTCGTCGCAGATGCGCCAGCCGATGTTGCTGGCGATGACAGCAAAGACGCGTAACTGACAATTTAAAGAGGATTTAGCATGGCCGATATTTCAGCCGCTATGGTCAAGGAACTGCGCGAGCGCACGGGCCTTGGCATGATGGAATGCAAAAAAGCGTTGGTGGAAGCGTCTGGGGATCTTGACCTCGCGATCGAAAACCTGCGGAAGTCGTCAGGAATGAAAGCGGCGAAGAAAGCAGGACGCGTTGCAGCGGACGGCGTGGTTCGTGTCGCTGTCGACGGTGGCAAAGGAACCTTGTTGGAAGTCAACTCCGAGACCGACTTTGTTGCACGGGATGACAACTTCTCAGCCTTCGCAGATCGTGTCATCGCTGCAGCCGCTGCAGCGAGCTCAACTGATGTCGCCGAGTTGATGGCGGGCGAGTTGGAAGATGCGCGCTCGGCGTTGGTGCAAAAGATCGGTGAAAACATCACGGTCCGTCGGGTTGCGAAGATTGATGCAGCAGTTGTCGGCGCCTATGTGCACTCAAACGAAAAGATCGGTGTGTTGATCGGCTTAGACGGCGGTGACGCTGAACTGGCCAAAGATATTGCGATGCATGTTGCGGCCGTGAACCCAATGGTTGTCAGCCCTGACGATGTCGATCCTGCTGTGATCGAGAAAGAGAAAGAAATCTTCATCGCACAGGCAGAGAACTCAGGGAAGCCAGCAGAAATTATCGAGAAGATGATTGGTGGTCGGATTCGGAAATTCCTTGCAGAAGTGAGCTTGGTTGAGCAACCTTTTGTAAAGAACCCAGATCAAACCGTTGGTCAGTTGGCGAAAGCTGCAGGTGCCAATGTGACCGCAATGATCCGGTTCGAAGTCGGCGAAGGCATCGAAAAAGAAGAAGTGGATTTCGCAGCAGAGGTTATGGCACAAGCCAGAGGCAACTGAGTCGAAATTTAGAAAAGGCCGCATGAGCGGCCTTTTTTTTGGAGGAAGTATGGCTAAAGGTGAACGATCGTCGCGTTATAAGCGAATTTTGTTGAAGCTCTCGGGTGAAGCGCTCGCAGGCCCAGAAGGATTTGGTATCTCACCCCAGGTGCTCGATCAGATGGCGCTTGAGATTGGCCAGTTGGTTGGCATTGGTGTCCAGGTGGGTTTGGTGATTGGTGGCGGTAATTTGTTCCGTGGTGCGGCCTTGCACAAGGCGGGACTGGATCGTGTCACAGGCGATCACATGGGCATGTTGGCTACACTGATGAACGCCTTGGCAATGCGCGATGCGCTCGAGCGCTCCTCGATCGCCTCTCACGTGATGAGTGCAATTCCGATGAGTGGCATGGTTGAGCACTATGACCGCCGCCGCGCGATGCGGTATTTGGACCAAAACGATGTGGTGATTTTTGCCGCGGGAACCGGAAATCCGTTCTTTACAACTGACTCGGCGGCCTGTTTACGGGCGATTGAGGTCGACTGCGATTTGGTTTTAAAGGCCACCAAAGTGGACGGTGTGTACGATAGTGACCCCGTGACCAACCCAAATGCAGTAAAATATGACGTTTTGGATTATGAGACAGTGCTGGCGAAGCAATTGGGTGTGATGGATCTGACAGCGATTTGTTTGGTGCGTGATCACGGGATGCCTGTACGTGTCTTCAACATGAATAAACAAGGGGCCCTCGTTGCCATTATCCGCGGCGAGAACGAGGGTACTCTGATCGAACAAGGAACAGATGCGTGATTGATGAAATCAAAGCCGATGCGAAGAGTCGGATGGAAAAATCCCTAGAGGCGCTGGGTCATGCGTTTGCGAAAATTCGTACCGGCCGTGCGCACCCATCGATTTTAGACGCCGTCAAAGTGGATTATTACGGCTCCGAGATGCCCATTGCGCAGGTTGCGAACATTAACGTCGAAGATGCACGGACTCTGGCTGTGACGCCTTGGGAGAAGTCGATGGTGGGTGAAGTCGAGAAGGCCATCATGAAGGCGGATTTGGGCTTGAACCCCTCAACATCTGGCGCGGTGATTCGTGTACCCATGCCGCCACTGACGGAAGAAACCCGAAAGGGTTACACCAAGCAAGCGCGCGCTGAGGCAGAGCAAGCCAAGGTGGCGGTTCGGAATATCCGTCGTGATGCCATGGCGCAAGCGAAAGATCTGCTGAAAGAAAAAGAGATCACTGAAGACGATGAGCGCCGCTTTGGTGATGACATCCAGAAACTGACGGATGACATGGTCAAGCGGATCGACCAACTTCTCGCAGACAAAGAAGTCGATTTGATGGAAGTCTGAGGTTCATGGCTGAACCGCATATGCCTTCTCATGTCGCTATCATCATGGATGGCAACAACCGCTGGGCGAGCGCTCGCGGTAAGCGAAAACTCGCGGGCCATGCGGCCGGAGCGGATGCGCTTCGTGCGGTAATACGTAAATGTATTGAGCGCGGGATCGGCACCTTGTCGGTCTTTGCCTTTTCGAGTGAAAACTGGAAGCGTCCCAAGTTCGAAGTCGACGGCTTGATGCGGTTGTTTGAAAAGTCCCTGAATGATGAAGTCCCCGAGCTGGTTGAAAATCGCATTGCGATCCAGATCGTTGGTGATCGGAGTGCGTTTTCCGCCTCCCTGCGTCAAGCCATGCAGCGGGCGGAAGAGGCCACAGCGGGTGGCGCCCGACTGCATCTGAATATCATGGCAAATTATGGTGGCCTCTGGGACATTGCCGATACCGCGCGTCGACTGGCGAAGGCGGTGGCTGACGGCACCTTGGTGGCAGATCAAATTGACCAGGCGTGTTTTGAAAACGCGCATCATCTAGCCGGTCAGGTGCCTGTGGATTTGTTAATCCGAACCGGCGGCGAGCATCGGATCTCGAATTTCTTATTATGGCAATCGGCCTACGCTGAGCTGGTCTTCAGTGAGGTCCTGTGGCCTGATTTTGATGGTGAAGCATTGGATGCGTGTTTACTTGAATATGCGCGTCGTGAGCGGCGCTTTGGTTTGACCTCGGAGCAGATTCGGGAACAGTCATGTTAAAGGCGCGAGTGCTCACGGCTTTGTTGCTCTTGCCGGTGGCCTTACTGATCTTGTTTGTCCTACCGTCAGATGCATTTGCCCTGGCCGTTGGCCTGATCGTCCTCACGGGCGCCTGGGAGTGGGTGCGGCTGTCAGGGCTTGTTTCGCGGATTGCGCGTTGGCCGCTGTTGGCGCTCTTTGCCGGATTACTGTGGACGATGTATCAATTGCCAGCGGTCTATGTACCCATGGTCTTGGGGATTGGTTGCGTGTTTTGGCTCGGTGCGCTTGGCATGGTGTGGGTGTATCCGCGCAGTAAAGAGCAAATTGGCGGCCGCCGTATGAAGCTCGGTTTCGGTTTGCTGGTATTGATTCCGGCCTATGTGGCCCTGTTGTATTTGCGCCGTCATGACGCGCATTTGTTATTGATCGCGATTCTTGTGGGCGTTATTTGGGCGGCCGATGTGGGTGCTTACTTTGTTGGCCAGCGCTTTGGCGTGCGGAAGCTCGCGCCCGAAGTGTCGCCGGGCAAGAGTTGGGCGGGATTGCTCGGTGGTGTCGTGACGGCGCTCTTGGTTGGTTTAATTAGCGCCTGGATCGGCGAGCCGAAAGACGCCTTGTTTTCGGTGGAGGCGTGGGGGTGGCTGTTGACCATCTGTGCAGTCACTGTCTTGTTTTCGGTGCTTGGCGATCTATTTGAGAGTCTCATCAAACGCGAACATGGTGTGAAGGACTCTTCGAGTCTGCTGCCGGGTCATGGTGGCGTCTTGGATCGCATCGATTCACTCACCGCGGCCACACCGGTGTTCGCGCTTTTGGTGTATTTGACCGGCTGGCCGCTGTCATGACCCTCGGTGTCGCACTCTTTGGTGCCACGGGCTCGATCGGCGAATCCACCTTATCTGTGCTGGCGGCACATCCAGATCGATTTCATTTGGAAGTGGTCAGTGCCCATCATTCGATCGATAAATTACTGGATGTCATCGCGCGTTTTTCGCCAAAGCACGTCATTTTGACCGATGCGAGTGCATCGGATGCGCTGCTGGCTAGACTTCCCCATGACTTCAAAGGCTCTGTGGCCTTTGGTGAGGATGCGCTTGCCGAGGCGGCTGTGGCCTCGGAAGTGGACGTGGTGATGGCAGCCATTGTCGGAGGTGCAGGCTTGACCTCGACCTGGGCGGCCGTCAGTGCGGGCAAGCGGGTGTGCTTGGCCAACAAAGAGTCGCTGGTGATGGCCGGTTCGCTGATGATGGCTGAGGCGAAACGAAGTGGGGCACTGTTGTTGCCCATTGATTCAGAGCACAACGCGATGTTTCAGTGTTTGCCGGATCATTACCGTACAGGTGAGTCCATTCCAGGTTTAAAGCAGTTGTTGTTGACCTGCTCTGGCGGACCCTTTCGGACCTGGTCTGCGCGCAAGATGGCCAAGGCCACTGTGCGTGAAGCCTGCGCGCATCCAACCTGGTCCATGGGACGAAAGATTTCCGTCGACTCAGCCACCTTGATGAACAAGGGCTTGGAGCTGATTGAAGCCAGTCATCTGTTTCAGGTGCCGGAGTCCGTGATTGATGTCGTGATTCACCCAGAGTCGACCGTGCACTCGATGGTGGAATTCACTGACGGGTCGATCTTGGCGCAGTTGGGTTCGCCGGATATGCGGATTCCGATTGCGCATGCCTTGGGGTTCCCTGAGCGCTTGTCGATTGATGTGGAACGTCTGTCGCTGTCGCGATTGGCGAGCTTGAATTTTGAGGCGGTGGATCACGCGCGATTTCCGGCGCTCGGCCTTGCCCGCGCCGCCTGTGACGCAGGTGATGATCGCGCGATCGTGTTAAATGCTGCCAATGAAGTGGCGGTGTCAGCCTTTCTGGAGGGTCGGCTGAGTTTTGCGAAAATCATCGCACTTGTGTCCGAATGCTTGAATCGCATGCCACAACAGCCTATATCCTCTCTAGAGGACGTTCTGGCGATCGATGCGCGATGCCGGCGAGCAGCCCTAGATTGGATGCAGGAGCACCTATGATCACAACCATTTTGGCCACCATTGTCGCCCTCGGACTGTTGGTCACCGTGCATGAGTTTGGCCACTACTGGGTGGCGAAGCGTTGCGGTGTAAAAGTGCTGCGGTTCTCCGTGGGCTTTGGTAAACCCCTGTATCGCTGGACAGACCGCTCTGGCACAGAATTTTGTTTGGCAGCTATTCCCTTGGGTGGCTATGTGAAGATGCTGGATGGGCGTGAGCATGCTCTCGATGCCAGCCAGCAAGCAGAAGCATTTGATCAAAAAACGGTCGGTCAGCGGTTTGCCATCGTCGCGGCCGGGCCTGGCATCAATCTGATTTTCGCCGCCTTTTTGTACGCTTTGATTAGCATGATCGGTGTGCAAACGCCGGTTCCTGTGGTGGCTGAGTTACCGCAGGGTGCGAGCACAGAGGCGAGGCTGCCTGCCGAATTGGTGTCATTTGATGGCCGGACCATGGCGTCTTGGGAGCGCATCTCGATTGCGATGGTGGATGTCATCGGTGACGGTCCGACCGTTGAGATGCGTCTGCGTCCACTGGATTCAAACGTGGTGCAGTCGGTACAAATTCCGGTGCCAGCAGATCTGATTGCAGATCAAAGCCCACTCGTCGCCTACGGTATCCGACCCTGGTCACCGCCCATTGAGGCGGTCTTTGCCCGTGTGGTCGAAGGTGAAGCTGCTGAACGCGCAGGGGTTCTTGCTGGTGATCGGGTGCTCGCTGTGGATGGTCAACCGGTGGCCGATTGGCCGAATTTCGTCGGCTTAGTCAAGGATGCATACGACCGAGAAATCGTGCTCGACATGGAACGCGCCGGACAGATGATTCAGATCGCTGTCATCCCAGAGCGTCGTGAATCTGCAGATGGTCCTTATGGCTTTTTGGGTGTAGCCCCTGTGGTTGAGCCGTTGCCACCGCACTTGATCCGCACAGTGCAAGAGAATCCATTGCGCGCGCTTTGGGTTGGCGTCGAGCGCACGGCGGAGATGAGTTGGCTGACGGTTGAGTCAATCGGCAAGATGATCACCGGCGTCCTGTCGCCAGAGAACTTGAGTGGTCCGCTGACCATTGCTAGAGTGGCGGGCGACTCGGCAAGTTCGGGCTGGTATGCCTATTTAAGCTTTATTGCCTATTTAAGCGTCAGTTTAGGCGTGTTGAATCTGCTGCCGATTCCAGTATTGGACGGGGGGCATCTGGTGTTTTTCACGCTCGAATGGTTGCGTGGCAAGCCGGTTCCAGAGGCTGTGCAGATGCAAGGGGTTCGGATTGGCATGGCCTTGTTAATGGGGCTGATGTTTTTTGCGTTTTATAATGATTTGATGCGGCTGTAGGCCGCACAGAACCGGGAAGTTCTCACAATGCGTTGTTCGTTTCCCCTGAGTGCCTTGGCATTTGCACTCACGCTCTCTGCACAGGCAGCCACACCGTTTCAGGCTGAAGACATTCGTATCGACGGATTACAACGTGTGTCCTCGGGTTCGGTGTTTGATGCACTGTCCCTACAGCCGGGTGACCGGATTACCGATGCGGACATTAGTGCCGCGACTCGCTCGCTGTTCGAGACGGGATTTTTTGATCAGGTCGAGGTGCGGGCAGATGGCAACGTACTTGTCATTTCCGTCACGGAACGGCCTGCAGTCTCGCGGATCGAAATCGAAGGCAACCAAGCCATCAAAACCGAAGACCTACTCGACAGTTTGCGTCGAGCCGGGATTGTTGAAGGCGATGTCTTAAAGCGAGCGACTCTGGATCAGTTAGAACAAGCGATCCAACGTCAGTACACCAGTCGCGGTCGCTATGATGCCACCGTGCGCTCGGAAATCATTGAGCAGGACCGGAATCGCGTTGGCTTGAAGATCGATATTTTTGAGGGCTCGGTCGCTGAGATTCGACGCATTTCGATTGTCGGAAACGAAGCCTTTGATGACGATACACTGTTGGGTGAGATGTCCTTATCGGAGCCGGGTTTATTCACCTGGTTCTCTGGGTCTGACAACTACGAAGCCGAAAAGCTCGCCGCGGACGTGGAAGCCATCCGCTCGTTTTATCTAAACCGCGGCTATGTCAATGCCGAGGTGTCTGAGCCTCAAGTGGAGCTCTCAGAAACGCTTGGTGAAGTATTTTTGACCATCACCGTCAGCGAAGGGTCACAATTCCGTGTGGGGCAAGTGAATGTCGGCGGCGAACAGCCGATCGATTTGTCAGATGCCGTAGCCACCATGCAATTGCAAAGCGGAGAGATCTTCAGTCGACGGTTAGTCAATGATGCCGTCAGCACCATGTCCACGCGTCTTGGAGACGCGGGCTATGCGCGTGCGCAAGTCCGAGCGGTGCCGGAAATCAACGAAGAGACCCAAACAGTCGATGTGACGCTGGTGGTGACACCTGGGCCACTGGTCTACGTGCGTCGCCTTGAGTTCCGCGGTAACACGGACACTTCAGATGTCGTTCTCCGTCGCGAGATTCCACAGCTTGAGGCAGCCATCAGCTCGGCAGCAGACATTGAGCAGGGGCGTATTAATTTACAACGTCTTGGTTTTTTCAGTTTAGTGCGTGTTTCAACCCGGCCGGTTCCAGACCAAGCAGATCAAATGGATGTGGTATACGAAGTGCGTGAGCAAGCCTCGGGCTCTCTATCCGCGAGTGTTGGCTTCAGTCAGGGCGAGGGTGTTTTGCTTGGTGCGGCTATCAGCCAGAAAAACTTCCTGGGCTCAGGTAACTCGGTGTCTTTTGCGCTGCAAAGCTCGAGCTCCACGAAAGAGGCGCGTTTCTCATTCACCGATCCCTACTACACCATTGATGGGGTGAGCCGTGGGATCGATCTGTACTTCCGTGAGACCGATTTTGACGAGGAAGAGGCTGCCGACTACACCACTGATGAGACTGGGATTGGATTGTCCTTTGGCTACCCAGTGAGTGAGAAGGCGCGATTCAACACCAATTTCTCGGTGCAGAATGTCAACCTGAAAACCGCAGCGACAGTGCCGACATACATCGATACATTTTTGGTGTCTGAAGGTGTGGCGTCTGGCACTCGCGATGCTGATTTTGTCGAGTTTAAAACCGGTGTGTCATACAGCTTTGATACCCTGAATAAGGCGTTTTTGCCAACCGACGGTTCACGCCATCGGGTGAGCTTCGATATTTCTGTGCCCGGATCAGATCTCGAATACTACACCGCGGCCTATCAAGGTGAAGTCTACATTCCGGTCGCGGATGCAAACGATGTGAGTCTTCAGTTTAAGTCGCGCCTTGGGTATGGCGATGGCTATGGCGACTCGGATGGCTTGCCATTTTTGAAGAATTTCTTCGCCGGTGGTATTCGGAGTGTTCGGGGTTATCAATACAACACGCTCGGTCCGAAGGATGGTGACGATAACATCGGTGGTAACGTTCTGGTCACGGGTACGGCAGCACTTCAGTTCCCGATGCCTGGCATTAAAGAAACCGATCAGGCGCGACTGTCGTTGTTCACTGATGTCGGTCAGGTTTACGCCGACGAGCTCAAACTCGATGATTTGCGGTACTCCGCAGGTTTGGCCTTGGCTTGGATGACGCCAATTGGGCCACTGTCCTTCACCTACGCGGCTGCCTTGAATTCCGAGACTGGGGATGAGACGGAAGGCTTCCAGTTCTCTATTGGCTCGAGTTTCTGATGTCTCACCGGCTCTCTGAGCTCGCGCGTTTGACCGCCACCGAGCTGATTGGGCCGGCGGATTGCGAAGTGGCCCGCCTAGCGTCGCTGTCGTCTGCGACCGCCGATTGCATATCCTTTGCCGTGCATGCCCATCAACGTGATGCCGTCCGCGACAGTCGGGCTTGCGCCTTTGTGGTGCCGGCGTCGTTGGCTGATGTGGTGACCTCCGGTCTTCTGTCAGAGGATCCTTACCGTACCTATGCTGAGCTCTCGGTGATTTTTGATGCCAAGGGTCTACCGTTTTGTGGCGGGATCGATGCCAGCGCGCAAATCGCCCCGACGGCTGTGATTGGTGCAGGCGTCTCCATCGGTGCGCACGCAGTCATCGGTGATGAGGTGGTCATTGGGGAAGGGTCGATCATCGCTCCGAACGTCACTGTCTATCCACGCACGCAGCTCGGTGCCCAATGCATCGTCGGTGCCAATACCGTATTGGGTTCCGATGGATTTGGGTATGCCAAGGGTGCCCATGGCTGGATCAAGATCCGCCAACTCGGCGCACTCTGCATTGGTGATCGGGTTGAAATTGGGGCCGGTTGCACGATCGATCGTGGGGCCCTGGATGACACTCTGATCGCGGATGATGTGATCTTGGACAATCAAGTCCATATCGCGCACGGCTGTCAGATTGGTGCGCGCACCGCGATGGCCGGTTGTGTTGCTCTGGCCGGAAGTACCCTGATTGGTGCCGATGTGACCGTGGGCGGCATGACAGGATTCACGGGTCACCTCTCGGTCTGTGATAAAGTGCATATCGGCGCGAAAGCGCTGGTCACGCAATCTATTACTGTACCTGGAGCCTATCTGGGTGGGGCTGGAGGGGTGATGAAAGCGGCAGACTGGCGACGGAACGCAGTCCGTTTTCGACAATTGGATGCGCTCGCGCGTCGTTTGCAGGCGCTGGAACAGCGTTTGCGTCACTAGAGTAAGGACTCATATGCTTCTGGATATCAAGGAAATCCGAGAATACCTGCCACATCGCTATCCATTTTTGTTGGTGGACCGAGTGTTGGAGTTGGAGCTCAATCACCGCATCAAAGCGATCAAGAACATCTCCATCAATGAAGATGTCTTCAATGGCCATTTTCCAGATCACCCTGTCTTTCCAGGTGTGATGATTATCGAAGCGCTTGCCCAAGCTGCTGGTGTGCTCGGGTTTAAAACCATGGATAAAAAGCCGGCCGAGGGGTCGATTTACTTATTTGTGGGCGCCGATGATGTGCGTTTTAAGCGCCAAGTGGTGCCCGGTGATCAATTGACCCTTGAAGCCGAGGTCCTGAAAGTTCGAGCCGGTGTGTGGAAGTTCGGATGTCGCGCCAGTGTTGGCGATGAGACGGTCTGTACCGCCACCATCATGTGTGCTGATCGAACGGTGTGAGCATGATCCACCCACTGGCATTAGTCGACCCTAAAGCGGAACTCGACAGTGACGTTGAGGTGGGCCCCTACGCCATTATTGGGCCGGATGTGCAAGTTGGCGCAGGCACGGTGATTGGTCCGCACGCGATCTTGAAGGGTCCGACCGTAATCGGCCAACGCAATACTATCTATCAGTTCGCGTCCGTTGGCGAAGACTGTCAGGACAAAAAATACCGCGGTGAGCCCACACGCTTAGTGATTGGTGATGACAACGTCATCCGTGAGGGTGCAACGCTGCACCGTGGCACGGTGCAAGACCGGGGCGTGACGCAGATCGGCTCAGGTAATCTGTTGATGTGCTATGTGCACGTGGCGCATGACTGTGTCATTGGTGATGGCGTGATCATGGCGAATAACACCGCGGTGGCCGGTCATGTGCACATCGGCCCGGGCGTGATTCTGGGTGGTGGGACGCTGGTGCACCAGTTCTGTCGAATTGGCGCCTATGCCATGACAGCGGCGGGCACCGTGGTGTTGCAGGATATTCCGGCCTTTGTCACCTGTTCGGGCAATCGGGCTGAAGCACACGGGATGAACGTTGAGGGGATGCGCCGCCGTGGCGTCGACTCCGATGCAATCAATCGCCTGCGGGAAGCCTATAAAACTGTTTATCGGCGTGGTTTAACGCTCGATCAAGCGATCGCAGAAATTGATCAAAGCAAAGCCGAGTGCGTTGAAGTACAGACCTTTCTTGACAGCCTGAAAGCCAGCCAGCGAGGTATCGTTCGCTGATGCAGGTGGTAGCCTCGGCCGGCGAGGTGTCGGGCGACCAGATTTTGGCGCCGATTCTTCGCCGATTAAGCCAAGACCATCCAATGACCTACAGTGGCGTCGCAGGTCCTGCCATGGTCGAGGCAGGTGTCTATCCCCTGTATCCGATGGAGCGCCTGTCTGTGATGGGACTGTTTGAGGTGCTGCCTAGACTGCCTGAACTCTTACAGATGCGTCGTTCCTTGCGTCACTATCTACAGGCAGCTACCCCGCGTGCATTGATCACCTGTGACGCGCCGGATTTTAATTTGCCCCTATGTCAGGCAGCCAAGCGGCTAAATATTCCAGCGATCCACGTGGTGAGTCCGTCGGTCTGGGCCTGGCGCCGCGCACGGATCCCGAAGATTGCAGCGCAGTTGGATGCGCTGTTGTGTTTGTTTCCATTTGAGCCCGAACTCTATGCAGAGACCGGGCTACATACGGTCTTCATTGGTCACCCACTGGCCAGCCAGATTGATTTCAATCCCGACCCAGTGCCTGCGCGTTCGGCGCTGGATCTGCTGTTGGATGTCCCTTATGTGGCGCTTTTGCCCGGCAGTCGTGCGGGTGAGGTCGCGCGACTGTTACCGCTATTTTTAGCTGCTTTTGATCAATTGCAACGCGATCGGCCCGAGCTTCGCGCTGTGATCCCAGCAGCGACACCGGCGCTTTATCAGGTGGTTCAGCAGGCGGTGGGGACACGTCCTGTGACCGTTGTGCACGGTGAGTCGCGGATGGTCATGGCGGCTGCCGATGCGGTGTTGCTGGCGTCAGGAACGGCGGCGTTGGAATCGGTGCTGACAGGCCGACCGACAGTGGCGGCGTATCAGATGAACCCCTGGACCTATCGATTGGTGAAGGCCCGTTTGCAGACTGACTATGTCACCTTGCCAAATTTTATGGCCGGACGTGCATTGATTCCGGAACTCATCCAAGACGCAGCCACGCCTGAGGCGCTCGCGCATGCGCTTGGTGCCGCCTTGGAGCAGGGCGCCGACACCGAGTTTCTTCAGGCCGCAGAGGCTATTCATGCAAGTCTGTCAGGTCCGGTGACAGAGCGGGCCGCCGCCGCGATTGGGGCGCTCCTGTGAGTGCCTGGGTCATCGGGGTCGATGAGGTTGGGCGCGGCCCCCTGGCCGGTCCGGTGGTGACCTGTGCGGTCTTGTGGCCAAGCGACCTGCATTGGTCGCTGCTGGCCGATTCAAAAACCTTGTCGGCCAAAAAACGCTGCGCACTGCTTGCGGGGATCCGTGAACGTGCCGGGGGAATCAGTTATGGTCGTGCTGAGGTTGATGAGATTGATCAACTCAATATCCTGCACGCCACCATGCTGGCCATGGAGCGTGCTGTGGCCGGCTTGGGCGAGACAGACGCGGAAGTCTTGATCGATGGCAATCGTGTACCGTCCGGATTAATCGGGAGGGGACGTGCCATTGTCGGTGGAGATGGTTTGATTGCGGCGATTTCGGCCGCTTCGATTCTCGCCAAGGTCGCGCGCGATGAGGAGATGGCTGCTTGGGCGGACACCTACCCAGGTTACGGCTTTGAGCAACACGCGGGGTATCCAACGCGGGCCCATTTAGATGCGCTGGATCGGCTGGGTGTAACACCCATTCATCGCCGGAGTTTTGCACCGGTTCGAACACGCTTGGAGGCGTTGTGACGCAATTTATTCATCTTCGAACGCATTCAGAGTACTCCCTCGTTGACGGCTTGCTGCGGGTGAAGGAACTGGTTGCGCGAGTGAAGCAGGCGGGGATGCCTGCGGTGGCCTTGACTGATGAGTCCAATCTGTTTGCGCTGGTGAAATTTTACCGCGCGGCCCTGGCTGAGGGTGTGCAACCGATCATCGGATCGGATTGTTGGGTGAAAACCGAGCATGGCTATGGCCGGTTGACACTGATTGCTATGAATCAAATCGGCTACAGCCATTTGTTGGATCTGATTTCGATGGCCTGGCGTGAGGGGCAAGAGGGTGACTATGCACTGATCGATTGGCGGTGGTTGGAGTCCCGCGCCGAGGGGCTCATCTGCCTAACTGGCGCAACCGAGGGCGAGATCGGCCGTTTGGTGGCGGCGGGTCAGATCGACAAAGCCGACCAAGTCTTAGCGCGCTATCACGCCGTGTTTGCCGATCGTTTGTATCTGGAGTTGACCCGCTTAGGTCTGGCTGGCGAGGGTGCCCTGACCGACTTTGCAGTGCAACGCGCCGACGCGCTGCAGATCCCATTGGTAGCCACTAACGTTGCCTGTTTTGCACACGCCGATGATTTTGAAGCGCACGAGACGCGTGTGTGTATCCATGACAGCGTGACCTTGGATGATCCGAGGCGCACGCATCGACATTCTCCTGAGCAGTGGTTGAAACCCGCGGACGCCATGGCCGCCTTATTTGCCGATTTACCCGATGCCATTGAGAACACTGTCGAAATCGCCAAACGCTGTGGCGTGAGCCTGACGCTTGGGACCTACTTCTTACCGGATTACCCAATTCCTGACGGCATGACACTGGATCGGTTCTTCCGTGAGTTTAGCCACGAAGGCCTGACAGAACGCTTAGCCGATGCCACACAGATGGGACTCGCTCTGGACGAAGCGGCCTATCGTGCGCGGCTGGATTTTGAGGTCGGTGTCATTTTGCAAATGGGGTTTCCAGGCTACTTCTTGATCGTAGCCGACTTCATCCGCTGGGCCAAAGAACACGAGATTCCTGTGGGCCCGGGACGTGGTTCTGGTGCCGGATCTATTGTCGCCTGGGCGTTGAAGATCACCGACCTGGATCCGATTGCGCATGATCTCCTGTTTGAACGGTTCTTGAACCCAGAGCGGGTGTCGATGCCCGACTTTGACGTCGATTTCTGCATGGAAGGCCGTGACCGGGTCATTGACTATGTGGCGAATCGATACGGCCGTGAAGCGGTCTCGCAGATCGTCACCTTTGGTTCCATGGCAGCGAAGGCGGTTGTGCGTGATGTAACTCGCGTCCAAGGGAAGCCCTATGGCCTTGGCGATCGGCTGGCGAAGCTGATTCCGTTTGAGGTCGGGATGACCTTGGATAAGGCCTACGAAGGGGTTCCGGAATTACAGCAATTAATCGCCGATGACGAAGATGTCCGTGAAGTCTGGGAGATGGCTTTAAAGCTGGAAGGTCTGTCCCGAAACACCGGAAAGCACGCCGGCGGTGTGGTGATCGCACCGGGCAAGCTGACGGATTTCACCGCGCTGTTGTCAGAAGCGGACGGCTCGGGTTTGGTCACGCAGCTCGATAAGGACGATGTCGAGGCCGCTGGCCTTGTGAAGTTCGACTTTTTGGGCCTTCGCACGCTGACCATTATTGATTGGGCGCTGAAATTGATTCGCGAGAGTCGTGGTGAGGCGCCGGTCATTGAGCGGATCCCGATGCAGGATCCACAGGTGTTTGAGCTTTTGTGCCGGGGCGATACGACCGCCGTCTTCCAGTTGGAATCGCGCGGGATGAAAGAACTCATCCGACGATTGAAACCGAATTCCTTCGAAGACATCGTCGCCTTGGTAGCCTTGTTCCGCCCAGGTCCTTTGCAGTCTGGAATGGTCGATGACTTCATCAACCGAAAGCACGGTCGGGCGCGGGTGGAATATCCGCACCCTGATCTCGAGCCGATTTTGAAAAACACCTACGGTGTCATTCTGTATCAGGAACAGGTGATGCAGATCGCGCAGGTGCTTGCAAACTATTCCCTCGGTGCGGCCGATCTCTTGCGTCGTGCGATGGGTAAGAAAAAGCCCGAAGAAATGGAAAAGCAGCGGGCCATCTTCTTAAAGGGCACTGGTGAGCGTGGGATCTCGCCGAGCCTTGCGGGATCCATTTTTGATTTGATGGAAAAGTTCGCGGGCTATGGCTTTAACAAGTCCCACTCGGCAGCCTATGCCTTGGTGTCCTACCAGACGGCGTATCTGAAAACGCACTATCCCGCGGAATTCATGGCAGCGGTCTTGTCCTCAGATATGGATAACACCGACAAGGTGGTGCCCTTGATCGAAGAGTGTCGGCGCATGGGCTTGGTGGTGCGTCCACCGGATGTCAATGCCGGCGCGTTTCGGTTCTCGGTTGACCAGGGTGCAGTGATCTATGGGCTTGGCGCGATTAAGGGCCTCGGTGAAGGGCCGATTGAGGCCTTGGTCCACGCGCGAGCGACGGGCGGTCCCTTTACCAGCGTATTTGATTTTTGCCAGCGCATTGGCACCAGTCGTGTGAATCGTCGCGCACTGGAAGCCTTGATTCGCTCAGGCGCGTTTGACTCGCTTTCAGAGCCTCGTTGGGTGTTGATGGCCGCGCTGCCTGACGCGGTCGGGCAGGCAGATCAGGAAGCCCGCAATGCAGCTGCCGGTATTGATGATTTGTTTGGCTTGGGCGGTCCCCCTGAGACGACCCACACAGATCCCTACCAACCCTATCGGAAGGCATCACGTTTCAGTGAGCGGGAGGTCTTGGCCGGTGAAAAAGAGACCTTGGGTCTCTATTTGACGGGGCATCCGATTGATTGGTATGCGGGCGATTTAAAAGGCTTGGGTACGAAGGCTTTGGAGCACCTGCAAAAGGCCAAAGAAAGTGTTCGCGTTGCAGGCCTGGTGGTGGGGCTGCGTTCCGTGCGCACGCGGCGCGGTGACACCTTGATGATCGTGACATTGGATGACCGCACAGCGCGATTGGATGTGACGGTGTTTCCGGATCTGTTGGCGGACTGCCGTGAGGTCTTGGTTGAGGATGCGTTGGTGGTGATTGAGGGCGAGGTCAGTTTTGACGAGTTCTCCAATGGCCTCAGAATGCGCGCCTACCGTGTTGAGACGCTTGAGCATGCCCGCCAACAATCCGCCTCTGGTGTGCGGATTATTCTCGACCAGGTGGCCCCATCCTTTGCCAAAACCTTGATGGCGCGTTTGCATCCGTATCAAGGCGGTGAGTGTCCCGTCGTTATCGCGTACAATAGCGGTGAAGCGTCTGGCGAGCTGGTGCTCGGTGAGGCCCATCAGGTGCATCCAAGTGATGCGTTGCTGTTGGATTTACAGGATTTGCTGGGTACCGAACGGGTCCGGCTCGAATTTGCGACAAGGACAAGCGAACGCGCATGAATCCAGATTATCTCGATTTTGAACAGCCGATTGCCGATCTCGACTCAAAGATCGATGAGTTGAAGCATCTATCGACCGAATCTGGGATCAATATTGCCGAGGAGGTGGCTCGTCTGCAGACGAAGTCCAAATCGCTGACGGAGAAAATCTTTTCCGATCTGTCGACCTGGCAGAAAGCGCAGTTGGCGCGTCACCCCAAACGGCCGTACACACTGGATTATGTCGCCCGTCTGATCGATGGGTTTGATGAACTGCATGGCGACCGATTGTTCGGCGATGACCAAGCGCTGGTGGGTGGCCTTGGTGAATTCCGTGGCCGGCCTGTGGTGGTGATTGGTCATGAGAAGGGCCGCAACGTCAAAGAAAAGGTCGCGCGGAATTTTGGCATGCCACGACCCGAAGGCTATCGCAAAGGCCAACGCCTCATGCAATTAGCTGAGCGGTTTTCGATGCCAGTCTTGACCTTCATTGATACGCCAGGCGCCTATCCCGGAATCGACGCGGAAGAGCGCGGTCAAAGTGAGGCCATTGCGCGAAGCCTTGCGGTCATGTCGCGCTTGAAAACCCCGATCGTGACCTCGGTCATTGGGGAAGGGGGCTCGGGTGGTGCCTTGGCCGTGGGCGTCTGTGATCGGCTGTTGATGCTCGAATACGCAACCTATTCGGTGATTTCACCGGAAGGCTGTGCCTCGATTTTGTGGAAAAGTGCGGCCCATGCGCCAGAGGCCGCCGAGGCCATGGGTATCACGGCGGATCGTTTATTTTCGCTCGGTCTGGTTGATCAACTGGTGCGTGAGCCGCTCGGTGGTGCGCACCGCGATCCGGATCAAGTTGCCAAGACGCTCGGTGATGCGATCGAGGCGCAACTCGATGCCCTGTCGGGACTCGACCCTGATGCACTTCTCGCCGGGCGGTATGAGAAGCTGATGAGCTTCGGTGTCGGTCGCGGCTGAGGGACTGCTTCGGCCACACTGGCCGAGTCACGGGCATCGGGTGCATGTCATGGTCAGTGGCGGTGCCGACTCGATGGCACTGCTGACCCTGGTCAGCGAATTTCACCGTACGGTCCCCCGCGAAGTCATCATCCACCACTGTCATCATGGTGTCGCTGAGGCAGCCGATCAGTGGGCGGACTTCGTGGCTGGCGAATCCGAGCAACGTGGCTTCGCATTTCAGCTGCATCGCCTGCAACTTCCTTTGGGTGCCGAGTTTGAGTCACGTGCGCGGGATGCGCGCTATGCCGCTGTCGGTGAGGCCGTTGAAGCAGGCGATGTGGTCATGACAGCGCATCACCGCGATGACCAAATTGAAACGCTGGTACTGCGACTGGCTCAGGGTTCAGGGCTGATTGGTTTGGCCGGCATCCCGCAGGCACGCACCCTTGGCAAGGCGCTGTTGGTGCGCCCGCTATTGTCCTTAACACGCCAGCAGTTACGCACTTTATTGGCGCATCGTAACGTCGGTTTTATTGTCGATCCCAGCAATGGCCAGTGGCAGCATCGGCGGAACTTTATGCGTCTGAAACTGCTGCCGGCGTTGTCACGTGTGGCACCAAAGGCCCGAACCCAGCTACAGCAGTTGTCCGCGAGAGCGACCGATAAAGTGCAAGCGGCCCGTGAGGCGCTCGGTGCGGCCTGCCCAACACGAACCCAGACCGAGGTTCCGATGGCATCCACCGAGTCTTTGATCGGCTGGCAGGTTCGATTCTTTGCTCAAGCACAGGGCTGTTATGCGCCGTCGAGTGAGCAAATTCAGGAGTTCAGTCGCCAGTGCATGAGCGCCGAGGCCGATCGCATTCCGGAACTTGCAATCGCGGGCAGTTCCTATGTGCTTCGCCGATGGGCAGGACAGCTCTATTGGCTGGATACGCAGGGTCTGATCACTGATCTGGATAAGGAACATATCGAGGCTGTGCGTCTTGAACCCAATAGCGAACGGGTATTGCAGTTCGCAACCGGTCGACTGCATTTGCAAAGTGGGCCTGCATCGGAGGATCTGACGGTGTATTTCGCGGTACAGGGACGCAGTTTTCGTTTTGCACGCCGCCGACCTCTGCAGAGTTTAAAACAATTGGCCCAGACGCTCGGTGTGCCACCCTGGATGCGTCGGTCGACGCCACTACTGGCATCTGGCGATCGGGTACTGGGTTGGGGTGCTTTGGATGCGCGTGAACAGGGATTGATTCCGCACGCATTGAAGTGGCAGTGGGAGATGGTCCCTAGGCATTCTGAGGAATCCTCTGTATCCTAATATCCCATCCCAATTGCGACGTGTCTGCCGGGCCTCTGGCGGTTTTTCAAAAGGATTGAAGGTCAACATGAATCGATTCGTGTTCGTGACCGGCGGGGTGGTGTCTTCGCTCGGTAAAGGAATTGCGGCAGCCTCTTTAGGTGCCATCCTCGAAGCCCGTGGTCTCAAAGTCACGATGCTCAAACTCGACCCCTACATCAACGTGGATCCAGGCACCATGAGCCCGTTCCAACATGGTGAGGTGTTTGTGACCGATGACGGGGCTGAGACTGATCTCGATCTTGGTCATTACGAGCGTTTTATCCGCACACGGATGTCAAAGCGCAACAACTTCACCGCCGGTCGCGTGTACGAAGATGTGTTGAAAAAAGAGCGTCGCGGGGACTACCTCGGTGGCACCGTGCAGGTCATCCCGCACATCACCGATGAGATCAAACATAAGATCATTCAAGGCGCCGCCGATGCGGATCTGGCGATTGTCGAAATCGGCGGGACGGTGGGTGACATCGAGTCGCTACCCTTCTTAGAAGCCGTTCGCCAACTGCGCCAGGAACTCGGTTCGAGCCGAGCGCTGTTGATGCACCTGACGTTGGTGCCCTATATCGCGACCGCGGGTGAAACCAAGACCAAGCCGACACAACACTCAGTCAAAGAGCTGCGCTCCATTGGTTTGCAACCGGACGTGTTGATCTGCCGTTCGGATCATGAAATCGATCTGGCGAGCCGTCGAAAAATTGCGCTGTTCACCAACGTCGAAGAGCGTGCCGTCATTCCATTGAAAGATGCCGATACCATCTATCGGATCCCGATCATGCTGCACGAACAGGGTCTTGATCAGTGGGTGGTCGACAAGCTTGGTCTAGCCTGTGATCCCGCCGATCTCTCGGAGTGGGTGCGTGTGGTCGATGCGCAACTGAATCCGTTGCGTTCGATCGAAGTGGCCATGGTCGGGAAGTACATGGATTTACTTGATGCCTACAAATCGCTCATTGAAGCGATGTTGCATGCGGGTATTCAAACGCGGACGCGGGTGAATTTCCGCTACATTGATTCCGAAGATATTGAGAAACGTGGCCTTGAGTTACTTGAGGGTGTGGATGCCATTTTAGTCCCTGGTGGCTTCGGTGAGCGTGGGATTGAAGGCAAGATCGCGGCTGTGTGCCATGCACGCGAGAATAAAATTCCCTATCTCGGCATTTGCCTCGGTATGCAGGCCGCTGTGATCGAATTCTCACGGCATGTCGCAGGCCTTGATGGCGCGACTTCAAGCGAATTTGCGCCAGACGCCGAGCACCCGGTGATTGCCCTCATTACTGAGTGGACGCGTGCCGATGGCACACGCGAAGTGCGCTCCCAAGACAGTGATTTGGGTGGCACTATGCGCTTAGGCGCTGAAGAGTGTCGTCTGACAGCGGGCACGAAGGTGGCCGAGATTTACGGATCCGATGTGGTCAGTGAGCGTCACCGGCATCGTTGGGAGTTCAACAACGATTACCTCGAGCGTCTTAAAGAGGCCGGTTTGGTCATTGCGGGACGGTCGATGGATGGCACGCTTGTCGAAGTGGTCGAGGTCGAAGATCACCCATGGTTTGTCGGTTGTCAGTTCCATCCCGAATTCACCTCCACTCCGCGTGATGGGCATCCGTTGTTTACCAGTTTTGTCGAGGCGGCACATGCCTACTCGAAAACCGAAGCCAAGGAATCGTTGTTCTCATGAGGTCGGTGATCGACATCGCCGGCATGCCGGTCAGTAACCAGCATCCGATGATGTTGTTTGGCGGCATGAACGTCCTCGAGTCGCGAGATTTGGCCTTTGAGATTGCGGCCCATTATGTCGACGTGTGCGGACGACTGGGTATCCCGTATGTGTTCAAGGCCAGTTTTGATAAGGCCAACCGGTCAAGCATGCACAGCTTCAGAGGCCCTGGGTTTGAACAGGGTCTGCAGTGGATGGCCGATATCAAAGCGCATTTCTCGGTCCCACTGATCACAGACGTGCATGAGCCCGCTCAGGCCGAGGCCGCCGCGTCGGTCTGTGATGTGATTCAGTTGCCCGCGTTTTTGTCGCGGCAGACCGACCTGGTTGTGGCGATGGCGAAAACCGGCGCGATCCTGAATGTCAAAAAGGCACAGTTTCTGGCGCCGCATGAGATGGCCCACATTCTCAATAAGTGCGCGGAAGCCGGCAATGATCAAGTGATCTTGTGTGAGCGTGGCTCAAGTTTTGGCTACAACAATCTGGTGGTCGACATGCTTGGATTCGGGGTGATGAAGGCACTGAATGTGCCGGTGATCTTTGATGTGACGCATGCGCTGCAAAAGCCCGGTGGTCGTACCGACTCGGCGGATGGTCGCCGAGGCCAGGTGACAGAGTTAGCGCGTGCAGGGATGGCGGTTGGCCTGGCTGGATTATTTTTGGAGGCGCATCCCGATCCCAATCAGGCGAAGTGTGATGGGCCATCCGCGCTGCCACTGGCGCAACTCGAGCCGTTTTTACAGCAAATGAAAGCCATTGATGGCTTGGTAAAATCTTTTGAAATGTTGGAGACAGACAGCGAATGACAGCGATTGTGCAAGTAATTGGCCGTGAGATTATGGATTCTCGCGGTAACCCAACGGTTGAAGCCGATGTCAAACTGGCGTCCGGCGCCATCGGTCGCGCCTGTGCACCCTCTGGTGCCTCAACTGGTTCACGGGAAGCACTTGAACTTCGAGATCAGGATCCGAGTCGGTATCTTGGGAAGGGCGTGTTGTCGGCGGTCGCAAACATCAATGGACCGATTCGTGCGTTGTGTGTTGGACGTGATGCTGGGGATCAGCGTGGTCTTGATGCGGCACTGATCGCGCTGGATGGCACGGACAACAAATCACACTTAGGCGCGAATGCCATGCTCGCGGTGTCCTTGGCTGTGGCCCGCGCGCATGCGGCTGATCAGGGTGTGCCGCTGTATCGTCATATTGCAGACTTGCACGGCACGACAGGACCGCTGTCTCTGCCTGTACCGATGATGAATATCTTAAACGGCGGTGAACATGCCGATAACAATGTCGATATCCAAGAATTCATGATTCAACCGGTGTCTGCGAGCTCTTTTGCCGAGGCCCTAAGGATGGGCGCTGAGGTCTTCCATCATCTGAAAAAGGTGTTAGTGGCCGAAGGCATGAGTACCGCGGTCGGTGATGAGGGCGGCTTTGCGCCAAACCTGCCAAGCAATGAGGCGGCTTTGTCGGTGATTGCAGATGCGGTGAAGAATGCAGGCTATGTGCTCGGTCAGGACATTACCCTTGCGCTCGATTGTGCAGCCTCTGAGTTCTATCGCGACGGTCAGTACAATCTCGCGGGCGAAGGTCGGGTCTTTTCTGCAGAAGGCTTTTCTGACTATTTGGCAGGTCTTTGTGACCGCTATCCCATTGTCTCCATCGAAGATGGTCTGGATGAAAGCGATTGGGCAGGCTGGGCATATTTGACCAAGACCCTTGGAGGGCGCTGCCAATTGGTCGGTGACGATCTCTTCGTGACCAACACCGCGATTTTATCGCGCGGCATCTCTGAAGGCGTTGGCAACTCAATTTTGATCAAGTTCAATCAAATCGGCACGCTGACAGAGACCTTAAACGCCATCCGTATGGCGCAAGACGCGGGTTATACCGCGGTGATCTCGCATCGTTCTGGTGAGACAGAAGACACCACGATCGCCGATTTGGCTGTGGGGACGGGTGCCGGCCAGATCAAAACAGGCTCTCTATGTCGCTCGGATCGTGTGGCGAAATACAACCAATTACTGCGAATTGAAGCGGAGCTCGCGGGTGCGTCTGTGTATCCAGGCCGTGGCGCGATTTACGGACAAGCATGACCGGGAAACTTGTCGTTGGGCTCTTAGCGATTTTGCTCGGACTGACGCAGTACCAACTGTGGTTCGGTACGGGGTCGATTTCTGAGCTCCAGCGCTTAACGGATGAACTCAGCCGTCAGGCGGCTGAGAATGCACGATTGGCCTCACGCAATGAGGAGCTGATGCAAGAGATCAGCGCGCTCAAAACAGATCCACAAGCGATTGAGGAGCTGTTGCGCTCACGCTTTGGCTACGTCAAGGATGGTGAGACCTTCGTGCGCTTACTTCCACAAGGAGATCGCTCGGTTGAGCAATAAATTGTGGGCGGTGATTCCGGCGGGGGGTCGGGGGCAACGCTTTGGCAGCCAGATGCCAAAACAGTACATGAACATTGCAGGGCAACCGGTCCTTAATCATGTGCTGGATGTGTTTTTGAAAATGCCCGAGTTTGCTCGCGTGGTGGTGGCGGTGGCTGCCGATGATCGGCGTTTCATGGAGCTCTACCACGCCAGTGATGACCGGGTGGTTGCGATCGTCGGCGGTGCAGAGCGTGCCGACAGTGTGTTGGCAGGTCTGGAGTGGTTGGCTGCCCATGCTGTGGATCCGATGGATTGGGTCTTTGTCCACGATGCGGCTCGACCGCTTTTGACCGACATGGAGTTGTTTGCGTTATTTGAAGCGATTGAGCATGCCGATTGCCCGGGCGCGGTCTTGGGCGTGCCGGCGGCCGATACCCTAAAGCGCGCCAACGTGATCTCGTCCTGCCCAGAAGTCGCGGACAGTTGCATTGGTGAGACGGTGGATCGAAGCGGTCTGTGGCATGCCATGACACCACAGGTCTTTCGGTTGGGCGCGCTGTTGTCCGCCTTGACCGCTGCGCGTGACAGTGCAGTGTCTGTCACCGATGAAGCGCAAGCCATTGAGTTGAGTGGTTCGGCGCCTTGGTTAGTGCGTGGTCGTCGCTCCAACATCAAATTGACCTATGCCGAAGATATTGAATTGATTGAGAGTGTGCTCAGCCGCCGTCTGGAGGATGTGTGATACGGATTGGACAGGGATTTGACGTACACCGGCTTGAGCCAGGTGACGGCGTCACGTTGGGAGGGCTCTGGGTGCCCTGTGCGCACCGTGTGGTGGCGCACTCCGATGGTGACATTGTGTTGCATGCCCTGATGGATGCAATGCTTGGAAGTCTCGCCTTAGGGGACATTGGCCAGCTGTTTCCAGACACCGACCCACGCTTTAAAGGCGCAGATTCTGCTGAACTCACCCGGCATGTGCGTGCACTGTGCCTGAAAAAGGGTTATTCACCCTCGAATGTGGATCTCACTATTGTCTGTGAAACACCGAAAATTGGTCCTGTGCGGGACGCAATGCGGCAGTGTCTGGCGGATGTGCTTGAGATGCCTGTGGATGCGGTTTCTGTGAAGGCGTCGACCACCGAGCGACTGGGTTTTCTTGGCCGGGGAGAGGGCATTGCGGTGATGGCTGTGTGCCTCATGCACTCGCATTGAAGCCGATGCAGTTTGCGGGACGCTCGATTGCGCTGGCGGATTTGCCGGCGCTGTCCGGTGCGCCTGTGGTTCGGGGTCTGTACCGAGAGTCCGTGAATGACTTTGTCGTCGAAGAAGATCTTGGATTTACCCCCGAAGGGACCGGGAGCCATGCATGGCTCTGGGTCGAGAAGGTTGGCCTGTCGACCGATGAAGCCGCGAATCGACTGGCCCAACGCTTTGGTATCTCGCGTAAAGAGGTGGGCTATGCCGGTAAAAAAGATACGCATGCGCGCACGCGGCAATGGTTCAGTCTGCCAGCGCAGCCAGGCATGGCCGAGGGCGCCCTGGATCCTGCTCTCACGATTCTTGAAGTCACCGCCAACGCGCGGAAACTGAAAATCGGACAGCTGGCAGGCAATCGGTTTCAGTTGCGGTTAACGCTTGAGACCCAGGACTCGCTGGATGCGCGGTTATCGTTGATGCAAACACAGGGAATCGCCAATTATTTTGGACCGCAGCGTTTTGGTCGCCAGGGGCAGAATCTGTCCGACGCCAGACGGCTGTGCGCACGGGACCCTGCAGGGCGTCGTCGACTGCACCCCAAAGACGGGATGGCTGCATCGGCAGCCCGATCGGCAGCCTTTAACGCCATTGTGGCCGCGCGCTATGAGGCGGGTCTGGGTCTATCAGTCGAGCCCAATGATGTCGTGATCTTCACGGGTCGTGGCAGCCAGTTTGCTGTGGGTACTGAGGAGCGTGCGGATGTGGAGGCGCGTATTGCCTCAGGCGAGTTGAGCCCAACCGCACCCATGCCAGGACGCGCCAGTCAGACCGGCGCACAGCAAGCCGCCTTTGAGCGCGCGATCCTTGAACAAGATCCATTGACCGCCTGGATGGATGGTGTGTTTGCCAGCGAAGAACGACGGGCTGTGCGGGTGATTCCGAAACAGTTGGTCTGGACTCAGATGGGCACTACACTCGAACTCAGCTTTTGGTTGCCGCGTGGCAGTTTTGCCACGGCGGTCCTTCACGAACTCGGAACATTCTCGGAGTCGCATGCACGGACTACTTCATGAACGCGGACAGAGTCTTCTCGTCGAGCGACTCGGCGATTTAGGGATCAATGATGTCTTTGTGCTCGATGCCTTTCGGCGCGTTCCGAGACACTGGTTCGTCGATCCGGCCGTTGCCGATTCTGCCTATGCGGACGTGACCCTGCCGCTTGGTTACCAACAAACCTTGTCGCAGCCCTCTGTTGTCGCACGGATGCTTGAATTGGTGCGCGGTGGGCGGACCTTAGATCGTGTACTTGAGGTTGGTGCAGGATCGGGATTTCAAACCGCATTGTTGGGCCATTTGGCAAGCCAGGTGTTTGCCATTGAACGGATTGCTCCCTTGGCGACAGAAGCGCGGAAGCGGATCGACCGCTTGGCGCTCGATAATGTGGTGATTCGGCATGGTGATGGACTGCTTGGCTGGCCAGAATTCGCGCCCTTTGATGCAATTATCCTTGCGGCCTGTCCTGAGCAGGTGCCCGATGATTTGTTGGCCCAGCTCGCAGACGGCGGACGTTTGATTGCGCCGGTCGGTTTGGGCCAAAAGCAACGCCTGGTGTTGTACACCCGTGAAGGTGACAGCGTTCGAGAAACCCCCCTAGATGCGGCCTTTTTCGTGCCTGCGCTGGCCGGACTCGAATGAACACGCTCGGTATTTGGTTACGTGGCCTGGCGATGGGAGCCGCCGATGCGGTTCCTGGTGTGTCCGGTGGCACGGTGGCGTTTTTGACCGGCATCTATGACCGTTGGTTGGCGGTACTGACCGCGGTTCGCCCAGCACTTTGGCAGGTATTTCGGGCGCAGGGATTTATCGGCTTATGGCGTGCCCTTGATGGTCCGTTTGTAGTGCCACTCGTGCTTGGGATCGCGATGAGCGTCTTAACGCTCGCGACACTGATCAAAGGCTGGTTGGATGCAGTCCCTGAACGGGTCTGGGGATTCTTCTTTGGCCTCGTGGTGGCGATGGGGGTGCGTTTGTTACTGGATATTCGCCATCGTGTCGCTGGCAGTGCGTGGGGATTTTTTGTGTTGGGCTTAATGCTCGCGCTGTGGATTGGGGTGCAAACGCCCACTGCCGTGGAGCCAGCGCTTTGGGTTTGGCCTCTTGCTGGTGCCATGGCCTTGTCGGCGATGTTGTTACCCGGGATCTCGGGGAGTTTTTTGTTGCTGTTAACAGGTCTTTATCCGGCACTGATTACGGCGGTGAGTGACTTAAATCTATCGATTCTCGGATTATTTTTGCTCGGTGGTGGGCTTGGAATTTTAGTCATGGCGCATGTCTTGAAATGGCTGCTGACGCACTATGAAGGCCCCGTGTTGTGCCTACTCACGGGTGTCGTGTTTGGTGCGTTGGTGCGGGTCTGGCCTTGGCAAGCCACTGGCTCTGATGGCAGTCTGTTACTGCTGTGGCCGACAGGAGAGACTCTGGTGTGGCCGCTTGGATTACTGCTTGTGGGGTGTATTGGGTCATGGTCGGCATTGCATTGGTCACAACCGCGAGATCCGGTCGATCGATGACAGCGCGGCTCCCTGTCTGGGGACTGTTTCTGCTGATCGTGGGGTGTGCTGCACCCTATGAGGTGCCGTCTGAGAATCTCGGACAACCGATTGAGCGGGTCCCACCCAAGGTCACCACCATTTCGGGTGACGGTCTCGATGCCTCGGATCCGTCGGCTGCGTACGTGGTCAAACGGGGCGATACACTCTTTTCCATTGCTTGGCGTTTTGAGCAAGACCCCGAGGTACTCAAACGTCGCAATGCGCTCGATTCCGATTTGATCACGCCAGGTCAAGCATTGAAGCTGAAAGGCCCGATTCCCGAGCCGCCAGCGGTCGAAGTCAAGGCGCCGCCGACGCTGAAGGCGACTCCGGAGCCGGCGCCTAAAACGACTGCCCCTGTGACAAAGCAGCCCGTGCAACCGAAGCCTCCAGTGGCCAAACCAAAGCCGAAGCCTGCGGCCGCTGTGCCAGCGTTGGCCGGTTGGCAGTGGCCGGTGGATGGTCCTGTACTTGAGGGCTACTCGACCAAGACGCGGTTTAGCCGTTCGCTCCAGCTTGGTGGCAAGTCAGGAACCCCTGTGCGCGCGGCCGCAGCGGGACGGGTGGTCTATGCCGGTGATGGGTTGGTTGGGTTTGGCAACTTGGTCATTGTCAGTCACGAAGGCCAACTCTTAAGTGCCTATGGTCACAATCAAAGCCTCGCTGTCAAAGTCGGCGATGTGGTGCAAGGCGGACAGGTGATTGCCAAGATGGGCTCTACCGGCACCGATCGCACTAAGCTCCATTTCGAAATCCGTCGCCAAGGCACGCCGATCGATCCCGCGGGGTTACTACCAAAACGCGGCTAACTGTCCTTCGGTCCAAGTGTGTCAGGGTCTGCTGCCCGATATAAATGGCCACACAACTGAAGGAGCAGACCATGATTGATTCACTTTCAAGCCAAGCCTACCTAAACCATTTGAACCAACACACCGTCATGACCGCCGAAGAGGAATTGGCCCTTGGGCGACAAGTGCGCGCGGGATCCGAGGCCGCACGGCGTGAATTTATCGAACGGAATTTAAAACTCGTGATCAGTATCGCCGGTCGCTACCGAGCGCGCGGGTTGGATTTTGCCGACCTGGTCGAGGAGGGCAACCTTGGACTGATGCGGGCAGTTGATAAGTTTGATCCAGAATTGGGCTTTCGGTTTTCGACCTATGCCGCCTGGTGGATCCGTCAATCCGTCGAGCGGGCCTTGATGAACCAATCCAAGACCGTGCGCACACCGATTCACAAACAGCGTGAATATTGGGCTGAGCGGAAGCAAATGGAGGCAGAGCAGCAAGGTGAACCTGGATACAGTCGGCGCAATCTGGATCATTGGTTCTCGCCACACGATCAGATCATTTCACTTGATCAGCCCGTCGAGGGTGAGGATGGGAGCTTTGCTGTCGATCTGTTGGTCTCTGAAGAGCCAGGCCCCGAAGAACAGGTGATCGAAGACGATCAAGCCACCCATGTGGCCGAGTGGTTGAGTCTCTTACCTGATCAACAACGGATGGTGATCACGCGCCGTTATGGGTTGGATGGACGGGATCCTGAGACCCTACTGGCCATTGGTGAGCGGTTAGGGACAACACGCGAACGCATCCGGCAGATTCAGGTCGACGCGTTGAAAACGCTACGTCGGTTGGTGGCGAATGGCCGCATCCCGGTGGACGCGGCATTACTCTGAATTAGCTGCGATCAAGGTGGTCAATTTTATTGGCCACCCCATCCCACTCTTCGGCGTCAGGGAGAGGGTCTTTCTTTTCGGTGATGTTTGGCCAGATCTGCGACAGCTCATCGTTCAATGCGAGGAAGTCTTTTTGGTCTTCGCGGAGTTCATCCTCAGAGACAATCGCTTCGGCTGGACACTCAGGCTCACACAGTGCGCAATCAATACACTCGTCTGGATTGATGACCAGAAAGTTTGGGCCTTCATAAAAACAATCCACGGGACACACTTCAACGCAATCGGTGTATTTGCAGCGGATGCAGTTGTCGGTCACAACAAAGGTCATGGAGCTCTCCTCAGTAGGCGCGTGATTTTATGCGTTTCAGTCGGACTCGCCAAGTGAGTTGCGCGCTTTTTGCACGAAACGCTCCAAGCTCGACCAGGCTTCGCGTGGCGACAAATCATCCAGTTCGATCTGCGCAAGCGCTGCGACAATGGGGTCAGGCACCGTTTGGAATAGATCCGCCTGCGGTTTGGTTATCGGCTCGATCCGCAGTTGGCTTGACTCGAGTTCAGCCAAATAGGCAGTGGCTTGACCAATCACCTGTTCAGGAACTCCGGCACGCCGTGCGACATGAAGCCCATACGATTGTGAAGTCGGACCGGATTCGACCCGGTGTAGAAAGACGATGTGATCACCCGTGACCTGTGCCGTGAGGTGCACGTTGAAAGCATCGTTGACCTCTTCCGGTAACCGCGTCAGCTCAAAGTAGTGCGTCGCAAAAAGCGTCAAAGCGCCGCGAGATGCGAGGGACTGCGCGGCCGACCATGCCAGAGCCAGACCATCAAAGGTACTGGTTCCGCGGCCAACTTCGTCCATCAAGACCAGGGAAGCATCAGTCGCCTGAGCCAAGATGGTGGCCGTTTCGGTCATCTCCACCATGAAGGTGGAGCGTCCTCCGGCGAGATCGTCTGAGGCACCAATGCGCGTAAAGATCCGATCTAAGGCCCCGATGGTCGCCGATTTTGCCGGGACAAAACTACCGATCCGTGCCAGTAGGGTGATCAAGGCGGTTTGCCGCATGTAGGTCGACTTACCACCCATATTTGGACCGGTGATCAGCGCTAAACTGTGCCCTGGCAGCAGATGCGTGTCGTTGGGAACAAAGGGCTCACTGCTGGCCTTTTCGATCACGGGGTGACGTCCCGCCTCAATCCGCACCTCAGGCGCCTCGCTTAAGCACGGTTGCACCCAATTCGATGCGCGGGCCACCTGCGCCAAAGCATACAGGGCATCCAACTCAGCGATCTGAGTGGCCAATTGTTTTAGTGCGCCAATGGCCTCTGTCAGTGGTTCAAACAAACCCTCATACAGGCTCCGTTCACGCTTCAGCGCTTGGCTTTCCGCTGAGAGCGCTTGGTCTTCAAAGGTCTTCAATTCGGGTGTGGTAAAGCGCTCGGCGTTTTTGAGTGTTTGCCGACGCTGAAAGTGAACGGGCACATCCTGCGCCACCAACTGTGCTTTGGAAATCTCAAAATAATAGCCATGCACGCGGTTGTAGCCGAGCTTTAAGCCATGGATCCCGCTCGTCTCGCGCTCTGTCCGCTCCATTTCAACCAACAGGCTGTTGGCATCGACAGAGAAGGTGCGCAGTCGATCGAGCTCGGCATCAAAACCTGCCCGAATGACACCCCCTGCACTGATCACAACCGCAGGCTCATCTTCTAATGCGGCCTGCAGAAGCGCTTCAATCTGCGGCATTGGTTGGATCTGGCCTGCCAGATCAGCCAGTTGGGTATCGGTTGTGTGATAGAGGGCCTTAATGAGTTCAGGGATGACACTTAGGCTGTCACGCAGTCGTGTGAGATCGCGCGGACGCGCGGACCCGAGTCCAATGCGCGCAACAATGCGCTCGATGTCGCCAATCCGTGCCAGAAGCCGCTGCAGATCGGATAACAGACCACTGGCAATCAGGGCGGCGATCCGTGTCTGGCGGGCCAGCGGTACGGTGTTGGTTTTAATGGGTTGCGTGATCCAGCGAGCGAGTTCACGACTGCCCATGGCCGTTTCGGTCCGATCTAAGACCCACATCAAGCTGTGTTTTTTGTCGCCACGGAGCGTGGTGAGTAATTCGAGGTTTTTCTGTGTGGTTTGATCAAGCAGCACAGTGGTGTCGTTGTTGGCGATCTGCGGACGACTGAAGTGGGTGAGTTCTGTCCGTTGGGTGTCGTAAAGATAGGTGAGGAGCGCGCCTGTCGCCTCCAGAGCGGCATGGGATACATCGCCAAGGCCGAGGCCTTTGGCGTCGGACACAGCATAGGTTCTCTCAAGTTCGCGGGCGAGCTGGTCGAGACTGAAGTGCCAATCTGCCGTTTGGATCCAACGTGCGTCCAGCGTGATGGGAAGCGGGTCGATGCTCAGGATTTCTCGCGGTTGCAAACGGGTCAAGAGCGCATAGAGCGCATCGTGACTCAGTTGATCATGAATCACGATCTCTCCGCGTGTGACTGAGCCAAAGACTGCCGCGTAGTCAAATCCATTGGGCTGAATGGCCACCACCCAGAGCTCGACGCCGGCGTCAACAAAGGCGTCGTCTGTGACGGTTCCAGGGGTCAGGATGCGGGTGACTTCGCGGGCAACGGGGCCTTTGGCTTCGCCCGGAATGCCGACTTGTTCGCACACCACCACAGAAAATCCAGCATTGAGAAGGCGCGCCTGGTAGTTTTCAGCCGCGTGATAAGGCACGCCAGCCATCGGAATCGGCTCGCCCGCCGACTGCCCACGGCGGGTCAGCGTGATATCCAATGCGTGCGCGGCGGCCTTTGCATCATCGAAAAAGAGTTCGTAGAAATCACCCATGCGATAAAACACCAAGGCGTCAGGATGCTTGGCCTTGATGGCCAAGTACTGCTGCATCATTGGAGTGTGTGATTGCGCGAGGGACGTTGGGTTTTCAGGCTTCATCGCCCTTGAAACCTCAGTGTCAGCGGTTTGGATTGGTCTGCCATGATCTCCAGAGTACTCTCATGTTGCTCTTCGAGAACTCCTCGAAACAATTTAGTCGCCGTGCGATCAACCGATCACCAGCGTCACTGGCTTGCCGACGCGACTCAGCATTTCCACCAACGTATCGATGGTGAACTTGGCTGTCTTTTTGTTGACCACATCAGAGACACGTGGCCGCGAAACCATCAGGATCTCGGCGGCCTCAGCTTGCTTTAAGTGATGCTCGGTAATCCAGGTGGACAGCTCTTCCATCAGTTGCTGCTTTAGAAACTGGGTGTCATTGATCTGTTTGCGCGAGGCTGCATGCAATCGGTTGGCCTCAGCTGGCGCGAAGCCAAGCTCGAGGAAGAGGTTGGCTCCCGGCTTTGTGACATGGCGAATGTCTGTATCGATCGTCATTTCTCTGCCTTTCTTTCCTTGACCAAGGCGCGGTAACGCGCTTTGGCGATGCTCTTGTCCTGCGCGCTGGTTGCCTGCGTTTTCTTCTGGAAACAGTGCAAAACATACACAGCTTCTGCAAATTTGGCGACGTACATCACTCGATAGATACCGCTGGCTTCTCGGATACGGATTTCCTTGGTGCCTGCGCCGACGTCATTGAACGGCTTCCAATCGTCCGGGTCGAGACCAGCCTGGACCTTCCCTAATTGAAAACCGGCATCGCGGCGCGCCTCATCTGGGAACGCCAATACGTCCATATAGGCGGAGCCTAACCAGCGAATTTCTTTTTCGTCATACATGACATCACCGTGTATAAAGTTTTATACGCGCTGCGAGCGCAAGTCAAGTGTTTCAGGTGGAACGTGCGTTGAGTTAGTGTCCCAAGACACTCGGGATTGTGTCATCTCATATTGTTGGCATACGGGTTCTGTGAATTTTCTGCCATGATGCACCTTTCAATGAGGATGCATCGATTCATGAACAACGAGATGTTGGAGCTCCTGAGTCAAATCGCCTGCCAATTAAAAGTGCGAGGTCAGACGGTTGCGGTCGCTGAAAGCTGCACCGGTGGGTTGCTCGGTGCCGCATTCACTGAATTGCCCGGTTCCTCCGCCTATTTCACAGGTGGCGTGCTCGCCTATGACAATGCCGTGAAAACCGATGTATTGGGCGTATCGCACGAAGCGCTGCTGGCCTATGGTGCTGTCAGTGAAGAGGTGGCCTCAGAGATGGCGCTTGGTGCACGCAAACTGTTTGGATCCGATTGGGCGTTATCCACGACAGGCATCGCAGGCCCCGATGGTGGCAGTCCGGAGAAACCCGTTGGCACAGTGTGGATCGGCTTGGCTGATTGCGACGGCGTTTTCAGTCGCGTGCTGCACTTATCCGGGATGCGATCTGCAGTGCGTACCGAGACAGTCAGAGCCATCCTTGAAATGCTGCTGGAAACCATGACGGCTCCGGAGAGTGATCTTTAAAACGGCAATCTCGGCCACATTTTGCGATCTTGGGTTCTGGGATGGGCCCAGGGCCGTTATACTTCCGTGCTTTGGCACGATTCTATCGAGGACACGCCATGCCAATTTATGAATATCAGTGCACAGATTGCGGTGAGTCACTGGAAGCACTGCAAAAAATGTCAGACGCACCCCTGGTCGATTGCCCAGCATGTGGCAAACCCGCGTTGCAAAAACGGATCAGTGCCGCTGGTTTTCGTCTGTCCGGTGGCGGATGGTACGAGACTGATTTCAAAACCGGTGAGAAAAAGAAAAATCTGACGGGAGACGCGAAAACGACTGCTTCAGATAAAGCACCTGCGACCGAAAAAGCGAAAACTGGCGGCGACACAAAACCCGCTGCAACCACGAAAAAAACGGATTCGGCCGCGTAAGGCCATTACTGAAAAGGAATATCACTTCATGCGTACCCACTATTGCGGCGAGCTCAATGCAGCACACATTGGTGACACGGTCACTGTTTGCGGATGGGTTCACCGCCGTCGCGATCATGGCGGCGTTATTTTTCTCGATCTGCGCGATCGCGAAGGCCTATTGCAGGTGGTTGTCGATCCAGACACCGAGGCAGCATTTGCGACTGCTGATCGCGCGCGTACTGAGTGGGTCATGCAAATTACAGGACTCATCCGTAATCGCCCTGAAGGGACGGTGAATGCCGACATGCGCACCGGTGAGATTGAATTACTCGGTCGCGAGGTTAACGTCCTCAATACGGCTGACACACCGCCTTTCCAGTTGGATGAGCATGCCAAGGTGGGTGAAGAAGTGCGTCTGAAGCATCGCTACCTCGACCTCAGACGGCCTGAGATGCAAGCCAACTTAATGTTGCGTTCGCGGGTGTCGACCTTTGTCCGTAACTTCCTGTCCGAACACGGGTTTGTCGATACAGAAACGCCGGTTCTGACGCGGGCGACTCCAGAAGGTGCGCGTGACTATTTGGTGCCATCTCGTGTCCACAAAGGCGAGTTCTTCGCACTACCGCAGTCGCCGCAGCTGTTTAAGCAGTTGTTGATGGTGGCTGGACTGGATCGCTATTTCCAAATTGCTAAATGTTTCCGCGACGAGGATCTGCGTGCAGATCGTCAGCCAGAATTCACCCAGATCGATTTAGAGATGTCGTTTGTGGATGAAGAAGCAGTCATGGCTTTGACTGAGCAAATGATCCGTGAATTGTTCCTCAAAGAGTTAGATGTTGATCTGGGTGCGTTTCCACGGATGCCATACGCCGAGGCGATGGCGCGGTTTGGCAGCGATAAGCCAGATTTGCGGATTCCGCTTGAGTTGGTCGATATCAAAGACCTGATGGTGAATGTGGACTTCAAGGTCTTCCGGGAGCCGGCGGCCGACCCCAATGGACGGGTGACAGTGTTGAAGGTGCCAGGTGGTGCGACGATTTCGAGGAAAGAAATCGATGACTACACCAAGTTTGTTGGCCAATACGGCGCGCGAGGCCTTGCATGGGTCAAGGTCAATGATCGGGCGGCGGGGCTTGAGGGGCTGCAAAGTCCAATTTTGAAGTTCATGCCAGATGACGTGGTTTGGGCCTTGATGGATCGGGTCGATGCGGCCGATGGCGATATCTTGTTCTTTGGTGCGGATTCAGCATCGGTTGTGTCGGATGCGCTCGGTGCTTTACGTGTCCGTGTGGGTCATGATTTGAACCTGCTGACCCAGGCTTGGGCACCCTTGTGGGTCGTTGATTTCCCAATGTTTGAAGATGCAGGAAATGGGCAGGTGGCCTCGTTGCACCACCCATTCACCGCGCCCACAGTGGATCCAGAAACGCTCAAGGCGGCACCGTTGTCTGCACTATCACGCGCCTATGACATGGTCTTGAACGGGACTGAGCTCGGTGGTGGATCGATTCGGATCCATGACCAGACGATGCAGCAAGCGGTGTTTGATGTGCTGAACATTACACCGGATGAGCAACGTGAAAAATTTGGCTTCTTGTTGGATGCATTGCGTTACGGTGCGCCGCCACACGGTGGTTTGGCCTTCGGTCTGGATCGCTTAGTGATGCTGATGCTGGGTGCAACTTCAATCCGCGACGTGATTGCCTTCCCGAAAACACAGTCTGCGACCTGTTTGCTGACCGATGCACCAGGTGAGGTGAGTGCCGCGCAACTGAAAGAAGTGGGCGTTCGGATTCGTAAGGAACACACGGAGTCGATGTAATGGCAGGACATTCCAAATGGGCCAATATCAAGCATAAAAAAGCGGCGCAAGATGCCAAGCGCGGCAAGATTTTTACCAAGTTAATCCGTGAGATTACCGTGGCGGCCAAGCTCGGTGGTGGTGAGGTCGCGGATAACCCGCGTCTGAGAGCGGCTGTCGATAAAGCCCTGTCCGCCAATATGACCAAGGACACCATTCAGCGCGCCATCGACCGTGGTGCCGGCGGTGGTGACAACGACAACGTTGAAGAACTGGTTTATGAAGGATATGGCGCCGGCGGAGTTGCTGTTTTGGTTGAAGTGATGACCGACAACAAAAACCGAACGGTCGCTGAGGTGCGTCACGCCTTCAATAAATGCGGTGGGAACTTGGGTACGGACGGATCCGTGGCCTACCTGTTTACCAAACGCGGACAGATCCTGATTGAGTCCGGTGATGAAGACCAGATCATGGAAGCGGCCTTAGACGCCGGTGCCGAGGACGTCGTGATGCAAGACGATGGGTCGTTTGATGTGGCCACATCGCAAAATGATGTGGTTGAAGTCAAGGATGCATTGGTCGCTGCAGGCGTGGCAGTGGACTCGGCCGAAGTCGCGCTGGTCCCTGCAACCCTCGCCGAATTGGATGAAGACACCGCACCCAAGGTCATGAAGCTCATCGATATGCTCGAAGACTTAGATGATGTGCAAAACGTCTACACCAACGCTAACTTCACTGACGAGTTACTCGAGACACTGGCCTGATGCGGCGGATCCTCGGCATTGATCCCGGCTCACTGAAAACAGGGTGGGGCGTGATTGAGGTCGAGGGGAGCCACATTCGATACCTCGATTCCGGTATTTTACGCTTGGGGCAGGGATTGATGGCGGAGCGCCTGATGCTGTTGCATCAGGGTTTGGCGCGGGTGTTTACCGAGCATCAGCCTACCGAATGTGCCATCGAAGAGGTGTTTTTGGCGAAAAATTTCCAATCTGCGCTGAAGTTAGGCCAGGCCCGTGGTGTTGCCATGCTGGCTGCTGGTTTGGCGAGTATTCCGCTTAAAGAGTATGCGGCCAAGACAGTCAAACAAGCGATCTGTGGCCAGGGCCAGGCGAGCAAAACACAAATGCAGAATATGGTGATCCGCATTCTTGGTCTGTCCGAGAATCCAGGTGAAGATGCAGCGGATGCTTTGGGGATCGCGCTCTGTTGTGCGTATGTGAAGGAAGGGGCCGGTGCGGACGCGCGGTTTCGCATGTCATCACGCGCACGCGGTGGTCGTCGGTGGCGTTTGACGGAGGACGTGAAGTGATTGGACGGATTCAAGGCACCTTAGTCGAGATTGATCAGACCATGGTGTTGGTTGATGTCGCGGGTGTCGGCTACGAAATCGAGTGTCCGGTCAGCACGCTGTGTGAGTTGCCCATGGTGGGCCAACAAGTCCAACTTTGGACACACTTTGTGGTCCGTGAGGACGCACAGTTGTTGTACGGCTTTTTACAGACCACCGACCGAGCGTGCTTCCGAATCCTGATCAAGATCTCGGGCGTGGGTCCAAAGCTCGCCGTTGGGATCTTATCTGGGATGTCGGCGGAAGAATTGGCGGCGGCGGTCGAGCGCGATGACGTTAACACACTGACACGGCTTCCCGGTATTGGTCGGAAAACGGCTGAGCGCCTGCTCGTGGAGTTACGTGGTCGATTGAGCTCGGGCGGGCTCGCTCCAGTCCGTGGCCAGAGTTCGCCGAGTGAGGACGCCGTGCTTGGCTTGGTGGCCTTGGGGTATAAGGAAGCAGACGCCCGCAAGGTGCTCTCAACGCTCGCTTCATCGGCTGACGCTACCCCAGAAAGCTTGATCCGAGCGGCCTTGAAAACCATGTTGAAAAGCGGATGAGTGAGCGTTTGATCGAAGGCGGGGTGCAACCCGAAGATGCTCGAATCGATCGAGCGGTGCGGCCGAAGCGGTTGGCAGACTATGAGGGCCAGCCCAAGGTCCGCGATCAAATGCAGTTGTTTGTTGAGGCGGCTCGTGGCCGAAATGAGCCGCTCGATCACACCTTAATTTTCGGTCCGCCAGGGCTTGGCAAAACCACGCTGGCAAACATCATTGCGGAAGAAATGGGCGCCTCGTTGAAGTCCACCTCGGGTCCAGTACTTGAGCGTGCAGGCGACTTGGCCGCGATGTTGACCAATCTGGAAGCTGGCGATGTGCTTTTTATTGATGAAATCCACCGCTTATCGTCTGTTGTTGAAGAAATCCTCTATCCAGCGATGGAGGATTATCAGCTCGATATTATGATCGGTGAGGGCCCTGCGGCACGGTCGATCAAATTGGATCTGCCGCCTTTTACGTTGGTGGGCGCAACCACGCGTGCGGGTTTACTGACCAGTCCACTGCGTGATCGCTTCGGCATTGTGCAACGCCTTGAGTTTTATGCCGTCAGTGATCTGAGTCGCATTGTGGCGCGCTCAGCGGCACTTCTGGGCATTCCCTCAGACAATGAAGGGCCGACCGAAATAGCCAGGCGCGCGCGTGGAACGCCGCGAATTGCCAATCGGCTGTTGCGTCGTGTGCGGGATTTCGCTGAGGTTCGTGCCGATGGTGTGATCACCAAGGACGTGGCGGATGCGGCCTTGAACCTGTTGCATGTCGACGCTCATGGCTTTGATCAAATGGATCGAAAGCTTTTGACTGTGCTGGCCAATCATTTCCAAGGCGGTCCGGTTGGCATCGAGTCACTTGCGACCTCACTGGGTGAGGAACGTGGGACACTGGAGGAAGTCATTGAGCCGTATTTGATCCAACAAGGCTTTTTACAGCGTACGCCGCGTGGTCGTACATTGACACCGGCCGGCTATCGCGTGGTGGGTTTGGCCGCCGATGACGATTTGTTTCGGGAGACCTGATGGCGTTTCAGATTCCGATTCGTGTGTATATTGAAGACACTGATGCCGGTGGCATCGTGTTTTATGCGAACTATCTGAGGTTTTTTGAGCGTGCACGGACTGATTTTTTGCGTGCAGCCGGGATCACCCAGTCGGTGACCATGCAGGACAACCTGATTTTTGTCGTCCGCCGAGCGGCCGTTGACTATCTGCAACCCGCGCGACTCGATGATGAATTACAGGTCAGTTGTGCGATCAAACGCATGACCCCGACCCGTGTTGAATTCATGCAAGAGGCTGTGCGTCTCTCTGATCAAACATCTTTGGTACGCGCAGAGGTGGAAGTTGTCAGCGTGAGATTGGATACTTTGAAACCGATGGCGATGTCTCAGGCGTTGCGATCCCAACTACAACACACAATAGAGACCCGCAATGTCTGAAGAACTATCGATTCTGAGTTTGGTCTTACAAGCAGGCCCCGTGGTACAGCTTGTGATGGCATCCCTTGTTCTTGCCTCAGTATTCTCCTGGGTGGTCATTTTTCAACGCGCACGCGTCCTATCCCGTGCAGAAAAGCACGCGCGGATGTTTGAGGACACCTTTTGGAGTGGTGCAGAGCTGGTGAGCCTGTATAAGCAGGTTGCCAATGCCCCGAATGTGATTGGCCTTGAAGCAGTCTTTAAAGCCGGTTTTCAGGAATTTACCCGCCTGCGTCAGGATGTGCGTTCCGACCCCGATGCGGTGATGGAAGGGGTGCATCGCGCGATGCGTGTAGCGCGAGCGCGCGAAGAAGAGCGCTTGGAGTTGCACTTGCCGTTTTTGGCCACTGTCGGCTCGATCAGTCCGTATATCGGCTTATTTGGAACCGTGTGGGGCATCATGAACTCATTCCGTGGTTTGGCTGCTGTGAAGCAGGCGACCCTGGCAACCGTTGCACCTGGGATTTCCGAGGCTCTTGTGGCCACAGCGATTGGCTTATTCGCCGCCATTCCTGCTGTCATTGCCTACAATCGGTTTAGCTCAAAAGTGGATAGTCTCGCTTTGACGTATGAGAATTTCGCCGATGAATTTGCGGCGATCTTGCACCGTCGAGTGCACCAGCGGAGCGAATGATGGCGAGACGCTCGAGACGTAACCGGAGTCGTCTGGTTTCTGAAATCAACGTCGTCCCCTACATCGACGTCATGTTGGTGCTGTTGGTGATCTTTATGGTGACTGCGCCGATGTTGACTCCTGGTGTGCCGATTGAGTTGCCTGAAGCGGCGACAGAGCCCTTGCCTGTGAACTCTGAAGAAGAGCCTCTGGTGATTTCCATGAACCAATCCGGTCAGTTGTTTATCAACGTCGGCGGTGATGGTGAGACGCCAGTAACGCTTGGAACAATTAAGGACCGTGTAATGAAGGTCCTGGCCGCGAAGCCCGGCACACCGGTGCAGCTGCGAGGAGATACCACATTGAATTACGGCACTGTGATGGAAGTCATGGGGGCCTTACAGGAAGTCGGTGTGACCTCCATCGGTCTCGTGGCGGAGACCCCCTAATGGATCGTCGGGGCGAAAACCTAGTTCGTCCCACCATGCTGGCCCTCGGCCTGCATGTCATTATTTTGTCGTCATTTTTTGTTGCAGTATCGCCTGAGGCGAAAACGATTTCGCCACCCCAAGTGGTGGTGATGCAGGCGACTGAATTGACCTTTGCGCCGTCAGAGGCCGCGAAAGCTCGAGTCGAAGCACAAAAAGCAGAGAGTGATCGCCAGCGGCGTGAGGCAGAGACAAAAAAACGGCAAGCTGAACTCGAGAAACAAGCCGAGGCGAAGAAGCTAGCAGACGCAAAAAAAGCAGCCGAGGCGAAGAAGGCGGCGGAAGCCAAACAAGCAGCCGATGCAGCGAAGGCTGCCGAGGCGAAGAAAGCAGCTGAGTTGAAGAAGGCCGCTGAGGCCAAGAAAGCGGCTGAAGCCAAACAGGCAGACGAAGCCCAAAAAGCCGCTGAAGCGAAGAAAGCCGCTGAAGCGAAGAAAGCCGAAGAAGCCGCAAAGGTCGAGGAATTGAAAAAGGCAGATGCACTCCAGCAGGCTGCCGAGGCTGAAAAAGCACGCGCTATTGAGGACGCATTTGAGCGTGCGCAAGCGGAAGCTCGACAGTTGGAGGAATTGAAAAACCAGGAAGCTGAAGAGCTTGCAGTCCTGAATGCACTGGCGTCAGAAAAGGCGGCTGCCAACGTGTTGGATGCCATGACGACGCGGATCACGCGCTCTTGGCGACGCCCGATGGCGTTTAAAGGAGGGCTCGAGGTCTATTTGCGTATGTCACTTGCATCCAATGGAGAACTGGTGGATGTTCGCGTGGTGAAGGGCAGTGGTGATGTATCGTTCGACCAATCGGCGTTGCGTGCTGTGCAACGTGCGGCACCCTTTGATGAGGTGAAGCAGTTTGATGCCCGAACCTTTGAAGAAAAATTTAGAACCCTGACTGTGAAGTTCAGACCGGAGGATTAATGCGAAGTATTGTTTGGATTGTGATGTTGCTCACGTTCGCGGTGCCTGCCCGTGCGGAACTGGTGATCGAAATCACGCGCGGTGTCGAGAATCCAATCAAGATTGCGGTGGTTCCATTTCGGGTCCAAACCGGTGGCGCGTTGGATGTGGATTTGGCACGCTTGATTGAGTCCAATCTGGAACGCAGTGGTCAATTCATCCGCGTCCGTCGGGACAGTATGCTGTCATTGCCAGGTCCCGATGATCAGGTTTTTTATCGCGATTGGCGCGCGATTGACTCGGAATATACAGTATTCGGCGCAGTCACTCGTGAAGGCAACGAACTGGTGGTGCGTTACGGTTTACATGACGTGTATGGCGAGCGGGTGGTGTTGTCCGAGCGCATTCCAGGCGGTCCCGATGCGATCAGAGATATTGGGCATTTTATTTCGGATCGGATCTATGAAGCGCTGACAGGCATTAAAGGATTCTTTTCGACACGCTTGTTGTATGTCTCTGCTGAGCGCAGATCGGAAAAAGACCAAACCTTTAAATTGATCCTCGCCGATGCGGATGGTGGCCGTCCACGGACTATTTTTCAGTCCTCGGAACCGATTTTGTCTCCTGCATGGTCACCAGATGGATCACGCGTAGCTTATATGAGTTTCCGCGGTAAGCGCGCTGGAATCTACGTGCAAACACTCGCCACGGGTGAGGTGCAGCAGGTCACGAATTTCCCCGGACTGAACAGTGCGCCGCGGTTTAGCCCAGACGGCCGGAAGTTGGTGTTAACACTGTCGAAGGACGGTAATCCTGAAATTTACATCGCCAATTTGCGCACCGGTGAGCTTGATCGGATGACCAATCATTTTGCGATCGATACCGAGGCGAGCTGGTCACCGGATGGTCGGTCGATTCTCTTCACCTCGAGCCGAGGTGGTAAGCCACAGCTGTATTTGATGAATGTGGCCGATCGCAGTGTGAAGCGGGTGACTTTTGATGGCGATTACAATTCCAATGGCGCATTTACGCCAGACGGATCAGAAATCGTGTTTGTGCATCGAACCAATGAGCGGTTCCATATTGCACGGATGAATTTGGTCTCGCGTGAGCTCAGAATCCTGACAGAAACTGATCTAGATGAGTCTCCGAGTGTTGCGCCGAATGGAACTATGTTAATTTATGCGACATCTGACGCAGAAAGAGGCCTTTTGGGGCTTGTTTCAATGGACGGAAGGGTGCGAGTTCGGTTACCTTCGGTCAGCGAGAGTGTTCGGGAACCCGCTTGGAGCCCGTACTTTAATTAATTGTTAAGAAAATATTCCAGCAAGTATACGACAGGGGTGACGGAATGAAGGTTTTGGAACAGGCGAGAATCGCAGGGATTGCGTTGATCTTGGCGGTGTTGGCAGGTTGTGCCGGCCAAGTAAATCAAGAAGATGCAGCAGCGAGCTCAACAGCAACAGACAGTTCGCAAGGTAGCGCTGCAGCGGCTTCAGTCGAGCAGCTCAAAGCCAGTGCGATGGCAGCTGACACATTGTTCTTCTTTGAATTTGATAAGTCTGATTTAAAGCAAGATGCGTTGGATG
>CAZVNX010000011.1:0-2559 GCA_964628665.1 uncultured Pseudomonadales bacterium | reverse complement strand
ACATTGTTCTTCTTTGAATTTGATAAGTCTGATTTAAAGCAAGATGCGTTGGATGATCTCGATGCACATGCCAAATTCCTCGTTGCTGACCGGAACGCCAAAGTTCGTTTGGAAGGTCATGCGGATGAGCGCGGAACGCGTGCGTATAACTTGGCTCTCGGTGAGCGCCGTGCAAACGCAGTCGCGCGGTACCTGGTTATTCAGGGCGTGAACCGCACACAGATCGAGACCGTGTCTTACGGTGAAGAGCGTCCACTGTCATTGGTTCGTGATGACAGCGGTTGGTCACGTAACCGTCGCGTTGAGTTGATTTACCAGTAATCCATGCGGTTACTGATCACCACAGGCGCCGCGGTTGTCATGACTGCGGCGTCTTTGTTTTCTCAGGCTGAAGAGCTCGACGTACAGAGCCTGCGCCAGTCGCAGGGCGAGTTGTTGTTGCAAATTGAGCAGCTTCGGCAAGAGACCCAGGCGTTGCGTGGGTTGATGGAAGAGTTGTCGTTTCAACTTGGACAAATGAGCCAAGATCAAAAAGCACGGTATCTCGATCTTGATCAGCGCTTGGGCGAGTTGGTGCGGGTGCAGCGTGAAGCGGCCACTATGCCACAGGCGGCTACACCGGTGGCTCAAGCTTCTGAGGGTGCGTTGGTCGGCGGATTGCCGCCGGCAGAGCCTGTCAGCGTGTCTGATCAGGATGCGTACAACGCCGCCTTTGAATTGATTCGGGCGCGTGAGTTCGAAGCGGCTTTGCAAGCGATGGAACGTTTCATCGCAGCCTACCCAGAGAGCGAATTGATCCTCGACGCCCGGTTTTGGCGCGGGCAAGTCTTCGATGTGCTGGGTCAAGACGCGAACGCCATCGAAGAATTCAAGAGTTTGACGCTCATGGCTCCGGAATATCGCCGGATACTGCAGGTCAAGGTCAAGCTGGGCAAGTTGCTCATCAAGAATCAGGACGTGTTAAACGGGCGGAAGGTGTTAGAAGAGGTCGTCACTGAGGCCCCAGACAGTGTTGAAGCCGGTTTGGCGAAGCGCGAGCTCGAAACCACAAACTGAGGCGTCCCATGGCCGAGTCGGCATTGCTCCGGATTACGGAGATCTTTACCAGTCTGCAAGGTGAAGCCGCGACTGCGGGTTATCCAACAACATTTATCCGTTTAACAGGTTGCCCACTTCGTTGTGTGTATTGTGACAGTGCGTACGCCTTCAATGGCGGTGAGCAGGTCGCGATCGAGGCCTTGGTGGCCGATGCCGTGTCTCGGCGTGCCACGCGGGTGTGTGTGACCGGTGGTGAGCCGCTGGCACAACCCAACTGTCTGTTGTTGCTCTCAGCGCTCTGCGATGCGGGCCTTTCGGTGTCGCTTGAGACATCAGGCGCTATGGATATCACCGAGGTGGACCCGAGGGTTTCCATCGTGCTTGATATCAAGACGCCAGGGTCTGGTGAGTCGCACCGAAATCGTCTTGAGAATCTACCGCTCTTAAAATCAACCGATCAGGTCAAGGTCGTGGTCACCAGTGCAGCCGATTTTCGATGGTTTGAGGCACTCTGTGATCAGCATCCTGAGATCTTTCAGGCAGGAGTGGTGTGGATATCGCCTGTGTACGAGGGAATTGACCTGCAAGCGATGGCTTCTTGGATTATCGAAAGCGTGCATCCGTTCCGGATGCAACTGCAGTTACACAAACTCATTTGGGGCGAGGAAAGCGGTCGATGAGCAGTCAATCGAAGGCAGTGGTCTTACTTTCTGGTGGTTTGGACTCGGCGACGGTACTTGCCATGGCACGTGCACGTGGGCTTGAGTGCTACACCCTTGGGTTTGATTACGGCCAGCGGCATCAATCGGAGCTAAAAGCGGCTGTACGCGTCGCTGAAGCGCTCGGTCATCATCCTCATCAATTGATCCGGCTCGATTTGGCGGCCATCGGCGGGTCGGCTTTAACCAGTGCGGATTTTTCTGTGCCGACCGATGGGGTTGCGTCGTCGGGGATTCCGGTGACCTATGTGCCTGCACGTAATACCGTGTTTTTGTCCATTGCACTCGGCTATGCCGAAGTCTTGGGTGCGACGCGTCTGTTTATTGGTGCCAATGCAGTCGACTACTCAGGGTATCCCGATTGTCGACCGGCATTCATTGAACAGTTTGAGCGTCTCGCCAATGTGGCCACAGCAGCGGTCGACGGCGGTCCGCCTTGGCATGTTGAGGCGCCACTGATGCAGATGACCAAAGCAGACATTGTAAAAGCGGGGACAGCGCTCGGTGTTGACTACGGTTTGACTGTGAGTTGCTATCAGGCTGACGAGGACGGACAGGCCTGTGGGCGTTGTGATGCATGTCGGCTGCGGCGTAAGGGTTTTTTGGATGCGGGCCTTGAGGATCCGACACGTTATCAGCCTGCTGTGAGCCCGCAAATCTAGAAAAAACCGATTTTTGGGTTGCACATTCTATGTTGGCCGGTATCATACGCGCCCTATCACGGATCATTTATGATCCACCTCTTGGGGGTCGTTAGCTCAGCTGGTAGAGCAGTTGGCTTTTAACCAATTGGTCGCGCGTT
>CAZVNX010000010.1:63488-71731 GCA_964628665.1 uncultured Pseudomonadales bacterium | reverse complement strand
ACGTCATACACAACGCGGCTGACGTCTTCAATCTCGTTGATAATCCGTCCTGATACACGTTCGATAAATGCATACGGGAGATGCGCCCAACGGGCCGTCATGAAATCAATCGTTTCCACTGCGCGTAATGCAATCACTGGGGCATACCGGCGCTGATCACCTACCACGCCAACCGATTTCACAGGCAAAAATACGGCAAAGGCTTGAGAGACCTTGTCATACAGATCGGCTGCACGAAGCTCTTCAATGAAAATGTGGTCCGCACGCCTCAGGATGTCAGCCGACTGCTGACTAACTTCACCCAAGATCCGCACACCGAGGCCCGGTCCAGGAAACGGGTGGCGATACACCATCGAAGCCGGAAGGCCCAGTGTCACGCCCAGGATGCGCACTTCATCTTTGAAGAGTTCACGCAAAGGCTCAACGAGCTCCATGCGCATGTCGTCAGGTAAGCCACCGACATTGTGATGACTCTTGATCACATGGGCCTTGCCTGAGGCGGCGCCAGCGGATTCGATGACATCTGGGTAGATCGTACCCTGAGCCAGGAAGCGCACGTCCGTCAACTTAGCCGCTTCTTCCTCGAACACCTCAATGAAGGTTCGACCAATGATCTTTCGCTTCAACTCAGGATCCGCTTGGCCTTTCAAGGCGGTTAAAAAGCGCTCTTCGGCATTGGCACGAATCACTCGAACCCCAAGGTTTCGGGCGAAGGTTTCCATCACCTGCGCACCTTCATTTAAGCGGAGCAGTCCATTATCGACAAACACACAGACCAATTGGTCGCCGATGGCTTTGTGCAGCAAGGCCGCCACAACCGACGAGTCCACGCCCCCAGATAAGCCCAGCAAAACCTGACCGTCACCCACTTGGGCGCGGACTTGAGTGATGGCATCCTCAATGATGTTTTCAGGCGTCCAAGTGCGACCACAGCCGCAGATTTGGTGTGCAAATCGCGCGAGCATTTCGGACCCACCCTCAGAGTGGGTCACCTCAGGATGGAATTGCAGACCATAGATTTTGCGCGTGTTATCGGCCATGGCCGCAATCGGCGCATGCGCACTGGAACCAATCACTTCAAATCCCTGAGGCAAGGCGACTACGCGATCGCCATGGCTCATCCAGACCGACAGCGTGCCGGTCTCCGACAGATCCGCAAACAATCCTTGATCGTTTTCAATGGTGAGGTCTGCATGACCAAACTCACGTAAATCACTCGATTCAACGCGTCCACCGAGCTCTTGCGCCAACGCTTGCATGCCGTAGCAGATGCCTAAGATCGGCACGTCTAACGCGTAGACTTCTTTTGGAATCTTCCAACCCGTCGATGCAGTTGCCGATTCAGGACCACCAGACAAGATCACGCCTTTCGGCTGAAAATCAACAATCCGAGCCGGATCCACATCACAGGGCAAGATCTCAGAATAGACGCCATGCTCGCGTACGCGCCTGGCAATTAATTGCGTGTATTGGGAACCGAAATCTAGGATCAGCAGTCGATCCGCATGAATATCCATGATCATTTCACCCGATAGTTGGGTGCTTCTTTGGTGATCGACACATCATGGACATGTGACTCCTTCACCCCCGCACCCGAGATACGCACAAACGATGGCTTCACGCGCATTTCTTCAATCGTGGCACAACCGGTGTAGCCCATGGCTGCCCGCAACCCACCCATCATTTGGTGCACGATGCCGGACAACGGTCCTTTGCATGGAACACGCCCCTCGACACCCTCAGGCACTAATTTCTCAGCACCCGCACTCGCATCCTGGAAATAGCGATCCGATGATCCTTCACGCTGTGCCATGGCCCCCATAGAGCCCATGCCACGGTAGGACTTGTAAGCGCGGCCTTGATACAACTCCACCTCGCCTGGCGCCTCATCCGTTCCAGCCAATAACGAGCCAACCATTACAGTCGATGCACCGGCTGCAATCGCTTTGGCAATGTCACCTGAATACCGAATCCCGCCATCGGCGATGACCGGCACACCCGAACCCAGTAACGAAGCAGCGACGTTCGCAATCGCAGACACCTGTGGCACACCCACTCCCGCCACAATGCGTGTGGTGCAGATCGATCCCGGACCAATCCCCACCTTGACCGCATCAGCGCCCACAGCAACCAAGGCCTTGGCGGCTTCGCCTGTGGCGATGTTACCGCCAATCACTTCGACTTGCGGGAAGGTCTGCTTAATCCATGCAACGCGATCCAAAACACCCTGTGAGTGGCCATGCGCCGTATCGACGACTAAAATATCTACGCCAGCGGCAACCAGCGCTTCAATACGCGCTTCGCCCTCGGCGCCAGTACCGACAGCCGCAGCAGCCAACAAACGCTTGGCGGCATCTTTGGCGGCAAAGGGATGGCTTTCCGCTTTCATGATGTCTTTGACCGTCACAAGCCCTTTCAGACGAAAATCTGCATCGACCACCAAAACTTTCTCAATCCGATGGGCGTGCAACTTGGTCTGAATCTCTTGATGTGGCGCACCCTCGAGTACGGTGACCAATCGCTCTTTTGGCGTCATCACATCCCGTACGCGGATGTCGAGATCCGGCACAAACCGGATATCGCGACCAGTGACGATTCCCACCAGATTATCGCCCTCCACCACCGGGACCCCACTGATGTTGTGCTTTCGGGTAATCACCAACAAGTCGCGTACGGTGATGTCTGGTCCGCATGTCACAGGATCTTGGATAATTCCCGTCTCGAATTTTTTGACCTTACGGACTTCCTCCGCTTGACGCTCGATCGTCATGTTCTTGTGCAGGATGCCAAGTCCGCCCTCTTGAGCCATCGCAATGGCGAGGGCAGATTCCGTAACGGTATCCATCGCCGCAGCCAAAAGCGGCATGTTAAGCTCGATGTTGCGGGTGATTCGTGTTGTCAGGCTAACGTTCGCTGGAATGATGTTGGAATAACCAGGAACCAGCAGGACATCGTCAAAAGTCAGAGCGTCTTCGGCGATCCGTAACATGATGCAATCCTTGAGGGCGGCGGGTAATCACGTAGTTTAAGGAGTAAAGGGGTGTCCAACAAGTGACAAACACAGAACAGACACTGACGGTCTCGACCTTAGCGGCACGACTGAACGATGCATTGCAGTCGGCATTCCCGACCACCGTCACCCTCGACGCCGAAATCTCAAATTTCAAAGCCTACCCATCCGGACATTGGTATTTCTCTCTAACCGATGGCCAGGCCTCTCTCAGTGCCGTGATGTTCAAAGGCAACAACCGCCTCGTCCGGTTGGTTGCACGTGACGGCCTCAAGGTCCGCATTGCCTGCGAAGTGAACTTCTATCCGCCCAACGGCAAGCTACAACTCATTGTCAAAAAAATGGCTGAAGCCGGATTGGGTGATCAAAAGGCCAAGCTCGATGCGCTGCGCGCCAAACTTGTCGCTGAAGGTTTAACCGATGCGAGTCGCAAACGCGCATTACCGAGTATGCCCAGATGCATCGGTCTGATTACCTCATCGAAGGGCGCGGTGATTCAAGACATGCTGGCCGTCCTAAACCGCCGTTGGCCCGTTGCCGAGATCCGGCTCTACTCCGCTGCCGTGCAAGGTGAGGCCGCCGCAGAGGAATTACAGACAGCACTGGCGCATTCGATCGCCGATGGGCGCTGTGATGTGCTGATCATTGGCCGTGGCGGTGGGGCCAGTGAAGACTTCAGTGCATTTAACGATGAGTCACTCTGCCGCGCCATTGCCGCCTGCCCGATCCCTGTGGTGTCGGCTGTCGGCCATGAGACTGATACGGGCCTAACAGACTGGGTTGCAGATGTCCGTGCCGCCACGCCCTCGCAGGCTGCCGAGCTGGTATCGCCAGATCAAGTCGAGATCGCATCGCGTGTGCACAACTTACAACGTCGACTCGTGTCACGCGCAGAAACACTGATTGCACTCGCCGAACAACGGTTGGAGCTGAATCTGCAACGACTCAGTCAACGCGTTGACACACAGACACGCAATCAGCGGGACCGGTTACAGCAGTTGCGCTCACGACTGGTCCCACCGACCGAGTACATCGCCATCAAGCGTGCAGATCTCACCCATCTCAGTAGGCAACTGCACGATCGCATCGCGCAGCGTCTGACCGTGGCCCGCACGCAACTAGGTGGGTATGCCAGTCAGTTGGATGTATTGAGCCCATTGGCGACTCTGAGCCGCGGCTATGGCATTGTCTTAAAAGCAGACGCCTCAGCAGACCGCACCATCGGTTCGGTCCACGATGTCGCGCTGCAAAGTGCGATCGAGGTACGTCTCAAAGATGGGCGCTTGGATGCAACCGTCACACAAATACAGGAGGAAGGCTGATGCGCCGATGGATGGCTCTATTGCTGTGTGTGTGGGCTCCCTTAAGCTACAGCCTCTCGGAGTCACGTGTGCCTGGCGGCATTGCGTTGATCCCCGTGGCATCAAACAGCAACCCCAGTTTTCAGGGCCGACCCGTCCTCACACTGACCCGTGACGGTCGGGAACTTGCAGTCGTTGGGCTCCCGTTATCACTCGAACCTGGCAACCATGTATTGGAAACAACCCACGGGCCGATCGACTTTACAGTGACCGGTAAGCGCTATTTAGAACAACGGATCTACCTTGAGAACAAACGTCAGGTGAACCCCAATCCCTTGGATCTTGAACGGATCAAAGCAGAGGCTCAGGCACAGCGAGATGCCTTATCCAGGTTCACTGGGCAACTCGACACAGTCCGGTTGACGTTACCCGTCGAGGGACCGGTTTCGAGCCCATTTGGTAAACGGCGTTTCTTCAACGATCAACCGCGGCGTCCGCACTCAGGGACTGATATTGCCGCTCCTAAGGGAACTCCCCTGAAGGCATCGGGACAGGGCACTGTGGTGCTGGTGGGTGATTTTTTCTTCAACGGACGCTTGGTCATCATTGATCATGGCGAGGGATTAAAGACCATGTACAACCACATGGATGAAATCACCGTCACAGAAGGGCAGATTGTCACACAGGGAGAGGTCATTGGCACCGTGGGTGCGACCGGTCGAGTGACCGGACCACACCTCCATTTTGGCGTGATTCTGAATGGTGCGTCAGTGGATCCCGCCCTACTGGTGCAGGCCATCCAAACACTGCCGCAGTAATCAGCCCATCAAGCGAAACAGCATGAACAAATGGCAGCCAGCCACGATGTAGGCGAGTCGTGGCCGCATATCGAAATACCACGTCGGGATCGGGAGCTCTGCGAGAATCGGTCGATCGGCAAACCACTGCGCAATGTAAGCGCCGCCTAGCACCGCCAGCGTCAAGTGCACCGGCAAGGTCAGCAAACACACCCATCCGATCACAACAGGGATCACCGAGATCAACAGACGCGCGCTCTGGCGCGTTCCAACGATCAGGGCCAGACCCCAATGGACACCACCCATAAAGGACAAAATGGCCAACGAATACAACACAAAGGCCTGCAGGGCAAAAGGAGCCAAATCATTAGATAACAGTGCGGCCACAGCACCACCGATAAATGGCAACAAACCGAGGTACCCCAGACGAGTCCCAGTCTGCTCTAAGCGATCGCCTTCGGTCATGTCGTTCATTTCAAATCCAGATCCATTTGCGCATTTTCCGTCTTTTTACCATAGCGGGGCCGTTGTTGTCTGAGTCGACTGCCGTGTGTTTTCAAGACACGCGAGGCTTCAGGTCGCAGATCATGTGTCTCAATCCACTGTTTTAGCCGCGCCCGCGCCTCGCGCGCGAGCTGCAACGGATCACCGATCGGCGCCGGATACTGCACACCGATCACACAGCCAACACGGGTTTGTAATTGACTTGGCATCCGCCATGGCGTGTGAATCCACTCGGTTGGCACGCTGGCCAGTTCCGGGACCCAACGCCGAATAAAGATCCCATCTGGATCTTGGTCGAGTGACTGTTTCAAGGGCGCATAAATGCGATTGGCGTTGATGCCTGTGGTCCCAGATTGCATCTGCATCTGCGAAAAATGGATGCCTGCCTCAAAATCCGTGAACCAGCGCGCGAGGACAGGCGCGGTTTGCCGCCAATCAAGCCACAGATGGTAGCTTGCGATCGCTACCAACATCGCGCGCATGCGAAAATTAATCCATCCGGTTTGTGCCAAACAACGCAAACAGGCGTCCACAAAAGGCCACCCTAGAGTGCCGGTACTGAAGCGTTCAAGGCGCTCTGGTGCCTCGGGCGTTAGTGGACGCAGTCCAATAAAGCCACGATGCAATTCTTCCCATTCAAGCCGCGGCTCGGTCTCGAGTTTTTGCATGAAGTGGCAATGCCAATGCAGACGCGATCCAAAGGACTTCAAACTCGCAACAAACCGACTTCGCCCCCCCTCAGCAATGTAGGCAGCTCGGGTCGACTGACTCAACTGCCACGCATGTCTGAGACTCACCGTGCCGATCGATAAATGCGTCGATAAGCGGGAACAGACCGTCGCTGCCGTGAGTGGGCTCGACATGCCACCACGGTAGGTTTCCCCACGTGATGCCACGAAGCTCTCGAGGACCCGCGCGCCCTCTTCCAAGCCGCCCGGCTGAGCTTGGGTAAGGAACTCCTCGGCGATTGCAACCTGCGAGACGACTTGATCGGCGGGTTTGGGTGGCATACCAACACCCACCAGCGCGTCGGGCGCTTGGATCAGAGGCTCTGACATCAACGCATCCCATTGTGCGGCCCAACGACCCCGTTCACTGAGGCCACGCACCACGCCATGTTGTCGGTGCTCGATCCATTGCACATTGTGTTGCGCACACCAGGCCTTGACCCGCAGATCCCGTGCATAGGTCCATAGGGGTCCTGATTCCTGATGCGAATGCATCACCTGAAACCCAAAGCGTTGATGCAATCGCGTCAACACAGCCTCAATGTCGCCAACAGCGGTCCACAGTGGCTGCCCCAGACGACTCAGAGCGTGATCGAGCGCGATGATCGAATCTTTTAAAAACTGCCATTGCCGACCCGAGGTGTAGTCATTGGCCCAGTACCCGGGCTCAACGACATACAACGGCAGCACCGGGCCTTCCTGTTGCGCAGCATGCAATGGCGCATGATCATCCACACGCAGATCGCGCTTAAACCACACCACCACAGGCTGCATCAGCCAAGCCACCGTGCGCGATACGCACCCTCTGGGTCATACCGACTCGCTTGCTGATCCAGATTGAAAATCCGCCCACCACGCGGGTCTGCCCCCACGCCAGCAATGTATGCCCAGTTACCCCAGTTACTCGCGACATCATGGTCGATGAGTCGCGCTTCAAACAAAGCTGCTCCGAGTCGCCAATCCAAGCCCGATTCATAGATGCAGTGGCTTGCGACCAATTGTCTCGCTCGGTTACTCATCCATCCGGTGCTCGCCAATTCGCGCATGGCTGCGTCCACGATGTCACAGCCGGTACTGCCCTCACACCACGCACGAAATCGTGTCGGATGCCGATCGCCATGCGGCTCACGGTCACTTGGCCCCGTCCATCGAAACAAGGTCCAATCCGATGCGCGGCTGTACCAGCGAAAATATTCTCGCCACAACAACTCAAAGCGGAGCCAATAGGTCGACTCATTGGCGCCAAATTGCTGTTCGTAGCGCAAGGTGTCGTGCCAAATCTCACGTACTGAGAGACAGCCGTGCGCCAACCAAGCGGATAATCCACTCGACTGAAAACGGCCCTCAAAGGCATTCCGGGTCTCTTTGTAATGTGACAGCGCGCCCGCCTCGAGATAGGCACGCCAATGCGCGAGGCCGGCATCTCGCCCGCCGATCCAAGCAGACTGCCTGGGCTGCGACAAGGTCTCGACTGCCTCAACCCATTCACTGGGATCCTCCCAGGGCCGCTGGGAAGACGCATCGATCGGGGCGGTCTCACCAGGTAAAGCGGGCACCAATGCGGGCGCCTTCTCGATCAGTTTCCGAAACTTGGTGAAACTCGCAGGCAACGCATCCAGTTCAAACGGGAGTTGTGCCGCTCGAAACAGATCATCGCTCTCGACCGTCATGACGCTGTAGCCCTCGGATTCAAGCTTGGCGTTTTCGAGCCGTTCCTCGGTCGCGATGGGCAGATCCGTCACCACAGTTCGCACACGGAACCCGTCCTCTGCCAGCCTCTGTAACGCCTGATCGGGTTCAGTCGCACTGATCCACAAACCCACTCCCAAGGCATCCAGATCGCGTCTGAGCTCGCCGAGGGACTCGGTGCGAAAACGGCTCCAATGCACACCTGTTCGGGGCA
>CAZVNX010000010.1:19160-63388 GCA_964628665.1 uncultured Pseudomonadales bacterium | reverse complement strand
CGTCCTTTCGCCCTCACAACAGGCGTTCCTGCGCCTCACTGAGGCGATCTGAGCCAGTCTGTTCAACCCGTGCTTTAAACGCCAGGGCATCGGCGCGAATGGCCGCGACCTTCTCATCACCCATCCGGTCTAAATTTTTCATCACCATCGCCATCCGCGGATTCGACGCAAACCGATCCCGATGGGTGAGTAAAAAGTCCCAATACAAATAATTCAGGGGACACGCGTTGGGGCCGGTGGACTCCTTCACCTGGTATCGACAGCCTTTGCAGTAATCACTCATTCGATCAATGTATTTGCCACTGGCGCAGTAGGGTTTCGAACCCATCAATCCGCCGTCGGCAAAGAGCGCCATGCCAAGCGTGTTGGGCAACTCCACCCACTCAAAGGCATCGGCATACACCGCCAGATACCAATCCGTCACCTGCGCGACAGAACACCCTGCAATCAGTGCAAAGTTACCAGTCACCATCAGCCGCTGGATGTGATGTGCATAGGCATGTTCTCGGGTGTTGCGAATGGCTTCAGACAGACAACGCATGTCCGTGCCCTGCTCGTCCCAAAAAAAGGCTGGCAACGGCCAATCAGCCTCGAGGCCATTTCGGGTTTTGTACTCAGGCATATAGGCCCAGTACAGACCGCGGACATACTCGCGCCAGCCAAGTATTTGCCGAATAAAGCCCTCCACCGCATTGATCGGTGCTGCACCTCTGCGCCACGCCGCTTCAGCTTGCCGACACACGTCCATTGGATCGAGCAAGCCCAGGTTTAAACTGGTTGAGATCAGACTGTGGAATAGGGTGTCGTTGCCCGTAACGAGCGCATCTTGATAATCGCCAAACTGCGGCAGTCTGTCGCGAATAAAAGTCTCGAGCACGTCTGCCGCTTGAGCATGGGTGACTGGCCAAAAAAACGTCTCTAGGCTGCCAAAGTGCGACGCAAATCGTTCCTCAACCAGTGCAAAGACCTCGGCCGTAATGACATCTTTCGGGAACGCCAAGGGTGCGGGAGTGACTCCGCCTGGAAAAGCCTTCCGGTTGTCATGATCATAATTCCACTCACCACCCGCCGGTGATACACCATCCATCAAAATCCCAGTGCGCTTTCGAACTTGGCGATAGAAATGCTCCATCCGCGGCTGTTTCCTGCCAGACAGAAATTCAGCAAATTCCGCGTGCGAAGTGATGAACCGATCATCCTCAAGAATTTCGAACGGCACGGGCAAGTCCGTCGCCAAAGTCTGGAATTCTGCCAGCAGGCGCCATTCGCCAGGCTCAGTCACCAGCCAGCCCTCAAATTGATGCTGGCTTTGATGCCGCCGAATCTCATCACAGAGGGACTGCGTGTTCTCAGGATCGGTGAGCTTCACGTAGTGCACTTGCCGACCGCCATCGCGAAGTCGTTCAGCAAAATGGCGCATGGCTGCAAAGATCAGGGCGATTTTTTGCTTGTGATGGTTGACATATGTCGCTTCGGACCAAACTTCTGCCATAAGCACGACGTCGTTAGGTCGCAACGCAAGAAGCGACGGCAGCGCGTCAGATAATTGGTCGCCAAGGACTAGGCAGCAGCGGGCCACACACGAACTCCAAACAGTTGAGGAAACTCATCCATGAACCGAAAACTCGCAAGCCTTCCCGGCTTGGCAATGGTGATACTAATGACGACAACACAGGCACAGGCGCAATGCGCATCCCTTTTGGACCATTCTGTCCGCCAACTCGCCGGCGAGCAAGTTGACCGCCTTTGCGACACCTACCAAGGGCAGGTTGTGATGGTCGTCAACACGGCATCCAAATGCGGATTCACGCCACAATTCGATGGACTTGAGGCGTTGTACCGGAAATACAAGGACCGTGGATTTGCGGTCCTTGGCTTTCCATCCGCGGATTTCGGCGGCCAAGAATTCGCATCGGAAGCCGAATCTGCTGATTTTTGTCGCCTTACATATGGCGTGCAGTTTCCGATGTACGCAACGACCCATGCCAAGAAAGGCAAGGCAGACCCGTTATTTACGGGGCTCGCCGAAGCCGCTGGCGGTGATTATCCATCGTGGAACTTCCACAAATACATCATCGACCGCAATGGCAAACTCGTCGGCAGCTTTGGATCCTTCACAGGCCCAACATCGAGTCGAATCGAACGGGTGATCGAAGACGCACTCGGCGGATAAATCAGTGCGGGTGCGCCGCACCCGCATACCCCTCACGCCGCGCTGACAGTGTAATCGAGACCGAATCCGAGAAGCGAAGCGCGTGCGGCTTATCAATCTGCACATCCGCCCACATCACTTCGGGGTGCTCCATGACCAGCGACAACACCTCGTCGGTCATCCGCTCAAGCAGCAGGAATCGATTGTCTTCCACATGGCTGATCACTTTTTTCGTGATGGTGCGGTAATTCAAGGCTTCTTCGATCACATTGAAGCTGACGGCCTTCTCCGCGTGGTAATGAATACGAATGTTAATCACCACATCTTGGCGATTTTTCTTTTCATCATCATTGATCCCGATATAGGTCCGAAGCCGCAGATCTTGGATGTGAATTTTCGCGATTTGATCGCGTTGAAACGCGCGCATTACGGCTTACCAATCAAGCGAAGGAACTCAGACCGCGTCGCCGGATGATCCCGGAAATCGCCCAACATCACAGAGGACGCCATGGTGGAATTTTGCTTTTCCACACCGCGCATCATCATACAAAAATGCCGCGCCTCGATCACAACCGCGACGCCACGGGCATCGGTGACATCCTGTACAGCAAGCGCAATTTGCCGCGTCAGGTTCTCTTGGATCTGCAAACGGCGTGCAAACATGTCAGTGATCCGCGCAAATTTCGAGAGTCCGAGGACCTTGCCGGAGGGCAAATATCCAATGTGGCAGCGCCCAGTAAAGGGCAACATGTGATGCTCACACATCGAATACAGCTCGATATCGCGCACAACGACCATCTCATCATTATCGGATTCAAACACCGCGCCATTGACGATGTCATCCAAGTCTTGGCGGTACCCCGAGGTTAAAAACTCAAGCGCCTTCGCGGCACGCTTTGGGGTATCGAGTAAGCCCTCTCGCGTTGGGTCCTCGCCAAGGGCGACGAGCATCTCACGGTAGGAATCAGTTAATGCATCAATCATAGGGTCTCCACAGTTTCAGTTGGCCGTTTCACCCTCCTGGTGCAGAAACAGGTAATATCTTGAGCGTACTCACTCACCGACCGATGATCTATCTAGGGTTCTTTTGAAAGAAAACAACGTCTCAATTTCGCGATCTGCGGTCTACCTCAAATTCGCAATCGGACTCGCGATTCTCGTGCTAACTGTGGCCTTTGCCGCAGCCATGTTGGATTTACAGTCGACGGTGATGGCGCTTTGGCAATTGCCCACACACACCCTGACGGTCGTATTTTTATTGGGCGCCGCCAGTTGGCTTTTGCGTGGCTTGCGGACCTGGGTGCTGTTTGAACAGTTACCCCTGACGGATGCCTTGGGGATGAGTTTTGTGCACAACACCGCTAATAATCTGGCTCCCATGCGTCTGGGTGAGTTGGCACTCCCCTTACTCGCGCGGTGGCTGGGCCGAATCGAATTTTCGGTCGGTTTGACGAGCCTGATCTGGATTCGGATTTTGGATTTCATCAGTCTCATTGGCCTCAGCGTATCGATACTATTACTCCCTAAATTTGGCGTGGTCATGATCGGCATGGTCGCCATCTTAGTGTTTCTCACCCCCTTAATAATTCGTGGTGTGCTGCCAAAGACCCAGCATTGGCCGCTTCCGCAGTTTTTGGCCAAAGCCCGCGCACAATTGGTGTTTGAGGCCTCGCAGCCCGCGCGGTTGCATCGACTTTGGCGGCTGACGATCCTTGCCTGGCTGTGCAAGTTGATCGGAATGGCTGTTCTCCTCGCAGCGCTCTCTGGCATCTCGGTGACCGAAGTGATGGCGACCATCTTGGGTGCCGAGCTGTCGTCGATCCTGCCAATCCACGGTCTGGCCGGTGCAGGGAGCTATCAAGCTGGAGGGATCCTTGGTGCGACCTTTGGCGGGCAGTCAGCCATGACCGGTCTCACGCTCGCAATCCAACTGCACGTTTACGTACTGAGTCTGACAGCAGTCTTCGGTATACTCGGTGCTTTGTTACTCACGAAGCGAACGTTTAATGGCTAAGACCTTGCCCAGCCTTTCGGTGGTGATTCCTCTCTACAAGGAGGAAGACAACGTAGATCGATTAGTCGATGAACTGCATGCGGCACTCGCTGAGTATCCAGGCGCGTTCGAGTTGGTGTTGGTCGACGACGGCAGCACAGATGGCACTCGTGCAAAGCTACTGGCTGCACGCGACACCCGCGGACCGCACCTGCGGGTGCTATCGCACCGCAGAAACCTCGGTCAGACCCAAGCCATGCAAACCGGTCTGCTAGCCGCCCAGGGCGATCTGATTGCATTTATGGATGGCGACCTACAGAACGATCCAAAAGACATCCCGGCCATGGCGCAGGAGCTTGAGGCCAAGCAACTCGATTTATTGTGTGGCTGGCGAAAAAATCGCCAAGACAGCCTCGATCGCACCCTGCCGTCACGCATGGCGAACTGGTTAATCGGACGCGTCTCTGGCGTGCAATTGCACGATTACGGATGCAGCCTCAAGGTGGGCCGGCGCGAAGTACTCGAAGGCCTCGATCTGCGTGGCGAGATGCATCGCTTCATCCCGCTGTGGGTTGCCAATCTGACCCATCCGAGCCGGATTGCTGAGATGCCGGTCAATCACCGCGCGCGAACAGCTGGGGTTTCAAAATACGGAATTTCGCGAACCCCTCGCGTGATCCTCGATCTCTTGGCGGCTTGGTTTTTCCTCCGCTTCCGTGAGCGTCCTGGGCATTTTTTTGGTGTTGCAGGACTGATGACTGGGGGCCTTGGCGGTCTTGCCCTGACCTATCTCTTGATCTTAAAACTTGCGGGGCTGGATATTGGGAATCGCCCATTGTTGATCACGGGTGTGTTACTCGCACTGGTTGGTCTTCAACTCATCACAACGGGCTTGGTGGCAGAAATGCTGACGCGATTAAAACCGCATCAACAACCACCGCTCACGCAGGAAACTGAGACCTCAGGCTGGGCCCAAGGGACGCATGATCGCCCTTAGTCGACTCGATTGGCGTTTATTTCTTTGCCTGGTCGGTTTGGGCCTGCTCGGTACATGGGTGCCCTTATTCGACCTCGATGAGGGCGCCTTCCTTGAAGCGACCCGTGAAATGCTCAACGGCGGCCACTGGGCCGCCACGACGCTCGATGGGCAACCGCGATACGACAAACCGATTCTTTCGTATTGGTTGCAAGCTGGCGCGCTGAGTCTTGCGTACGTCCTACCGTCATGGATCCCAATCGAGATGATCGGCCGTCTGCCGTCTGTCGTCGCTGGTGCGTTGTGGGCGTTGGTGCTCGGCCGCTACGTCAAAGAGACCAGTAGACAAGCCCCTCTAGGGTTATTTGTTGCGCTGGCGGTCGGAACCACACTGGGAACCCTCGTGATCGCGCGTGCCGCCACCGCGGATGCGCTGTTGAATCTCTGGTTCGCACTCTTATTTACGGACATCGCACGCTTCATTCAGTCACCCAGTCGCGCCGTACAAATGCGGGTGTATCTATGGCTTGCCTTGGGGCTATTAACCAAGGGACCTGTGGCCATCTTGATACCAGCAGGCGCGCTCGGCCTCTGGGTCCTGAGCACCGGACGATGGTCGGTCCTCTGGGCCGCCCTAAACACCATTTGGGGCTATGTGATCGTTGCAGCCATCCTCACTCCTTGGATCATCGGGGTCTACGACGCACAGGGTTGGGCGTTTTTTGAGAATTTCATTCTGCGACACAACGTCGAACGGTTCTCAGGAAACTTGCACGGCCATGGCGGCCACCCCTTGTACTATGCCTTCGTCATGCCCTTGATGCTCCTGCCGTATTCGGGACTCGTGGTCGCGATTGTGTTCCGCGGCAAGGAATTCTGGGCGGATCCGATCAGTCGATTTGCACTGCTTTGGTGTCTCTTGGTGGTAATGTTAGTGTCACTTTCTGGAACCCAACTTCCACACTATGTGCTGTACTCCACACCCCCTTTGTTCATTTTATATGCGCGCGTTTTACCCATGCTCAACGCGCGCTTTTGGGCCCTTCCAGGTCTGATGTTACCGCTTGGCTTAGTGGCTCTGGGTGTCCTGCATCAACAGATACCCATGCCAACCAATCCACGTGATGAAGAACAGTTGTTGGTACTGTCCCAGGTGTTAGCCAACTGGTGGTGGCCTCTAAGCCTCGCGACAATCGCCATTGCCGCGATGGCGGTCATCATTCTGTGGCTTCCCCGGTGGCGACTCAGTCAACGGTTGATCGCGATGGGGGGACTGCAGTTAACTCTGATTGCCCTCGTGGTCCTACCGGTGATTTCTGAAGCGCGGCAACGGCCTTTAAAAGAAGCGGCCTTACTCGCCAAGGGATCAGACGCTGATGTGGTTTCCCAAGGCGTCCGCATGCCGAGTTTCTCGTTTTATCGCGACGCGATCACAGAGGAAATGCCTCCCAAACCGGGCCAGTGGGTTTTGGTGTCACTGAACCGTTTGGCGGAAATCAAAGCGTTGGGCCACTCAATCGAAATCAAAGCAGCCGGACCTGGATGGCGGTTGATCGCCATCGCAGGCCCTGTGCCCATTTAGCGTGCTTTGAACACTAAGGCGGCTGAGTTGATGCAGTACCGAAGCCCAGTCGGCGCCGGCCCATCTGGGAACACATGACCTAGGTGTGCTTCGCAGGCATCACAGACCACCTCAGTGCGCGGCATGAAAAACATCGATCGATCGGTGCGCTCACCGATCACCTTGTCAATTGCAGGCTGATAAAAACTCGGCCAACCGGTCCCCGAATCAAATTTATGTGCTGCGTCAAATAACAGGGTATCGCAACACACACAGTGATATTGACCGTCGTCCTTGTGCGCATGATAGGCATTGTCAAAAGGCCGCTCTGTGCCCTGTTGACGCGTCACCCGGTACGCTTCAGCGGATAATTGCTCCCGCCACTGCGCATCGGTCTTTTTTCGCTGTTTTTGTTCAGTCATTGCTTGAACTCCGGTGAAAAACCAATATCTTCCCGATAGGAAATTCGACCATCAAAGGAGAGGTCACCATGTTACGCATCGCCCTGTTTTTAATGACCAACTTGGCCATTGTGCTGGTGGCGAGTGTCACCCTCAGTTTACTGGGCTTCGAAGGCTATTTGGCTGCCAATGGTGTCGATTTAAACCTTTCTGGACTGTTACTTTTTTGCTTTATCTTCGGCATGGCCGGATCTGTAGTCAGTCTCCTGTTATCAAAGTGGATGGCCAAGCGGGGAACTGGGACACACATCATCCAGACCCCGCGAACAGCAGACGAGCAATGGCTCATGCAAACAGTCCGTGAGTTGGCTGACGAGGCTGGGATTGGCATGCCAGAAGTGGGTATTTTTCCAAGCCATACCAGTAATGCCTTTGCCACGGGCTGGGATCGCAACAACGCACTGGTTGCAGTCAGCACCGGTCTGTTAGAACGTTTCAGTCGTGACGAGGCGCGTGCAGTCATGGCCCATGAAATCGGCCACGTCGCAAACGGTGACATGGTCACCCTGGCGCTGATTCAGGGCGTCGTGAACACCTTTGTGATGTTCTTCTCTCGCATCATCGGTCACACCATCGATCGCGCTGTCTTTAAAACCGAGCGCGGCCATGGCCCAGGCTTTTATATCGTCACCTTTGTGGCTGAGATGATTCTCGGTATCTTGGCATCGATGATCGTCTTCTGGTTCTCGCGGCAGCGCGAATTCCGTGCCGATCAAGCAGGCGCGCAGCTCGCCGGAGCTCCCGCGATGATTGGTGCGCTTGAACGACTACGGGCCGAACAAGGTGCGCCTTCTGAACTCCCGGACTCCATGATGGCGTTTGGGATTCGTACCGGCGGCAAGCAGATGATGCGTTTATTCATGACCCACCCGCCTTTAGAAGAGCGGATCGCTGCACTTCGGAGCCTGTGAGCTCAGGCGATGGCTTGAAAGCCTCGCTCACAATCGGCCTTGAGATCATCCACCGACTCAAGGCCCACCGCGATCCGAATGACATTTTCAGTGATTCCCATCAACTCTCGATCAGCCTGTTCGAGCCGACCATGGGTCGTCGTCGCTGGATGACAGATGGTGGTCTTCACGTCACCAAGATTTGCGGTCAAAGACATTAAACAGGTGGCATTGAGGAATCGCCAAGCCGACGCGCGATCTGAGGCTGCCAACTCAAAACTCAACACCCCACCGCCACCGCGTGACTGCTTGGCGATGAGTGCCGCCTGCGGATGACTCGCGAGACCCGCATAATTCACGCGCGCCACAAGCGGCTGAGACTGAAGCCAGGTCGCGAGCTCCAAAGCCTTCGCACAGTGCGCCTGCATGCGCACATCGAGTGTTTCTAATCCTTTAAGAAACACCCAGGCATTAAACGCACTCATGGTCACACCACCAGAGCGGATAAACGCCGTAATCGGTGTAATGAGGGCCTCTGAACCAACGACCGCGCCGCCCAGCACACGACCCTGCCCGTCGAGATATTTTGTCGCCGAATGGATCACAAGATCGGCACCAAAATCCAAGGGTCGTTGCAACACCGGGGTCATAAAGCAATTGTCGACCACGAAGAGGGTCTCGTTGGCGCGACATAACGCAGACACAGCCGCGATATCGACCACTTCAATCATTGGATTCGAGGGTGTTTCGCAATAGGCCAAGCGTGCAGGCGTCTTGAGTGCAGCCGCCCAGGCATCGAGGTCTGTCGGATTGACGATGCTCAATTCAATGCCGTATTTCACAAAGAATTTTTTCAAAAGCGTCAGGGTCGCGCCGAAGACGCCACTGGATATCACCACGCGATCACCGGCCTGACAATGTGCCATCAAGGTCGCCAGTATCGCACCCATGCCGGAGGCTGTTGCCTCACAGGCCTCTCCGCCTTCAAGTGCCGCGAGTCGCCGACAAAAGACATCGACCGTGGGATTATCGACTCGGCCGTAAATCGACAGCCCGCTGTCGTTCATAAAGGCATCGGCCATCACGGCGGCATCCGGAAAGACAAAGCTCGAGGTGGCATACATCGGCTCGGAATGCTCGCGCTCCGGTGAGCGCACAGAACCCGAGCGAATGGCTTGGGTTTGCAAATCCATGGCTGCCAGCACCTCAGCCAAGCGGCGATCCCGATCCATCATGATGCGTCAGCCCTCAGATCCAAACAGGCGTCTTCAGAATCCCCAGCAGCCGACTGCTTCGCTGAATCGTTACGCGACAACGCCAGGGCCTCAAGGTATGCATCGTCCACTTCTTTGGTGATGTAGCAGGCGGAAAACACCGAGTCTTCAAATGTTTTCAAGGCTGGATTCAACTCCCGCACTGCGGCCACCAAATCATCAAGCTCTTGGTAAATCAAACCGTCGGCTCCGATCAATTGATTGATTTCCTCTGCGCTACGTCCGTGCGCAATCAGTTCAGTCGCTGCCGGCATATCAATTCCGTAAACGTTCGGTGACACCACAGCCGGTGCGGCGGAAGCAAAGTAAACCTTCCGTGCACCTGCGTCACGCGCCATTTCGACGATCTGGTGACAGGTCGTCCCACGCACAATGGAATCATCAACCAACAGCACATTACGGCCTTTAAACTCCTGCACCACAGGATTGAGTTTTTGCCGCACGGATTTCTGCCGTTCAGTCTGACCGGGCATGATAAATGTCCGACCGATGTAGCGATTTTTAATAAACCCTTCGCGAAACAACACACCGAGCTTTTGTGCGACTTCAAGCGCACTGGTGCGACTGGTGTCTGGGATTGGGATCACCACATCGATGTCATGATTTGGCATCTCGCGCAGAATCTTGTCGGCGAGTTTCCGGCCCATATTAATGCGTGCTTGATACACAGAGACACCATCAATGACCGAGTCCGGTCGAGACAAGTAGACATATTCGAACAGACAGGGGTGGCGATCCTGCTCACCCGCACAGAGCTTCCGGTGCAGGTGACCCTCCTGATCGACAAAGGCAGCCTCACCTGGGGCGAGATCACCAATCAGCGTAAAGCCCGCACAATCGAGTGCGACCGACTCGCTGGAGATCATGTATTCCACACCCTGATCGGTTTTCCGTTGGCCGATACAAATGGGGCGGATTCCATAGGGATCGCGGAATCCCAAAATGCCGTGGCCATTGATCAGAGCCACCACGCCATAGGCACCACGGCAGCGCCGATGGACGCCCTCAACGGCTTTAAAAAAATCTTCCGGTGTCGGCCGAAAATTCCCACGCGCTTCAAGCTCATGCGCAAACACATTCAACAACACCTCAGAGTCAGAACTGGTGTTGATGTGTCGCAGATCATCTTGATAGAGCTCACGCATCAGATCACGGGTATTGGTCAAATTACCGTTGTGGGCAAGGCTGATGCCGTATGGACTGTTGACGTAAAAGGGTTGCGCCTCAGCCGACGAACTGGTTCCGGCGGTCGGATAGCGCACATGGCCAATTCCCATGTTACCCACCAGGTAGTGCATGTGCCGGGTCCGAAACACGTCACGCACCAAGCCATTATCTTTCCGTAAATAGAACTTGCCATTGGCGGATGTCACCATCCCTGCGGCATCCTGTCCGCGATGCTGCAACACCGTCAAGGCATCAAACAACGCCTGATTGACGTTGCCTCGGCCGAAAATTCCAACCACTCCACACATGATCGATGTCCCTTTCTAACTTACCGGTGTGCGAAGACCGGATGTCGATAATTGTTCCAGCGCCCACTGCGCAACGGTTTCAAAGTGCGGCACCAGAGAAGCCTCAGTGTACCAAGAGTCGTTCACTAAAGGCGTTAAACCCAGAAGCCCAATGACCACGGTCACAATCAGCGCACCGCGGGCAAACCCGAATACCATCCCCAAGACGCGATCGGTTGAGGACAACCCGGTCGCATTGATTAAGGCACCCAGCAAAAATGCCAAGGCCGCTCCGACCAATAAGGTCCCGACAAAGAGCGCAGCAAAGGCTGCAATTGACCGCATCAAACTGTCCACGATCTGTGTCTCTAGCAATTGATCCATGTCCGCGTGGAACTGCCGAGCAATGACAAAGGCCGCAACCCAAGTTCCCAAGCTCAGCGCCTCTCGGATAAACCCACGACGCAAGCTCATCAGAGTCGAGATCGCTAAGACGGCGATGATTGCCCAATCAAAGGCACCCAGACCGAACTCAATCGATACGGCAGGCTCTGTCATGACTGTCCATCTTCACGCACATCGTATTGCTTCACTTGCGGATTCAGCGAGAGTTGCTTTTGAATCGCGAGTGCCGCTTGATCTGCCGCCTCGCGGCTCAAAAATGGACCGACATACACACGCGTCAAATCCGCTTCGGTGCGCAAATACGCGCGACCGAGCTCTAATGGCGATAACTTATCAACGAGCGTTTGCGCGTTTTCACGATTCTTAAACGCACCCACCTGCAATACAAAGCTCGCAGTTTGCGCATCGCCAACAGGCGCGGTCAGGAGCTCCTGCAGCCGCGCCGAGTCCGCGTCGTGATTGGGTACAGGAACGGGAGCCATCGGTGTGGCGAGTGGCGCTAATGGCGCATCCGGTAATGGCATTAATACAGGGCCCGTCTCACGGATGGCATCAAATCGTGGAGTCAATAACCAAGGCAGCACCAAGGCAGCAAACGCGACCAGTGTGGCAGCACCAATCCACTGGTTTTTACGGCGATGCGGCGATGCCGCCTGATCAGTTGAAGAGCTCATGTTGCAATGCGTCGGCTACCAGAGTGAAGGACCCCATGACCAACACTTCCGTGTCAATCAAAAGGTCCGGAGCAAGTTCCGTTAAAGCGGACCCCAGTGTAGCAAAAGTCCGCCAAGGCGTCTGTGCTGTTGTCGCCTGCCAAACGGCTGCCAAGGCATCCGCGGACCGACCACGTGGACCCGACAAACCCACCAAGACCACCTGATCTGCGTAGGCATGTAAAATAGGCGCGATCGCTTCCGCGTTCTTGTCCGCCAACAACCCGCAGATGACAACGCGCCGCGCCGGGTGCGTTGATTGCAGTAACCGCTTGGTCACAAATTCACAGGCCGCAGGGTTGTGCCCAACATCCAACACCCAATGCACGCCATTGATGGTTCGACGCGTCATACGACCAGGCATTTGAAGGTCCGTAACCACCCGATCCAGCGGTGTATTTGGCAGCGCGTGCAAAGCTTGCATGGCCGCAATCGCAAGCCCAACCGACGGCGCAGGAAGCGCCGTCAGAGACAGGTCGACGGCCCCGGCCTCGGTCTTTAGTGTGTGTGCGGCATCGGTCAATTCATCCAACCACACCAACGAAGCATTCACTCGCTTGGCTTCCGTTTCAAGCGCCGCTGACACATTACGTGCCGCGCTGAAACACGGCTTCCCGCTTCGCATGATGCCGGCCTTTTCCACTGCGATGTCCTCAACCTGGTGACCGAGATACTCCATGTGGTCGAGGCCGATACTGGTGATCACTGCCACATCAGGGTCGACCACGTTGACCGCATCAAGGCGACCACCGAGACCGATTTCAAGGATCCAAAGATCGAGTGCCTGTCGCTGGAAAACCTCGAATCCAGCCAGCGTTAGAAACTCAAAGTAGGTCAGTGCAACGTCTTGGCGCGCGAACTCAACCGCATCGAGCGCAGATACCAACAGGTCATCATCCGCCATGATGCCGTCGATCCGGACCCGCTCACGCACCGACAACAAATGCGGTGAGGTGTACTGTCCGAATCGCAGGCCCGAGGCCTTTGCGATGGCACCGGCGGTCTCAACCACTGAGCCTTTGCCATTGGTCCCGGCCACTGTCAACACACGACGCGGGTGGCCACGATCCATCCGCGACCACACTGCAGCGACCCGATCTAGGCCGAGCATAATCTCAGTGGGTGGTGACAACGCTTCAAGACGTGCCTCCCAGTTTGCGAGTGTGCTCAATGGTGTAGACGAGACAAAATCCGCGCGATGGTCTCGCGCATCTCAGGACGCGGCACAATCATATCGACCGTACCGTGTGCCAACAGAAACTCCGCCCGCTGAAACCCATCCGGTAGTGTTTCGCGCACGGTTTGTTCAATCACCCGCGGTCCCGCAAACCCGACCAGGGCTTTGGGCTCTGCGATGTTCAAATCACCTAACATGGCAAAGGATGCCGAGACGCCACCAAACACCGGATCGGTCAAGACCGACAGATACGGAAGGCCCGCTTCTTTCATTTTCTCAAGGACCGCTGAGGTCCGCGCCATTTGCATCAGCGACAACAACGCCTCCTGCATCCGGGCACCGCCCGACGCGGAAAAACACACCAAGGGCAGGCGCTGCTCAATGCACCGCTCCGCGGCACGGACGAATTTCTCACCCACCACGGTGCCCATGGATCCGCCCATGAACTGAAACTCGAATGCCACTGCAATCAACGGCTGACCAAGGAGTAATCCCTGCATGGCGAGTAACGCATCCTTCTCGCCAGTCTGCTTTTGTGCGGCAGTCAGGCGGTCGCGATACTTTTTTTGATCCCGAAACTTCAGTCGATCGTCGGCTTCCAACTCTTTGAATAATTCTTCTGTGGATCCTTCATCAAAAAAGCCGTCAAGGCGCGCTCGCGCACCCAACCGACCATGATGACCACATTTTGGGCACACCAACTGATTACGCTCGAGTTCTGGTTGATACAACACCGCCTCGCATGCGCTGCATTTAGACCACAGCCCGTCAGGTACCGAGGTTTTCCGCTCGATTGCTTTCGAGCGCACAACTGAGGGTACAATTTTGTCCAGCCAGTTACTCATTTCACATCCATTGCTGTTGCCTGATCCATTGCGTCCCGCATGGGTTGCAGCAGTGCCGCAATCGCTGCCGGAACGTCCTCAGGCCGATTCGCCAGCGCTTCCACCTGGCTGACCAACACGGTTCCAACGATGATGCCGTCGGCAGCGACGCCGATACGCGCAGCATCCTCTGGCGTACGGATACCAAATCCAACACAAATCGGCGCACTGACATGAGCGCGCATCGCATCGATTTTGGCAGCCACCTCAGCGGTATTCAGTTTCGAGGAGCCGGTCACGCCCTTCAGCGAGACATAGTAGAGATAGCCTGATGTGGCCTTGCCGATCAGCGCCATGCGTGCGTCTGTGGTCGTTGGCGCGGCCAAGTAAATCATATCGAGTCCCTTGGACTTCGCGCGGGCCACTAACCCACCCTCTTCCTCAGGGGGCATATCTACGATCAAAAGACCGTCGACACCTGCGTCAACGGCTTGGTCGCAAAATGCCGCCTCACCCATCGCCAAAACAGGATTCAAGTAGCCCATCAACACCACTGGCGTCTCTGTGTCGGTCTGCCGAAACTCAGCGACCGCGGCCAGCACACCCGGTAATGTCATCCCAGATGCAATCGCGCGCTCGGCCCCGCGTTGGTTGACAGGTCCATCCGCAAAGGGATCGGAGAACGGCATCCCGAGCTCAATCACATCGGCACCCGCCTCGACCATGGCGTGCATCAGAGGCACCGTCACTTGGGGAGCTGGGTCGCCGGCAACGACATAGGGGATCAACGCCTTGCGGCCTCTTGCCTTGAGTTCCGCCATCCGGCGCGTGATTCGAGAGTGACTCATGTCAGTGAAATTCCTTCCATTTTGGCCACAGTAAAGATGTCCTTATCACCACGACCAGACATATTACAAACGATGGTTTGGTCCGGCCGCATCTGTGCTGCGAGAGTTTTTGTGTAGGCCAACGCATGCGCTGTCTCAAGCGCTGGAATAATCCCTTCCACACGCGATACCTCGTGGAAGGCCGCCAAGGCTTCCGCATCACTCGCACCAACATAATTCGCGCGACCAATATCCTTCAGGTACGCATGCTCTGGCCCCACACCCGGATAATCAAGCCCTGCAGACACCGAATGGGTGTGCGCAATCTGTCCATCGGCGTTATCCATCAGGTAGGTCTTGGCCCCATGTAACACGCCTGGACGACCGGCACACAGGGGTGCTGCGTGCTCTGGTGTGGATAATCCGCGACCTGCCGCCTCAACGCCATAAATCGCGACCTCAGTGTCGCGAAGGAAGGGATAAAACAATCCAATCGCATTCGAGCCACCGCCGACGCAGGCAACCAGGGCATCCGGGTAGCGACCAAAAATCTCTTTTGACTGCCACTTCACCTCGCGGCCAACCACTGCATTGAAATCCCGCACCAACTGCGGATAAGGCGCAGGACCTGCCACGGTACCGATGATATAAAACGTGTCATCCACGTTCGTCACCCAGTCACGCATTGCCTCACTGAGCGCATCCTTCAAAGTCCGCGACCCTGAGTCCACCGGCACCACCGTGGCACCGAGTAACTTCATTCGATACACATTCGGTGACTGGCGCTCGACATCATCAGCGCCCATGTAGACCACACACTCGAGCCCCAAACGTGCCGCCACGGTTGCCGATGCCACGCCGTGTTGGCCCGCACCTGTCTCGGCAATCACCCGCGGTTTCCCAGAGTATTTGGCAAGCAGTGCCTGACCGATGGTGTTGTTCACTTTATGCGCACCGGTGTGGTTCAAATCTTCACGCTTAAAGTAGATCTGTGCACCACCGATTTGCTGAGACCAACGCTCGGCGTGATACAACGGCGATGGTCGGCCAACAAAGGTCGCGAGATCATGGTCAAACTGTCGTTGAAACTCAGGATCGTTCTTGAGCATCTGGTAGTTCTGATCCAACTCAGCCAAAGCCGCCATGAGCGTCTCAGACACGTAGCGCCCACCATAGGCCCCAAAATGCCCACCGGCATCCGGCTCATAGGAGAGGGTTTTCAGTTCGTCTTCGGTCAATGCCATGATTTTTCCATTCCGCTTCGACAGGCTGCGATAAAACGCGCCATTTTATCAGGATCCTTTCGCCCCGGCGCGGATTCAATGCCACCACTGACATCCAACGCCCAGGGAGCAACCACTTGGATTGCATCCATTGCATTCTCCGGAGTGAGTCCTCCGGCCAAAATCACAGGGCGATCCGTCTTTGGAATCAATCCCCAATCAAAGGATTCACCCGTGCCGCCTGGCACCCCGGGCTTATATGCGTCCAGTAAAAATCCGCTCGCATCACCATAGCGTTCCATTTCGGCGATCAAATCCATCTCTGGACGCACGCGTATCGCACGAATATACGGAAGCCCCATAGCCTGACAAAATTCAGGCGTTTCCGCACCGTGATACTGCACCAAATTTAACCGTGCTCTGTCAAAGGTCTCGCGGACCATCGCTTCGCTTGCATCCACAAATAATCCAACGCGGGTGACAAACGCAGGCACAGGTCGGGTTAACACGACGGCCCGTTCAAGGGTCAGCGCACGCGGGCTTGGGGGGTAAAATACAAACCCCAAAGCATCTGCACCCAAGTCCACAGCAATCGCCACATCATCAGGATGCGTAAAACCACACAACTTCACACGCGTCATGCCGACCACTCTACCGGATCCGCTGCGAGGATGCCTTTTAAAACCTGCGGAATCCGCACACTCGGTGGAAGACCAAAATCCGCGTCATAGGTTGGCCCCAAGAAGTACAGACCATGCGCGGGCGCCGTTTTCCCACCTTGGGTACGATCTTTGGATTGCAACACCTCGACCGCCCATTGTTCATCCGCATCGCCACATCCGATGGCCATCAGCACCCCAACAATGGTGCGCACCATGTTCTGTAAAAAACCATCCGCCTCAACATGCACCGCAATCAACTCGTCTTGCTGATACACATCCAAACGCGACAAGTGACGGACCGAGGTCTTCGCCTGACAATGCGTGGACCGGTAGGCATTAAAGTCATGGCGACCAATCAAACCGCGTCCTGCACGTGCCATCTTCTGCGCATCGAGATGCTGGTAGGTGAAGGTGGTCGCATGTCGTAACAAGGCACTGCGGTAGGGCACATGACGGATCAAATACACATATTGACGCGATTGCGCGGAAAAACGTGCGTGAAAATCAGCACGAACTGGCGCAGCCCAAGCCAGCGAAATATCACCCGGCAGCAACGAGTTCGCACCCATCACCCAATTGTAAGGGTCGCGGGACGCGTGCGTATCAAAATGGCAGACCTGGCCGCTGGCGTGAACGCCAGCATCGGTTCGTCCAGAACACACCAGTGCAATGGGCTCATTTGCAATTTGCGACAAGGCAGACTCGACCCGTGTTTGCACCACGTGCGGATCATGTTTTTGCGCCTGCCAGCCGTGGTACCGGGTGCCCTCATACTCGACCGAGATGGCCATCCGCCTTGCTTGATCAGCGTCCTCGTGCATCCAACAGCGCCTTTGCAGCCTGAGCACTGGCCTGGTGCGGCGAGACAGCCACCCGCTGAAGCAACTCAATGGCTGTTTGCGTCATACCCATATCCAGATAATTACGCGCCAACTCCAGCTGATGCGTTGCCACGTCGGCCTCATCATCTGGATCCTGACCCCACTCGGGGTTCTCATTCAAGGCATCCGCAGAAAACGCATCGATCAGCGCGTCATCACCCTCTTGGTACAGGGCCTCAGCCTCATACAGACGAGTCGGATCCTCAATTTTTGACTTTAACTTCGCAATTGCAGACTCAAGTGCATCTTCGTTTTGCGCATGGCTTGGCTCGGGCAAAATTGGCTCAAGCGGATCCATCGTTTCGTCCGAAGCCTGTGGCCCAGTCACACGAGCCACGTCGTTTGCGAGCACTGTCGCGTCTGCTGGCGGTAGTTCGTCGACGAACACTGGAGCGCGCATGGGCGCGTGCTCAGGCTGAGGCGCGACCGTTGCACCCCCATAGACCTTGCGCATTAACGCGACAAGGACCACGACCACAAGAAAAATCGCGGTGCCTTGGCCAAGCTCGGTTTTCCAAAACGTGCGCCACTCCTCACTATCCGGCCATCGTGCCTGCACCATGGCCGCAGCCTGATCAAACAACGCCTGCACATCCAATGATGTGATAAGCGACATGACCGACTCCACGTTGACAGCGTCCGCAGGTGCAGACGCTGGAACTGGTGTCGGTGTCGGTGTCGGCAACACACTTGGCGTGTCTGGTTTGGCAAGTACCGGCTCAGCAGGAGGCGGAACAGCCGGCGCAGGGTTCACCACAGGACTCGGTCCTGAATCCGCCGACAAGGCAGCGTCCTCTGCGGGTGCTACGACCAACGGCCGTTGACTGGTAAGCACCTCAAGTTTTGCATCGACCTGATCGAGCTTGGTCTCAAGAACAGCAATCTTTTCCAACAGGGCATCGACATCGGGACCAATGGCGACAGGTGTATCTGTGACCTCGGGAGCGACAAGAGGCGCCACCGGTGCCGGAGTAACCTCAACCGGTGTGGGATCAATCTTGGCCGCCTCCACACTGGTCACTTCGGTATCGCCCCAAAAATTCCGCTTGGGTTCCCGCATGTGTGCGTCAAACTGCACTTTCGCCTCGACCGGGTCGAGCACTTGCATTTGCGCCAGAGACGGAACTACCAGTTTCGTGCCCTTCTCAAGCGCATTGATGTTGCCATATTCAAACGCGTCGGGGTTTGTATCAAACAGAGCGAGAATAACCTGCTCCATGGAAACACCCTCAGGCTTAACACGGGCCGCCAAACGCCACAGTGTCGACCCATTGCCCACAGTTAAGGTCCGAGGCGCTTCGACTTTGACAGCTGGGGACGGCTTCGGTGTAGCCACAGTCGGCTCAGAGGTCACCGCAACAGTGGTCTTGGTCGCACGCTCAGGCACCACAGCCGGGACAACGGGAAGATTTACTGACACCGGCACAAGACGGGCACCTTCCGGCGTAAAGACCTCGACTAGGGTCGTCAGCTCAGACCCCTGCCATGGATTCAGACTCCGAATCACCAGCTGTGTGCCGGTTGCACTGTTCTCGATGACATAGCGAAGTTGACTGAGGGTTTGTTCCCGCGTAACGCCGTTTTCTAAAAATGCCGATTCCGGTGCCAGCATGGGAAACAGCTGCGAGGCATCGATCGGCCCCATCTCTGTGACTGGGATCCGAACTTCGAGTGGCGCATCCGCGGCCGACACTACGTTCGGCACCCCGAATTCCAATGCCCAGCTCACTGGCGCAAAAGCCAGTGTGACCCACACCCAAATTCTCATAACACTCGATCCAATCGCCTTAAAACCGCATCCCGCGCATCCTGAGCCCACAGCGTCCGCTCGAGATCCGCACTAACATGCAAGTGCACCCATCCAGCGGATGCCGATCGCGCTGTCAACCGAATGGGGGCGTCCACGTCCACCCGACCACTGTCCGGAGAGACTCCTTCGCCCGCCACAAAAGCGGTATTGGTTAACGACAAGATTGCTGCGTCTGCGGATGACTGCACCCACAAACTGGCCACGACCGTATAAAAGCTATCCGATAACACCCGCTCGATCGAAACGTTCGCCTGATCGAGCGCAGGGATCGTCGCCAACGCCTCACAGACGGAGGCTTCGTCAAGTATCCGGCTGTTAAACGCCAAGGTACCACCAAACAGTCCGTGCTCTGGATCGCGTCCATTAAACAACTGTGTCACCTGCGCTGCCAAAGCGTCCACACCATTGGCCATGGACACCGCAGGCTCCCGAATCACACCGTGCATCGCATCAATGTGCCCCGAGGGCAACTCAGCAAACAAGCGACGCAGCAAAGCAACCGCCGGAGGCTCCGGACGAAACCGATCAATCTGACCCGCATAGGAGGCATCGAGATCGAGCACCACATCCGCGCTATCGAGGCCGGCCTCGGTGTCCAACTCAACCAATACGGTGCGTCCTTGAAACCGGCGCGCTTCACCCGCTGCGTCCAAGGTATCAATCAGGCGCACTCGAAAGTCCGCCTCGATCGGTGCCAACGCCTCAAGGATTTCATCGGCAAGGCCGGACCCACCGCCTGTAATCACAACTTCGATCACTGTGCCTCTCGAAGGATTTGTAACATCCGCCGCAACGGCTCAGCCGCACCCCACAGTAGCTGGTCACCTACAGTAAATGCGTTCAGATACTCTGGACCCAGATTCATTTTCCGCACACGCCCCACAGGGATCCGTAAGGTGCCAGTCACGGCGGCCGGCGTCAGTTGCGCCAGACTCAACGCGCGGTCATTCGGAATCAAGTCCGTCCACTCGGTCGACGATGCAAGTACATCATTGATCTCATCGAGGGGAACATCCTTCTTGAGCTTAATGGTCAAACCCTGACTGTGACAGCGCATAGCTCCAATGCGCGCACAGGTACCGTCAATGGGAATCGGTTGATCATCCAAGCCCATGATCTTGTTGCACTCCGCATAGGCCTTCCACTCTTCACGACTCTGGCCGTTCTCGAGCTGGCTATCAATCCATGGCAACAGGCTACCCGCAAGCGCATGACCGAAGTACTTGCTGGGCAATGCTTCACTACGTAGCGCGTCGGTCACCTGCCGATCGATATCTAAGATGGCGCTCGCTGGGTTAGCTAGGTCACTGGCAACCGATGCATGTAGATAGCCCATCTGACTCAGTAGTTCACGCATATTACTGGCGCCTGCACCACTGGCAGCCTGGTAGGTCATGGACGTGATCCATTCCACCCAACCCTGATGAATAAGTCCACCCACCGCCATCAACATGAGACTGACGGTACAGTTCGAGCCGATAAAATCTTTGCGTCCAGACACCAGCGCTTGATCGATGACCTGGCGATTCACCGGATCAAGCACCAAGACACTATCGGCTTCCATACGTAACGCCGAGGCGGCATCAATCCAATAACCTGACCAACCAGAGGCGCGAAGCGGTGCATAAACCGCCTTGGTGTAATCACCACCCTGACAGGTCAAAATGACCTCACAGGACGCCAAGGTTCTGATGTCCATCGCATCGTGCAAAAGCGGCTCTGATGCCTCAGTCGGCGCGCGCTCCCCAACCTGAGAGGTGGAAAAAAACACCGCTTCCAAACCCGCAAAATCATTTTCTGCGCGCATCCGATCCATTAACACTGAACCAACCATGCCACGCCAACCCACTAAACCAACACGCATGCTGCTTCCTTCTTACAATGCGTTTACGACGGCATCACCCATCGCTTGACAACCCACAACCCGCTCACCGGATGCTCCGGTCGCTATGTCTGCCGTTCGAAGCCCCTGTGCCAGCACCGATTTCACGGCCGTTTCAATCGCCAGAGCCGCTTCCGGCGCCTTCAGCGAGTGCGTCAACAACATCGCCACCGACAAGATCGTTGCCAATGGATTTGCGACATCCTGCCCCGCGATATCCGGTGCTGAGCCATGGCATGGCTCGTACAACCCTTGATTGTCACTATTCATCGATGCCGATGGCAGCATACCAATCGATCCAGTGAGCATCGCCGCCGCATCCGACAAAATGTCCCCGAACAGGTTCCCAGTGACCATCACATCAAACTGCTTGGGTGCGCGAACCAATTGCATCGCCGCGTTATCGACGTACATGTGTGACAGTTCGACCTCTGGATACTCAGCACTTAAGCGCGTCATCACCTCACGCCACAGCACGGTCACTTCCAACACGTTGGCTTTATCGACCGAACATAAGCGGCGATCACGCGTCATCGCTGCCTCAAACGCAATGCGTCCGATGCGCTCGATTTCAGGCTCTGAGTAGCGATCGGTATTGAAACCAACTCGTTGTCCGGGCTCGCCCTCAATGCCGCGCGGCTCACCAAAATAGATGCCGCCGATCAACTCACGCACGATGAGCAGATCCAGACCACTGACCACCTCAGGCTTCAGAGTCGAGGCCGACGCCAATTCGGGGTACAACAACGCTGGACGCAGGTTCGCAAACAGATTCATGCCTGCGCGGATTTTCAACAAGCCTTTTTCTGGCCGATTCGCCATCGGTAAGCCATCCCATTTCGGACCACCCACCGCACCTAACAACACTGCATCAGCGGCTTTCGCTGCAGCCAAGGTGGCTTCTGGCAGGGGCTCACCAGTCGCATCGATGGCAGCACCACCAATGAGGTGTTCAGAGGTCACAATACCCAGTCCAAACCGGGCATTCACTGCCTCCAGCACGCGACCGGCCTGCGCCATGATTTCCGGACCGATGCCGTCACCGGCCAATAAAACAATCTGTGCCATTTACGATCCTATATCCCGAAACATCCAGGGAGTCTCTTGTTGACGCTTGGCCTCATACGCACGAATGGCATCTGCCTCTTTCAACGACAAGCCAATCTCGTCCAAGCCCTCCAACAAACACGTTTTCCGGAACGGATCGATCTCAAAATGCGCCTCGAATCCCTCGGCACTACGTACCGTCTGACTCGCCAAATCGATGGTCAATTCCAGTGCCCGTCCGGCCTGAGTGGCAGCAAACAACTGCTCAACTTCATCAGCGGTCAGTGCCAGCGGCAACAGGCCATTTTTAAAGCTGTTGTTGTAAAAAATATCGGCAAAGGACACGGCGATCACAGCCCGAAAGCCGTGCTCCATAATCGCCCAGGGAGCATGCTCACGGCTTGAACCGCAGCCAAAATTTTCCCGTGCCATCAAAATGGATGCGTTGTGATACGCAGGATCATTCATCACAAACTCTGGATTGATCCGTCGCGTTGAATGATCCATGCCAGGCTCACCTGGATCGAGATAGCGCCAATCATCAAACAGATTGACCCCAAAACCGGTGCGCTTAATGGACTTCAAATACTGCTTCGGAATGATTTGGTCCGTATCCACGTTGGACCGATCCAAAGGCATCACGATGCCAGTCTCACGAATAAATTGCTGCATATCCCGTCCTTATAGCCATTCACGCACGTCAACAAAGTGCCCGGCGATGGCAGCCGCCGCGGCCATGGCAGGACTGACCAGATGGGTCCGACCACCGGCGCCCTGACGCCCCTCAAAATTTCGGTTCGACGTCGACGCACAGTGTTCGCCCGCACCCAACTTGTCGGCGTTCATTGCTAGACACATCGAACATCCCGGGTCACGCCACTCAAACCCCGCCTCACGAAAAATCTGATCCAAGCCTTCGGACTCCGCCTGCGCTTTGACCAAACCGGAACCCGGCACAATCATCGCTTGAATGAGCGAATCACTGACGCGCTTCCCTTGAATCACCGCAGCCGCCTCACGCAAATCTTCGATGCGAGAATTTGTACAGGATCCAATAAACACGCGATCCAACCGAATCTCTGTGATTGGCTGACCACCTTTTAATCCCATGTACTTCAGCGCCCGCTCGATCGTCCCGCGCTGAATCGGATCATCCATCTCAGCAGGGTCCGGAACGCGACCACCAATCCCAGTAACCATCTCAGGGTTTGTACCCCATGACACCTGCGGCTCGATCAGCGTCCCATCGACAGTGACTTCGTGATCAAAAACAGCATCTGAATCACTCACCAAGGTCGACCAATAGCTCACCGCCTGATCCCAATCAGCACCCGTGGGTGAATAGGTGCGGCCCTTCACGTACGCGATGGTTTTCTCATCAACGCCAACCAAGCCCACACGCGCTCCGGCCTCAATTGCCATGTTGCAGACCGTCATCCGGCCTTCCATCGACAAGCTCTGGATCCCCTCACCGGCAAATTCAATGGCGCACCCTGTGCCACCAGCTGTACCGATCTGACCGATAATGGCGAGAATCACGTCCTTGGCTGTAATGCCAAAGCCAAGCGGACCTGTCACCGTGATCCGCATATTTTTCATTTTTTGTGCAACCAAACACTGCGTGGCCAACACATGTTCGACCTCACTGGTGCCAATCCCGTGCGCCAGTGCACCAAAGGCGCCGTGTGTCGCGGTGTGGCTGTCACCACAGACCACTGTCATGCCCGGTAATGTGGCACCCTGTTCAGGACCAATCACGTGCACAATGCCAGCGCGCGGATCGGCCATCTTAAATTGCGTAATCCCAAGCGCATCGCAGTTGTCATCGAGCGTCTGCACCTGCAGACGACTGGTCGGATCGGCGATGGCGCCCACACCGGCTGCTTGGTTTTCAGTCGGCACGTTGTGATCAACAGTGGCGAGGTTGGCATCGAGACGCCATGGCTTACGGCCTGCGAGCGCCAGTCCCTCGAAGGCTTGTGGAGACGTCACTTCGTGAAGCAGATGACGATCGATGTATATCAATGCACTGCCATCAGCACGCTCACGCACCAGATGGCTGCTCCACAACTTGTCATAGAGGGTTTGACCGGCCATAACGTCTCCTTTCAATCAAGCCGATCAGTTTAGCAGAAATCCCGCTTAACCAAAGGCTCTCGTGCGACGTTCTGTGGCTTCAAGCCGCGCAGTCTTTAGAAATACAAATGCCACGGCTGCCGACATTGCAGTAATGGCTCCCACCAACAGAAAAGTCTGCTCTCCGCCCAAGCGTGACCAGAGGTAACCGGATGCGAATGCACCCATGGATCCGCCAAGACCGAACACTAGGCCACTGTAGAGCGCCATGCCCCGACCCGAGAGCTTGCCTGGAAACCAACGCCGAACAAACTCGATACTGACCGCGTGAATCGCACCAAAGGTGAATGCATGCGTTAACTGCAGAACCAGCAAAACACCAATCGAATCAACAAACCAAGCCGTACCGACCCAACGGATACTGCCAAGGGCCAAGGACAAGACCAGTAACATCCGGAGATCAAGCCCCGACAGGACCCGTGGGAGCAGCCAAAACAGCACCACCTCAGCAAGCACTCCCAGGGCCCACAGCTGGCCCGCAGCAAATGCGCTGTAGCCATGATCTTGCAAATACAGGGTGAAAAAGACGTTTAAGGGGCCATGGGTGAGCTGATTGCTCGCCACTACGGCAAAGAACACCCAAACCACCGGCGTTTTCAGGCGATCGAGGATCACTTGAGGGGTCTCCTCTGTGGCCGTTTCCAGGGCCAACGGAGGCAAAGACAGCGACAACAGACCGGACGCTAAAAGACCCGCCAACATCATCCAAGGCAATGCCGCGAAAGGCATCACCGAAAACCACCAGCCCGATGCCAGCATCATGACAATAAAGCCAATGGACCCCCACACACGAATTTGCGAATAGCGGTGATGCGCACCGCCCAAATACTCGAGAGTCAGGGTGTCAAACTGGGCGATGATGGCGTTCCAAGACAGCCCAAAGGCGGCCAAAATCAAACACAGACCGGTAAAATCGAAATCCGTCAGCAAAAAACCGCAGGCAACGAGCGAACCGGCCATCCCGGCCTGCACCACCCGCAAGCGGTTCGGGACGTGATCACCAAGATACCCCCAGAGGTAGGGGGCAACAATTTTTGAACCCGTCAGAACACCGACCGCGATACCGATCTGCTCGGCATCAAAGCCGAGCGACTGAAAGAACGGACCAAACCAACCAACGCCCAGCGCCACAACCGCGAAGTACAGGCCATACAGACCACCCAGCCGCCCAGCAGGAACTGCTGGGGTCACGTTGAGGCGAGCCCAGAAATCACTGGAGTGGTGCTTTCCACATGTCCATTCTGACCGCGGTGTCTGAGTGCATGATCGATCAATACCAAGGCGACCATCGCCTCAGCGATCGGCGTGGCGCGAATACCGACACAGGGATCATGACGCCCCTTGGTCACCACAGCTGTCGCCTCGCCCTGGCGATTGATGCTTTGGCCGGGTGTTGTAATCGAGCTAGTTGGCTTCAATGCGAGATGGCACACAAGGGGTTGTCCTGTGCTGATCCCACCCAACACACCGCCGGCATGATTACTTAAAAATCCCTGCGGTGACATTTGGTCGCGATGTTCTGAACCGCGCCGATTCACAACCGCCATGCCTTCACCGATCTCGACACCCTTCACCGCATTAATGGACATCAGTGCATGGGCCAAATCGGCATCCAAACGATCAAATACAGGCTCACCCCAGCCCGGTGGCAACCCGTCAGCCACCACCGTAAGTTTCGCGCCAATCGAGTCTTCGTCGCGCCGCAGTTGTGTCATAAAAGCATCGAGTGCCTCGACCTGATCTGGGTCGGGGCAGAAAAACGCATTGGTCTCCACAGCCGCCCAATCCTTAATCTCGCAGGTAATCGGCCCAAGTTGCGTCAAGCACCCACGGACCGAAACGCCAAACATGTGCGCCAGGGCCTTTTTCGCAATAGCACCTGCCGCCACACGCATTGCAGTTTCCCGCGCCGAGCTTCGACCGCCACCGCGGTAATCGCGAATCCCATATTTGTGCTCGTAGGTGTAATCGGCATGCGCCGGACGGAACACATCTTTGATGTTGGAGTAATCTTTCGAGCGTTGGTCGGTGTTGCGAATCAGTAATGCGATCGGGGTACCCGTGGTCATCCCCTCAAATACGCCCGACAGGATTTCGACCTGATCCTCTTCGCGACGCTGGGTAGTGTGCTTACTCTGACCGGGCTTGCGCCGATCGAGATCGACCTGCAGATCCGCTTCAGTTAACGGAACCAACGGCGGGCAACCGTCCACAATCGCGACCAAACCAGGGCCGTGACTCTCGCCCGCCGTGGTCACCGTAAACATCGTACCGAGGGTGTTTCCGCTCATGCCTGCTCTTCCGAAAATCGCGAGTATAGCGCGTCAAGCTCCGACTTTGAGAGTACGCACACACCATGCCCGCCATTGGCGAACTCAATCCACTGCACTGGGTGGCCCAGCACTTGGACCAACTCCGCATCCAATCGTCCCCACGAATTGCCAACCTCCAATACCATCACACCCGACTCGGTCAGCCAATCTGCCGCTTGGGACAGCAAACGCCGCACCAGAGAAAGGCCATCCTCACCAGAGGCCAAGGCCAATTCTGGCTCATGTCGATACTCAGCGGGCAGCGATGCCATATCCTCGGCATCGACGTACGGTGGATTACAAATCAGAAGATCGAACACCTCATCGTACAAACCATCAAATCCATCGGATTGAATCACTTCCAGGCGGTCTTCCAAGCCATGCAGTTGCACGTTACCGATGGCCACTTCGCAGGCATCCGCGTCTAGATCGGCCAAGACACCGGTGCTTTCTGGGAAGGCTAAGCTTGCGATGATCCCAAGACAACCTGAGCCTGTGCAGAGATCAAGGATCCGCACTGGCCGATCGTCGGGCGCCACAAACCACGGCGCAAACTCCTCAGTGACTAACTCAAAAATTGGGCTCCGTGGGATCAAAACTCGGGGATCAACCGAAAAAGGCAGTCCCGCATACCACGCACGACCCACCAGGTAAGGCACTGGCACATGCGCTGAGATGCGTTGTTCAATCAAATCCAAGATGCGTTCCCGTTCCGCCTGAGTGAGTGTGGCATCAAGCAGACGAGCGTCACCATCAGGTGGGAGATGTACCGCACCAAAGACCAGCGCAAGCGCCTCATCCCAGAGTGAATCCGTGCCATGGCCGAGGGTGATTGGATGCTCTCCAAAGCGAGTCAGGGCATACCGTAAAAAGTCACGAAGCGTTGAGAGTGTTGTCATGCCGGAAGACTAGTCAGATCAGCAAAGCGTCGCAAGCAAACTTTGAATTCGGCGACAAACGCCCTATGTTATCGAGATGACCGACGATTCGTTCAAACAGATGATGCAAGAGACAGGTGTCGCGCCAATCGCTCGTGATGTACGCATCCGTGCGAAGCCATCGCTCTCAGAGCAGGCGATCGAAATCGCACGAGCCCGAGCGGAACAGGCCGCGCCTGTCGAACATCACCATGGACTCTCCACCGAAGAGCCAGCGCCGATGGATCCGCATCGGGTGCTGAACTACCTTGCCTATGATGCAGACCGACGCGTGCTTGGCTTACTGGATGAAGTGCCCTTTCCAGCCCAACTCGAGATCGATTTGCATGGACATACTGTGGAGGAAGCCGCTCGCGCCGTTTCCTCGGTTTTTCGGGTGATTCGGGAGAAGCGTCTGACCCATCTTCGGATTACCCATGGGGTGGGCCGCCACAGTAAGGACGGACGCCCTCTGTTAAAGGCATACGTCAATCGCTGGCTGAAAGCCAATCCGGACATCATTGCCTTTGCAAGCGCACGTCGATCCGACGGTGGCGTGGGCGTACTCAATATTCTGACGCAGGGATTGCTCGACGACCGATGGGGTCGTACCGGAGCCTAGCGTTTCTTTTTCACAAAACTCATCAAACGGCGTTTCCGCTGCATCTGCCGCTCCGTCAATTGGTTCCGACGGCCCGCAAACGGGTTTTCACCCGTCTTGAATTCCACCTTGATCGGACTGCCTGAAATCTTCAGCACCCGACGGTACACATTTTCCAGATAGCGCCGATAGGACTCAGGCACACCATCGGTTTGATTGCCATGGATGATGATTCGTGGGGGATTCATCCCACCCTGGTGTGCATAGCGCAATTTGATCCGACGTCCACGCACAAGCGGTGGCTGGTGATCAGCGACCGCGTCTTCCAAAATCCGCGTTAAGGCATTGGTCGAAAACTTGGTTGTGGCGGCCTGATGGGCCTCGCGGATCGACCCATACAGATCACCGACACCCGTGCCATGCAGTGCGGAAATAAAATGCATCTTTGCCCAAGGAATGAAATTCAATCGACGATCGAGTGCTGTGCGAACCTGATCTCGCGCATCTGTGGTGAGGTGATCCCACTTGTTGATCGCCACCACCATGGCGCGGCCGGACTCAATCACTGTCCCCATCAAATGCATGTCTTGCTCAACCAACCCTTCGTGCGCATCAATGACGAGAATCACAACCTGGGAATCCTCAATCGCTTGCAAAGTCTTCACGATCGAGAACTTTTCAATGGTTTCACTGACCTTGCCGCGACGACGCACACCCGCGGTATCAATCAGCGTAAAGGTTTCACCGTGCCGCTCGTAGGGAATATAAATCGAATCACGCGTCGTGCCCGGCAGATCAAACACCACCACACGATCCTCGCCGAGCATCCGATTCACCAAGGTGGACTTACCCACATTGGGGCGACCCACCACGCCGATGCGGATACCGGGCGCGTCCTTGCGTTCCGCATCCTCAGGTTCCGGATCGGTATCCAGCAAACCAAAGTGTTCCAGCAAACGATCCGTCAGGGCCCCAACACCCCGCCCATGCGACGCTGCGATAGCCTGCGGCTCACCAAAACCAAGGGCGAAAAAATCAGCCAACACAATGTCTTCATTTTGGCCATCAATCTTGTTGGCAATCAGCCACACGGGCTTGTCAGTCCGCCTGAGCAGTGTCGCGACTGCCTGATCCGAGGCCGCCAAACCATTGGCGGCATCCACCATGAACAAGACCGCGTCGGCCTCATCAATCGCTGCCCTGGATTGCTCAGCCATGGCCGCGTCAATTCCGGCTTCGCCACCGGTCAGACCACCGGTATCAATTAACAAAAACGGATGGCCTTCAAGCAACGCGCGGCCATATTTCCGGTCACGCGTTAAGCCTGCAAAATCTGCAACCAAGGCATCACGCGACCGCGTCAATCGATTAAAGAGAGTCGATTTACCGACGTTTGGGCGCCCAACCAGAGCGATGACAGGGGCGTTCAACGCTCGCTGCCGACCAAGGTCAACCGGCCATCAGACAGTTGCACCAGCACACCCTCAGCAGTCGCCACCGGTGCAACAAGACCTTTCTCGGATCCTGTGTCCACCCGACCAACAAACCGTCCATCCGCAGGATCCAAGAGATGCAAGACCCCTTCCAAATCCACCACAGCAATCGCATTAGCATAGACTGCTGGGGCACTCAGTTCGCGATATTGCAATTGCGTATTGCTCCACACCGACTCACCGCTTTGCGCGCTGTAAGCGGAAATCGTCCCATTGGTCTCAACCACTGTGACCAGGTTAAACGCCAGCAAGGCGCCCGGATACGCATCTGCATCCAAGCTCCACACAGTCTGGCCCGATCGCGCATCCAACACAGTCACCTGGCCGTTTCGCGTGGCCGTCGCGACCAGTGTGTTCTGCACCGACGGCGCGCCTTTCGAGTCGACAATCCGCTCAAGTGGACTGCGTCCACGGGAAACAGCCACCTGGCGCTCCCACAAAATGCGACCAGAACTCGCTTGATAGGTCACCAATCGACCCGACTCCCAAAGCACCCAAAGTACCCCATCACGCAATGTCATTGGCGCTCCGCCCCGAATCCCAATTCCGGATTCCTGGGTCTCTTCCAACCAATTCAGTGCGCCAGTCTTCGCCTCAAACGCCATGAGTCGCCCAATTTGGGTTTTTACGTACACCTGATCTTCGTCTGCCTCAGGGGGCGTAGTGGTCACGCTCGGCAATCGGACCTCATACAAAACGGAGCCATCATCCAGCGACAACGCGAACAGCGTCGCATCACTGGTGGCCACGAATACAGCCTGGGTGTTGACACCCACGCCCCCAACGATGTCTTTGTCGAGGTCCGTCGACCACAGTGTATCGAGGGTTTTGGCATCCAACAGACTCACTTCGCCATCGGCAGACGCCACAGCAATCCCGCGTTCAGACACGGCAGGTCTAAGTCCCGTCACATCCTGGCCACCCAAGGATTCAGAGGCCAAGCGTTCCAACGCCAATTCAGGCGTCAATCGCTCAAGCTCAGTGGGTTCAGGTTTTTCAGGCGCATTCGAGCAAGCAACGAGCGCGGTCATTGCGCATAGCAGAGCGATTACACGCATCAGGAATCCTTCGGTAAGGCAGACAGTTTCAAATCAATCACGGCCGTATTCAATCCACTTGCACGCAGTAACTCGCGGGCTGTCTCAAGCGAGCCGCGCGCTTCCGTCAACGCACCCTGCATGGTCAGAATATCGCCTTCTAACTCGGCCGCAGACGCCGCAACACTCGAATCGGTGAGCGCACGTGCTCGTGCCAATGCGGCCTCCGTCTCCCCGAGCTCGAGCTCAAGCCGTGCTAAGCGCAATCCCATCACGGCTTTCAGCTCAGCCGTCTGCACGCCCGCTTCGGCCAATGTTAACTGACTGACCGCCAGATCAAGCTCGCCCTTCTCGACCGCTTGTGCTGCCACAATTGCGGCACCGAGCGCCGCATACTGTGACCCCTGATGTTGCTGGTTCAGTGACTCAGCTAAAGACAGAAGGTCCGCATAAGCGTCCGCATTTGCGGGCTCAGCGAAATCAGTCGCTGACAGCTCGATGAGCCGTTGATAGCGACCCGCTGCATCTGATACCTGTGCGACCTGATGACTCTGCCACTTCTGATAGCCCAGCACCGAACCAATCCCCAGAGCCAGCGCGAGCGCCAACCCTGGACCGTTCTTCTTCAACCAATTTTTTAGCGCTTCCGCTTGTTCTTCATCGGACCGCAAATAATCCATGCTTCACCCTTGTCTATTAATTGAATCGCGCGACAACGTCTGTCCGCGATAGAACTTCCTGCTCGCCGCCACGAAGTGGTTTGTACACCACAGTACCCTCAGCGAGTTCGGACTCACCAATAATCAAACCCACCGTCGCGCCTGATTTATCGGCCTTTTTTAGCTGGCTCTTCAGACTGCCATCACCGATGTGTGTCATCACACGCAAATTTGGACAACGGGCGCGGAGCGCACGAGCGAGGTCACGCACGGCCATTTCAGCGGATGGAACCTGCGCCATCAAATAAACATCCGCTTGTGCTGATACTGTATCCGGTATCACCTCAAGGGTCTGCATCAACAACACAACACGCTCCATCCCGAGGGCAAACCCGACTCCTGGTGTCGATTTGCCTCCAAGATGCTCAACCAAGCCATCATATCGCCCACCGCCACAAATTGTTCCCTGTGCCCCGAGTGCCTCTGTCACCCACTCAAACACGGTACGCCCGTAGTAATCGAGGCCGCGGACCAGCCGCGGATTGACGACGTAACTCACGCCCGCAGCATCCAGGTGCTCGCACAACCGATCAAAATGTGCCTGATCATCGGCCGTCAGATAGGCATCCAAACGCGGAGCACCATCGAGCACGCGCTGCGTCTCCACGTCTTTAGAGTCCAAAATCCGTAAAGGGTTCCGTTCCAATCGTGATTGACTGTCGACATCCAAACGGTCGAAATGCTCACGTAGGTAGGCGACAAGCGCATCGCGGTAATGACTCCGAGCCTCGGGTGAGCCAATGCTATTGAGCTGCAAGGTCACATGCGAGCGAATCTGCAACGCAGACCAGAGCGCATCGGTGAGTTCGATTAACTCAGCATCCATGGCCGCGTCGGCAACACCGAAGCATTCCACTCCGATCTGATGAAACTGACGGTATCGGCCCTTCTGCGGCCGCTCGTACCGAAATGCTGGGCCTTGGTACCATAGTCTCTGTGTTTGATTGTGCAATAAGCCGTGCTCAATTGCCGCTCTGACAACGCCCGCGGTCAGTTCTGGCCGCAAGGTCAGGCTATCGCCCGAGCGGTCCTGAAAGCTGTACATCTCTTTTTCGACAATGTCTGTGACATCACCAACCGCGCGCGCAAACAAACGGGTTTCTTCGAGAATAGGGGTCCGAATCTGCGTGAGTCCGAACGCCCGAAACAACCGACTGGCTGTTTGCTCAAGATAGAGCCATGCGCCTGCCTGCTCGGGCAAGATATCCGGCATGCCGCGGATAGACTGGATGGTCATTTAATGGGTTTCCGTTGAGGCCGTAATCAATTGTGCGCGCTGTTGCTCTTTTTCGTCGGCTTTCGCCCGAATCATCGACTCGAGCTCATCGATGAAATTTGCACCCGGCAAGCGCGCCGCCGGTTTCCCATCAATGAATAATGCCAAGCTGTCTGGATTTCCACCGGTAAAGCCCAAGTCCGCCTCGCGCGCCTCACCTGGGCCATTCACCACGCAGCCAATCACCGCCACGTTGAGGGCTGTCTTGACGTCTTCTAACCGGGCTTCGAGTTGGTTCATCGTACCAATCACATCAAAGGTCTGACGCGAGCAACTTGGACAAGCGATAAAGTTGATGCCACGGGACCTCAGACGAAGCGAGCGAAGCAAGTCAAACCCGACCTTCACCTCTTCAACAGGATCGGCTGCAAGCGAGATCCGCAAAGTGTCTCCGATGCCGTCCATAAGCAACATGCCAAGGCCCGCCGCTGACTTCACTGTGCCACTGCGCAAGCCACCGGCCTCAGTAATCCCAAGGTGGAGTGGTTGCTCGATCTGATTGGCAATCAACCGATAGGCGGCGACTGTCATAAAAATCTCACTCGCTTTCAAACTGACTTTGAATTCCTGAAAGTCGAGCTTGTCGAGTAGGTCAATATGGCGCATCGCGGATTCAACCAATGCCTCAGGCGTTGGCTCACCATATTTTTTCTGTAAATCTTTTTCGAGTGACCCTGCATTGACGCCAATACGAATCGGCACACCGTGATCACGACAAGCGGAAACCACCGCACGAACACGGTCTTCCCGCCCAATGTTGCCTGGATTGATGCGCAAACAGTCTACTCCCAGCTCAATCACTTTGAGTGCAATTTTGTGATCGAAATGAATATCAGCGACGAGCGGTGTTTTGACTTGCTGGCGGATCGCTCCAAAGGCATCAGCAGCATCCATAGACGGAACAGACACGCGAACGATATCCGCTCCAGCGTCCGCAATGGCTCGTACTTGAGCCACTGTGGCCGCCACATCGGTTGTTTCGGTGTTGGTCATCGACTGCACTGCAATCGGTGCATCACCACCAACTTTCACGGAGCCGACTGAGATTTGTCTGGATCGGCGACGAACGATTGGGGACTCGATCAATTGCGCGGAGCTCCGAGCGTCACGCGCGCGACATTCTGGTAAGCCCGGCTCGCCAGGTTCTGTGTTTCTCCGTTGAAAATCACAGTACTGGAATCCACCGCGCCAACCAATACTTCAATCGGACCCCAAGTGTCCAAGGACACCTCACGGTCTGCGCGCATCAAATCAGCCAAAATTAACCGCCCTTGCGCGTCACGGACTTCCACCCAAGACTCGCCAGTGAATCGCATCTGTAGCTGCCCAGGCGCACCTAACTGCTCTCGCTCACGGATCGCACCAGTCACTGTTTCGGATAAGACACGGAGACCTGCATCCTGATCCCGATTATCCACACGTGCCTCTGAAGGCTCTGGAGCGGCTGGTTGCAAATTCTCCGCTTCAGCTAAGACACGACTTGGCCGGGGCAGACGAGCCGGAGTTGGCTGCTCAACCTCAACGACCGGCTCTGCAACCACAGGCGTCTCAGGCAACTTCACCGTCTCGACTGGTGGTTTGGGCGCCACTTCAACGGGCGGCTTCTGAGCAACAGGTTTTGGCGGCGAAGGCACAACAGGTTTCGGTGGAGTCACTTCTGCAGGTGGTGTTTCTGCAACCACCGGTGTCGCAGCAGCCGGTTCTGGCGCCTCAACGGAAGGTGCAAGGGGAACGGTGTCTATCACCGTATCTGAGGTACCTTCTGACGATGTCGCAACCTCGCCTTCTCTCGTTTCATCTGTCGACTCAGTTCCGATAACTTGCGCTGATTCTGCGATATCACCTGTCGACATTTCAGCACCGGGGAGCGGTGGACTCGACTCGAGAGACTGCGACGCAGGGAATGCCGGCGCTGTATCCGTTTCGACGATGACTGGCGCGGTCTCTTCCTGCATCGACAGGTAGGTTCCCGTGGCTACAAGCACGACCAAGAAGCCGGCACCGATCAATTGCAACTGCTTTGTACCAAAGCCCGCTGACGAATCCGCAGGATGATTCTCAAAGCCCTTGTAGTGAGGATCAGTTGGAGTCTCCCCCACCAACTCTCGCTTCCACGCGTCAAACGGGTCGAGCACCAAAGACTCGTCCACTCCGAGCTTTTTCGAATACAGTTTTAAATAGCCGCGCACGAAACTCAAACCAGCCAACTCATCGTAGGAATCTGTTTCAATTCCCCGAATCACTTGCTTCGTTAAATTCGAAATGGCCGCCATTTCTTCAACGGTCAGACCTTTCGCCTCGCGCGCCTGTTTTAAGATGGCGCCTGGCAGGATGATTTGTGTACTCACTGTGTTTGGACTATCAGTCGACATGGATCCGCTCTCATGATTGCCACAAACTATACATGAGTTCGATCAACTGCCAAACCGTGGCCGAAGAATCTCTAATTTCTGACGCAAATCAGCGACCTCGCGGGCAATGACCTCGAGTTCCGGATGGTCTTGGGCATTGTGCGCAAGCTCTCTGTACAGCGCGAGGGCATCGGTATATTCCGCCTGCGCAAGATGCAAACGAATCCGCGCAATCGCCACCTCGGCCTGACCATGATGCATCCGATCCGCTTTGGTCAAGTCTGCAAGAGCCGCTTGATAATCGCCGGCCTGACGCGCTGCCTCAGCGCGTAATACCAAAACATCGAATCGACCCGGATAGAGCACATCGGCCAGTGCGGACTGCAACACAGCGCGCGCCTGTGCAATCTCTCCGCGAGTGAGTAAAAAACTCCCGAAGTGATGTGCTGCCGTTGCGGATTGCCGCCAAACTTGCAGATACAGTGCTCGTGCTTCGACATCATCACCCTGCGCCGCCAATAAATCGGCTAAGGCAACCTTGGGCTCTACAGCACCGGGGGCAAGCTCTCGGGCTCGCACAATCAGCGGTAACGCGTGCGTCAGACGACCTGCTTCAGCATGCACAGCGGCTAACTCCAACAAGGGATCCACCGACGCAGATTCGGTTGCCTGTGATGCCAAGAGTTGACACCCACTGAGCACGACAGGCACCAACACGAGGCCCAGCCGCTGAAGACGCACTCTCAACTCGAGCTCTCTGCGAGTGCAGTGATATCGGTCACCGGAATGTAGCGGCTCGACCGCTTAGTCTTATCCGCCACCTGTCCGGCCAACTGCCCGCAGGCGGCATCGATATCATCGCCACGTGTCTTTCGAACAGTCACGACATGCCCGTCATTTAAAAGAATCCGCTGAAATGCATAAATCCGATTCCGTGAACTCACTTCATAGGCGGTCCCAGGGAATGGGTTGAATGGAATCAAATTAATTTTACAGCGAATGGTTTTGGCTAACGCGGACAGTTCATGCGCCAGGGCATCAGAATCATTGATTCCTTTCAGCATGGTGTATTCGAAGGTCACTGAGCGACTCTCACTGAGCCGGTCGAGATAGCGTCGAATACTGTCAAATAGCACAGAGAGTGGATATTTTTTGTTGATGGGTACCAGCGTGTTGCGCAAGGCGTCATTCGGCGCGTGCAGCGATACGGCCAGCGCAACATCTGTGCACTCGCCGAGGCGATCCAATGCCGGAACAACGCCAGATGTCGACAGGGTCACTCGACGCTTCGACAGCCCATAGGCCTGGTCTTCCATCATCAGTTGCATGGCATCAACCACGGGCTCGAAGTTCAACAACGGCTCGCCCATCCCCATCATCACCACATTGGTGACAGCACGCCGCTGGCTATCTTTGATGGGCAATCCAAAGGACTTTGCCGCTAAAAACACTTGGCCAATGATTTCCGCTGCCGTGAGATTCTTGTTGAACCCCTGCTTTCCTGTTGCGCAAAACGAGCAGTCCAAGGAGCAGCCAACTTGCGAGGAGACGCAGAGCGTGCCGCGATCCCCATCGGGAATAAACACCGTTTCGATGCTCGAGCCACCGTCGACCTGCATCAACCATTTCCGAGTGCCATCCGAGGAATCGCCTTCGAAAATGACCTGTGGCGGCCGCACCTCAGCGACTGATTTCAGTTTCTCGCGTAACGGTTTCGCCAGATTCAGCATGGCGTCAAAATCAGTGACGCCTTGCTGATGAATCCACTTCACGACCTGAGCCGCGCGAAACTTTTTCTCACCGATGGATACAAAATAGTCTTCAAGCTTGGGCAAGGTCAGCCCAAGTAAATTGATTTTCTCCACCGGTGCATCACTCATGCGCGCGCGCAGATCTCGCTGGCATCAAAGAAATAGGCGATTTCACGCGCCGCACTGGCTGCACTGTCGGATCCATGCACCGCATTGGCGTCAATGCTTTCCGCAAAATCCGCACGAATCGTTCCTGGTGCGGCTTCTTTCGGATTGGTCGCACCCATCAGCTCACGGTTTTTAGCAATCGCATCATCACCTTCCAGCACCTGAACAACAACAGGACCTGAGGTCATAAAACCAACCAGATCGCCGTAGAAAGGACGCTCTTTATGCTCTGCGTAAAAGCCACCGGCCAGTTCATCAGAAAGATGCACCATTTTCATGGCAACAACGCGCAAACCTGCGGTTTCAAAACGACTGACGATTTGACCAATTGCATTCTTCGCAACCGCGTCTGGCTTGATGATAGAAAGGGTGTGTTCAATTGCCACAATGGCTCTCCTATTTAAAAAATTCAGATCTCACCAAGTGAGGGCGCGCGATTATAGAGGCACAGCGGCACCAACCGCAAAACTCTCACCACAACCACACTCACTCACCACGTTTGGGTTCAAAAAGCGCAACGCGCGATTGACACCCTCAACTCGCAAATCGATTTCAGTTCCAGACAACAAGGGTTGCGACAATGGATCGACTACGACAGGAAGCCCGTCGAAATCCAACACCAGGTCTTGCTCAGTAGGCGCAACCGCATAATCCACAACATAGGCGTAGCCAGAACAACCCGATGTCTTAACACCCAGTCGCACAGCAGTTGCCTCAGTACTCCGTCCTAATGCGCCCTTAAGGTGCGCAATCGCTTCAGGGCTTAGCGTGAGATTCATCATGTAGCCTCCCGTAATCCAGTCACTGCACGTCGAAAACATGCCACAAAATCGGTGATCGCCTCAGTCGAGGTCATCCGCCCAAAACTGATTCGGATAGAGGATAGGCCTTCTTGGCGAGAAAGTCCCATGGACTGAAGAACATGCGACGGCTCTAGCGTTGCTGAGTTGCATGCACTGCCCGTCGAAATGGCAATTTCAGGCATCGCTGCCATCAAAGGCTCGGCATCCACACCATCCACCGTCACATTGAGGATGTGTGGCACCCCGCCGGCACCATTGACATGGATACCACCAAGCGCCTCACAGCAATCAACAATCTGTTGTCTGTACTCGGCAATCTGTGCAGTTTCGGCATCCGACTCCATCGCGGCTAAACGGTAAGCTTCTGCCATCCCGACAATTTGATGCGTCGGCAATGTGCCAGATCGCATCCCGCGCTCATGCTGTCCACCGTGTTGTTGCTCGGCAATCCGAACTTCTGGAGAACGCCTGACGTACAGCGCACCAATGCCCTTTGGACCATAGGTTTTATGTGCAGATAACGATGCGAGATCCAATCCAAGATGCGCTACATGCACTGGGCATTTCCCGATGGCCTGCGCTAAATCGCTGTGCACCAACGCGCCACGCGCTTTTGCCAAGGCGCTGACGCGCGCGAGGTCTTGAATCACGCCGGTTTCGTTATTCACCAGCATGACTGAGACCAGGAGCGTTTGCGCGGTTAATGCCGCATCGAATGCAGACCAATCGATCTGCCCATCTGGCATTGGCTTCAGTACCACGCAATCTGCTGAGGCTGGCAAGTGATGACAGGTATCGAGCACGGCTTTGTGCTCCGACGCCAAGGTAATGACTCGGTGACGGCCCGACGACTCGGCCAGTGCCTCATAGACACCTCGAATCGCCAAATTGTCCGCCTCAGTCGCACCACTGGTAAATACAATCTCCCTCGGATCGGCGCCGATCGTCGATGCCACCGTTTCGCGCGCCCACTCAATTTCCTCCGAGGCTTGCCAACCAAACCCGTGGGTTGTCGATGCCGGATTCGCAAAGCATCCATCGGCCGTCATGCAGGTTGCCATCCGGTCCGCCACACGCGGATCCACCGGCGTGGTCGATGCATTGTCAAAATACCAAACCGTCATGAGTTGCCTGGTTCTCGATCCACTGAGGTATCAAACTCACCCATGAGCTCACGCTGATCGAGCGCAGGTAGATCCTCATCACAATACTTCGGGTTCACCTCACACAAATGCTCACCCATGACATGCATCTTTGCATCGACCCGATGCAACTGATCGAGAATCGCATGGATCGAACGTGCAATGGGGTCCGGCATGTCATCGCCCAACGCATACAGATCAAAGCCTGCTTTCTCGTGCATATCGCGCCGCCGCTTTTCCACCTCGAACTCAGGGTCCGCCTTATCCTTTTGCACAAAGCGCGCAGGGATACCCATGGCCGTGGCACCGGCAGGGACCGGGCGGGTCACCACCGCGTTCGAGCCAATCCGTGCGCCTTCGCCGACCTCGATCGGCCCCAACACCTTGGCGCCAGCGCCCACCACCACGCGATCTTTCAATGTGGGATGACGTTTGCCTGGATTCCAAGTCGTCCCGCCGAGCGTCACACCGTGATACAGCGTGCAATCATCGCCAATTTCGGCAGTTTCACCAATGACCACACCCATCCCATGATCGATAAAGAAACGCCGCCCAATACGCGCGCCGGGATGTATTTCGATTCCTGTCAAAAAGCGCGAGGTTTGCGCGAGGAAACGTGCGAACCATTTCAAACCCAGATTCCAGAGTCGATGCGAAAGGCGATGAACCCAAATCGCATGTAGGCCAGGACTTGTGGTGACGACCTCAAACCAATGCCTAGCCGCCGGGTCACGATCAAAAACCGCCCGCACATCCTCTCGCATGCCTTTAAACATCATCCGCTCCCTGATCTGGCAACCCATAATTATCTTGAGTCTCCCTTTCATTGGTGGGCGGATGCATCTTTTCAACACTCCGCAAGATGCCACGTAAAATATTGATCTCAACACGATCGATGCGCGCCCGGTTGAATAAGCGTCGCAAACGGACCATACCAAGCATCGGATTTTTGGGATCTAAGAACCCGCTGTGGTGCGTTGCGCGCTCAAAATGTGCCAACAATCCGTCCACCTCCGCAGCACTGGCTGGCGGCTCATCCCAAGACTGGCAACCCAAACGCTCCAGATCATACGTTGGGGGCCAGGCCTCACGATTCTCGATCCCCGATCGACCCTGATAGGCGAGAAATGCAAGTCGTAATTCATAGGCCATGACCTGCACAGCGGATGCGAGGTTCAGACTCGAGTAGACAGGGTTAGCTGGGATCTCGATGTGATAATGGCATTGCGCCAACTGCTCATTTAATAGCCCACACTCTTCACGCCCATAACAAATCGCTACTGGGCCCTTCATCGCCTCCTCGATCAAAACCGGCGCAATCTCCCGAGGTGTGACATGTGGGTACGAAAGCGAACGCAACCGAGCCGAAGTTCCGACCACTAAGCGACAGTCTGCGATCGCGGTTGCAAAATCCTCATATTGGCTCGCACCGTTCAAGATATCCAAGGCACCTGAAGCGCGTGCGGATGCAATGGGAGATGGAAATTCATCCGGAGTTACCAAGCGCAAACTCGATAGCCCCATGGTTTTCAGGGCGCGCGCGACTGCACCAATGTTTCCAGGGTGTGACGGTGACGCCAAAATACTGATCAAATGCGCCGGCAGGCTATCGGGAAGATCGTTCAAACTGGTATCCTTTTTGGTTTCTAGTCGAGATTATATCGATGCATCCATCCAATACACTCTTAACGCCATTGTTGCACAAGCACGCCGAGCGACTCTTACGTGCGCAGATCGAAGCGCAAGCCAAAGAGTTGCGCCCCGAGGACCGGCAACGCTTTTTAAGCAAACAGTTCGATGCATTTGTCGAAGTCCTCAGCGAAAAACTCGAGGGCTCGTATCGCGATGCACCCGTATTAACCCGTTGGGACACAGAAACACTGCGCTCCAACGTGAAAAGCTGGGTGGTGTTCTTGGCAGGCGAGGCCAATTACATGCTTGGAATCTCGGATTTCACACTCGGTGCCATGCTCGTTGAGCTCGGTCGTCCTGTGACATTCACCGCGGTCTCACCCGCGACGCAACACGAAATCCATGCGCATCACAACGAAGGTGTGTTTGTGAATGGGTATCGTGTTCGGCGCACCTTGAGCAAAATTGAATCCAAACTGTGCGTCGTATTAGGACCTGAACGATATAGCGGCGAAGACATCGCAGCCTTTGATTTTATACGCCAAAGCGGAAACGAACTTGAGGATATGTTGCTGGTTCTCGGCGGGCGAGCACAAACGAGTTTTGGTGAGCCAGGCGATCACACGCTGAAAACGCTGATCACCCATTTCCTCACGCCCTAGCGCTTATTCAAACTCCATCCGCTCGAAGACGCGGCCTGCATTGCGGGCTGCCAATTCGTCGAACGTGTGCCAGTGCTTGAATGGCGTCTGATCAATCTGGTAAGCATCCTCCAGCGACTTTCCGTCATCCAGTAGCGCTTGTACTTGCTCCCTGAGGTAAACCAAATAGTCTTTGGTGCCTGCCGTAATCGTTGCAATATCGGTCGGCGTGCCGTGACCAGGCACGATCACCATGTCCTTGGTTTCGTCTGCGAAAAGTTCAAAGCTCTCCAGCCAAGCGGCTGTATCTGTGTCATCAAAGATCGGCGGCATCCGCGTGTGAAATGCCATATCACCAGCGATTGCAACATTCTCGGATGGCACCAACACAGTGACGTCACCCGGTGAATGCGCACCCCCATACACTTTGGCGATGACTTCGAGGTTGCCCAGATCGAATTGGTAAGCGTCTGTAAACGTCTCATCGAAATTCACCAACGCAGTGTCCTCGGCAAAGGTTTGCGCGTAGCGCTGCATGTTCGTGAGCGAGCCAAAGCCTTTGACATCAATCTCATGCTGCGCATCAGCGTGGCCGACTAACGTTGCACCTTGGCTTTTCCAATAGTGATTACCCAAAAACGCATGACCCTGACCGTTTTCACTCACTACGTACTTCACTGGCAGATCGGTGAGCTTCCGAATTTCGGCGTGCAGTGCCCGCGCTAAGGCGTTATTTGACCCGCCGTTGATGACGAGTACGGCTTCATCGCCGATCACAAAGCTCAGATTGTTATTGTGTCCAGCATTCTGAAACGTCGGCGGCTGCGTCGCACCAATGGCACTGTAGACCCGCTCACTCACGCGCACCGGGTAATCGTACAAAGCGGTTTCAGGGGCTTTATCTAGTGGACCGTAGTCGCCACGCTCGAGCGGCGTTTGCTCCGCCGCCATGGTCACTAGGCTTGTCATACAAACCACGATACCGAACACAACTGCGCGCATACTCACTCCTTAATGCCTTTCGATCTATCCTTATAACCAAAGATCTTAGCGCGGATTTTGCGCCTGACCAAACAGGTTTTCGCGCTCGGCATCTGTCGGCGGGCGGCTTGGGCGCAAACCCTCACCGACTGCATAGGCACGTTGGGTGGCCTCACGCTGACCGATCCGGTCATACCATGCCTTCACGTTGGGAAATTGATCCATCTCGATTTTTTGCCACTCGTAGCGCGCAACCCAGGGATAACAGGCCATATCCGCGATGGTGTATTCGCCAGTAATGAAATCCCGTCCAGCCAAGACACCGTTCAGCACACCATATAACCGTGCGGTTTCCTTGGTGTACCGCTCTTGTGCATAGGGTATCGGCTCTGGCGCGTATTGGTTGAAGTGATGGTTTTGCCCCGCCATTGGACCAAGCCCACCCATTTGCCACATCAGCCATTGCAGAATCTGGTAGCGGCCTCGCAGATCGGTTGCATAAAACCGTCCACTCTTTTCCGCGAGATAGAGCAAGATCGCACCAGATTCAAACATCTGTACCGGTGCACCACCATCTGTGGGGGCGTGATCGACGATAGCCGGCATCCGATTGTTCGGTGAAATCTTCAGAAAATCTGGCTGAAACTGGTCACCTGCGCCGATGTTGATCGGCTTGATGGTGTAAGGGATCGCACACTCTTCAAGCATCAGAGTGATTTTGTGGCCGTTGGGGGTGGGCCAATAATACAGATCAATCATTGTATACTCCTTGGTTTATGCCACTGTGGCTTCACCCACAGTGAAAAACAAGACTGAACTCTAAAGAGCACCCACACATGTTGCGTCAAACCCTCCAACAACTTGCAGAGCGCGCACTGGCGCTCCTGCCCGAGCCAGAAACTCCGATCAACTGGGAGCACACCTTAGTTGCGCGTTGGCAACGAGAAGGTCAACAACACGGACAACTCCGCGCCATGAACCCTCGCCTTGATCAAACCTTTGAGGCTCTCATCGGGGTTGAGCGACAGACGCGGGAATTTTGCGCAAACCTCGAGCTCTTTTTGACCGGTCTGCCGGCCAATGCAACCCTTTTGTGGGGCGCACGCGGGACGGGTAAATCCTCCATGGTGCGCGCCGCACTGGAAAAGTATCACGGCGAGGGGCTGAGAATCATTGAGGTTGATAAAACGCACTTAAGCGACATGCCAGCCATCGTCGATCGCATCCGTCGAACACCCTATCGGTTCTTAATTTACTGTGATGACCTCACGTTCGAAGACGGGGAACGCGCCTATGCAGGCTTAAAAACCGTACTGGATGGCACACTCGAGGAGTTCGGAGCCAATGTTTTAGTGGTCTGCACCAGCAATCGACGACATCTCGTTGCCGAACCGGTGGCGGAAAATCTGGCGGCAACCGCTGTCAACGGCGAAATCCATCAGGGTGATGCAATCGAGGAGCGGATTTCGTTATCGGATCGCTTTGGCTTGTGGTTGTCGTTCTATCAATACCCGCAAGAGACCTATCTACAAATCGTCAAGCATTGGTATGGCGAGCTCGGTCGAACCCTCGACCTCCCTGAGTTTGATGAGGCCATGGCAGTCGAAGCCAATCGATTTGCAATCGCCCGCGGCGGTCGAGGTGGACGCGTTGCGCGGCAATTTGTGATCGACTGGATGGCAAAACACTTAAAAACAGCCCGCACCTAACCTCTGCACTTGACGTCACCCTCTTTCCAGATGAGAATGATTCGCATCTAAGAAAGGGGGCGCCATGTGGATCCAGCTACATATCAGAAGCGACACGCTTGCCGATTTATTCCGCCAAGGACATGTGCAAGTCGAGAGTCTGCGTCCCACAGCAGAATCCGACCACGCCCAGGTTCGCAACGCACTCCTCAACTCACTGTGCTCCGATCCGGCCAAGTCCGTCGATACACAGCGCGGTTTGCCTGCGCACCTCAGCACCGCCGCCTTTAATCAGATCGCCTGGGCGTTTTGTCACGCCCCCAATCAAGAGACCGCGTTACAGCTTCACACAGCAATCATGCGTTACC
>CAZVNX010000010.1:0-19060 GCA_964628665.1 uncultured Pseudomonadales bacterium | reverse complement strand
CACGCCCCCAATCAAGAGACCGCGTTACAGCTTCACACAGCAATCATGCGTTACCTCGATCAACTCAGGGACCCATGCCAACGCATGCAACTCAAGGTCTTGGCTCATACCCTCGCACAGAGCTATTTCCAGACCCCGCCGAGACGCTGATCTGCGTCAACTTACAAACAGGTTTAACGGCTCCGTCTGATTTGTCACGCTATGCTCGCGCAATCCGTTATCTCATCAAAGGAGTCACACATGCGCACAACAGATCACGCCGGTTTAATGCAGGACGTTAACGAAGCCCTTGGACCCTTTCGGCAGTCCAATACTGCACTGATGCAAGGCTTCGGCAGCCTCGCGAAAGCAGCCATGGCAGAAGGCGCGATCAGCGCAAAACACAAAGAATTGATCGCTCTTTCCTTGGGAGTCAGTCAGCACTGCTCGGCATGCATCGGTTTCCACGTGAAAGCTTTAATCGCTCTTGGCGTGACGCGATCAGAACTTGAGGAAGCTCTCGGGGTCTGTGTCTATATGGGCGGCGGACCATCACTGATGTACGCAGCCGAAGCACTCATGACCTTTGATGAACTGAGCTAGGCGGTTTCTTGACACAGGTCAAAGACGTTACTCCTCGCATCGGCCACACTACAACCTGCCCTGGATGATCTCTCGATCATCCACATTCTCGGGGGATCAATGATCCCCCTTTTTTATTGCATGCCTGGGATGAATTAGCCCGCGGCAGCAGTCAACATCTGATACAAGCTGTCTTTCAGGTGCACCCGCTTGGCTTTGAGGGCCTCTTCAGCGCTGGTTGTTGATGGCACAATTTCAGCTTGCATGTGTTCGATCTGCTTTGAGACCTCTGTGTATTCCTCATGCAGCCTGCGGAAATGGGCATCTTCAACCTTTAAGCGGTGAATTTCGGATTTCAGTTCAGGGAATTCGAATGATAAACAATGATGATCGTGTGTTTGCATGAGTCACTCCGTCGTGTGTATCGCAACGCCACCATGGCTTCTTGAGTAGTTACGATTTCCTATCCACAGCCTAGCAAGATCGCCGACGATTCAGTGCAACTTAGCGACCGGATATACAGATAACGGGTGATATAGATCAGAGTTTGGATGGAAACTTTGCTAACTGGTGCGTCAGCAATTTATCAAAGGCTTGTGCGAATGCCTGAGCGTGCTTTGGCCCAAATGGTTCTGGCCCTCCGGATTGGACGCCAAGCGCTCGCATCTCTTCGGCCCGATTACGCCGAACCAAATGCCCATGCATATTATCTGGGGTATACAGAGTGCCGCGCGGGTTGATGGCGACTGCGCCTCGTTCAATCACCTCTGAAGCCAAGGGGATATCTTGAGTCACAACAAGGTCACCGGAATTCACAAGCGCTAAGATCTCTCGATCCGCAACATCAAATCCTTTCGCCACCAGCTGAAATACGATGTGCGCAGATTTCGGTAGTGCGATGTGATGATTGGCAAAAAATACTGTTCTCACCAGCCGCTTGTCTGCCGCTTTACAAATAATATTTTTAATCTGCGCCGGGCAGGCGTCCGCGTCGATCCAAAGTTGCAAGGAAGCCTCCAGCATGTTGTGTTGATCTGAGCATAAACCACTGACCTTTGGTCGGTCATGAATAAAGATAACACCAGCATTTCGAAAAGCCGGTGCTACCCTTTTGGGAACGATCTTGAAATTCTCTTGCCGCTGAAGAAAGTGTGTATGTTTCATCCCATCGCGACTCCAGGCTTGCCGACGCTGGTGACGCACTACCAACCCATCGTTAACTGTGTCACCTCAGAAATTATTGGCTTTGAAGGATTGACGCGAGCGACAACAGAACACTGTCTACTCGGGCCAGATGTATTCATTCCGGCGATACTTGAAGCCGACTTGGGCGGCGAGATGGATCTGCATGTGCTAGATCGAGTCAAACGTGATATCAACGCGCTCGGAACTCGGTTCGCCGACACAATTTTCTTTGTCAATGTCTTTCGGAGTAGCCTCGGTGACCCGCGACTTCGCGAGAATTTGTGCCACCAAACACTCACGATGCAGGGCGCAAGAGTGTGCTTAGAAATCAGCGAGCAAGGCGAAGCACTCACCGACTTCCAAACCTTGTGCGATTTGCGCCGACATGGAACGCTCATGGCATTTGATGACTACGATCCTCGATACTTTTCGGACGCCGCCGTCAGCCAGATCGCTCCAGAATTTCTGAAAATTCGTTGGGATGTTTATCTTGGGCCCGACCATGCAGAGATTTGCCAAGCGATATCCACGCTCGACCGTCACAACACCCAAATCATTGTTGAAGGCATCGAGACCGCTGCGCAGTGCGAGGCTGTCCGTCGCGCCGGATTCCAACTGGTTCAGGGTTTTCACTACCATCCCCCAATGCCTTTCGAATCGTTATGCGCACTCTCCGATACAGCGATTCGATAAAGTGGATCAAAGACAGAAGCGGTCGGATGAATTGGATTTCCGTCAATCGCCTACGACGCAGTTTCGGCCCTGATGTTTCGCGCGATACAACCTCTGGTCTGCGCGAACAATGATCTGCTCCGCCGTCATATCTGATGCGCTGATCTCAGCAACCCCAAAGCTCATCGTCATATGCAGCGCACCGGTCCAAGGCGTTTTTGCTACAGCACGACATAAACGATTTGCGACACTCAGCGCTTCATTGCCGGAAGTCCCAGGAAGCAGTAGCAAAAACTCATCTCCGCCATAGCGTGCAACAAAATCTTTTTGCCGAAGTTGTTCCGAGAGAATCCGCGCGGCATGGGCCAGCGCACGATCACCCGCTTGGTGACCATGCTGATCATTAATCGCTTTAAACGCATCCACATCCGCCATGATCAGTGAGCATGCCGCGCCAGAGGCTTTGTATGCGGCAAATGCATGTTCGATCGCCTCGATGGCAGCCAAACGATTGGGGATCCCCGTTAGTGCATCGCTGTGAGCCAAACGAGTCAGCGAAGACAATTGCGCGTCCTTTAAATCTGCTGAGGGATCCGCATCGCCCCGAGTTCGCTGTAATCGACAGGCCATAGTGCGCAGTGACTCAGACAGCCGTGTGATTTCGTTGATATGGCTGTTGACCACAAACGGATCACTCATCTTCCCGTGGTCATATCGCTCGGCATCGGCCTCAAGCTGTCGCATCGGTTGAACGATATGACGTGAGAGGTACCAGAGGAATCCAACGAACAATGGCACCAACAGCACAAGCAGCAGCGCAAATGGCGCAATCGATTCAAAGCCAAAACGTGAGACCGTGATCGGAAGTCGCACCTCAATGTCCCAGTCGAGATTGCTTTGAAGCCCATCCAATGCACTCATTTGTAATGGAGCCGATCCCAAGGCATACGATCGATCCTGTTCTGACCATGCGGCCAAACCCATCTGCTTCGGAAAGGTCGCGATGACGACAGAAGGCGCTGCGCGCATGACCAGCTCAACACCGTCTTGGCGCACATCCGACGGCAATGTCTGCCGCATCAAATCCTCGATGATATGGTCAAACCAACTGGGGGCGAACTGTACGATGAGGACACCAAGTTGGTCGTCTGAGGCTCCCAGTAGAGGGATCGCCAGTCGCAACCGTTGGCTCGACACGCCCGCAGATTCAATGCCAATGTCTACTGCATCGAGGTATACCATTCCTTGGCGAGCCACTGAGAAGCCTGGCAACTGGCGGACAGTCCCACCTAATGCACCCGAAGGGATCATGGAAACCACCTGCCCTTCCATATCGGACATACCCACCTCGGTAATTCCAGGAAATTCAGATTGAACCAGGGCCACCATGGCAGCCATGTTGTTCGATCCATCAGCCTCAATAAGCGGTCTGGACTGCACCAGCATCTGAATTGACTGAATCTCTTGACCCAGTGCGTATCGCACGGCAATGGCTGTCGACCTAGCAATCATTTGAGCACGCTCAACGGTCGCTTCCTGATCCTGAGCCACCCACGCTTTAGACCAAATCAAACCAACAAGACACGCAGCCGCAAAACCACCAATCCAAGACGCCAGGACAGTGGCAAGCTGGTAACGACGGCCGGTGTGAGTCCCTTGATGCATTTTGGCCCTCTCGCCCGGTTGATTTGACTTCCCTACGTGTTACCAGCGTAACTTGGGCACACAGCACTAAGTTTACGCATTAGACCATCAGAAAACTCACCCGCAACCGTACACCAACACAAGTTGGGCATGTTTGCAGTAACCCAGCCCCTTGGCGATTGGAAACATATCGCCCTTGACCGCACGCATCCCTGCCGATAGCCTCGACCATCCTTGTTCAGAAGGTACGTCAATGCACTTCATTCGCCTCTATCTCGTGAGCACACTGGCTTTCGTTTTGAGTTCGTCGGCACTGGCCATGGGCCAACATCACGGACACAAAGAATCAAGCGAACAAGGCCTGCAGTCTGCGGACACGCGTATCGTTGTTGGCTTTCCAAAACCCGTCTACGACCACACACTTCAAAGCATGCGCTCGCATCTTGAGGCGATCGATCAAGTCATAGCGCGCATTGCAGAACAAGACTTTGAAGGGGCTGCACTGGCTGTCGACAGAGGTCTGGGAATCGGCCATCAGCATGGCGCAGATGGCCTACGATCTGGACGCGCTTTCATGCCAGAAGGAATGCGCTCACTTGGACACCAGATGCACATGCGAGCTCGCGATCTTGCTGTGACCCTGCGTGATGCCACTGTCACTTCGGATACCACGGCAGTTCTCCGTGCCCTCGGTGCAGTCACAACCACGTGCACCACCTGTCATCAGGCCTATCGGCTCGAACTCACCAGTCCCTAACTCACATCGAGTTAACGGTAACGCTGCGCCATATCTTCGAGACTCACGGCCTTGATACGGCTAGCCTGACCCGCACAACCAAAGGCTTCGAACCGGAGTTTGACCAACTGGGATGCGGCATCCCGAGCTGCTGCCAGAAACTTCCGCGGATCAAATTCACTTGGATCAGACGCCATCGCGCGCCGCATTGCCCCAGTCATCGCTAAGCGGATATCCGTATCAATATTCACCTTACGAACCCCACTGGCGATTCCCTTGATGATCTCTTCCACTGGGACACCAAAGGTCGGCTTGAGGTCACCCCCAAACTCACGAATGATCGCTAACCATTCTTGTGGGACAGAAGAAGAACCATGCATCACTAAGTGCGTGTTCGGGATCGCCGCATGGATATCTGCGATACGTTTGATATCCAAAATATCACCTGTGGGCGGTCGACTAAATTTGTACGCTCCATGACTGGTGCCAATCGCAATCGCGAGTGCGTCAACACCGGTTTTTTCAACGAAATCTTTCGCTTCAGTCGGGTCAGTCAGCATCTGATCATGGGTCAGGATGCCAGTCGCACCGACGCCGTCCTCCTCCCCCGCTTCGCCGGTCTCCAGGGATCCTAGGCACCCGAGCTCACCCTCGACCGAAACACCAACGGCATGCGCCATCTCGCACACCTTTCGGGTGACATTCACGTTATATGCATAGTCTGCAGGTGTTTTCGCATCTTCCTGCAACGAGCCATCCATCATCACACTGGAAAATCCGGAGCGAATCGACTGCTGACACTGTGCTGGTGACGCACCGTGATCCTGATGCAATACCACAGGAAGATTGGGGTGAGTTTCAAGCGCGCCTAGAACCAAATGCCTCAGGTAGGGTTCGCCTGCATACTTTCGGGCCCCCGCTGAAGCCTGCAGAATAACCGGACTGTCTGTCTCCTCCGCCGCATGCATAATTGCATGAATTTGCTCAAGATTATTCACGTTAAAGGCAGGGACGCCATACCCTTGCTCAGCGGCATGGTCGAGAACTTGTCTTAATGAAACGAGCGGCATGTAAGCCTCCTTACAAAATCTATGATGAATGTGAGTGCGCTGTAACCTCAGTGTCGAGAAGTGCGCGCAAGTCGCTGATAACACGATCTGGACACGCACTCTCAACCGGATGGCCCATGTTGTATCCGTAAGGCAACAACCACACGGAGATTCCTGCGTTTCGGGCGGTCATGGCATCCACTGAAGAATCTCCAACAAAGAGCGCGCGGCTGGGCTCAAAATCCCAAACGGACAGACAATGCTGAATGCCAACAGGGTCTGGCTTTTTCTGCGGGAAGGTGTCGCCACTGATGACCATGTCGAAATAATCAGTTAACCGATGGTGCTCTAGGATCAGATCGGTATACCGACTTTCTTTGTTTGTCAGCACCACCATGCGGAGTGCTGAATCTGCCAAGCGCTCAAGAACGTCTGCAACATAAGGATAGAGTCTGCTCCTTGTTCCGCATCGATTTTGATAACAGCTGTTAAAAATCGGCAACGCCTCTTGCAACAAAGCGCTCTGTTCGACCGCTTCAATTGAGGTACCGTCCGCTCGTGCGAGTGCCTTGACCAATAACGCGCGGGTTCCATGACCGATCCACGCATCAACCTGCGCCTGATCCACCTCGGGGAAACCGAGTTGACTCAATGCATCGTTAGTCGCATCAGCAATCTCTGGCGCCGTTTCCACTAACGTGCCATCTAAATCGAAGAACATCACATCGTGTTGTTGAGCCAAGCGCATCTTAACGGCCTTTTGCGAGAAGGGATCGAACAGCATCTGCAACTCGTTCTGCGGTGATACCGAAGTGTGCGTACAACTCAGGTGCCGGGGCCGACTCACCAAACGAACGAATACCAATCGCGAGACCGCTCCGGCCGACATATTTGTGCCAAAAATCCGGATGAGCCGCTTCGACAGATACTGTCGGCAGTGCGATGGGCAACACGGTGTCTTGGTACGCATGATCTTGGCGGTCAAACAGATTGGTACAAGGCATCGATACAACGCGTGTTGCGATGCCCTCAGCCTGCAAAAGCGCCTGCGCATCCAAAGCGACCTGCACTTCGGATCCAGTACCAATGATCACCGCTTGCGGGTGATCACAATCTTTTAGAACGTATCCGCCTTTCCGCACCTGTTCGGCTTCCGCCGCATCCGACAATTGTTGCGGCATTGCTTGGCGCGAGAGTGCCAATGCCGACGGCCCATCCAAACGCTCAATAGCTGTCGTCCAAGCCACAGCAGTTTCCAACCCATCGGCCGGCCGCCAAACATCCAGATTGGGAATGATCCGCAAGCTGGGAACATGCTCAATGCTCTGATGCGTGGGCCCATCTTCACCCAATCCAATCGAGTCATGCGTCAGCACATGGATCACTCGACGCTGCATCAGTGCCGCCATACGGATGGCGTTCCGGCTATAGTCACTAAAGGTTAAAAACGTACCACCATAGGGCAAATACCCGCCATGCAATGCCATCCCGTTCATGATTGCGGCCATCGCAAATTCGCGTACGCCATAGGATAGGTGGTTCCCCCAATGCCCGGGCTGTAATCGGTGGCATCCAGTAAAGTTAGTCAGATTCGAACCTGTCAGATCCGCACTGCCACCAAACAATTCAGGCAATAAAGGCGCCAGTAAGTTCAGCGCATTCTGGCTGGCTTTACGCGTCGCAATCGCCCCACTAGATTCAACGACGCGTTCAAATAGCGTCTCGCACTTGGTGCGGAAGTCAGACGGAAGATCACCCGACATCCGCCGACTGAACTCCAACGCTCGATCGGGGTATGCTCGCGCGTAGTCTTCAAAGCGTGTGTTCCATTCCGCTTCGGCAGCCGCGCCAGCAAGACAACCGTCCCAGCCCTCACGGATTGCACTGGGTATTTCGAATGGTGCCGCAGTCCAGCCCAGAGCCTCGCGTGTGGCTGCAACCTCATCAGGCCCAAGTGCAGCGCCGTGCACGTCGTGTGTACCCGCTTTGTTGGGAGCTCCATGACCGATGATCGTTTTGGCGCAGATCAGTGTTGGCTTACCATCCGCCTTCGTCGCCTGTGCCTTCGCGTCTTCGATGGCCCGATCGATTGCGTCACGATCATGCCCATCGACCCCGGCGATCACATGCCAGCCATAGGATTCAAATCGGGCGACCGTATCGTCTGTAAACCAACCTTCAACCGCTCCATCGATTGAAATGCCGTTATCGTCGTAGATTGCCACAAGCTTCGATAAGCCTAGAGTGCCCGCCAACGAGCATGCCTCATGGCTGATCCCCTCCATCATGCAACCATCACCCAGAAAGCAATAGGTCATGTGGTCAACGATCGTGTGTTGATCGGTATTGAATTCTTGTGCGAGCAACTTTTCAGTCAATGCGAATCCAATGGCATTGGCAATGCCCTGGCCTAACGGACCCGTGGTTGTTTCGACGCCAGGCGTCACATCCACTTCAGGGTGGCCTGGAGTTTGACTGTGTAACTGGCGGAATTTGCGAAGTTGCTCGATTGGCAAGTCGTATCCAGTCAGATGTAGCAGGGCATATAACAACATCGATCCATGCCCATTGGAGAGCACGAATCGGTCGCGATCCACCCATGCCGCATTCTTCGGATTATGTTTCAGATGGCGACACCACAGAACTTCTGCGATCTCCGCCATACCCATCGGAGCACCGGGGTGTCCTGAATTGGCCGCTTCGACAGCGTCCACAGCCAACATCCGAATGGCGTTAGCCATTTGGTGCGACTTCACGTTCAGTTCTGAATTCATTTCGACACTCCTATCCTTGAGTCAATGCTTTTTTCCGGCGTTCCATCATGCGCCACACAAATGGGGTAAAGATCAGTTGCATCGCCAACTCCATCTTTCCGCCAGGCACCACAATCGTGTTTGCTCGTGACATGAAACTTTTATCGATCATGTTCAAGAGATATGGAAAATCGATACCTTTGGGATTCGCAAACCGAATAATCACCATGCTCTCGTCAGCCGTCGGAATGTCTCGTGCGATAAAGGGATTTGACGTATCTACCATCGGCACACGCTGAAAGTTGACCTGTGTATGTTCAAATTGCGGGCAGATGTAATGCACATAATCCGGCATGCGGCGCAAAATGGTATCGGTGACAGCCTCTGTGCTGTAACCGCGCTGCGTTTTGTCGCGCCACAGTTTTTGAATCCACTCCAAATTAATCACTGGAACGACACCAATCTTCAAATCCGGATACTGCGCGATATTGTTCTGCTCATTTTTTACGGCGCCGTGGAGTCCTTCGTAAAACAATAAATCGGTATCTTCAGGGATGTCTTCCCATGGCGTGAAAGTTCCCGGCTCTTGCGCGTAGGGGGCGGCTTCGTCGGCATTGTGAAGATATAGCCGCTTACGGCCAGACCCTGTTTGACTGTAATCGCAAAATAGTTGCTCCAATTCGTCGAACAAGTTGTTTTCTGGCCCAAAATGGCTGAAATGTGCGTTACCTGAGGCTTCGGCTGCTTCCAACTGCTGCTTCATCTGGACGCGATCAAAGCGATGAAAGCTATCACCTTCAATGATGACGGCCCGCACATTCTCCCGACGAAAAATCGTTGAAAATGTCCGGGTTACGGTAGATGTGCCCGCTCCAGAGGAGCCGGTAATTGCAATAATCGGGTGACGCTCTGACATGATGGTGTCCTTTTTTATTCGTCTCGAAACAGACTACGTTCTGAAAACAGCGGAAATGCCGATGCATCCGAATTACTTTCTATTTGCTGGTGATATTGCTCGATGCGCTCGACTTCGTCTTTCGACCCAAACACCAACCCAATGCGCTGATGTAAGCCGGTCGGCTGCACATCAAGAATCGCAGTCTCGCCGGTACTCGCTCGGCCACCCGCCTGCTCCATAATCATGCCGATTGGGTTGGCCTCATAGAGCAACCGAAGCTTGCCTGCCTTGGCCGGATCTTTGGTGTCTTTTGGATACATGAACACTCCACCCCTCGTTAGGATGCGATGCGCCTCAGCAACCATGGATGCGATCCAACGCATGTTGAAATCTTTCTCTCTTGGGCCCTGTTTCCCTGCCAAACATTCATCGACGTAGCGTTTAATCGGCGCCATCCAAAAACGGCTGTTCGAAGTGTTGATCGCAAACTCTTGCGTCTCTTCAGGCACTGTCATCGACGGATGGGTCAACAAAAACTCACCTAGCAACGGGTCGAGGGTGAAACCCACGACGCCATTACCTACGGTGAGTACGAGCATTGTCGAGGGACCGTAGAGCGCATAACCCGCCGCCATTTGCTGTCGGCCGGGCTGTAAAAAGATCTCTTCGGTCACATCACCTTCGAAGTCTTCCGGCGCTCGTAAAATAGAGAAAATACTACCCACCGAAACGTTGACATCAATATTTGATGATCCATCAAGTGGATCGAATACCAGTAGATACCGGCCACGGGGCTTGTCATCCGGAATCAAAATAGGCTCTTCGACCTCTTCTGAAGCCATCGCCAATAGATGGCCAGTCCACTCGTTGGTTTTGACAAACAAATCATTGCTGAGTACATCGAGTTTCTTTTGGGTCTCACCTTGGACATTAATCGACGCCTCTGCGCCCTCATTATGTTCCCCATGCATACCTGCAATAGCGCCATACGCGACCGCTTTGGAGATCTGTTTGCAGGCCATCGCAACGTCAAGAATCAATGAGTTGAAATCGCCGGTGGCACCAGGGAATCGACGTCGCTCTTCGATTAAGTAACGCGTCAGTGTCATTCGGTTGGTTCTGAAAGGCATCGCTTTCTCCTTAAGAGGCTGACGTAGGTGAAACGCAGAGACTGAAATCGCACCACGACTCGATCTGCGCCAGTGTTACATCAGCTAAACTCGGAACGACTTGCGCTGCTCCGGAAAAATCCTGAGTCGCCGTAAATACATTGGGAGTTACGATGGTGGGAATCTCGGCCCCCAAGGCTGCTCGCAACCCATTTTCTGAATCTTCAAATGCGACAGAGTGACCCGGCGGCACATCCAGACGCCGAAGGGCCTGTCGATACACACTGGGATCTGGTTTTTTACAAGGCGCTGTGTGGGCGTCTTCGACAACTTGAAAGAGCGTTCGCCACTGAGAACCAAGCGCCCACGTCAATAGCGCATCGATATTCGCAGGGCTCGTTGTCGTCGCAATCGCCATGGGAATTTCGGCCGCAGCAGCTGCCTCAATCAAGGGGATCACCCCAGGCCGCATGGACACCTCCCCACTGGCTACCATGTCTGTGTAGAGTTCTGTTTTACGTCCATGAACCTGAGCAACCCAGGCTGGATCGTCACTTGGATTTGGCCCCTCGCCCGCTAGCACATGGCGGCCAAAATGCACAATGCGCTCCTTGCCGCCGGTCACGCGAAGCAGTTCGGTATAGGTGGGGACGTCCCAAGACCAATCGCAACCATGCTCGGCAAACGCGGTATTGAACGCCTGCAAGTGCGCCATTTCGGTGTCGGCCAAAGTGCCATCCACATCAAAAATAAGTGCTCGAAGAGCCATACACACGCCACATCCTGTTTTTATCATGTGCAATGTTGCAGACCCGACTGTACGAACGAATAAACCATTCAGGCAATTTAGAATAAATTGGATTTCACTTAAGAAAATGCTTAACTTGGGTCAAGAAAGAATTTGTAGGCGGGGTAACACGCTCGATGAAAAACGTCACGATTCGGCAGCTAAAAGTTTTCCACACAGTGGCTAAGCATCTGAGCTTTGCGCGAGCCGCAGAAGCACTCCACCTGACACCACCGGCTGTCACGATGCAAATTAAGGAGCTTGAAGCCAACATCGGAATGCCGTTGTTTGATCGACGCCACAAACAGATCTCGCTCACGACAACCGGCGAGTACATGGTGGTGTACGCACGGCGAATTCTCGCAACCTTGAAAGATGCAGAAGATGCAGCCGCCCGCTTGCAACGTGCTGAATCAGGCATTCTCAACATTGGCATGGTGAGTACATCGAAATACTTCATGATGCAGCTCTTATCCATGTTCCGGAGTCGTCATCCGGGCGTAGAAATTCGTCTTGAGCTTGGGAATCGAGATCAATTGGTTCGACTACTCGAACACAACGAAGTCGACATCGCCGTCATGGGTCGGCCACCCAGAGAGCTTAGAACACGTGTTGAACCCTTTGCCGCGCACCCGCACGTCTTCTTTGCCGCCTCGTGCCACCCGCTTGTTTCAAGTACCCGGCCTCACACACCAACCCTCAACGACCTGCGAGAAGAAACCTTGATTGTCCGCGAAGCCGGCTCAGGAACTCGTGCGGCACTCGAGCGATTTCTCGCGGAGAACCGATGCAACATACCTTTCCGTATGCAGTTAGGGTCAAATGAACCGATCAAACAAGCAGTGATGGCCAACTTAGGGATTGGTTTTGTCTCTCTGCACACCATCGGTCTTGAATTAGAGCTAGATCGCGTAAGGGTGATTGATCTACCAAATACGCCTGTAGTCCGGGTTTGGAACATCGTCCACACCCAAGCAAAAACATTTTCACCACCGGCTGAAGCCTTTCGGTATTTCATGTTAGAAGAGGCGGAACGATACCTCGCTAGTCGCTTTGGCGCGTTCGCACCCGTCTAGCCCATCTGTGGATCAGAACCACGTTGTCCTGATGCCAGCAAAAATTCCCTAAACCGAGTGGCCACGGGGGTGAGTTGCTTCGCTTGATGGTGCATCACGTACCATTTTCGCCGTAGCGGAAAGTCTGCGACGTCTAAGATCACCAGCTCTCTCGCTGCCAACTCCAGTCTCATCGCGTGCAATGACACATAGGCAATCCCAAGCCCCGACAAGGCTGCGAGTTTAATGGCCTCTGAATCTTCAAACTCCATATGCGGGATCAAGCGCAGATTTTCGCCAGCAAGTCGACGTTCTATCGCACTACGCGTTCCTGATCCCCGCTCACGACTGATGATATCGGCCTGTACGATCTGCTTCAGAGTCAATGTTTTCTGGCTTGCAAGTGGATGGTAAGGCGTTGCAACAAATACGATCTCATTGTCTAAAAACTCTGTAGACACCAGAGCCGACTGCTCAGGCGGAGTCCCCATCACATACAGATCATCGCGATTGGATTGGATCCGCCGAATAATTTCCTCACGATTCGCCAATGTGACTCTTGGTTCGACACGAGGAAAGGCACGCTTGAACTCACCGATGATTTGCGGCAACACGTATTTTGCCGAACTGACCACCCCAAGTGACAACACCCCAGCGATCTCATTATCTAAATGCGCCAAGTTGGATTTCATGGCCGCCAAACGTGCCAGAACGTCCTGACACGTAGCGAGCACCTCCTCTCCTGCACGGGTCAAATAAAGCTGCTTCCCGATCTGCTCTATGAGAGGAAGACCAATTTTCTCCTCCATCGATCGGATTTGCATCGACACCGAAGGCTGCGTCAGGCTCACCTCTTCTGCAGCACGCGTCATGGACTTCAGACGCGCCACCGACTCAAAGAGTTTCATCTGCTGAATCGTGGGAAGGTAAATTTTATGCATAAGGTTTTATCTATATAAAACATCTGAATAATCTATTTTTTATTATTAATCAACCCATCTACAGTCCAATGCACTGCTAAAAACCAACAAAAGGGATTGGACATGGCGAAAGAAGGGAAGACCTACAGCGCGGGCGTCAAAGACTACCGCGAAACATATTGGATGCCGGACTACGTGCCAAAAGACACCGACTTTTTGGCGTGCTTTAAGATTACTCCACAAGAGGGCGTCCCTCGTGAAGAGGCCGCAGCGGCCATTGCTGCCGAAAGCTCAACCGGCACCTGGACAACGGTCTGGACTGATCTTTTGACAGACCTCGACCATTACAAAGGGCGCGCATATGCGATTGAAGACGTGCCAGGTAGCGACGAAGCGTTTTATGCATTTGTGGCCTACCCGATCGATCTCTTCGAAGAAGGGTCTGTGGTCAACGTGCTGACATCGCTGGTCGGCAACGTGTTTGGCTTCAAAGCTGTCCGCGCGCTACGACTTGAAGATGTACGCATCCCAATTGCCTATGTCATGACCTGTGGTGGCCCACCGCATGGGATCCAAGTTGAACGGGACATCATGAACAAGTATGGACGTCCATTACTCGGTTGTACGATCAAACCGAAGCTTGGTTTATCCGGTAAGAACTACGGTCGTGCTGTTTACGAATGCCTTCGCGGGGGCCTCGATTTCACCAAGGATGATGAGAACGTCAATTCCCAGCCATTTATGCGCTGGCGTCAGCGTTTCGATTTTGTCATGGAGGCAATCGAAAAAGCAGAGGTGGAAACTGGCGAACGCAAGGGGCACTACCTCAACGTGACAGCGCCAACGCCCGAGGAAATGTATAAACGAGCTGAATATGCGAAGGAGATTGGCGCGCCGATTATCATGCACGACTATTTGACTGGCGGTTTCACAGCGAACACAGGCCTTGCAAATTGGTGTCGGAACAATGGGATGTTGCTGCACATCCACCGAGCAATGCATGCGGTGCTGGATCGGAACCCGAATCACGGGATTCACTTCCGCGTTCTGACGAAAATGCTCCGTTTGTCGGGTGGTGACCACCTGCATACAGGAACAGTGGTCGGAAAGTTGGAAGGCGATCGTGCCTCGACCCTTGGTTGGATCGATCTCCTGCGTGACCGTTATGTGAAAGAAGACCGTTCACGTGGCATCTTCTTCGACCAGGATTGGGGCGCCATGCCAGGTGCATTTGCGGTCGCGTCCGGCGGCATTCACGTTTGGCACATGCCTGCCCTGGTGACCATTTTTGGAGACGATGCGGTCTTGCAATTTGGTGGCGGCACACTTGGACATCCATGGGGTAACGCGGCTGGAGCAGCTGCTAACCGAGTCGCGCTGGAAGCCTGTGTTGAAGCTCGAAACCAAGGTCGCGAGCTTGAGAAGGAAGGAAAAGAGATCCTGCAGCAAGCGGCCAAGTCAAGCCCAGAGCTTGCGACCGCCATGGAGACCTGGAAAGAGATCAAGTTTGAATTCGACACAGTCGACAAATTAGACATTCAGCATCGCTAATCGAGAAGAGGAAGACATATGAGCGTTATTCAAGATTACAAATCGTCACTGTCCGACATCACCAGCCGCAAGTTTGAAACCTTTTCATATTTGCCCGAAATGGATGCTGAGCGAATTCGTAAACAGGTTGAGTACATCGTTTCAAAAGGATGGAACCCAGCGATCGAGCACACAGAGCCGGAAAATGCGATGCACCATTATTGGTACATGTGGAAACTACCTATGTTCGGTGAAACTGACACTGATCGCATTCTTGGTGAGGCAGAGGCATGCCACCAGGCGCATCCCGACAACCATGTTCGTCTCGTTGGATACGACAACTATGCTCAGTCTAAAGGAGCAGAAATGGTCGTCTTTCGAGGTCGCCCCGTCTAAGACCAATCAAGGGACCTCACCATTGTGAGGTCCCGTTGCCTGGAGTCATCGCATGAAGCCCGCAGACACCGAACAGTACTACATTCGAAAGCAGCCATTTTATCAAGTGACCGACGGCGAAGATCTGCTGTACGAGGCCGCCTATCAAAGACGTTTACCACTGATGCTGAAGGGCCCAACTGGATGTGGTAAGTCACGATTTATTGAATACATGGCGTGGAAATTAGAGCGCCCTTTGATCACTGTGGCATGCAATGAAGACATGACCGCATCCGATCTTGTTGGACGGTTTTTGCTCGACCAGAACGGGACGCATTGGCAAGACGGTCCACTTGCGATCGCCGCACGAATCGGCGCGATCTGCTACCTTGATGAGATTGTCGAGGCCCGCCAGGATACGACCGTTGTGATTCATCCGCTCACTGACCACCGCCGGCAACTTCCGTTAGAAAAAAAAGGCGAGTTGATCTCAGCACATCCAGACTTTCAGCTAGTCATCTCGTATAACCCGGGGTATCAATCGCTGATGAAAGATCTAAAACAGTCGACCAAGCAACGCTTTGCCGCACTGAACTTTGACTACCCAAGCCATGACATTGAACGCAACATCCTGTGTCAAGAAACGGGGATTACTCCAGAAATCGCTGACCAACTGGTCAACATCGCCGAGCGGACACGCAATTTAAAAGGGCACGGTCTGGACGAGGGAATCTCAACCCGTTTACTCGTGTATGCAGGTCAAGTCATCGCGCAAGGCATTGATCCCAAGATTGCCTGCCGAATGACACTCGTTACACCGTTGACAGACGATCCAGATATGCGCGCCACGCTTGAAACAGCTGTGGATACGTTTTTTACCTGAGCGGCTGTGATGACTCGATCCGCTGAGAGCTTGCTGCCACAGTTTCCGAACCCACCTGATGGGTTTGACGATAGTTTGGCCAGTGCGTTGGAGCCCGCATCGCGGATCTTGTCTGGCCACGGCTTTGCACAGTATGTGGAGGGGGCCCTGACACTTGCCCAACTTGGACGAGGCTACGCACCCGTAGAGGCTTGGCTGGAACATTTGCCAATCGTTGCCGAAGAGTGTGGCGAGGATACGATTCAAGAATCGCTTGCCGCTGCCTTGAAGCTCGCATCAATGACCAGCGGCGAAATTCTTGCATTGCTGTTTGCATCGCTGCCGGTGGCTGCGAGACGCCTCGGCGATCCAGAACTGTTTCGTGGCTATCTCACCCTCATTCATCAACTCGCCGCCAAGGCCGCTCGTGGATTGCGGCCGATGCTTCAGCACATGGACTCCCTGCTTGCAAAGTTAACTCTGTCTGGATTGAAACGCTGGGCCCTTTTCGGTGCCGAAGCCTATCGCCATGACTTAGCACGCCTGACCCAGTACTTTGCTCTGGAGAGCCCAGACTCCCTTCGCATGCTGCAACAACAGCGTCGTGGCACGCTGTTCGTCGACGCCCAGCGAAAGCTCAACCTGTACCTACGGGCATTGTGGGGCAGGGATTTCTTCATGCGCCCAGCTGCAGACGACGTCGACGGCTATCGACCACATATCATGCAGTACATGATGTATTTGCCGGACGCTCTTGATCACCTAGGTGCGATTTCAGGAGACACTCTCTATCGTGCCATGGCCGCCCACCAAGCGGCCCATATTGAGTACACAACCGCCCCCCTGAACTCCCTTGACCTCACTCCAGCACAGCGTTTTTTTGTTGGTTTAGTCGAAGACGCCCGGGTTGAGTTCAGGGCAAGCCAAGCGTTTCCTGGACTCGGAGTCCTCTGGGGCCAACTACTAGAAACGCGTTATCCGGATCCTCCTCCACATCCGACCGTGGCGGCACTGGAAGCAGTGGCGTTATTTTTTAATGATCCGGGTCGCCTTGTAGATATAACACCCGAACTATTGCGTCTTGCAGGGCGATTCCATCGTCACGTGCAGTGCACCCCGGATGATAATGCCATTTCACTCAGCCTAGGCCTTGAATTGTTTGATTACTTTGCAAAAACACAGGATGTCCCGAGCCTTCGTATTCTGAACGCGATTCGCATCCCTTACCGAGATGACAATCGCTTCATTTGGGAGTTCCGGGTGCATGATTTTGCTCAAAGATTCGATCTGCCGACGCATCAACAGAGTCAGATCCGCCGCCCAGTCTCGGTTCTCGAAATGGCGCACGAAGTCGATTGCGAGCTCGCGGGAGACGATGCACAAGAGATCTGGGTCTGCAGCGATACCTTTATGCCTTATGAAGATGCCGGAGAAGCCACCGTCAGTTTTAATGACATGTGGGGCACCGCACCACTTTCACCACCGCATCACTACCCAGAATGGGATTACTTGCTTCAGCTCTACCGACCTGACTGGGTGACGGTCTTCGAACAACCTGCGCGGTTTGGGGACCCATCTGCGATTGACCAACTATTGGCTCGCCACCAACCGATCGTCAATGACATTCAAAAGATCATCGACATGATCGCTCCATCCGGCGTGCAACGCCTGAGAAATCTTGAAGACGGTGACGAGGTCGATCTCAATGCGGCAATTGACGCACTAATCGATCTGCGGTCGGGTCGTCAACCAGACCCAAGGGTCATGAGACGTAACCAGGTGAAACACCGCGACCTCGCAGTGACCCTATTGCTCGATCTCTCGGAAAGTACAAATGACGTCCCAGCCGGTATGACAGATACCGTGCTCAACCTGACGCAAACAGCCACATCGCTTCTTTCATTGGCAATTGATGGCATTGGAGATCCGTTCTCGGTCGCAGGGTTTGCCTCAAATGGACGGCACGCTGTGCACTACACCATCTTCAAAAGTTTTGATCAGCCATTTGGGCAAATCGCGAAAGCACGGCTAGCTGGCATGCAAGGCGCGTTCTCAACTCGAATGGGCGCTGCACTCCGGCACGCGAGCAATCAGCTTATGACGCGCCCAGAGGGACGCAAACTGATTCTTTTAGTGACTGATGGTGCACCAGCAGATATTGATGAACGGGATCCCCAACATCTCCGTCATGACACCAAAAAAACCGTTGAAGAACTCAACGCCCAGGGGATTTCAACGTTCTGCCTCACGCTCGACCCCGCAGCTGACCATTACATTCGACGCCTATTCGGCGCAGGGCAGTACATGATTCTGGATGATGTCAGTCGACTACCAGAGCAGTTACCGAGCCTATTTGCGACACTCACGCAGTCTTAGCGCAATATGGGAATGCACATTAGGAATGAAGGACCTCGGCGAGTGGCCAAAAAGTACTCAGAAAACCTGTAACTATGTCCAGCCTTGTTTCCAGATGACGCTGTTTTTTAAATCTTGCCAATTCACCGAAGTCGCACGTCGACTGATGACTGCTTCTAAAAGACAGTTAACAACCACACCCTCTTCATCGAATTCGACTTCAACAACCAAGAAATGTTTCTCTTTATTCTTAGGTTCAACAGCAGTCCATTTGCTATGTAGCAATTTCGCTGGATTGATTCGGTTCATTCACACTCCTAGTCGCAAAACATAGCTCAGACCCAGCAGGATAAGCCTATGTTCATCTTCAGAATGACTAGGCTCATTAATGCGTTTCGCGTATCCATCTAAGAACACAGTTGAGGCCTCCTCAGAAAAAGCCAAATTGAATGGGAAACCAATTAACTTGGAAGATAGTGATGGCATCAAGCAATATTGATTAACACAGACGCCAGCATGGGTACGCACGTTGCACTATAGGGGTGGCAATTCTCTGGGTTATCAATTGG
>CAZVNX010000009.1:70518-73633 GCA_964628665.1 uncultured Pseudomonadales bacterium | reverse complement strand
AGGAGTTCGCCGGGGTGTGGATGGTTATGCAACATTGTTCTGCACCTCAATGATAGTCGACATAATTGACGAGTTCGACATCGCTTTCATGAAATCGAAATGTGACTCTCCAGTTTCCACTGACCCAAATCGACCAAGTTTCAGATTCAGCGCCTTTGAGTCGATGTAATCGAAAGCTGTCGATTTGCAAATCCCTCGGGCGCTTAGCAACATCCAATAACATCAAAATGCGCTTTAGCCGACCCGCGTGTTTCGCTTGGATTCCCTGTAATGAGCCCGTTTCATAAAACAGTCGGAGCCCTTTGTGTTGGAAACTGCATATCAAGTCCGCCCTCCATTGTATCGTGTATCGATACGCGAATCAAAATAGTTCAACGCAGTGTAGTTTGAATCCTAAAGTGTGTATGTCCGCATATACTGCGGGCCCTGTCCGAAATGACCGCCAAAACCGGCAGGCATCTATTGATGTCGTGAGGTCATCTTGATTAGAAGTTGGTGAATCTTTATGGAGGTAGTCGCAGATTTGTTGAATCGCTTTGATGTGCGTGGTCTCTATTAATCTCGCACGCCTCAATGACATCGACGATGCCGACCACTCGCCCGGCGCTCCAGAAGCTTTGCAAGGTCAATGAAGAGGGCTTCAATCGATCAGATCTGGGCAATTGACACGCAAAGAATGGCTGAGACATTCGGCACTATCCGCGCCAATTTAGGCTCAAAATTTCTGCACATCTAGAGCGCCTGATTATGTCAGTAGTCCGCCGAAAATGACGGACGTTGAGTCTTCAGTGTGTCGATTATCTCCGACCATAGACGTCATCAAACCGCACAATATCGTCTTCACCTAAGTACCCACCGGACTGCACCTCAATCAGTGTGAGGGGGAGCTTACCGGGGTTGGTCAACCGGTGCTTCGCACCAATCGGGATGTACACCGATTGATCTTCGGTCAACATCTGGGTCGTCTCACCGACTTCCACCTCTGCCGTCCCCGACACAACCACCCAATGCTCAGCGCGATGGTGATGCATCTGTAATGAGAGACTGGCTCCTGGTTTCACCACGATTTGCTTCACCTGGAAGCGATCTCCCAGTACAAGGGTTTCGTATGAACCCCATGGCCGATACATCTTTTGGTGTTCGGTCGCTTCTTTCCGACCGCTTGATTTGAGCGTATCCACCAGCGTTTTGACATCTTGGGTTTTGGATGCATCCGCCACCAAGACCGCATCACGTGTTTCAACCACGACCATATTCTTCAGACCAATGCCGGTGACCAACCGTGATTCAGAGCGGATGAAGGTCTGTTCGCTATCAATCAACACGCCATCGCCCTGAATGGCGTTGCCAAGGCTGTCTTTACTGGCAAGTTCAGCCACCGAATCCCATGCACCGACATCAGACCAGTCGCCGTCGTAGGGAATGACCTGCAGATCTTGCACCCGTTCCATCACGGCATAGTCGATGGAAATCGAAGGAGACTCGGCAAACGCGGTTTCATCGACGCGTTTGAAATCTAAATCACTGCTGGCGTGCTCAAAGGCTTTAGCGCAGGCGGCATAGATTGCGGGCTCAAAGGTCTGAAGCGCCTCCAGATAGGCCTTGGCATCGAGCATAAACATGCCGCTGTTCCACAGGTAATTTCCAGCCTCGAGATAACGTTCCGCTGTATCCAGATCAGGCTTCTCTCGAAAGGACGCGACGTGGAACGCGTGGCCTTTGGCATCGCCACATTCAATGTATCCATAGCCCGTTTCTGGGCGGGTGGGTTTCACGCCAAACAAGACAAAGGGCGCTTCAGATGCAAAGGCTTTGTTGATCACCCGCCCGAATGCATCCAGATCCTTCATGAAGTGATCGGCGGTTTGCACCAGGAGTTTTGGCGATGTATGCAGTGCTAAGGCTTCAAAAGCAGCGATGGCGATGGCGGGAGCTGTGTTCCGTGCGGCTGGCTCCAACAGAATCGGACCGATGGCAGCGCCGGCGTCCTTGGCTTGTTGGGCGACCAAAAATCGATAGTCCTCCCCGGTGACAATGATCCACGGACTGGCGTTTGCCATCACTGTGTGGCGTTTGAGGGTCGATTGTAAAAACGAATCCCCGGTGTCTGTCAGATCCACAAACTGCTTTGGGTAGCTTTTCCGGGAGGTGGGCCAAAGGCGTGTTCCGGAACCGCCAGCAAGGAGCACAGGCACAAGTGTGGTCATCGTCTCGTCTCTTTCACTTTTGTGTGGATCGTACAAAGTCGTGGGATTGTACATGGGATTGGTAGGCGATTCTGCTTCGGTGTCTGAGATCTCCGAGAGGGCATTGATGGGAAACAAGCTCCGTCGGTTTAGTGTGGCCCGGTTATAGCTCTGTAGCGTTTGTGTTCAAGCTCAGCAATCGCAAATACGATTTGCGTTCTAATCCCCATAGTGTGTTTTTGCACGAACGATGATCACAACGCACTCCATGTTCTCGATACGATAGACAATCCGGTCGCGAATAGTCAGTCGTACAGAGTAATAGCCTGACAACTGCCCGGTGAGAGGCTTTCCCGTTTCAGGTGCCACTGCGATCTTATTGCGAAGAATATCTTTAAGCTTGGCTCGCAGTTTAGGGGTGAGCTTCTGAATGTCTTTGGTTGCTTGCTTCGTGAGTTTGATGGTGTAGGTTTTTAGGGTCATTGAGGTTCCTTGAACACATCCTCAAAGCTCAACAATTCACCATCATTGATTTCGGTTTCAGACTGGCTCAACGACTCCTTGAAGCCAGGTTGAGAAAGTAAAAACAGCGTTTCTTGAAGACTCTCATAATCATCGGACGACATGATGATTGCATCACCGGCCTTATGTTGTACCCGAACGACATCGTGCGTTTGGTTGGTGCGCTTAATCAGATCAAAAAACGTTTTTCGTGCCTCAGTGGCTGTCAGAGTCACCATGGTTCTTGCTCCTATGAATGTACGTTATAGTGTACCACTTTTATCGCGATGTGAAACGCTGACATCCCCGCCGAACCCGGCGAGTCACGGGTTGTATCGCCACCTCAGCACGTTGTGAATCTTTGGCTATGCTCTCCGAGATCAGGGAGGTGTCATGGATTCATCGATTGAAGGCGTATTTCAAAAACT
>CAZVNX010000009.1:62891-70418 GCA_964628665.1 uncultured Pseudomonadales bacterium | reverse complement strand
TCCGAGATCAGGGAGGTGTCATGGATTCATCGATTGAAGGCGTATTTCAAAAACTCAAAGGTGCGTATTCCCCCAATACACTCAGGGGCTATCGCTGTGACTTTCGCGTGTTTGAACGCTTTTGTCAGTCACAGGGAGTCAGAGCATGCCCTGCATCGGTTGAGACACTCTTGGCATTTATTGAGGCCTCGATGGGCCGACGGAAGCCGCAGACGTTAGAGCGACATTTGGCGGCCATTGAAAAAATTCATAGCATGCTTGGACACCCGTCTCTTGTCAGAGACCCTGAAGTGAAGTTGTTGATGCGCCGCATGAAACGTGAGCATGGGGTGCAGAGTCGACAGGCCGAGGGCCTCACCCGTGAGATTCGAGACCGGATGCTGGCCGTCACCGAAGATTCGCTTCGAGGAGATCGTGACCGCGCCTTGTTGCGTTTAGCCTACGAGTCGATGCGTCGCGGTTCTGAATTGGTGGCCTTCACCCTCGATAATCTGCAGGTGAAGTTGGATGGCACAGCACACTTATTTCTCAAACGCTCGAAAACGGATCAAGAGGGTCGCGGGCTGTGGATTGCCTTGTCGGCCCCATGCCTGCAGGCGATTCAGATTTGGGTTGAACGGGCAGGGATTACCGATGGGCCGATCCTTCGCGCGGTCAATCCACACGGACAGGTCTCAAGCAAACCGCTGAACCCGAACTCAGTGTCTTACATCTATCGGCAGCTCGCACAGAAAGCCGGCTTACCCCCAGAGATTGTCCAAGGACTCAGTAGCCACTCTGCCCGGGTCGGTGCCGCGCAAGATCTCTTAAAATCCGGTGCAACACTGCCACAGATCATGCGTCGCGGCGGATGGAAATCGCCAGCCATTGTGATGCGGTACACCGAGCAAACGGATTTGCAGCCGATGGAATAGGCGTGTGTCTGTGTATTGGAACACACGTTCAAAGATCTCTTGAGAACCCCTAAGGCCTAGAACTTGTAATAGGTCTGATTCAGGTACTCGGCTGTGTCTTTTTCTTCTTCAGGGAACCAACCCAAATCCAGGACCTGGACACAGGCACTGACTTGACCGTTCAGCCGAATGCGTTCATTGACGATGCGGTTCTCGCGCGTGTAGAGCGCCTCATGGTTGTCCATCATGTGGCATTCCACACAGTGCTCTGCATGCAGAAAGGCACCGTTTTCGACATCGGGCGTGTAGTCGTCCGCGACCACAGGCAGGCTCGCGCTGAGCGCGGCGATCATGAGTAATGTCCGCATGTTCTGATTCCTCATCCTTGTTTCTCAAGCACCAGTCGAACCACCTGTCCAAGCCCCTGGTGTCGCGGGCCTTCATCTAACAGGGTTTGTCCTTCGAATGCATCCAAAATACGCATCTCGCGGAAGTCCGACAAGAGGTCTTGGAGTCCATAGAGCAGATCAATGGTCTTGGGTCCGCCGGAGGCATGCGCGTTCTTGAGTTGCATGTGATGGAAGGCCTCCATGATGAACAGACCGCCGGGTTGCAGTGCGGCCTCCACGCGACGATGGATGGTCTCACGCACAGGTGCCGGTAGATGGGTGTAGATCGAGCAGGCCAAGGCGAAGGTGTTGGGCTCGGGCACATACTCCGCCAGATCGGCTTGGATGGTCTCAAGCGATACCCCCCGACTGGCGGCTAACTGTTGTGCTTTGGCCAAACCGACTGCAGAGAGATCCACAGAGGTCACCGACAGACCAAGGCTCGCGAGATAGACTCCGTTTCGGCCCTCTCCATCGCCGAGCGCAAGCGCGCGTCCAGCGCTTGGCAGGCGGTGCTGATTCATCAGCAACCAACGGCAGGGTTCGATGCCAAAAACGTAGTCAGGGGTGTTGTAGCGCTCATCCCACATGGGTATGTCTCACAAGCAATGTCGGTAACTTCGACTGTACCCAAGTACCAATCACCGAGACAAGCGCGATTCGCGATCTAGGCTCTCCTCTGTACAGCACAGGAGAACATTGCATGCGTCGATACACCATGAAGCAAAAGGGTCAGGGACTGTCAGAGTACCTGGTAATCGTGGGTCTAATTGCGGTCGCCTCGATCGCGGCCGTCGGGTTCCTCGGCGGCACCATGCGCTCGCAGGTGGCAGCCGTCGCCAATGAGATTGCCGGCCAAGATGGCTCAGTGGCGATGATCTTTGCCGAGGGCAATGCGCTACAGGCGTCGGCGCAGGCAGCCGCCAGTAAGCATTTGGGTAACTACGTCGGTCAGAACGCGACCTTGGACGGGAACTGATCGGATGCGCCAGCGCGGTCTCGCTCTATTGATGACACTCGTGTTCTTGCCTGCCTTGGCTGCAGGCTTGGCATGGCTGGCATCAGGAACCCAGTTGATGACCCGATTTGAGGGTCACAATCAGGCGGACCGCGTGGCCTATTCGGTGGGCGCTCAATTGGCCAGTGAGCTGAACGAGCTCGCGGTCTTGAACCGCAAGATTCTCGCCAGTCATTTAATGGTTGGGCATCTCACCACCTATCTCTCATTTACTCGCTATTTGAAGCAAGTCGTTGATGGGGTCTCATCGATCGTACCCTACGCCAATCGCATCGTGGCTGGCGGTACCACCCTGTTGGTGGCCTCAGCTGAATTCCAACTCAAAACCGGCATCGGTCTCGCGCTCGCCAGTCAACACAAGTGGGCCTTTGACAGTACGGAGATTCTCTTAAAAGCCGGTACTCGGTCCATGCAAGTGGCTGAATCCATGGCGCCACCCTGGTCGGTGCAATCGGTGTGTATTGCCAAACTCTGCGGTCGCTCCGCACTCGATGCGCTGATGCTGACAGCGACGCCGGTGATTGAAGAGAGCCCAGCGAACTACACCCGTCTCACCATGCAGGCGCTGTCGGGGTTACCACAAGCCGCTTGGCATCTCTCACGGCAATGGCAACAGAACGTGTTGGGCATCCTGCAGGCGCGTCGTCGCGGCGGTACACGGACGGATTTTACCGGCCGCGGGTTTGCTGCTGATGAAAGCCTGCAAGCACAGGTGAAATTGTTTTTCTTCGGGCTCGGCTGGCGAACCATCGCCAGTGGGTCTGCATCCACAGTCTTTGATGGCTTTGTCTACCGCGGCCTGCCATGGCTCGTCGAGTGGCAAGGCCCAGAGCTTGCACCGCTGTCTGTGACACTCACCCATCCCGAGGGTGGAACACTCAAAGCGGACAGCCGTGTGCGGTTTATTGGAGCCGGTGACGCCGATATGTGGCGGCCGGTATGGCGTTCTGAATTAACAGGAGGTGTGTGATGGCGCGAGGCCAAGCCTTGATTGAAATGCTCATTGTGTTGCCAGTGTTGGCCTTTTTGGCTCTCAGTCTGGGTGCCTTGGCCACCGTGGTGGACACCACCCGGCTGACCACAGATCGACTGAAAGAGTCTTTGTGGTTTTCAGATGCGCGGGTGGAGCGATTGACCGAATCGCACATCGAGCCGACCGATCTCAGTCTGGACTTGATGCCGGACTTAGTGATCCGAGAGGGATCGTTGCTACGCGATGATGGCTTTCTCGAAGCCGGTGAGGCCTTTCAGTCACGGGTCACCGAAGACAATGTGATCTTAAGCGGCTTGGGCCTTCAGCTGACGCAAGCCTCAGTGGAATTGATTCGGCGGATCGGCTCACCGGTGCCGTTTCGTGAGGTGCGGCCTTCGGCCATCACATCGGTCGGTGTCGTCGGACACCGTGATATGCCACTCCCACAGAAGGTGCATGTGTATGACTAAGTTATCGATGGCCGTGCTCGGCCTGTTATGGGGTGGCCAGGCGGTGGCTGGCTGTTTTACGCAGTTTCCAGGGGTGGCGCTTGAGCGAATCGAACCCTTTGGTGACTTGGCCTGGTCTCCATTGATGCCGATGGCTGAGATCCGAGCTTGGCTTGAAGCAGAGGGCTTTACAGAAATCGTTCTGAATTCGCCTGAATCAGACATTTTCTGGGTCCGTGATGCCTGCCTCGCACAGGTCAGTGGCTTGATGGGTTCGGATCAAGCCTGGCTGATCGGTTCGGAATTTGGGCAAACCCTGTCAGATATATTGGAGACCTGAAATGTCACCTCGTGAACTTTTAAAAACCTATTGGCAGATTCCAGCAGCGGCTCTGGTGGCTTCTGTCGCCGTGGGGTTGAGTCATCAAACCGAACCCTTACCGCAGATCTTGCCAGAGCCAAAACCTGATCTGGTGACTGCTGTGGTAGTCCGTGGCCAGATCGCCGCTGGTGAGCCGATTTCTCGCGACCAATTGACAGAGACGCAGTACCCACTGGCGTGGATGCCCTTGGATGCATTGACCCCTTTGGATACGCGCCTCGATGAAGCGCCTCTGGCGAGTCGCGATCTGACAGCAGGCACGCCCTTGGCAGCCAACATGTTGATGCCAAACCCCATGACGGGTTTTGGTGAAGCCTTTGATGCGGCCAAGTTGTTTATGCCGGTTCCTGCCGAGCTTGCACGGATGCTACCGAGAGAACTGCCACCCAAAGCGCGCGCCTCACTCGTCTATGAAAGCAAAGTCGGTGATGCCGCCGGTGTGGTGTTAAGCCAGGTGCCGGTGACGCGATCGGGCCAAGGTGAGGTCAATGAAGTGACCTGGTTGCTGTTGGAGACGGGACAACTCGCGACCTTGCAGCGCGCATTGCGGTTGGGACGATTGCAGCTCGCGCTCTGTCGCGAAGTGCATTGCCCTCAGGTGACCTTAAAGCGGATCCCAGAGGCCATTGTGGCGGAGGAGAAAAAAGACGATGCCCGCGCCTCTGTGACGGTGGGTCTGTCATGAGGATGATGACTCGGATCGGATCAGCGATCGTCGGTGGTGTGCTTTTTTGTAGCCAAGTCAGCATGGCTGCAAACCCAAAACCCACACAGGTCAGCCTCGCGCCTGGTACCACCACGCTGGTGGATTGCCCGAAGGTCGAGCACGTCGCACTTGGCAACGCGCAGGTGGTTTCGGTTCAGGAAACCTTGCCTGGGAAACTTTTGTTATCCGCGGTGGCACCCGGTGCTACACAGCTTTGGTGTTTAAGTGGCAGCAAAGAGCGGGCCTTTGACATTGTGGTGACTGGGGTCTCACCGATTCAACCGAATCGCTATGTACTCGATCTGTTGGTCGCTGAGGTGACGCGTTCAGCAAGTCGGAGTCTTGGTGCCGAGACCACTCTTGAGGGCTCCCTCTCGTTGAGCGGGCAAGGACGTTCAGCCGGCCTGAATCCCGCCGAAGACGCCGCACAGGGCTTGTTGGCCTTGGATTTGTTTTCACGACTGTCATTACTTGAACGCCAGGGCCAAGCGGAGACCTGGTCCCGTGGTGAGCTTCGAGTGCAAAGTGGTGAAGCAAGTGCGCTCTTGGCCGGTGGTGAGATCCCGATTCCAGGCGGCGAGCAAAGTACGGAGTTTCGGCCGTACGGTTTGGATTTTCAGGTCGAGGCCCAGTCTGTTGATTTAAACAGCGTCTCCTTGGCCATCGACCTGTCCTTAACGGCTCTCGACTATGGGGTCGCCATCGATGGCGTTCCCGGACTGACCAGCCGTGATCTCAATACGACACGCCAGTTCACAGTGGGTGAAGCGGTGGTGTTGGCACGGATCGAACGCGGTGAGCGGGGCAATAACGACTCAGGATTGCCTGGTGTACCCACCCAAACCGCACAAAGCGAGGAAGAACGCGAACTCTGGGTGCTAATTCGTCCACGCGTCGAGTCCGAAGTTGTGACGGCTCGTACCGAGGTGACGCCCATGGCGGGCTCTCGGGGTGCCTTGGGAGTCTATGAATGAACCAGACACTGCGACACGACTTGGCGTTAAAGCTCGATACCTATTTATCCGAAGAAGCCCGTTTGGGCGACCCAGATCTGCGGCCGGATCAGGGCACCTTGGTGGATCGCTTTTTGGAAAATGCCTTGGCTGCCGAGGGGCTGGATGGCGAGACCCACTCAAGGCTTCGAACCCAGATCAAAGACGATCTGCTGGGCTTTGGGCCCTTGGAATCCATGATCACCGACCCCGAGGTGTCTGAGATCATGGTGGTGGGGCATCGACAGATTTTTGTCGAGCGGGACGGGCGGCTGACCTGTCATGACCAGCATTTTGTGAACGATGATTTCTGTCGGCGTGCCATTTTGCGCATGCTCGAGCCCTTGGGGCGTCGGCTCGATGAACAGTCACCGACCGCCGATGGCCGCTTGATGGATGGCTCGCGCATCAATGCCGTGTTGCCGCCGATTTCACCGGATGGCCCGATGCTGACGATCCGGAAGTTCAAGGCCGGCCTCAAATCCTTACCTGCACTGCAGGCGACCGGGATGTTTCCACAGGACGCCCAAGATGTTTTGGTGCGTGCCGTCAAAGAGGGCGCCAATATCCTTGTCTGTGGTGGCACCGGTGCTGGCAAAACCACGCTGTTAAATGCCTTGGCCCGTGAGATCGATCCGGCAGAACGGGTGATTACACTGGAAGATGCCGCCGAGCTGTCCTTGGGGCTCCCCCATACCGTCCGACTGGAAACCCGCCCGCCCAATATGGAAGGCGAGGGCGCGGTGACGCTTCGGGATCTATTGATCAACGCCCTTCGGATGCGCCCCGATCGTCTGGTGGTGGGGGAGTGTCGGGGGCCTGAAGCGCTCGACATGTTGCAGGCCATGAACACCGGACATCGGGGCTGTATGACGACCGTGCACTCCAATTCCGCCCGGGATGCGATTCGACGGCTCGAGGTCCTGACGTTGTTGGCAGGGGTGGATATTCCGGTGCGTGCGATCCGTGAGCAGATCAGTGGTGCCATCGATGTGATTGCCCATGTCGGGCGTGATCACGAGGGGGGTCGGCGTCTGACTGCCATCGAGCGGGTGGTGGGTTTAGAAGCCGAGCAGGTGTTACTCGAAACGCTGTGGAGTCGGCAGGCTTCTGAGGTGGATGCGGCGTGGTCATAGGGCTCAGCGTCTTTGTTCTGTTGCTGGTGATTTGGCGGATCCCCGAGATCCGCGCCACCTACCAGCGCGCCACGCGCATCCGTCGCTTGAAAAAAGCGCTCGATGCCGAACTGGATTCGATCCTCTCGATTTTAGCCCGGCAGCTCCGTGCGGGGCATGATTTGGGCCGTGCGCTCAATGAGGCCGAAGCCAGTTATGACGGCATTGTCTTGACTGAACTCGCGCACTGGAAAGCCGAACGTCAGGTCACGCTCTCACTTGGCCAGGTCTTAATGCAACGCGGCGAACGGCTGGATTTAGAACCCTTGAAGATCGCCGGTGCAACGCTCTTAGTGCGCGATAAGCTCGGTGGTCCTTTGGCGGCAACCCTAGAAGAGCTGGCGCGAAGCCTCCGTGAGACGCGAAGCCTTAGGCTCAAGATTGAAGCAGCCAGTGCCACCCATCGGATGCAGGCCACCATGTTATCGGTCTTGATTCCGCTGTTATCAGCCGGCGCCATCGCTCTGTCACCCGGTGCGACCCACGCGGTGATCTTCAGTACAGCCGGTCATGTGCTGTTGGTGGTCTGTGGATTGTTGATGGGCATGGG
>CAZVNX010000009.1:59799-62791 GCA_964628665.1 uncultured Pseudomonadales bacterium | reverse complement strand
TCAGTACAGCCGGTCATGTGCTGTTGGTGGTCTGTGGATTGTTGATGGGCATGGGTCACCTTTGGGTGCGGAGTCTCTGTCGTGTGGATTAGTCAGGCATTACTGGCCCTGGCGGTGGCCGCGATTCTGTCGACGGCACCCTTGGCACTTCGGGTGCGCCTGCGCCTGTGGGTCTTGATCAGCGGTTGTGTCCTGTGGCCCGCGGCCTGGTCGGTGGTGGTGACCTTGGTTGGCTGTGAGTGGTTGATTGGCCAGTTGGCCCTGCGTCAGCAACGGATGCGACAGGACAAGGGTTTTCGGGCCTATTGGCCCTGGCTTGTGGATCTGATGCGCATCGCCATTGCCGGCGGTGCCGCCCACGGCGTGGCCTTTGATCACGCGATCACCGCCCTGAAGGAGTCGCCCCTACGAAGCTTTGGCCAACAGGTCTTTGCCAGGCGTCAAGAGGGGCAAGACCGGGTCGCTGCGATCATCGCAGTCGGACGTGAACTGGGGTCTCGCGAGGCCTTAGATCTCGGCTTAGCCATGCGGGAGTCGGCACGGCAAGGTTCTGACTTGTCACCCCTTTTAATTGAGCAGGCGCGGGCGCTTCGGGAGCGCACCCAACGCCGCCTCGAGCGGGCCGCCAATGGGTTGTCGGTGAAGCTTCTGATTCCCTTGGTGATCTGTTTTTTTCCGATGTTTTTCTTGGTGTTGGCATTCACGATTTTTCATAGCCTAGGGAGGTTGCCATGGAGCATGTAAGGCAGATACCACTGCCACAATTGGCATTTGGTGAGGGATACCCAGCCGATGTGGTGTGTGATTTAGAGGTGCAGCCTTGCACCAGTTTTCTCAGTCGGTTGTTGGGCGTGAATCACCCCGCATCCAAGGGGGCTTTGTTGTTTCCGGGCACCCGTGGTCTGCATGGATTAGGCCTTGGTGAGTCGCTTTGGGTGGTGTGGCTCGATGCCGACGATCAGGTGGTGAAAACCGAGTGGCTGCATCCAGGTGGGTTTACCACACGGCCAAACGGCGCGGTCTCGGCTGTCGAGGTGACGCTCGATCGGATTGAGGAGGCCTTATGCGACACCGTGCATTGAGTGCCTCGGTAAGCCTTGCTCTGGCCTTGGCAGGTCCTGTCTGGAGTGATCAGACAGGGCTGACGGCGACCCAGTCTAACGTGGTGGCGACACCGGTGTGGGCCCTTGATCAATACCAACAGGCCAAGGCCACCGAGGATCCGGTGGCACGACGTCTGTTACTCGAACATTTATTTCAAGCGCTTCCAGAGACCGATCTGTTATGGCTTCGGGTGAAGGGGCAACTTTGGGTATTACAGCGATTGGAAGGGAGATCCTAATGCGCCAACTGATTTTTGTGTGTGTGGCCGCTGCCATCACAGCCGGCTGCACATCCACCGGTGTGCAGACTTCACTCATTCGGGAAACACCGGTGGTGGAGCCGGTGACCGTGCCGACACAGGGCAGTTACACCACCGGCAACCTGGCGCTTCGCCGCGGCGATCTGGACACGGCGATCACGGCCTACCGTCAGGCCTTAAAGTCGAGTCCGTCCATGTATGAAGCGCGATACAACCTGGGTATTGCCTTGTTAAAACAAGCGCGTGAAGAGTTTTTCTTGTATGCGGGTCTGGCACCTGATTCTGAGAATCTTGAGACCATCGCGCCGATGCTTCAGTGCTTGGAGGCCTTCGTCGGCGAGGGCAGTGATGTCCTCTGTCGCTAACGCCGGATCCAGAGCCACCCGAGTCGCCGGCGCCATGCTCGTTGAATCGGTGATCAGCATGGCTGCCGTGGTCCTTGCACTGATTGGTGTGATTCAACTCATTGCCCTGTCCTGGTGGGCTATTGCGCTGCCCTTGGTGAATGCAGAAATGCAACGCTTGGTGCTGGCCAACATGAGTCTGGTGCAATTGGCGACTGATCCACCCGAAATTGGCGTCCTCACCGACGCGCGCAGCTTTGGTGTTGAGCGCGAGGCGCTGAACCACGCCAGTCGGTGGTTGCTGCCGGCCGCACCCGCCGTGTGGCATGCCGATGAGTTGGCCAGTGGGCGGTTACAGCTACGTTGCCTAATGCTGAAAGACCGAGATGGATTTTTAAAGCTCGGTTGCCGAACGGATTGGCGTACACCCTTTGGTTGGGATCTCGAGCGCTCAGATTGGATTTCGCAGCGACCCGGAGGCGAAGTGGAACGCTTCGAAGGCAATTTTTTGAAACAGGGCTGAGTCATGTGGGTGTTCGATACCTGGTGCTTGATTTAGTCCCAAAATGGGACATACTCTATGCGAATTGTGGGTCTGGAGCGAATGCGCCACAGCACGATGCGTCATCCGGAACTCAAGAAGCCAGCTGATTTGTGGATTGCCCATGTGTTGCAAAGTCGCTGGCTGACGCCGCATGACGTGAAGCAAAGCTTCCGACATGCCAGTATTCTGAAAAACAACCGGGTGGTGTTTAATCTCGGTGGTAATCGGTTTCGGGTGGTGACCGTCGTGTTGTACGCACATCAAACGGTCGAAATCCGTTTTGTCGGGACCCACACTGAATACGATCGAATTTCCGCGCAAGAGGTGTAGAGGGAGAGATGGATATACGGCCGATCCGGACAGAGGCGGACTATGCATGGGCCATGCAAGCATTTGAGGCGTTAAAGGATGCACCACCGGGGTCTCCCGAGGCTGATCGGCTGGAAGTCCTCATTACACTCATTGGTGCGTATGAATCTGCTCGATATCTCTCAGACCCCGTGGATCCGATAGAAACGCTCAAGTTTGAAATGGAGCGACAAGGTTTAACGGTCAAAGATCTGGTACCCATGATTGGACAAACAAATCGCGTCTATGAGGTGCTGTCTGGAAAAAGGCAGTTGAGTTTGCCGATGATTCGGCGATTGCATCGCGGGCTTGGCATCCCGCTCGAGTTATTGTTGGCTGAGCCAAAAGCCAGCTGAGGTCAGATCGACACGGAATCGTCACATTGAATCTGGT
>CAZVNX010000009.1:24548-59699 GCA_964628665.1 uncultured Pseudomonadales bacterium | reverse complement strand
GAGCCAAAAGCCAGCTGAGGTCAGATCGACACGGAATCGTCACATTGAATCTGGTATCTTTATGACGTTTAAGTGACAGATTCGTGACACAGGAGTCCGGATGATACATAAGTGCCTCTTCCCCGTAGCCGGATACGGGACGCGATTTCTCCCGGCGACCAAGTCCTCGCCGAAAGAAATGCTCCCCATCGTCAACAAGCCCCTGATTGAATACGGTGTCCAAGAAGCGGTTGACGCAGGATTGACGCGGATTGGCTTCGTCACCGGTCGCGGTAAGCGCGCCATTGAAGATCATTTTGACAAGAACTACGAACTCGAAGACCAGATTCGTGGTACGGGCAAAGAGGATTTGATCCAACCCACGCGCGCCCTGATCGATGCCTGTGAGTTTTCCTACACGCGGCAAAAAGAAATGAAGGGCTTGGGTCATGCGATTCTGACCGGCGAGACCTTGATTGGTGATGAGCCCTTTGCAGTGGTTTTGGCAGATGATCTGTGTATCGCCGAAGACGATGGTGTCCTCAGTCAAATGGTGAAACTGTTTCGACAGTTCCGCTGCTCGATTGTGGCCGTTGAAGAAGTGCCTGAAGATCAGATTCACCAATATGGGGTGGTGGCCGGTGAGCCGTTAAAAGATGGCGTGTATCGCATTACGGACATGGTCGAAAAGCCCAGTAAAGAAGAGGCCCCCTCGAACCTTGGGATCATTGGTCGGTATATTCTGACGCCGGACATTTTTGAGATTTTGCGGCATACCGAGCCTGGCAAAAATGGTGAATTGCAGATTACCGATGCCCTCAAACAGCAGGCCGCAGAGGGTTGTGTGTTGGCCTATCGATTCAAGGGCCGCCGCTTTGACTGTGGTTCCATTGATGGCTTCGTCGAGGCCACCAACTATTGTTACAACACCTTTTACAAGAATGGACTCTGAGTTGATATGAAGTTAGCTGTTGTTGGAACTGGGTACGTCGGTCTTGTCACCGGCGCCTGTTTTGCGGAAATGGGCAACCATGTGGTCTGTGTCGATGTCGATACGGCCAAGCTCGCGCGTTTGCACCGCGGTGAGATCCCGATCTATGAGCCCGGTCTTGAGCAAATTGTTGAGCGGAACTTCACGCGTGGCTCGCTTGAATTCACTGATGATCTGGCCAAGGCACTTGATGGCGCGCAGGTGGCGATGATTGCTGTGGGCACCCCGCCTGGTGAAGACGGCTCAGCGGATTTGCGGTATGTGCTCGAAGTCGCACGCGGCATTGGTCAGCACATGACCGATTATCTGGTGATCGCAGATAAATCGACCGTGCCTGTGGGTACAGCAGAGAAGGTCGCCCGTGCGGTGACTGAGGCACTGAGCGCGCGCGGGGCGGATCTCCCATTTGATGTTGTGAGTAATCCAGAGTTCTTAAAAGAGGGCGCGGCGGTTGAAGATTTCATGCGGCCGGATCGGGTGGTAGTTGGCACCGACTCGGAACGCGCGCGCGAGGTGTTAAGCGAGCTCTATGAGCCCTTCAGTCGAACCCGTGACAAGCTGATGTTTATGGGCATCCGCGATGCCGAGATGACGAAGTATGCCGCCAATGCGATGTTGGCCACCAAGATCTCATTTATGAATGAGATGGCGAATTTGTGTGAGCGCTTGGGTGCGGATGTGGAAAATGTTCGAAAGGGCATTGGTTCGGATCCACGGATTGGCTTTAGCTTTATTTTCCCAGGCTGTGGCTATGGTGGTTCGTGCTTTCCAAAAGACGTCAAAGCGATTTTGGGCATGGCGAAGGATGTGGATTTCTCACCGATCCTGATGCAGGCAGTGGAAGATCGAAACCAACTGCAGAAGTACCGTTTGGTTGAGCGCATTGTCGAGGCCTATGGTGAGGATCTCTCGGGGCGTGTCTTTGGTATGTGGGGACTGGCTTTCAAGCCTGGCACCGATGACGTACGTGAAGCCTCATCGGCAGTCATGATCCGCGAGCTGGTCGCCCGAGGTGCCACAGTGAAAGCCTATGATCCTGTGGCGATGGAGACGATTACCCAAGAGATTGATTCAGATTGGATCGGCTCGCGGGTGCTCTTGTGTGATCACCAATACGATGCCGTCAAAGACGCCGATGCGCTAGTTTTGGTGACTGAGTGGAATTTGTTTCGACAACCGGATTTCAAGGCCATGGAACGGGTCATGAAAGCCAAAGCCATTTTCGATGGCCGCAATCAATATGATCCAAAGCGCCTGAGGGAACAGGGCTGGGAGTATGTCGGCATCGGTCGGTGACGGCCTTACCGATCGTCTGGGATCCGGGCTACAGCCCGGAGTTTCCTGCAACGCATCGTTTCCCGATGGCCAAATTCACGCACTTAAAGGCGTGGGTGGATGCCCATGTCCCGAACACCCGCTTAGTCACGCCCACACCCTGTCCATTGGATCTCCTCACACACACCCATGATCCTCTGTACGTACAAGGCTTCCAAGCCGGCACCTTGGATGCCAAAGCCATGCGCGAGATTGGTCTACCCTGGAGTCAGGGCTTGGCGACACGCACGCTCCTGGCGCTTGGTGGGTCGCTTCGCACCTGTGAATTAGCTGCCGAGTATGGCCTTGCGAGCCATTTGGCCGGTGGCACCCATCATGCGCACCGCGAGCGGGGCTCTGGCTTTTGTATTTACAACGATTTAGCCGTCTGCGCCCGTGCCCTGGTCTCGAAAGGACTGGCCTCACGGGTCTTGATCTTTGATTGTGATGTGCACCAAGGCGATGGCACGGCGGCGATCTTGGCGGGGGATGCCGACACCTTTACCTGTTCAATCCATGCAGAGAAGAACTTTCCGGTGCGGAAGGTCGCCAGTGATTTGGATGTCAATCTCGCTGATGGGCTGACCGATGACGACTATCTGCCGGTGGTCTTTGACACGCTCGAGTCGGTTCTGGCCAGTTGGCACCCCGATTTTGTCATCTATGACGCGGGAGCTGATGTGCACCAAGACGATGTGTTGGGCCGACTGGCTATTACCACCGCGGGTCTCCTTGCCCGCGATCAGGGCGTGATGCAGCGCATTGTCGACCGGGGGATTCCCTGTGCCACCGTAATCGGGGGTGGCTACGACCGGGACCATCGGGCGGTTGCGGCACGCCATGGTGTGGTGGTGCAGGCCGCCGCTTCGGTGTTCGCTTCACGCCTTGGTTAATGGATTTTTTCACCAAGGTCTTGCACTTCGTGCTCGCGCTGGCATAATGCGCGCCTGTTTCCGCTGATGCCCAACTAGGCCTGGGTTTAGGAAACACTCGGTTAGTCCCGTTCGTCTAGAGGCCTAGGACTCCGCCCTTTCACGGCGGCAACAGGGGTTCGAATCCCCTACGGGACGCCACTTGCGGGAATAGCTCAGTTGGTAGAGCACAACCTTGCCAAGGTTGGGGTCGCGAGTTCGAGTCTCGTTTCCCGCTCCAAATTTAAAAAGCCCGAGTGATCGGGCTTTTTTTTGCCTTGCGTGCGGATGGGTTGTCCTTGAAAACGGCCACTTCGTCGCTATCGTTTTCGGACGGATGACAACTTCGGACGCAGATCGGATGCGGGTTACTTACATACTGGTTCTGGTTGCAAGCCTTTTGATTGCCTATCAGATGGTCAATCCCTACCGGCCGCAGGCCTGTCATTTTTGGGAAAACGGGGATCTGTGCTGCTGGCTCTTGTGCCGTTGAGGATGCAAGCGGAAGCACTGGACGCTATCCTATCGCGCTTTTCGACAACCACACACGACATCAATTGGACAACGGAATGACTGTGCCTTACGCGTTAGAAATTCAGGGACTGACGAAAACCTACGACAATGGGTTTTCGGCGCTCAAGGGCATCGATTTACAGGTTGAAACCGGGGATTTTTTCGCGCTCCTAGGCCCAAATGGTGCTGGAAAAAGTACCACCATCGGCATTTTGTGTTCGCTGGTGAATAAAACGGCCGGTCAGGTGCGAGTCATGGGCTATGACATCGACACGGATTTCCCAATCGCCAAACGCCGCCTCGGTGTCGTGCCGCAGGAGTTCAATTTCAATCAGTTTGAGAAAACTGAAAACATCCTGATCAATACGGCTGGATACCACGGGATCCCGCGGCATGAAGCGGAGCCGCGGATCGAACATTATCTAAAGCGACTTGGCTTGTGGGATAAGCGCGATGATCCATCACGTGCGCTCTCAGGCGGTATGAAGCGGCGGCTTCTGATCGCACGCGCCTTGATCCATCAGCCAGATTTGTTGATTTTGGATGAGCCAACCGCAGGTGTGGACATTGAGCTTCGTCGTGGCATGTGGGATTTCTTGTCTGAAATCAATGCCCAGGGCACGACCATTATTCTGACGACGCACTATCTCGAAGAAGCCGAAGCGTTGTGTCGCAACGTGGCGATCATCAACCACGGTGAGATCATCGCCAAGTCCTCAACGCGTGATTTGTTGGCGACACTGCACACCGTGACCTTTGTCTGCGATCTTGCCGCACCACTGGCTGAGACGCCCATGATCGAAGGCTATGAGTGCGTACTCAGCGACCCGCAAACCCTTGAGGTGGAGGTCGATAAAGGCCAGTCGCTCAATGCGGTGTTTGCAGCACTGAGTGCCCATGATGTGGCGGTCACCAGTATGCGCACCAAAACCAATCGACTGGAAGAATTGTTTGTCACCATGACGCAGGGAACAAAAGCATGAGTACGTTGGCGAATTTTGAGAAAACAGCCAAGGACTTCGGTAACCCCAACTGGGTCGCGTACCAAACCATCGTGCGCACTGAAATTCGTCGGTTTACGCGCATTTGGGTGCAAACACTGATTCCACCGGCCATCACCATGACACTGTACTTTGTCATCTTTGGCAGCCTCATTGGTCAGCGGATCGGTGACATGGGCGGCTTTGACTACATGGCGTACATCGTGCCGGGTCTGATCATGATGAGTGTCATCACCAACTCCTACGCCAATGTCTCGAGCTCATTTTTTGGTGCCAAGTTCGGACGCTTTGTCGAAGAGATGTTGGTTTCGCCGATCTCCAACCAAACCATTTTGCTGGGCTACGTCACCGGTGGCGTCGCGCGCGCACTGTCGGTTGCCGTGATTGTCACCATTCTCTCAATGTTTTTTACCCATTTGGCGCTCTATAACCTGTTTGCGGTGGTCTCCATCACCTTGCTGACCGCGGTGTTGTTTTCGCTTCTGGGCTTTATTAACGGGGTCTACGCCAAGCGCTTTGATGATGTGAGCATTGTGCCGACCTTTGTCTTGACGCCTCTGACCTATCTCGGCGGGGTCTTTTTCAGTATCGAGTTGTTGCCAGATTTTTGGGCGGGTGTGGCGCAATTAAATCCCATTTTGTATGTCGTTAATGCGTTCCGCTTTGGGATTTTGGGTGTGTCTGATGTGTCGCTCACAGGCGCCTATGTGACTCTTGTGACGATGACCGTCGTGGCCTATCTGGTGGCACTTCGCTTATTGGCCAAAGGCGCGGGAGTGCGCTCCTAGTGGCTAACACCACAGGCCTTGAGGGTATCCAAGGGAGCCTGCCGCTCGGGCAGGTCTCAGCCCAACCCGAGACCCTGGATCCCACGGTATTGGTCGGCGTGCCGCGGACACTGGCTCGCGGTGTGGAAGGTATCGATGCTGAGGGATTCGTGGGGCACGATCTGTGGAATTGCTGGGAGATTGCTTGGCTCAATCCCCATGGGCGTCCTGAGATGCGCATCGGTCAGTTAGTCATTCCGGCGGGAAGCCCGAATCTCTGTGAATCGAAGTCCTTAAAGCTTTTTCTCAACAGCTTTGCCAATGACATCTTTGCTTCTGATGCCGAAGTCGAACAGATGGTAGTGGCGCATCTGACCCCCGTGCTGGGCGTGGCACCCGAATTTACCCTGTACCCCGTGACCGATGCGCGCTTCCAAGTGGAGTTGCCAAAAGGTGAATGTCTTGATCAGTTGTCGGTGAACCTTGCGGTGTATACCCCGAATGCCGCCTTGTTACAGACTGTGCCAGGAACGCCTGGTCAGGCGCGTCATCACAGCCATCTGTTTCGATCGAACTGCCCCGTGACAGGACAGCCGGATTGGGCGACCGTGGTTGTGAAATATGCCGCCCCTGAGACCCTGATCCCGGAGACCTTGCTGGCGTATCTGGTCAGCTACCGAAACCACACAGGCTTCCACGAGGCCTGCATTGAGCGGATTTATCAAGATTTATTAGTCCGCTTACATCCAACGGAACTTGTTGTTTGGGCAGGCTTTGTTCGCCGCGGTGGACTGGACATCAATCCGGTGCGGAGCCTTCATCCAACGAAGTTCTTGCCACCGAGGCTCTCTCGGCACTAACGTTCGAAAAAAGTACAGAAGAGGGTCTTAAATGTCGCCGATTGAAGCGTTGTTGTCCCGCGTGTCCGTCCCGCGGGTGGTTGAGCCTGGAGTCACCGAAGAAGAGCTTGATTTACTCTTGCGTGCTGGGCTTCGCGCCTGTGATCACGGCCGTCTCCGTCCATTTCGGTTCATCTTGCTGGAAGGGGATGCACGGCTTCATCTCGGTGAGGCGATGAGCGAATACCTGCATGGTGATCTGGTCGATGTTTCTGAAGACGCCATCGATGCGGCGAAGAATAAGGCGCTGAGGGCCCCCACGCTGTTGTCGGTGATTTTCTCGCCCAAGGACAACGATAAGATTCCAGAAAGCGAGCAGTTGGTGTCAGCCGGTTGTGCGGCACAGATGATCGTGACCGCCGCACATATGCTAGGAATTGGTGCGGTTTGGCGGACCGGCAATGCAGTTTACTCGGGTGAAGTGGCGCGTGCCCTTGAACTGAATGAAGACGAGCAGGTGGTTGCGATGATTTATCTCGGTCGGCCGGCTGCAGAGCGTCCCGCACCGCCTGAGCAGGACCCTGAGGCCTTCCTGACCCGCTTGACGGCCTAAGCAAACTGGAAGTTCAACCGCGCTCAGAGTATAGTGCGCGCCTCTTGGAGAGGTGCCTGAGTGGTTGAAAGGGCTCGCCTGGAAAGCGAGTATACGGGAAACCGTATCGGGGGTTCGAATCCCCCTCTCTCCGCCAATCGTGTAATTCGGCTCGAGCCCAAAACGGGGATGGTCGATATTGATTAGACACGATTGATCACTCCACCCCAACCACATGGGGTGGGTCATCGTGTTCTGTGGTTCTGACAATCCCGAAATTCGTGAGGACAGAGAGTATTTCCATATGGAACTACTGGGGCATCCTATTGATTCTGGAAAACGCCGTATGCACACAGAGGCCTCCAGCCCTGTGGTGCATCCTGTTGCAGCGGACGTCGTGCCACCAATGGCGCAATTCAGTTGCACCATTAGTGGTAATGGGTAATGCTAGTATTACATTGACTATCGAGGTGAAATCATGGACACAGCCACGAGTAAGCTGACAAAAAAATACCAGGCAACGATACCTGAGCCTGTGCGTCGCAAGCTCGTTCTGGAAGCCGGTGATGCGATTGCATTCGATATTGAGGGTGACCACGTTCACCTGCGTAAGGCGCGTCCCGTTGACATCGCGTTTGCCCAAAGTCTGGAGGGGACGCTGAGCGAATGGATATCCCCGGCCGATGAGGAGGCCTATCGTGGCCTATGAGGCGTTTGACGTCGTTGTAGTGCCTTTCCCATTCACGGACCGGTCGACCACGAAACGACGACCGGCGTTGGTGTTGTCCGATTTGGGCGTTTTCAACAAGCAGGTGGGACAGTCGGTGTTGGCGATGATCACCAGCGCGAACAATTCGGATTGGCCCTTGGATGTGGATATCGAGAACTTAGATTCGGCGGGCCTTCCTGCCGCATCGGTGGTGCGCATGAAGTTGTTCACACTGGATCATCACTTAATTATTCGGAAAGCGGGCGTATTAGCGGCAAACGATCGACACTCTGTGGTGACCTCGGTGAGGCAGTTGCTGGTCCTGACATAGTCGGAGGCGTCGCATCGCGTGCCGATTATTCACATCGGATTTTTGGGCGTCATAAACCGTGACGATGCTCCATGCCCACAAGGAACCATATGACGCTTGCAGAACAGTTTCGTTATCTCATCGGCTATTTTTGGGTGGCCGATCGGCCAGATCTCCGTCGCAACCTTATAGGTGCAGCCCTGTGTCTGGTGCTCGCCAAAGCGAGTAACCTCATCACGCCCTGGCTGTTGGGTGAAACAGTCGATACCTTGGATCGCAATGCAGTGGTTGATGTGTGGCTCTTGGGCGCGCTTGGACTGGTCTTTGCCTATGCGTTGAGTCGTTTGGCGGCCTTGGTATTTTCCGAAGGACGCGAGGTGCTGTTCACATCCGTCTCGCAGCACGCGATTCGTGCACTGACAGGCCAGGTCTTCTCGCATTTGCATCGACTGCCGTTGCCGTTTCATCTGTCACGGCAGACAGGCTCGTTGGACCGGTTGATTGAACGCGGCACCAAGGCGGTCGACTTTCTGCTCCGTTATGTGGCTTTCAATGTGGGCCCGACACTGATCGAACTGGTGATTGTTTCTGGCATTGTTTGGGCCTTATTTGGTGGCCTGTATGCCGCCGTGATTGCGGTCTCCATGGTGGCCTACATCGCGTTGACGATTCAAGTGACCACATGGCGGCTTCGTTTTCGACGCACCATGAATGCCGCGGATAACACCGTGGCAGGGCGATTGGTGGATAGCTTTGTGAATATCGAGACGGTGCGTCTGTTTAGCAATGAGGCCTATGAAACCCGCCGGTTAGACGAGGGGTTGTCGATCTATGAGGCGGCTGCGAACCAAAGTCGTTTTTCGCTGATGTTATTGAACTTGAGCCAAACCTTGGTGGTATTGGCCGGTGTCACCACGGTACTGGTTATGGCGGCACTGGATGTGCAGGCGGGTGCGCTCACCGTCGGCGCCTTTGTGATGCTCAATACCTACATGTTGCAGGCATTTCAGCCGCTCGGGTTTCTTGGCAGTGTGTACCGCGAGATCAGGCAATCCCTGATTGATATGGAGAATTTATTCGAGGTGCTCTCACAGCCTGCTGAGAGGGAAACCGCCGAGCTTGATGCCTTGCCTTCGCGGTCTGACGTGGTGTTTGATCACGTTGCCTTTGGGTATCGAGCCGACCGGGCGGTCCTTCGCGATGTGAGTTTGACTATCCCAGAGGGGCAGACTGTCGCTGTGGTCGGGGAAACAGGCAGTGGGAAAACCACCTTGGCGCGGCTCTTACTACGGTTTTATGAGCCAACGGCTGGGAGTATCTCAATCGGTGGTGTGGACATTCGTCGCGTTTCCCGCGCGGTGCTCCGTCAACGCATCGGTGTGGTGCCTCAGGACACGGTGTTATTCAACGACACGCTCCGCTACAACATCCTGTACGGAAACTTGGGTGCCTCTAGCGCCTCCCTTGACGCGGCTGTTGAGGTGGCTGGGCTCAGTGCCTTTGTCGCGAGTTTGCCTGAGGGTCTCGAGACCGAGGTCGGAGCGCGTGGTTTGAAGCTTTCTGGTGGTGAGAAACAGCGCGTGGCGATTGCGCGTGCGGTGCTGAAAGAACCGGCCATCATGGTGTTTGATGAAGCCACGTCCTCACTCGATACCGCGACAGAATCTGCGATCCAAGCAAATCTCGAACGCGTGGCGTTAAAACAAACCACTTTTGTGATTGCCCATCGACTCAGTACAGTGACCAAGGCCGATCAGATTTTAGTGTTGGCAGATGGCTGTGTGTCTGAGCGGGGCACGCACCATGAGTTGATCAGCCGAGACGGTGTCTATGCGAAGTTGTGGGAAGCACAAAGTCAGCAAGTGCAGACAACGGGATAGCTCGCTGACTGCGTTGCGATGACCTTAGCGGGTAGTTTTACAATTCCGAGGATGGGGTGTTTACAACATCCCGGCTGCGGGGATCGCATTGGTGCTTGACCTGACCTCACCCGTCACTACACTCGTCTGCAATAGGCGGTTGCTTCACGACGGGGTGCCCCTGATGCATGGCAGAGCGATTCATGACGAGTACGGTATTGATCCTTGGAAGCGGGCCTGCTGCGGTTGAAGCGCGGGAATGGGACCGCGACGCCTTCACCCACATTGTCGCCATCAACAATGCTTGGCGTGTGCGTCCCGATTGGGACACCACGATTTTCCCAGAAGATTTGCCCCCCGAAAAACGACCATCCGATGTGGCCTCTGATCAACAGTTGATTGAGGCTGACCAGTTCGTCCCAGTGCAAAACCGCTTTGGCGGCTTTGTGTATGCCGGTGGCACCATGGCATTTACGGCAGCCTACTGGGCGTTGGGTGCACTAAAGCCCCGTGTGATGGCGTTTTTTGGTTGTGATCTGGTGTATCCAAAAACCGGTCAGACACATTTTTACGGCACCGGCACACCCGACCCCTTACGTGACGACGTCACGTTACAGTCATTGGAGGCGAAGTCGGCTCGATTGCAGTTGATCGCAGCGGCTGAGCAATGTGCCTGCGTGAATTTGTCGAATGCTGAGAGTCGCCTTGTGTTACCGCGGGCTGATCTCGACAGCCTGTCTGAGGTGGCACCAGTCTCCCCAGATGCAGACTCGGTGGCACGCGTGCAAGAGCGCGAGCGGGAGCTGGATTACTTTGTTGCATCAGGCCGCTATTGGGAAGAAGCCGATCAGTTTGATCCGGTCGCCTTGGCTGAGATCGATGCCATGTGGCTTGAAGCACATCGGCATTCCTCTCTCGACGGTCAGGCAGCCTGAGATGGCGCTTTGGCAATCGATGAAACGAAGCGTTCTGGTCGCCGTCCTCGTCACGGTCGCGCCAGCTGCGGTGGCGAATGCCATTGTGGATCCACCGACCTGTCAGAATAATCTTGGCGAAACGGTCTCCTTCCAAAATCGATCCTCTGAAGCGGGCCGCGTGGCAGCTGGCATGGCCAATCGCGCGCCCGATGGCACGCCCTTTGTGCTTCGCATGAACTACCAGAGCGCAAGCCCTGCATTTCAGACGTTTGTAGATCGCCATGAATGCGCGCATCACCAGACTGGCGATGTGGACCGCCCACATCCGCCACGCAACAGTCCAGAGCATCTGATGAACGAGAGCATTGCGGATTGCGTTGCGATCCTCAGACTTCGTGAAGAATGGGGTGATGATCAATCCGAGTATCCCGAGGTGCTCGCGGGACTACGTACGGCCATGGCCGCGGTGGGATTTCCAGACATCAGTACAGAAAGCCGCATTCAGAACATTGAGAACTGTTATACCAACTATGGCTCGGCAGAGGACTTTATCGGGGGTGTGTTGGCGCAACGTGGGTTGACTCGATCTGGTCGTACGCCGTGAAGCGAGCATGTAGAACATGCCGCTCCCAGAAGCTGTGCTTTTAGGCTGTTTTAGGCTCAGTTACGGGCGCTTTTGGCTGCGCACCGCCATCATCAGCTGTTTCAGGCTGTGCTGACTTTTCGGTCTCCACAGGTGTTACAGGAGTGACATCCTTCTCTGGATGGGCCGCATTTTTAGGGTCTGTTTTAGTCGACATTGTGTTGAAAGACATCACTGTCTCCTTTTGATTCCTAAAATGATATTTAGGAAATCGATTAGTATAGGCAATCGATTGGATTGCAAGGTGTGTTTGCAAATCGACTTCGATAAGATCCCATCCCACGCTGAGCTGCCGACGAGCAAAGGGCACAGACCATGACACACGACATTGATGTGCTGATTTTAGGCGGCGGGGCTGCAGGCCTATTCTGTGCGCTGACAGCCGGTCAACGGGGCCGTTCGGTCCTGGTGCTCGATTCATCCAACAAGGTTGGCAAGAAAATCCTCATGTCCGGTGGTGGACGTTGTAACTTCACCAACCTCGACATCCAGCCTGAAAACTATCTGTCTGCCAATCCACATTTTGTGAAATCCGCGCTCTCGCAATACACCCAATGGGATTTCATCGCCTTAGTCGAGAAGCATGGAATCGCGTATCACGAAAAAGGCCTTGGTGAGCTCTTTTGCGATGACTCCTCCAAGCAGATTTTGCAGATGCTTGTTGCGGAATGTGACGCGAGCGGAGTGACGATTCGAACCAAGGTGCACACCGATCAGGTGAAATGCACAGAAAAGGGTTTTCAGGTATCAACCTCTCAGGGTGTTGTTGCTGCACAATCCTTGGTGGTTGCCACCGGCGGTTTGTCGATTCCAACACTTGGATCTAGCGGCTTTGGCTACGAACTGGCGGAACAATTTGGGCTCAATGTGTTGCCACGCACACCGGGTCTTGTGCCCTTTACCTTTACAGACCATATCAAAGGACTGTGCGAGCGGTTATCCGGCACCTCTGTCGATGTGGAGGTGTCCGTCCCCGGTCAATCGTTCCGGGGGGCTGTGCTCTTTACCCACCGCGGGCTGAGTGGGCCGGCAGCCTTACAAATCTCAAGCTATTGGCAACCGGGTGATGTGATCACGCTGGACTTAGGTCCTGAGGTGGATTTCCAAACGCTGTTATTGGCAGATAAGCAGGCGCATCCAAAAGCGCTGTTACGCACGCGTCTCGGGCAATATCTACCGAAAAGTCTGGTTTCAGAGCTTGAGTTACTGCTCTGGCCCTTGGAGGCGGAGCGGCCGATCGCTGAGATCACCAATGCCCGCATCGAGCAAATCAGTCAGACGCTGCATCAGTGGTCACTGAAGCCAGCCGGGACCGAGGGCTACCGTACGGCAGAGGTGACGCTTCGTGGGATTTCCACAGCGCACTTTTCATCAAAAACCATGGCTTGTGAGTCAGTTCCGGGGCTTTACTGCGTTGGCGAAGTACTCGATGTCACAGGCCATCTTGGTGGCTATAATTTTCAGTGGGCCTGGTCGTCTGGCTATGTGGCTGGATTGCATGTCTAAGCCGGCAAATGGACCCTTGTTCCCTTGGGTCGATGACTGGGTTCGAAATAGTTGAGGGTACGCATCGCTATGAGGATTCAGCATGACTGAGAAGACACCATCGTGGTCACTTCAAGGACGGGTCACGCGCCTGGTTGAAGACGGCCGCACAACCGTGTTCATTACTGTACTGATTTTGATCAATGCCGTGACCTTGGGTTTGGAAACCGATGCTGAAATCATGGCGTCCTATGGACCGGTTTTAAGGGTGGCAGATCGGTCGATTCTGTTGATTTTCACTCTCGAAATCGCGTTGAAGTTGTATGCCTATCGCTGGGCATTTTTCCGCTCTGGATGGAACCTCTTTGATCTGGTGATTGTAGGCATCGCGTGGGTGCCAGCCAGTGGCAATCTGTCGGTGATGCGTGCACTTCGTGTGCTTCGGATCCTTCGCTTGATTTCCGTGGTCCCACAGTTGCGACGGGTGATCTCTGCGATCGGCTATTCGATTCCGGGCATGGTCTCGGTCGTGGGTGTCTTAGGTCTGATCTTTTATGTCTCTGCCGTGTTGGCAACGAAGCTTTTTGGCACCCATCCCGATCCCAACATGCAGGAGTGGTTTGGCTCGATCAGTGCCTCGGCCTACACACTATTTCAGGTCATGACGCTCGAGAGTTGGTCGATGGGCATTGTCAGGCCGACAATGGAATTGTTCCCCATGTCCTGGCTGTTTTTCCTCCCATTTATCATCATCACAAGCTTCGCTGTTTTGAACTTTTTCATCGGGATCATTGTGGATTCGATGCAAATGGCACAAAAGCTTGAGGCCGAAGAGTTGGGTCAAGCACCGGATGCGCCGGCAACCCATGCTGATGTGCAGTTGTTGCTTCAGAAGATCGATCAGTTGCAAGCCGAGGTACACGCACTAAAGGGGCGAACTTAGGGTTAGCAATCATTTTTTTTGAAACGTTGGTAGCGCATCAGGTTGAGGCCGAATAATCCTCCGATCACTGCAATGGTCGCTGCAGCGACTAGCGCAGCTTTAGGCCCTGATTGATCTAAAAAGATTGCAAAAATCATCTGCCCGATGAGTCCACTTGCAAATAAATACGTCATTGCGCTGGCTGTGGCTGTTGATGCTGCTTGATGCTGCGATAACCGAATGGCGGCGAGAAATACGCCGTTCCAACCGATGGCGACGAAGCCAGTGAGTGCAAACACCCCTAGTGCAAGGCCCGGCAGATATAAAAGCGTCAGAATCAATAATGCGCTCGTGAAACCGATGAGGGTCAGGATGAGCGGCCCAGAGTGCAATCGATCGGCTAGGCCGCCCCAAAAAATTCGTCCAAACAACCCCATTGAGTTACCCAATGCGAGGGCAATTGACGCGCCGACTGCACTGATGTAGCCGGTTTCGAGGAGTGATGGGAAGCTGCCGAGTACGATCATCTGCACTGCACCAAAGCACATGGCCATCATCAGTAGTCTCGACACTTCAGCATCCCGCCACACGCCAATCAGGCCGGCCTTTTGATCAAATTGGGGGGTTAAATGCAAGCTCGGTCGGCTGACTAGCAAGAGGACGAGGACAGAGGATGGAATTGCCATCCACAGTAGCGTGAATGTGTCTGCCAAAGGTCCTGAAAGGACCGCAAGCCCAGCGCCAAGCGGTACACCGGATTGTTTAATGCTGAAGACCAAATGCGTCCTTTTTGAGCGCACTTCAGCGAGTAATGCCGAGGCAACGGGGTTGGTCAATGCGTATGCAAATCCAGCGATCCCTGAGCCGGCGAGGGCGAGATAGAGCGAGCCTGCCGATTGTAAGATAAGCCCGAGCAACAGGGTGAGCAGGCAAAGTAATAGGCTTTGGTGCGTGCCGAGGCGCGCGATGCATTTTGCGCTGAAGGCAGATCCAAGTGCTGCAGTTCCGCCCGCGATGGCTGGGAATATTGAGGCATAAGCAAGCGGCAATCCCAGCGTTTCAGTGGCCCAAGCTGGTGCGGAGCTGATGTGCAAAAGCACCCACATACCTGTGGCTTGCATGCAGGTGCTCCAGACAAGAATGTGGCGTGATGTTTTGTCCATACAATATTGTATGCATCTTTCTGTAAAATGATATAAAAAATATAATACGTTGTTTTAATTGAATTTTATTTTTTATTGCAATTATAAAATTGTATGCAATACTTGATTTGGGCTTATGAAAGACCTCAAACAGGAGAATAAAAATGTTAAAAACCATACGTATTGCGGCTCTTGCGGCCGCAACCGCCTTTGCACCATTTGCGGGTGCGATGGAAGAGATCATTTTTGGGATAAGCGCCAGCACAGGCTCACTGCAGCAACGCGCCGCCGCAGAGTTTACGGAGCGAGCGAATAAGCAGTTGGCAGGCAAGGCTGAAGTGAAGTTGTTCGATTCGAGCCAAATTGGCAAAGATAAAGAGCTGATGCAAAAGCTGAAGTTGGGTACCGTGCATATCGCCTTACCGTCATCCATCATGTCTTCGATCAGTGATCAGTTTGCGCTGTTCGATTTGCCGTTTTTGGTTGCGGATCGAGATCACTTGGCACGCATTGAAGACAAGGTATTTTGGCCGAAAGTGGCACCGACTGTTGAGGACGATGGTTATCAGGTCTTGGCAGTTTGGGAAAACGGGATTCGTCATATTTCGAATAACGTACGTCCAATTAATACGCCAGCTGATCTCAATGGGATGAAAATCCGTACGCCGAAGTCGAAGTGGCGAGTCGTCATGTTTGAGACTTGGGGCTCCAACCCGACGCCTATGGCATTTTCTGAAGTGTTTGTAGGTTTGCAAACTGGCGTGATTGATGGACAAGAAAACCCGTACACCAATATTGCGGCTGCCAAGTTCAATGAGGTTCAGAAATATCTGACAGTCACAGGGCATGTCTATTCACCTGCTTACCCAACAATGGGTAAAGCGACCTACGACAAAATGGACCCCGCAATCCGGGACGTTCTTGTTAAAACAGCGCGCGATGTTGCGCTTTGGGCACGTGATCAGGGCGCGGCTGACGACAAGCGTTTGCAAGATGAGTTAGTGAAGGCCGGAATGCAGCTGAACGTCGCAAACCGCAAATCCTTTGTCGATGCATCGAAGCCAATTTATTCGAAGTTTGCGGAGGAGGTCTCCGGTGGACAGGCGATGATTGACGAAGCGCTGAAGTTGGCTAATTGATGCGTAGTTTGGCTTGGCTCTTTAAAGGGATGCTCGAGGGAATTTCCCTCGGGCTCCTGGTACTGCTCGCGGTCATTGTTGTACTTGCAGTGATTTACCGAACCCTCGGTATGTCGCTGATCTGGTATGACGAACTTGCATCCGTGTTATTGGCCTGGCTGACGTACTTTGGAGCCGCGCTCGCGGCTCTGAAGCGCGCACATCTGGGTTTTACTGGGATCCTCACTGGCTCTCCATTGTTCACACGTAAAGTGATGTTCTGGTTCAGTGAAGCTTGTGTATACGGCTTCGTATTGGTTTGTGCATACGCTGGATGGTATGTCCTTCGAATTTTCGGTAATGAAAGTCTTGTATCTTTGCCGATTCCCTTGTCCGTCACTCAGTCGGTCGTACCGATTGGCTTTGTACTGTTTGCGATTGCGCAGTTGGCATCAACTCGATCTGCGTATGAAGAGCTGGTGTTACAAACAACATCCAGAGAGGACTTTCACTGATGAGCGTTTTATTTGGATTTGTTGCGCTATTTGCGTTGATTTTGCTGAATGTCCCGATTGCCGTTGCTATTGGATTGGTGGCCATCGTTGGGATGGTAGCTGATAACGGATTTGTCAGTGTTTATAACGCTGCATTGACCCTGTTTGATGGGGCGACGAACTTTCCGCTGATAGCAATTCCACTGTTTATTCTGGCAGGCTGCTTGATGAACACGACAAGTATTAGCCGCCGGTTAATTGATTTTTGTTTGGCGCTTGTTGGATTTATCCGCGGCGGTTTAGCCATGGTCAACGTGACTGTTTCGCTGTTTTTTGCTGAGATCTCAGGGTCGGCTGTCGCTGATGTGGCTGCAACTGGATCCGTCTTGATTCCTGCAATGAAGAAACGCGGATTCAAGCCCCAATTTGCCGCGGCGTTGACAAGCTCGACGGCATCGCTGGCGATCATTATTCCACCCTCCATTCCGATGATCTTATACGGTGCACTCTCAGATACATCGATCGTGCAGCTATTTATCGCTGGTGTCGTTCCGGGTTTGATTGGAGCGAGTTTGATGTTCCTTGTGTGTTATCGCTATGCCTTGAAATATGGGATTCCGAAAGAAGTTGCGTTTTCATTGCGTAATCTGGCGCGTTCGGGCAAAGAGGCTGGTTGGGCCCTTTTACTGCCAGTCATTATCCTTGGAGGGATTTTTGGTGGCTTCGTGACAGCGACTGAGGGAGCCGGACTTGCTGTGGTTGCCGCTCTCGTGATTGGGACCGTAATTTATCGGGATCTCGAGGTTAGCCAGCTCTATGATGCGTTGATGGAGGGTGTTACCCAAACCGCAACAGTGATGCTACTGGTAGCGACCTCCGCTGTATTGGGTTTGCATCTCACAGAGACCGAGTTACCTCAAAAACTGACGTTGGCAGTCACGCAGATTACTACTGACCCAATCTTGGTGCTCATCATCATCAACGTCATGCTCTTTGTGTTGGGTATGTTTTTGCATGGTGCAGCTGCAATTATTCTGACTGTCCCAATCTTGATGCCACTCGTGAACCAGGTCGGCATTGACCCCGTGCACTTTGGCATTATTTTGACGCTGAACATTGCTCTCGGACAGCAAACACCGCCGGTGGCGAGTGTCCTAGCAACGTCGTGCGCGATCGCGAAAACGGATATTTGGAGCACCACACGTGCGAACTTGCCATTAATTGGTGTGTTACTGCTTGTCTTACTGCTGGTGACTTACATCCCAGCAATTCCATTAACTCTGGTGGAGATGTTTTACCGATGAACCCACAACCGATAGGCATTATTCCTGGTGATCCGAATGGAATTGGCCCAGAGCTGATTGCAAAATTGATGACTGCTCATAAAGATCCAAATCAGCCTCTGGTGATCTTTGGTGATCAACACGTGTTCGAGATGGGAGCCAAACACGCTGGTGTTTCTACGGACTTTTTAAACGCGTCGCATGTTGAATACCGTCCGATGGAAACGATTTCACCAGCGGATGTTAGTTTGGCGGAGGTGACCGAGGTCGCTGGCCGGTCGACGCTACTGCAGATGGATGCTGCACTGAATGCGTGTCAAGCAGGTGACATCGGCGGATTTATCTTTGGTCCATTCAACAAGGCCGCGATGCATATGGCCGGCCTCGGGTGCGAAGATGAACTGCACTACATGGCGAAACACTTGGGTTTTGACGGGTACATCTGCGAGCTCAATGTGATGGGCACATTATTTACCACTCGCGTGACGAGTCACATCGCACTGAAGGACGTGGCGCAAACCATCACTGAAGAACGGATTCTTGAGGCGATTGACCTAGCCCACAGTATTGTCTCCCGCTCGGGAATTGAAGAACCGACGATTTCGGTGTGTGCACTGAATCCGCACGCTGGAGATGGCGGTAATTTTGGTCGTGAAGAGATTGATGTGATTGCGCCGGCTGTTGAACGCGCACGCAAGGCTGGCATGCCCGTCGACGGCCCATGGCCCTCCGATACGATTTTCCTTAGAGCGCGTGATGGGCGGACCAATGCAGTTGTGACGATGTATCACGATCAAGGTCAAATCGCGATGAAGTTGATGGGATTTGAACGTGGTGTAACAGTCCAAGGCGGATTGCCATTCCCCGTAACGACGCCTGCACACGGAACCGCATTCGACATTGTCGGTCGTGGAGTGGCTGATATTGGAGCGACAAAAGCGGCTTATGACTTAGTGTGTGCAATGACAAGAGAGACCGTGGTATGAAGATTATTGATGTAAAAGCAAGAGTCTTCTCGTGGAAGGGGGACACGGTTCCGCCGCAGGCGAATTTCTGTACCAATCCCTCGATGATGTTGTTTGATAGATCGGACTCAATGGGAAGCTTCCGCTTCCATTCTTGGCTCGTTTGTGAGGTGACGACAGACACAGGCCTCGTTGGCCTAGGCAACTGTGCTCTCGCGCCTGATGTGGCGAAGGTGGTGATAGATAACCATCTTACACCGCTGGTACTTGGCGAGAATCCTTGGGATTACAACTATATTTGGGAGCGGATGTATCGACGCACCATGGCTTGGGGTCGCAAGGGCGTTGGTATGGCGGCCATCTCTGCGGTGGATTTGGCGATTTGGGATATTCTCGGGAAGGCGGCTGGTGTGCCCGTATTCCAGCTGCTTGGTGGTCGAACCAAGTCGGCTATTCCTGTGTACGCCTCGAAGCTCTACAGTCAAGATCTGAAGTCGCTTGCTGATGAGGCGCAGTCCTACCTCGACCAAGGATTTTCCATGATGAAAATGCGCTTTGGCTGGGGCCCACTGGATGGCGTCGAGGGCATGAAAAAGAATATTGCGCTTGTCGAGACGGTCCGCGAAGTGGTCGGTGGTGATGTGGACCTGATGCTTGAATGCTACATGGGTTGGAATCTTGAGTACGCGCGTCGTATGTTACCGAAACTTGCCAAATTCGAACCTCGTTGGATTGAAGAGCCGGTGATACCGGATGACTTAGAGGGTTATCGCGAGTTAAAACGCATGGGGCACATGCCGATTTCCGGTGGTGAGCACGAATTCACACTTCGCGGGTTTCAACCGTTTCTCGATCAACGCGCTGTCGATGTGATTCAGTATGATACCAATCGGGTTGGTGGTATCACTGCCGCGCGTAAGGTGAATGCGTTAGCTGAGGCCTTTGGTGTTCCGGTGATTCCGCATGCCGGTCAAATGCATAACTATCATTTGGTCATGAGTGATTTGAACTGCCCGATTGCTGAATATTTCCCAGTTCACTCTGTCGAGATCGGGAACGAATTGTTCTATTACCTTTTTGAAGGTGATCCCACACCGGTGAATGGTCATCTGCAGTTGGATGATGATCAGCCAGGCCTTGGTTTAACGCTTTCCACTAAATATCTCGACCAATTTGAGGTGACTGCATGACGACATGGATTGGACAAATTATCGGATCCACGGGTGCTGTCGAAGCGGTGCGTTTTGATGGCGATGGCTGGTTCAGAAGCCGCGATGGCGTGTCTGCTTGGTCGTTGATTCATGAGGCTGTGGAAACACGAACTAACTTGGAACAGCATGCGTCTTCCCTACTCAATGTGCCGTTTGACCTAGAGGGCGCGCAGTGGGCAGTCCCGGTAACCCATCCTGAGCCGCATCGATGCTGGGTCACGGGGACTGGTTTGACACACCTTGGCAGCGCTGCGACTCGTGATTCGATGCATCAGACGCTTGAGGCCGATGAAGCGAGTCTGTCGGATAGTATGAAGATGTTCCGGATGGGTTTGGAAGGTGGGAAACCAGCTGCTAATCAGGTTGGGGCGCAACCCGAGTGGTTTTACAAGGGTAATGGTCTTTCACTGGTCCCACCCGGTGGCGATCTGACTCTGGAAGCCGGCGCAATGGATGGCGGTGACGAGTCTGAGTTGGCTGGCATATACATCATTCGTTCCGATGGCCGGCCTGTTCGTATTGGATTTGCGCTAGGAAATGAGTTTTCCGACCATGTGATGGAGCGAATCAATTACCTCTATTTGGCGCACTCGAAACTGCGCCTCAGCGCGTTTGGCCCGATGATTCGGATCGGTGAGGCGCCCAACTCCGTGCACGGGCGCACACGGATCATCCGTGATGACCAAACCATCTGGGAGAAGCCATTCACCAGTGGTGACGACGAAATGTGCCACGCGATCAGTAACCTTGAACACCACCATTTTAAATACGCGATTTTCCGTCACCCCGGTGACTTGCATGTGCACTACATGGGAACGAGTTTGTTAAGCTTTGCGGATGGCATCCGAACCCAATCTGGCGATCAGATTGTGATCGAAGCGGATGGATTTGGTCCTGCCCTGTGTAACACCGTCTCTTACGCTGAACACTCAGAGCAGGTCGTGGCAGTGCTGGGAGCGTGATATGGAACCTGCCTTGGATACTCTTGAGAACGAAAGTCTGACTGAGATGACGGCGCGCCGGTTGCGCACCATGATTTTGACAGGCGAACTTCCCGAGAGTGCTCGGGTCACTGAGATCGGTCTGACTGAGTTGCTTGGAATTTCAAGAACGCCAGCTCGAGAGGCGATTCGTCTCCTCAGTTCAGAGGGTCTTTTGGTTGTGACCGCGAATCGAGGAGCTGAAGTGGTTTCGTATTCAGCAGATGTGATTCGCGATTCGATCGAAGTCGTTGAATATCTTGAAGGGGTGGCTGGACAATTTGCGGCGCAACGAGCGACAGATGGTGAGATCGATGAAATTTGCTCCTTAACGCTGGAGATGCAGGCAGCTTTTCGTCGTCGTGACAAAATCCGGTACTACACGTTAAACCAAGAAATCCACCATGCCATTTTGAAGGCCTCACACAATCAGGTCTTGATCGATGAACATCGGCGCGTGAACTCCAGACTATTTCGGATTCGTTTTCAGCCAAATGACTCCGAAACGCGTTGGAAAAGTGCGATGGATGAGCATGAAGCAATTAGTCGAGCACTTGAGGGGCGCCGTGCCGAGGAGTTAGGTCGGTTGCTGACAGAACATTTATCCTACGCGTGGCGCCGAAGTGGGGTGTATCCGCAGCTTGGTATTGGGGAGCCTTCGTGATCGGGGTGGGTCGCGTTTCAGGACCACTTGGGCCATGTGTTGTGCGCGTTGAAGAAAATCGTGTTTTCGATCTCACCGTATCCTGCCCAACCATCGGTCATTGGTTGGGCGGTCAGGTATCGACCGCTGTTCTGCTCAAATCTGCTGGGACTGAAATGGGCACAGTGGACAGCGTCCGATGGCTCGCACCATTTGATATCCAGCCAATTAAAGCCTGTGGAGTGACCTTTATTGCCAGTTTGCTCGAACGGCTTGTTGAGGAGCTGGCACGTGGCCAAACTGACGCGGCAGACACCATTCGGCAAAGCTTCTCCGCTGATTTTTTACAGTCACTTCGTGACATTCGACCCGGAAGTCCTGAAGCGCTCGAATTACGCGAACAACTTCTTGCCAGAAATCAGTGGTCACAATACTTAGAAGTAGGGCTTGGCCCAGATCCCGAGGTATTTACAAAAGCTCCACCCATGGCGGCATTAGGTCAAGGAGCTGAGGCTGGCCTGTTGTGTGACTCGACCTGGAATAATCCAGAGCCTGAGATTGTTTTGGCAATCAATTCGCTCGGAGAGGCTGTCGGCGCTTCACTTGGCAATGATGTCAATTTACGCGATGTCGAAGGACGTTCAGCATTGCTGTTGGGACGGGCCAAGGACAATCGTGGCAGTACTGTAATCGGACCATGGATCCGTGTTTTTGATCACGACGTGAATCTGCAGCGTCTAACGTCCAGTGAACTGACTCTTGAAATCGACGGGCCTGATGGATTCCATGTGTCGGAGACAGCACCATTAAGCGGCTTGGTTCGTGGTTTCCAGGCGTTGATTGATGCTGCATTTGATCAGCATGATTACCCTGATGGCGTAGCGTTATTCACAGGGTCTGCGTTCGCTCCAACCTGGGATCGCTCGGGTTTAGGTGAGGGATTTACCCATCGTGATGGGGATCGCGTCACGATACGTTCACCGCTCCTAGGTGAGTTGAACCATACGGTCAGGCGCTGTCCGGATCTTCACCCCTGGGAGTTTGGATTGGCGGCGCTGATGCAGAATTTGGCAGAGCGACGTTTGCTCTAATGGGAAGTATTGAGGGAAGTATGCCTGTCATCACCGCAATTAAAGCACTCGATATTCGGTTTCCAACATCGGAGCATTTAGATGGATCCGATGCAATGAATCCAGATCCTGATTACTCGGCAGCATACTGCGTGATTGAGACCAGTGATGGGCCTGTTGGGCATGGAATGACCTTCACCATCGGTCGTGGCAATGATCTCTGTGTCGCAGCGATTCACCAATTGGGTGGATTGCTTATTGGGTTTGAGCTCGATGATTTGCGTTCATCGATGGGGCCTTTGTGGAAACGGTTGACAGGCGATAGCCAACTTCGCTGGTTGGGCCCAGAAAAAGGTGTTGTGCATCTTGCGGCTGCAGCGGTCATGAATGCGCTCTGGGATCTGCTAGCGAAGCGTGAAGGTGTTCCGCTTTGGCGGTTGCTGGCCGCGATGCCTGCAGAAGAGTTGTATAACCTGGTGGATTGGACTTATCTCTCCGACGTTGTGACCCGTGATGAGATCATTACGCATCTCGCGTCGACACAGGAGACCGCCAGTCAACGTATAGCTGAACTTGAAGCGCACGGATATCCGGCATACACGACCTCCGCTGGCTGGTTGGGTTACTCCGATGAAAAGATGCGAGCGCTTCTTCAGGAGGCAGTTGATGCCGGGTGGACGACGTTCAAGATGAAAGTCGGTCGTGATCTCGAGGATGACAAGCGGCGTGCGCGACTTATTCGTGAATACATTGGTGACTCAGGCCAGTTAATGATGGACGCGAATCAGGTGTGGGGCGTGGATACAGCGATTGCTTGGATGCGTGAGCTGGCTGAGTTTCAACCTGGCTGGATCGAAGAACCCACCTCGCCTGATGATATTCTCGGCCATGCCAAGATCGCCAAAGCACTGGCTCCGATTCCTGTCGCGACCGGTGAGCATTGCCACAATGCTGTGATGTTTAAGCAGTTTATGGAGGCCGATGGACTCTCAATTTGCCAGCTTGATAGTTGCCGTTTGGCGAGTATCAACGAAATCATCGGAGTTTTAATCATGGCCTGGAAGTTTCAGATCCCGGTCTGTCCCCACGCGGGTGGTGTGGGGCTTTGTGAGTACGTGCAACATATCTCAATGTTTGACTACGTACGCGTCTCCTGCCAGACCGAGGGTCGCGTCATCGAATACGTGGATCATTTGCATGAACATTTTAAAGACCCAGTTCGTCTAGTTCACGGGCGCTACGCCACACCGACTGCGCCGGGATATTCTATTGAAATGCATGCTGACACATTGCGTCAGTATGAGTATCCGCATGGCGAGGTTTGGGCCTCGAGAGTCCGCTGATGCAAATCGGGATGATTGGACTTGGTTTCATGGGTCGTGGCATGGCGACGAATCTGTTGGACAAGTTCGGCTCGTTACGCATCCCTGAAAATCGTGCACCCGATGCCGTGATAGCACTTTGCGAGCGCGGTGCGACCGCCGTTTCTGCCAATGCGTTGGTCGCGAATTCGTCGCATGTTGTGCTGTGTTTGAGCGATGGTTCGCAGGTCCACGAGATTCTTGAACAGTGTCAGAATGATTGGCATACCGGTCAGTGGGTCATTGATACGACAACCCAAGGTGTCGAAGAGAGCCTCTTGCACCGAGCGCGATTAAACACGCTTGGTGTGCATTATGTGGATGCCCCTGTGACACGCGGGCCCGCAGACGCTGCCGCTGGTCGCCTCATTACATTATTGGGGTTGTCGGATGCGACCGAGGTACCTGAAATCACTGATGTGGTGTCTGCGTATTCTGAACAGATTCATTATTTTGGTGATCAGTCACGCGCACTCGCGACAAAGTTACTCAACAACTACATCACCTGTGTCACCTCGAGTGCGCTTGTTGATATCGCTGATGCTGCGCGCGAGCTTGAAATCGGTTTGCCGCAATTGACTAAGGTTCTGATGGGGAGCGCAGCACGCAGTGGAACACTCGAGAAAATGCTGGTTCCAGCGGCCACTGGCGATTTTCAGGGGCATCGATTTTCAGTCAAAAACGCAATCAAAGATCTTCACTTAGCTGCTCAGTTAATACCGGGTGAAGACACGAACCTTGCGAATACCGCAGCCGTCCGTTTAGCGCGCCGGCATCATACACAACGCACTGTTCTCAGTGAGTTACTCAAACCATGAAGGAACGGATAATGACTTATCAACTAACCGGAAAACATTTAATTGCAGGCACATGGGTTGGGGGTGATGGGTCCTTCGAATCCACGCCGTCGTCAGGTCCAGCAAACCGGTTTGCGTCTGGAGATGCAGCACTTGTCGATCAGGCTGTGTCGGCAGCGGATGCTGCATTTGTGGCTTACAGCCAAACAACGCGGGCCGATCGGGCCAGCTTGTTGCGCGCGATTGCTGCTGAAATCGATTTGGCCGGTGAGGCCATTACCACGATTGGGATGGAAGAGACTGGCTTGCCTGAGGCGCGGTTGGTCGGTGAGCGGGGACGCACCTGTGGACAGTTGCGGATGTTTGCTGATGTGATCGAGCAAGGTGATTATTTAGATCGACGCCATGACAGTGCACTTCCCGATCGCACACCACTGCCGCGTCCGGATCTTCGCTTGATGCAGATGCCGCTTGGTGCGGTGGCTGTATTTGGTGCCTCAAACTTCCCCCTAGCATTTTCGACAGCCGGTGGAGATACCGCATCAGCTCTGGCCGCAGGTTGCACCGTGGTGGTGAAAGCACATCAGGCTCACCCTGGAACAAGCGATCTTGTAGCGCAAGCCATCCATCGTGCTCTCGAGCAAACTGGGATGCCTGCTGGCGTGTTTTCGATGCTGCATGGCGGGAGTCGCGCAGTAGGTGAAGCACTTGTGCAGCATCCACTGATTCAGGCAGTAGGATTCACTGGAAGTCTTGCCGGAGGCCGGGCTCTCTTTGATTTATGCGCAAAGCGACCGATCCCGATCCCATTTTTTGGCGAACTGGGATCGATCAATCCCATGTTTTTATTGCCGGCGGCATTGTCTTCGCGAGGGGCGGCAATTGGTACTGCATGGGCTGGATCTCTGACCATGGGTGCAGGTCAGTTTTGTACCAACCCAGGTATCGCAATTGTTGTTGATGGTGCCGGTGCCGATGCATTCGTGCAGGCTGCCAAAGCGTCGTTAGAAGCGGTAGGCGCCCAGACCATGCTCACCGACGGCATCGCCGATGCATACCGGTCAGGTCAACGGCGCGTGGCAGAGACTGAGGGTGTTCGTGAACTGCTGCATTCGATGTGCAATCAACGTGAAGCATCGCCATACCTGTATGAGACTGATGGAACGACTTGGCTCAATAACGAGAGCCTCGGCCATGAGGTCTTTGGTCCCTTGGGGTTAATCGTACGCGTGAGTGCTGCCGAGCAAATGCATCAGGTCGCCCGTCAGTTGGAGGGTCAGTTGACCTGCACGCTGCATCTGGATCCTGCTGATGAGGCCTTGGCAGCGGATCTCATGCCGCTACTGGCGCGTAAAGCCGGTCGAATTTTGGCGAATGGTTTTCCGACAGGCGTCGAAGTCTGCGATGCGATGGTGCATGGCGGGCCATATCCCGCATCGACGAACTTTGGTGCCACCTCAGTTGGAAGCATGGCGATCCGTCGATTCTTGCGGCCAGTGTGTTTCCAGAACATTCCGGGAAATCTATTGCCGCTGGATCTGCGCTAACGCCGCGGGGGAATTTTTTGGGTTGGGTTGGTGTGGGGATACATCTCTGCACACGCTCAGGGTACACTCTGGTGTTTCCCCACTGATCCAAGGCGCATGCAGGATAAACAACCCTCAGTCAATCAAGCCGCTTGGGAGACGCTGTATCAGGCGCTCGACTTTGATGACGGCAATCAACAGGCTCGCTGGTCTGAAGAGGTTGAACGACGCCTGAAGGAAAATGGCCTAACCTATCAGGCCCATACGTCCAAACATCACAAACATCGCCAAGGGCAACTGGATGTGGTGCCTTATTTGCTTGATGAGGGCAGCTTTGAGGTCTTAGCACGTGGATTGCAGCAGCGTGTGCGTTTCTTTGAAGCCCTGTTGGGGGATATTTATGGCGAGCGGCATCTGTTATCGGATGGATCGATCCCTGCAGACTTATTGTTCGCAAACCCCGAATACCTGGTTGAGGCGCACGGGTTACAACCACAAACACCCTGGGTCAGTTTCCTAGCCCATGATGTGATCCGCGATGCCAATGGTCAGTGGATGGTACTTGGCCAAAGTACGCGTGCACCGGCGGGTCTTGGCTATGTGTTGGAGCGCCGCTTGATCATGTCGCGGGTCATGGGTTATCTGCTTCGGCGGATGTCGGTGAAGCGGTTGTCAGGGTTCTTTCGGACACTGCGCTCGTTTCTTCGGGCCGATTCACGGGACCAAGACCTGTCGATTTTAATGACGCCAGGCCAATCGGTTGAGAGCTATTTCGAGCATGCGTTCTTAGCCAATCATCTCGATTTCACCCTGGCTGAAGGCGATGACCTCACAGTGCGTGGTCGACGGTTGATGCTGAAGACCTTGAGTGGGTTGCGGCCTGTTTCTGGTGTGCTTCGGCGTGTGATCGACCGCGATGTGGATCCACTGGAGCTCAATGCCGCCAGCCGTCAAGGGACGCCCGGCTTGATGGAAGTCATCCGCGCCGGCGGTGTCCGCATGGGCAATGTGCCAGGCTCGGGAGTCATCGACTCGCCCCTCTGGATGGGTCGTTTTGAAGGGCTCTGCCAGAAACTGCTTGGCGAAGAACTGTTAATTAAGTCTGTGCCCGCTTTGTGGTTAGGCGACAGCGAAGAACGCGCGGAATGCGAAGCGCTCTGGCCTGAGGTCTTGGTGCGACATGCCGCCGCCTACCCAGCAGGTGAGTCCTTCGTGGTGCGGGATCTATCCGAGGCGGATCGTGAACTGTTAAAACGCCGCATCGAAGCTGATCCCTCCGCTTGGGTGGCCTGGGCGGCGATCGGTCTTGAGACGGTACAGGTCGTCAATGGCACGACGCGGGATGATGCGCATGCTGTGCTTCGGCTCTACACCGCGCAGTCTCAAGATCAAAAAATTGATGTGATGCCTGGAGGACTTGCAGCCTGTAACCATGATTTGGATTGGGCACAGTTGCGTCCCAACACGCCAGAGCGCTACAAAGATTTGTGGGTGATGGGCGATGAACCTGATACCCAGTTGTCGATGTTTGCCGAGATGGATGCGGTCAGTATCGGTCCGGTAGACCAATCCATGACGCCTTCGCGGGTCGCCGATGCGATGTTTTGGCTGGGTCGTTATGTGGAGCGGGCCGATGCGCTGACGCGTTTGGTGCGCGAGGTGCTCACTGGGCTGATTGACGTGCGGGTGGAAAAGCAACAAGCAGCGCAGTGGTTATTGGGCGCACAGATGATGAGTGAGGCGGCTTCCTATGAGGATGTCACGGCTGAGATCCATCGCGGTTTGTTTGCCAAGTCTGCGATCGGCGGGCTTCCTGAGCTGGTCAATTCCATCATGCGCAATGCGCGCGCGACGCCAGATTATCTGAGTGATGATGCTTGGCGTGCGCTGGTGAATCTGGAGCAGATGGTGATGCGGATTTCTGTGATGAAACACGCAGACGCCGGTCGGCTGTTGGATCAGGTGGATCTGATTCTGATGCAGTTAGCGACCTTCTCAGGTCTCAATAACGACACCATGAGCCGGACCTTTGCCAATCGCTTTATGGACATCGGCCGACACCTCGAGCGCTCAAGTAAAACATTGATTTTGTTGAGTTATGCATTTAATACGCTGAAGCCACAGGATATCGATCAGTGGGAGATGGTGCTCGAAGTCACGGACACTGTGATGACCTACCGGCGGCGGTTCCGCACCCGTCTGCATCCGACGGCGATTTTGGATCTGTTGTTATTGGATGTCGAGACGCCGCGTTCACTGAGCTATTTGGCGGCACGGTTGGAGCGTCAGGTGAACAGTCTGCCGGTACAGCAACTCGGCAGTCGGAAGAACCAATTGCAACGCCTAGCCTTTACCATCCATGCAAATTTGCAAATGGCACAGGTGGATGACCTGATGACGACGCAGGGCTCACCGAAAAAGCCACTATTTGAGTCACTCGATCACATGATCGAGCAGCTTTCAGGCTTGAGTGAGGCCATAACGCTGGCCTATTTCAGTCACGCCGATGTACCACAACAATTGGTCAAGGTGGGTCGATGAAATATCGGATCCGGCACAAAAACCGTTACCAATACGACCTGCCTGTAAGTCTGTGCCACAGCGCGGCCTGCTTGTTGCCTCGTGATACGCTGAACCAACAGGTCCTGAGTTCGCGCTTGATCACGCTGCCCTTGATCGATCAGGTCAGTGAGCGTGTGGATCTCTTTGGTAATCGCGTCTCGCGTTTCTCAGTGGAAGAGCTGCACACCGAACTCACCGTCCTAGCAGAAAGTGAGGTGGAGGTTCGTCCAACACGGGTCGATACGGTCCGAGAAACCCCCTGGGATGGTGCGCAAAATATCCCCGCAAAGACACGTCTGTATTTGCGGCCAAGTCTCTACGTGCCAATTGGGCAGTCCGAGGTGTGTGCCTTGGGTGCAGAGTTTTTCACCCCAAGTGCGGATTTGCTCACGGCGGTCGAGGCGCTGAATCAATACATCTTCCACGAGTTTGTGTACGACCCTGGGTTTAGCGATGTGGAGACGCCGGTTGGCTTTGTGTTGGCTGAGAAACGTGGCGTATGCCAAGACTTTGCACACCTGATGCTTGCGGTGCTGCGTACTCAGGGTGTGGCTGCGCGGTATGTCTCCGGATATTTGGAGACCGATCCACCGCCAGGGCAGCCGAAGCTGATGGGCGCAGACGCCTCGCATGCATGGGTTTCGGTGTTTGTGCCGGGGACCGGTTGGATCGATTTTGACCCAACCAACGGGCTGCGTCCCTCAGAGCGCCATGTGACGCTCGCTTGGGGTCGTGACTACGCCGACGTGGTGCCCTTGAAGGGACTCATGACCGGGGGCAGCCAACACGTGTTGGAAGTCTCGGTCGATGTCACGCCGGCCGATTAACTAGCGCGCCGCGATGGCCTCGGCCATGGCCAAAATGCGCTGGGCCTCATCCACGTGCAGGTTTTCAACTAAACGGCCATGGAGGACACAAACCCCGTCTCCACGGGCACGTGCATCGGTCCATGCAGTGACAATCTCTGTGGCCGCAGCGATGGACGCTTCACTGGGTGCAAAAACCTGATTGGCGATGTCAATTTGATTGGGGTGGATGAGCGTTTTGCCATCAAAACCCAACTCCCGACCTTGGGTGCACTCTGCTTCAAAACCCTGGGGATCGTCGAGTTTCAGAGACACTCCATCAAACACATCGATGCCTGCTTCACGAGCGACCAGCACCGCTTGTGACAGCGCATGCAGCAAACCAATCCGAGAATCCGTAGGTGGTGTCCTCAGGCATTTGGCAAGATCGGAGGTGCCCATCAAGAGTGCTTTGACGCGCGGGTGCGCGCGGCAGTAACCACGGGCGTTTAAAATCCCGGCAGGGGTTTCCGCCATCAGCCACAGCGCGACCGATGCGGGGTAGCCTTGCCGGTCCATGGCGACCCCAATATCACGCACCTGAGAGTGGGTTTCCACCTTGGGAACCACGATGGCGTGAATCGGTGCATCACTGAAGGCCGCGAGATCCTCGGTGTGCCATTCGGAATCGGATCCATTGATGCGTACCGCGAGTTCACGCGCGCCAAAATCACCTGTGGTGAGTTCAGTTTTTGCGGTGTTGCGAGCGTCTGTTTTGGTCTCTGGCGCGACCGCATCCTCGAGATCGAGGATCACGACATCGGTCGGTAGAGTTTGGGCTTTTTGGATGGCCCGAACATTGTGTCCGGGCATGAAGAGTAAGCTGCGTCTTGGTTGCATGAAATTCTCAGGGTGATGGATTGGGTTGACGCGTGTGAATGGCCTCAATGCCATTAAGAACCGCGTCAGAGAGTTGGACAGTATGGGTATCAATATTTTCTTTTAATTGCGCAAGTGTTGTCGCACCAATGATGTTGGAGGTGACAAACGAGCGACTCGTGACAAAGGCCAGCGCCATCTCGGTCAGGCTCAAGCCATGTTCCTCTGCCAGGGCCGCGTAGGCCTCAGTGGCGCGATCCGCTTCTGGGTTGCTGTAGCGGCTGAAGCGCTCAAACAGGGTCAGCCGCGCCCCGTCAGGCCGTTTGCCACCGAGGTACTTTCCGGATAGCACGCCAAAAGCGAGCGGTGAGTAAGCCAGTAAACCGACCGATTCACGGTGTGCGATTTCTGCGAGTCCGATCTCGAATGTGCGATTCAAGAGGGAATACGGGTTCTGAATCGAGGCGACCACAGGCAGGCCTTCGCGACGAGCGATTTCTAAAAAGCTCATCACGCCCCAGGGTGTTTCATTGGAGAGCCCAATCGCGCGGACCTTGCCACTGATCACCAGGCTCTCGAGTGCCGTTAAAATCTCATCGATGGGGGTTTCTGGCACCCCGTCTTGATGCACATAGCCCAAGCGGCCAAAGTAGTTTGTGTTGCGATCCGGCCAGTGCAGTTGGTACAGATCGACATAGTCGGTTTGCAATCGTGCCAAGGAGTCATCGATGGCTGCGTTTAAATAGTCCGCAGTATGATGCGGCCCGCCGCGGAAATAGTTCACCCATTCGCCAGGGCCACAGGCCTTGGTGGCGATGATCAGGTCATCACGTGTGCCACGCGCTTTAAGCCATGAGCCGATGTACGTCTCAGTGCGACCCTGGGTCTCTGCTTTGGGCGGTACGGGATATAGCTCGGCCGTATCGATAAAATTGATGCCACGTTCATCACAGGCATACGACAGTTGCGCATGTGCTTCGGCTTCGGTGTTTTGCTCACCCCAAGTCATGGTGCCTAAACACAATGCGGTGACATCAAGGCCGGTTTTGCCCAGTGGACGTGTCTCAATCATGGTGATCTCCGTTGGATGAAAGCTGCGAAAAGATTGGCTCCATGTGCATCAATGCATCTTCTAAGGTGGCGGGGCTGCAGCCGAAATTCAACCGAACCGCACTGGGATCACCAAAGTTTCTGCCGCCAGAGAGTCGTACACCGGCCCGCGCGAGTTCTTGATCGAGATCGACCGCACCCAGGGTTTGCGTGATCCAGGAGAGGAAACTGGCATCGCCATGGGTGCACGCGAATCCGGGAAATTGATGGACCCATTGGGCGACCCGATCCCGATTGGCGCGGAGTGCGGCGAGGAGTGATTGATGCCACTCCCAGCCTTCACGCAAGCAGACTTCAGTGACGGCAAACGCCAGGGGTGTTACGTGTGGCATGGCCAATTGCAACTGGCAAAAGCGCGCCCGCGTCGGTGCGTGCGGAATAATGGCGACTGCACAGCTAAAGCCTGCCACATTAAAGGTCTTGGTGGCGGCCATGAGTGTGATGGTGGGCTGCTCAGGCGATGCCACACGACCGAGCGGGGTGTGTTTTGCCTCAGGGTTTAACACCAAATCAGCCCAGATCTCGTCGCTGACAACTAAGGTGTTGTGGGCCTCTGCAGCATCACAGAGTGCTCGGATCGCATCCTCAGGATAGACGGTGCCGCCTGGGTTCTGTGGATTGCACCAGAGAATGGCGCTGGGTCCGGTGACTCCCTGTAATGCTGTTTGGATGGCGTCATCCGCAGGGATCAGTGAGCCCCGCCCATGGTCGACCTGCCGGATCAGTGGGACCGCGTGTAGGCTCCGCTTCTCGAGTTGCGGGACCTGTGCGAAGTAGGGGTAGCAGGGGGTTGGGACCACCACATCGGTGATCTCGGAATGTGCCATGAGGGCCATCCGCATGGCTGGGACGACACCGGCCACCGGCACGATCCAATCTGGATCAATGACCCAGTCGTGGCGCGTTTGTAGGTGCTCGACCCAAGCCTCCCGAAATCCAGGTGGTTCGATCCCGTAGCCAAATACGCCGTGTGCAAGCGCATCCTGTAACACCCGATCCACACAGGCCGGCGGGCGACAATCCATGTCAGCCACCCATAAGGGGCGCTCCGTCTCTGGATAGACAGACCACTTATAACTGTGATGCGCGCGTCGCGTGTTGGGATTATCGAGCCATTGCATGGGATGCAGGGTGCCTTAATGCGAAGTACAAGCCAAGGGCGATGAGCCCGCCGGCGATCCAATGCGCGCGGGTCAGCTGCTCACCCAAGAAAACCCAGGCCAGGGTGACCCCGAATAAGGGCATCAGATGGATGTATTGGCCGGCTACCTGCGCGCCCAGTTTGGCCACGCCATAATTCCAGCAGAGATAGGCACCCAATGATGCAAAGACGGCGACATAGCCAACCGCATACAGGGTGTGGACTGTCCAAGGCAGGGGTGCCTCGTCGAAGGGGTTCCAGAGCAGGAGCAAACCGTTAAAGAGCACACCGAAACAGACGATGTAGGTCAAAAACCCAAGACCTGACAGGGTGCTCGGCTTCTTCCGAAGCGTGAGGGAATACAAGGCCCAGCCAAGTGAGGAGGCCAAGACCCAGATGTCACCTGGATTAACGGTCAGTGTGCGGTTAGGTTGTCCAAGCAACAGGTACAGGACGCCCATCGAGGAGATCGCGATCCCGAGCGCGCGGCGCACGGACAGGGTGTCGGCGTAGAGCAGCGCACCCAAGGCAACAATCCACACCGGGATGGAAGAGTTGATCAGGAGCGCATTGGTGGCCTCGGTGTCCTTCAGGCCGATATAGAGCAAGACATTGAAGCTTGCTACGGAGAGAAGCGCCAGAAGGCTCAGAATCGGCCAGTGCGCGCGCATGATGGGCCACTCTGTGCGGATTCTCGGAATCGCCACCGGCAGTAAAATGCAGAGCGCCAGCGCCCAGCGGTAAAACGACAGGGTGATGGCACCAAGATCGGCTGAAAAGGCCCGTCCTACCACAAAATTGCCGGCCCAAAATAAAGGCGGTAACAGCAATACGAGGTAGGGCCAGGCCCTCGCCATCAGTCGGCGAGCCGGCGGTAACGCACTCGCGTCGGGATGATTTCTCCGCCTAAGCGTTTTTTCCGGTCTTCTTCGTACTCGGTGTAGTTGCCCTCAAAGAGCATGACTTGTGAGTCTCCCTCATAGGCCATGATGTGTGTCGCGATCCGATCTAAGAACCAGCGATCGTGCGAGATCACCATGACGGTGCCAGGGAATCCCAACAGTGCTTCTTCGAGCGCCCGGAGTGTCTCGACATCGAGGTCGTTGGTCGGTTCGTCGAGCAGTAAGACGTTGCCGCCTTGCTTCAGGGTCTTCGCCAGGTGTAGACGGTTCCGTTCACCACCGGAGAGGTCTTTGACAAACTTTTGCTGGTCGCCGCCTTTGAAGTTAAACCGGCCAAGATAGGCGCGGCTTGGAATCGAGTAGTTACCGACGGTGATGATGTCTTGGCCATCTGAGATTTCTTCCCACACGGACTTTTTGCCATCAAGCGAATCGCGCGACTGATCGACGTATGCCAGCTCCACGGTGTCGCCGATGGTCACAGAACCACTATCAGGTGTTTCTTGGCCGGTGATCATTTTAAACAGAGTGGATTTACCGGCCCCGTTGCCGCCGATGATGCCCACAATGGCGCCGGCAGGAATCGACATACTCAAGTCATCGATCAACAAACGGCCATCAAAGGATTTTGACACATGATCGAACTCAATGACCTTGTCGCCCAGCCGTGGCCCTGGCGGAATATAGATCTCTTGGGTTTCGTTCCGCTTTTGTGCGTCTTGACTTTGCAGTTCTTCAAAGGCTTTGAGGCGCGCCTTGGACTTGGCTTGCCGACCTTTGGCGTTTTGCCGTACCCACTCAAGCTCGCTCTTGATCGTTTTCTGACGTGCCTCTTCAGACTTGCTTTCTTGCTCGAGTCGCTTTTCCTTGGCTTCAAGCCAAGTCGAGTAGTTACCCTCAAACGGGATACCGCGGCCACGGTCTAATTCCAAAATCCAGCCGGCCGCGTTGTCTAAGAAGTACCGATCGTGCGTGACGGCGACCACGGTGCCATCAAAATCCACCAGGAAGTGTTCAAGCCAAGCGACAGATTCGGCATCCAAATGGTTGGTCGGCTCATCGAGGAGGAGCATGTCAGGCTTTTGCAGCAGCAAGCGACACAGTGCCACACGACGTTTTTCGCCACCGGACAGATGCTCAATTTTTGCATCCCACGGGGGAAGGCGCAGCGCGTCGGCCGCTTGTTCAAGCACTCGATCCAGCTCCCAGCCGTTGACCGCATCAATCTGGTTTTGCAGCTCGCCCTGTTCCATCAACAGGTCGTTCATCTCGTCGTCGCTCATGGGTTCGGCGAAGGCATTGGAGATCTCATCAAAGCGAGTCAGAAGTGCCTTGATTTCACCGACGCCTTCCTCGACTGCGTCGCGGACGGTTTGGGTGGGATCGATTTCGGGTTCCTGAGGCAGGTAGCCGACGTTGATTCCGGGCTG
>CAZVNX010000009.1:0-24448 GCA_964628665.1 uncultured Pseudomonadales bacterium | reverse complement strand
TTTGTTCGGTTGGAGATGTATGTGCCCAAAGGAGAGATCGAGTTGGTCAAAACCATCGTTAAGCGGATATCAGATCCGGCAGTGCGCACCGAGTGGCTGAGCGAATTGAAGACACTGACTGCAAACGAAACGGTCACCGATCTCAAGGTGTTGCTGCAAAGCGAATCCTTGGAAGGGCTCGAGTTGCCGGATAGAAGAGGGATCGAAAGAGGTACGCGTGACGATATTTTTGCTTGATACCAATGTACTGAGTGAGCTCAGTCGCGGTCACCGCGCAGAGCCGTCAGTGAACGCATGGCTTGCGAGTGTACCTTCTGATCAAATTGGCCTCAGTGTGATGGTGATTGCTGAAATCTTGACAGGCATTGAGCGTATGAAGCGACGGGATCCTGATTATGCGGATCGCCTGAGTCGTTGGATCCAGCAAATTCTCCGGCAGCACCGGAAGAATGTGGTGCTAATCACGCCCGAGATCGCATCAGTCTACGCGCAGTTGCAAGCGTTGCGGAGCGTGGCAATAGTGGATGGCCTGATTGCGGCGAGCGCGCGACATTTGGGTGCGGTCCTCGTGACGCGGAATGTTAAAGATTTTACGGGGCTCGGTGTCTCTCTATTGAACCCATTCGAGTCCGCTTGATTCCGGCTTGGCTAAGCATTTGGCCTATAAATGATTGGATTGATCGGCTCAGAAGTTGCAATGAGGCCTGCTCGCATGGGCGAGTCTGGGTGTGCTTTGGAGCAGACAGGGTCGGCTTGCGATGCATCGCCAAGAATCGCTAATGCTTGGCAGCGACACCCACCAAAATCAACGAACTTTCGATCACAGTCTTGGCAGATCTCTGGCATCCATAGATCGCCTCTGTAGGCATTAAACGCGTCGGATTGGTACCAGATATCCTTCAGCGACATGTCATGGATACTGGGCAGTCGTAAGTGCGTTAGGGTACTGGCATTGTGACATGGCAGTACTGTGCCATCGGGCGCAACGACCAAGGCAACTCGGCCCCACCCGTTCATGCAGGCCTTCGGAAACTCGGCAAAATAGTCAACCGGCACATAGTCGATCAGCATGATGCCATCGTACCGTGATCGAGCCGCCTGGACCTCAGCGTTGGTGCGTTGGACTTGCTCAAGTGTGGGCATCAACACCTGCTTGTTGGCCTCCGCCCAACCGTGATATTGCACGTTCGCGATTTCGATACGACGCGCACCGAGCTCGGCAGCCAACTGGATGGTCTCTGGCAAACGATCTAGATTGAGCCGGTGCATAACGGCGTTGATGGTCAGTGGGATATCGCGGTTTCGCACAAGCCGTGCAAATGCCAACTTCCGCTCCAGACTTCCCTTCAGGTTACTGATGGTTTCAGCACCTTCTGCATCCACATCTTGCAGTGACAGCTGGATATGGTCGCAACCGACCGCGTGTAATTCATCCAATTTGGCTTCGGTGATTCCGATCCCGGAAGTGATGAGGTTGACATACAGATCTGCCTTACGCGCGGCATCCACCAGCGCAACCAGATCACGCCGTGCAGCCGGCTCACCGCCGGAAATACTCACCTGCAAGACCCCAATCTCTGCCGCTTCTTGGAAAATTCGCGCCCAAGTTTCAGTACTGATTTCAGATTCCTTTTTCGTCAGCTCTGTTGGGTTTGAGCAGTACGGACACTGTAAGGGGCAGCGGTGGGTCACCTCAGCAAGCAACACTTGTGGCGCAAGGATTTGAGTGGCCTGTGTCATTGAGTCAACACCTGTCTACGAAGCATGCCAGTACAAAATTCCTGAACGTCGGTCTTGATTACCTCGGCATCAACCTGAAACTCCGAGGCGAGTCGCTCGATGATCTGGTCAATCGACCGAGCTCCATCGATTTCTTTTAAAATCGCGTGTCCAGTTTGGTTAAGGTCTACCAGCAACTCGGGTCCGAGCACCACGTGGCGTTCGCGTATTTGATCATGTTTCAGCCTGACTCCAGACGCGAATCTCGGAACCACGGTGGTCTCAACAAGGGTCATACTGAGGCACTCCGAGCGACCGCGTGGATATGCTGCCCTGGAGTCCAGGCCCCAGGGGGAACGGTGCCCCCGAGGTGATATGCGCCTGCGACCGCATCCAACATGGTCCAGAGCAGGTCGCATTTAAACCGTAGCGCGTCACAGCAGCGTTCTTGGTCTTCACGAGATCGTGCGTGCCGTTCGATGTAGTCAAGTGCCCAGACAGAATCCCGATTGGCCTGTGATTTTCGATACGAGAAATACGTCAGACAGTCTTCAGTAATGAAGTCGTAGTGTTTCAACATGCCTGAAACGCGCTGTGCGATGATTTGTGGCGAGAACATCTCAGTTAAGGACGATGCGACCGCTTCAAGCACCGTCCTCTCCTGGACAAACTGTAAATATGCCTGACTGGCATAGCGCACAGCAGGTAACACGCCCTGCATCGACATTACGTACTCTTTATCGAAACCAAGCTGTGAGGTGAGCGCAAGCCACCGTCTGAGGCCACCCTCGGGGTGATCGTCAATCTCACCGTCGTGATCGACAATTCGCTCGCGCCAGGCGCGGCGATCCTCAATCCCATCCAGCCGTGCCATGACCAGTGCGTCTTTGACAGGGATGACGCGTTGATAACAAAAACGATTGAGAGCCCAGGCTCTGATTTCATCAATTGTGCATTGCCCTGTGTACATGCGCTGATGATAGGGGTGCTGATCGTGGTAGCGTTCGGCACCAATTGTGCGCAAGGTATGTTCGAATTCGACGCGAGACAGTCTGTGGCTCATAACGGGATCACCATGCCATCGTGTGACACTTCCCAGCCAGCATCCGTGATGTGTCGAAATGCAACTGAGTCTGTATCCCAGATTGGATTTGTGTTGTTGATATGGAAAAACAATTTTCGAGTTCGAGTGGCTTCGGCCAGCGTCACCAGCGGCCCATCACTTGCCGTGATCGGTAAGTGGCCCATTCGGCGTCCGGTCTTTTGCCCGAGGCCCTGTTGAACCATTTCATCATCTTCGTACACCGTGCCATCAAACAAGAGGAGATCCGCATCTTGAATCCGCTGCTTTAGGGCGCTGTCGATGTGTGCACAGCTTGACATGATGAGTATCCGTCGAGCGCCATAGTGGATCTCGACGCCGCTGGTAAACCCGGATTGTCCAGAGGCAATCCCGAGGTCTGCTTCGAGATACAAGGGTGCCTTGCCTGCGACAGGAAAAAGCGTCAGAGACAATCCCTCAATGGGCGTGATTGCGGTTCCTGCGTCCAGTGGTTGGATCTCAACAAACTCAGGATCAAGCACTTGGAACACCGAATTTTGACGGAGAATTTCGATGACCGCTTCAGGGCCATACAGTGAAAACGCCTGTTTTTCTCTCAAGTTCAACAGTCCAGCGATATTATCGACATCCCCATTGGTGACCACGACAGCGCGGATTGGCGTGTTGCGAGGCCCGTTCGGATGATCGAGATCTGGCTGCAGAGCTCGAGTCTGGAGAATCTGTGTGCGCAAATCAGGTGATGCATTGATGACTACATAGCCTGTCTTGCGGCTACCAATGGCCACGCTGGCTTGTGTTTGCATTGGGATCTCGCGCGACCATGCGCGTCGGCTTTGTCCGCCGATACAATTCCATTGAGGAAGACCACCACCTGCCGCGGCACCCAAAACAATGAGTTCCAAAAGGCGTTCCTTACAATGTTTGAATTCGATGAGTTATCGGGGAAGCAAGCTTCCCCGACGATACTCAGAACAGCGGACGATCGCCCTCTGCCGGAGCATACATATTAATTTCACAACCGCACGCTAGCTCGATTGCTTCTGGCTTTTGCCACATAGGACACCTCCAGTGTTAAGTGGTTAATTATTATTGTTCGCCGTTTCCGACCATCTCAATTTGCACAGAGTGGTTTGGCGAGTCAACTTGTTTTTCAAACAATTTTCGTTTTGCGGTTCGGGAACTACTTTAACGCGCACTTGGATTCGGGTTGATCGAGGCCGAGAGTGTCCACAAAGTGTTTGGGGTGCAAAAATTTCGGCATGGGCGCGACCGCGATCACAGCTGATTCTGCTGCGATCAAGATCGGTTGCCGCAATTGTTGGTTCCATGTTCGAAACGAGCCGCGTGTCCCTTTGTAGAGGTCGATACGACCCTCGGGATCACGATATATGGCACCGAGCTCGATCCCATCGGCAGTGATATGACGCGAGTGCAGCGTGTTCGTTACGAATTTGATCGCTGCCCATGTGGCAAACTCTGCGTCCGTCATGCCTAGCATCTCAGATTGAACGTTGACAAGGTCTCGGTATCGCTGATTGAGTTGTGGCGCTCCGTAGCGCTCAAGCGCAGGGTGCCATGCCCGAGGGGTCAAGCCCACATCACCGACTACGGGTCGAGGCTGACGCGTGCTGTATTGAATGTATCGTCCGTAGTCTCGGTCGGTGTCGATTACGGCAACCACGTCGTAGGAAGCACCACCGGTGAGAAACTCAGGCTTATTTTGATCACGATCATCTGGATGGTGCGAAAGAGTGAATTCGCGCACATCGACCACCGATGCGCCAAACTTCTCCAAGCTCGCAATCAATGCACCAGTGCGCTGTTCATCGATGGCCTGAGGCCCTCGCACAATCAAGACCTTTCGCCACCCGCGATAGATCAGAAACTGACCCAGCGCGTCGAAATACATGCGATCGCTCGGAATGGTGTGAAACACGTGTGGCTGACAGTCCGTGTCGCGTAATGCGAGTTCAGTGTGACGAACGTTTACGGCCACCAGATTTCTCTTTGCTAATGCCTTTACAGTCGGTGTCATCAGAGCCCTAGGGATATCCAGAACAAGCAACTGCTGGGGGCTGAAATCGGCTAGCTGTGCATTGATGTCTCGCGTCGGATCGATATTGAAAATGCTGAGCGTGGTCGAGATACCCTGAGCTTTAAACGTCGGCTGGGATTCCAATAGCGCCAATTCGGCGGCTTTCGTCACTGGGCGCCGCGGGTGAGTTGGGATTCCTGCAAACGACAGTCCCTCAGATTGATCTTCGGCTGCTGGTGATTGAATAACGACAACCTCGAAGTTTGCAGCGTGTAAGACTGAGCTGAGCATCCAAAGTGCACAGATCAGGATGAGGGAATTTTGCTTCATTGTGGAGTCACCAAAACTGCGTGTGGAACGAGTCCAGTTCGTACCGTACGTATCGGTCGATTGGTTTCCAAGTCAATGATCGTCATGTCGTCTGATAAGCCGTTCAAAACATATAAAAGTTGCCCATCTACCGATCGGGCTAGCCCCCAGGCACGCCGACCGACCCTGACATAATCCAAGATTTTGCGGGTCACCCGATCGATGACAACGATATTATCGGCACTTCCGAGTGCGACATAGGCATGCGGGTGATCTGTTGGCAGCAGAATATCCACAGGTGTCAATTGCTCAGACCGAAATCCTCTCGGCGCAAAGATAATCTCATCAATTTTTTCGAACGATTGCAGAGCGAAGATTTCAACGCGGCTACCCATTTCGGATGAAACCCACAGTTCTCCGCGGGATTCATCGAGTGCCAGACGTCGCGGTCTGAGATTAGTCGGAATTAGCGCGACCTCCGCGTAGCTTTTCATGTCAAACACGTGAACCAAACCATTGGTTTCTGAGGCGACGAAAAAGTGTCCAGTCGATTCTGAGATTGCAACGCCATCAGGCTCAAATCCGGTCGAAACACGGGCCAGTGCGTCCCCATTCGTCAGATCAATCACCGTAGCCGATGCGAACCCCTCATTTGATACAAGAAGCCGTTCGCCATCCGCGAATAATGCCAATGACATGGGTCCCGGAATGTCAAGAAATCGGCGCACGATTTGGCGTGTGCTGACTTGAATCTCGAGAACCATATTGTCATCGGAACAGGCGACGAACAGACGCTGCGACGCTGTTTTTATTGCCATCCCGCGCGGTCGGTTGCAGATTTTTTGGCGCTCTACCATCTGACCATTTCGGTCCATCCAAATAAGGTCGCCTGAGCGCTCGTGGCTGACAACGACCTCAGCCTGAGCCGCGGTTATCGACCAGCATACTAGGGTTGCTAGCAGAGTTGAGCGCATCAGATCGCACCGCATGTTATTGCGCCTCCGGGCGAAACAAGTGACCTGCGGCCGGGGTGATGACAACCAAAATCGCAAGCCCGATCCAGCCACTTGATGTCATGGCGGTACCATGCATTCCGAAACGAATGATTTCGATGAGATGTGTAAAGGGATTGAAAACGCTGACCCAATAAATAAGCTCACTTGATTCTCTTAGTTGCCAGAGCGGATAAAGCGCGCTTGAGAGAAAAAAAGCCGGAAAAATCACGAAATTCATCACGCCGGCAAAGTTTTCCAGTCCCCGAAACCAGCTCGCAAGTACTAGACCTGCGAGTGCCAATGCATAGGCACTAATTAGGATTGCAGGCAGTGCGGTGAGTAAACCGATCCACGGGAGATTGATCCCCACTGCGATGGCAATCCCGATGAATAGATAGGCTTGGACGGTTGATACGAGTGTCGCCGCGATGAGTTTGAATACCAAAATACGACAGCGGCTGATCGGTGCCGTCATAAGGACTTTCATCGCGCCAGATTCTCGGTCATAGACCATGGCTAACGATGATTGCATCCCGTTAAAAAGGCACATCATCGCGACGAGGCCAGGAACAACATATAAGTCATAGGTGACATAGGTGGTGTAAGGCGGCTGCGTCGCAATCCCGAGAGTGCTTTTGAAACCCGCTGCAAAAACCAGTAGCCAAAATAGCGGACGCACGAGTGCGGCCAGCAGGCGAGTGCGCTGTGCAAGGAATCGCGCAAATTCACGTTCGATAATCACCAGCATCGGACGACAGAACTCAGACATCAGTCGCCACCTCAGTTGTGTACCGATCGAGGAGCTCGGTCGGACTGCCACAGTGTCCACTAAACCGCATTGTGCCTCGGTGCATGACAATGAGACGGTCTTCTGCCTCGAGTTCGTCTGTAATGTGGGTACACCACACAACGCTCATTTTCTGATTGCGAACCATGGCATGGATGTCCTCAGAGAGCTGTCGTCTTGAGTCGATATCGAGCCCAACTGAAGGCTCATCTAAAAGTAACCACCGTGGTTTATGGATTAGCGCACGCGCCACCTCAATCCGCCTTCGCTCACCGCCGCTTAGCTGATTCACCGGTCGATCTAAAACATGATCACAATGCAGGAGTTGACATGTTGTCTCGATTTGCGCATCAGAGGCGGCTTTCGACAGGCCATGAAGACCGGCTGCATAGAGGAGATTGCTACGACCGGTTCGCATCATGTCGAGCGCTGGTTCTTGAAAGACAAATCCGAGTTGGCCGATCAATTTTCTCGACGTCGCATGTAAGGGCAATCCATCGAGCATGATTTGACCTTGCTGCGAGGGAATGAGCCCCGCAATGAGTTTAAATAGCGTGGACTTTCCCGCCCCGTTTGGACCCAAAATCGCTGTAATCTCGCCTGCGTGAAACTGCACAGAGAATGCATCCAGCGCGAGTCGAGACCGGTAGCGGTGTGTCAGGGATTTAATACAAAGGGTCATGAATCGGTTTCGTTGTTGTTTGTCTCAGTATATCGGGCTCAGGGTTGGGTTCGTAAAGCCCTTGGTGTATCCCGCACGCCTTTGGAACGCAAGGGGTCGAATTGTTGCGCTGCACGAGATGTGTACGACCATACTCTCGTTGAAAGCATCTATGAATTCTGTAAAACAATATACACGTGCTCATTGTTGATGAGCCCGCCGCCAAGCAAAAGCAATTTCGCGTCTTTGCGGGGTGACAGAATAATAAGATGAAAAATTGGAGCAATTCATATGAAACTTAAATACCTTGCTGCCTGCCTCGCAGGTTTGTCAATGACCGCAACGGTCTCTGCTGACATCGGTGTTTTTGCGACGTCAGGGAAGACAATGAACGATCACACGTTCATCGAACAGGGCGGTAAAAAGGCCGAGAACATCAAAAAGATTCTGGCAAACATCAAGTTGCCTGAAGGTTTCAAAATTGATTTATATGCGATCGTCCCCGACGCGCGTGATATGGCTATGGCGCCTCAGGGAACGGTTCTGTTCGTTGGCACGCGGAAAGATAAAGTGTGGGTTGTCTCCGATCGTGACCGCGATGGTGTCGCAGATGAGGTCAAAGACTTTGCGCCTTCGTTGAGCTTCGACGTGCCAAACGGAGTCACCTTCAGTAAAGACGGTTTCTTATATATCGCTGAGCGTAACCAAATTCGTATGTTCCCAGCAGCGGAGTTCTTCTATGAAGGGCCAGATGTGGTTGCCGTTGATATTGTTGCGAAGGGTGACCTGATCCCGTCTGAAGAAGAGAGCTACAACCACACTGCTCGTGTGATCGACATCGGCCCTGACAATAAACTGTATGTCTCATTGGGGCAGCCGTTTAACGTCGCACCACCTGAAAAGTTAGATCTGTATAGCCAAGTGGGTATTGGCGGCATCATTCGCATGGATCGAGACGGCAGCAACCGCGAGGTCTACACCTACGGTGTGCGTAACTCAGTCGGTCATGACTTCCATCCGGTGACAGGCGAGCTCTGGTGGACCGATAACCAAGTTGATGGAATGGGGGACGATATTCCACCAGGTGAATTGAATCGTCAGACGAAGGCTGGACAGCATTTTGGTCACCCTTGGTATGGTGGTGGCAAGACTCGCGTGTCTGATTTTGGATATGACAAGGCGAAGGTGCCAGTCGATGTTGTGCATCCAGCGGTTGAGACAACAGCGCACTGTGCCGATTTGGGTATGTCGTTCTATACGGGTAATCAATTCCCCGCGAAATATAAGAATGCCATTTTCTCTGCGCAGCATGGGTCGTGGAACCGGACAGAGCCATGTGGTGCTCGTTTGATGGTGACTTTCATAGACAAAGATGGAAAAGCCAAAATGGAGCCGTTTGCCGAAGGTTGGCTGAACGCTAATAAGGAATATGATGGCCGCCCAATGTCGGTTACGCAGATGAAGGATGGTTCAATTCTTGTCTCTGATGACTACGCCGGCGCGATCTATCGCATTTCTTACGAGGGCTAATCTACCTCAGCCAATGACCCCGGCCCAGTGCCGGGGTTTTTTATGAAGAGGAATTGTGTATGAGACTCCTAAATGCAGTCGTTTTGACAGCGATTGTATGCTCTACATCAACGTGGGCGGGTGATCCGGCGGCGGGTAAAGCCTTGTCGTCACAATGTTCCGCCTGCCATGGCAAAGATGGCTTGTCGCGAGATCCAGAAGCGCCCAATTTGGCGGGATTGAGTGCTTTGTATCTAGAGAAAGCACTGCTGGATTATAAAAAAGGGATGCGTCAGGACCGGCGCATGAGCTTGATTGCGCAAGCCCTTTCGAAAGAGCAGATTCAAGATTTGGCTGCCTGGTATGCAGCGTTCGAGGTGAGCGTTAAGGCACCAGACATTTGAAGCTTGCATGTCTTCTACTCGCGCTGATCGTCGCGCCGATGACCCACGCACAGGGTGGCATCGTGACGGTTGGCGTGTTTCTTTCTGAATGCGCGCGGGACCGCGAGCCTTGTTTGGCCTTCGTGCTAGGTGTGATTGAGGGTGCGAGGCATCAGACCCGCGAGCGCCTGCAAGCGCAACCCTATGCCTTTTTGCTGCATGGTGAGCCGGTCTGTTTGCCAGTGCGCTGGAGCAGTGAAGATCTGACCTCCCGGGTACTTGAGGTGCTTCAAAATGAACCCGCGACACATCGGTTTTCTGCGGTGTCTGGCGTGCTCTACGCACTCGCTGCCCACTCTGAGTGTCAGCAGACCTGACAGTATACGAATCGCTTTGCCAGACTCGGCTCGGCCACAATAGATTATTAGCCGATGGTTGCCAGTAGACCTCTATGCTCAGTGCGATAAAGTGATGCTTTGTAAGGGAGAGTCATGCGCATCGTAGCTGTCTTTGGTGGGCCAAAAACGCCACCGTTACTGTGGTGGATCACAGGCACATTGCTGATGATTGAGATGCTGGCACAGCTCGGTGATCGAGGCCTGTTGGCAGGGTTTGATCTGCGAACCTGGTTGATTTCTTACGGCGCATTTTGGGACTTTTTGTTCCCGCCGGGCGCAGTCGATCACGCCTTATTCCCCGGTCAGTCGTACAGCATGTTGGTGACGCACGCATTTTTACATGCAGGCACCGTGCATGTCCTCATGAACGCAGTGATTTTCATTGCGCTGGCAAAAACCCTGGCTCTGGTTTTTGGCCTCCGTGCTGTGTGTGTGATGATGGTGGTTGGTGCGATTGCCAGTGGTGTGACCTTTGGCTTATTGGAAACAACTGCCGCGCCCATGGTTGGTGCGTCTGGTGTGGTGTTTTGCTTAATCGGTGTGTGGCTGGAGTCGACCCGCCGGCAAGCTAAAGCGACCGGTCAACCGACGCGATCCATTGCCTCGATTCTGATTGGCTTGGTGCTTGTTCACCTGGTGTTGCACGTCTTTATGGGAGGGCAAATTGCCTGGGCCGCACATCTGGGTGGATTTGTCGCAGGGTTTTTTGTCTTGCCCTGGCTCATCCGACCGATCGTCTGACTATGTGGCTCACTATTTAGCCAGGGCTTCCCATTGCACGCGACTGACCACGCGAATCGCAATGGGGCCGCGTAAGGTGGGCTCGATCAATACGAACTGATGCCCCTCTGTGGCCTCCAGTTGCACCTCGGTGCGCTCGGCGTAGGCTGCGCCGAAGCGCCCTTCGACAGCCAGCGTGTCAGTTCCCGCTGATTTTGCGGTCATCAACACAGCGGCATCGCCTGTATTGCCAATAAAGATATCGTTGATGTAGACATCGACCGAGGCGATCTGGGACACCAGTGCGCCCGTTTCTGCGATCACAATCTGGTTGGTGGTGATCGCATCCAGATCCGCCAACGGATTGATGGGTTGTTGCAGTTGCAATTGACTGCAACCGGCAGTCAGTGCCAAGGCAACATACAGAAGGCCGAGTGTGCGCATGGGTGATGTGTCCCGTGTAAAAACTTGAGCGTACCAAAGATTCCCGTGATGTGACGATATTTGGGGGTTTTTACTGCGCGGGTGGTTTTGTCATATTTGCTTGTCATATTTTATTCATGATCATAAAAAACAATTGGTTACCAATATTTAATTATGACAATACGCACATAATGCATATCCATAAGGCGCACGCAGTGCTAGTTTCAACCCTCGAATCCGTGGAGGTGTGTGATGCAATTGAATCTGCGCAAACTGACCGTATTGGTGGGATGTTTATCCGTATGTGGACCGGTGATGGCTGTAGTGGCCGAGCCCCATCGGAGCTTGCCTGAGTTCGTTGGCTGCATGGAAGTGTTTAGTGAGCCGGATGTTTCGCGACTGCGTGTGACAACGCTGTTTTGCGGATCAGACGATGACGGCGCTTTGCCAGACACTTATGAGGTGCGCCAACACGTGGTGTCTGTGATCCAGTCGGAGCATAAAACGGTGTCTTATGCCGTGCAGGCGATGATTCGATCGCGCGAGCCTTGGCCTGTTGAGGCCGTCCATGTGCCGAGCTTTGGTGCCCTGAGTTTTACCTCGGAGTCCAGTACGGGCTGTGTGCAGACCGATTCCGGATGTTGGTTTGAAACCGCCATTTCGATCCCATTGGAGCCCTTGTTTGATTCGGTCCTACTGACCGAAGACCGACCCCATTGGGCGTTTCAGTATGTCTTGCAGTCATCAGACAGGGAGTTGCCACTGTCCTTTCATGCCGATGAGATCCGCGCCCTCCGCTTATTTACAGAAGGGTTGTATATCTCACTACCTGAGACAACCACCGCCCTTACAGGGACGGCGATTTAGGTCGTCAAGTGATCGGCGTTTTGGCACACTTTCGCCATGACGTCGAGCGCACCCCATGAAAACCCATTTTTAAAACTGGCTTGGTTCGAGTTTCTCGCGGTCCAAACCCTAACACTCGCGTTTTTCCCAGTTTCTCTGTTGGTCTGTTTTGTGGCCTTTGGGCCGCAAATGACGCGAGATCTCATCAACGCTTTGGTCCGTGATTGGCTTCAAACGCTACTGATCCTGGTGGTCTTGGCCGTGTTGGTGCTGTCCGGCATTGTCTGGGGTGTCTTGTCATGGCTCGCCTAGGTTGGTTTCGGGTGGGACTCCTGAGTCTGGCGCTCGCGGTGGCCCTCGGCGCTTTTGGTGCGCATGGTCTGCAGTCGTTGGTGAGCGAAGCACGGCTTGAGACCTGGCACACTGCGGTGCGCTATCAGGCATGGATCAGTCTGGCGTTGGTTGCAATCGCGAGCTGGCGCGGAGCCATTGCAGCGCCGGTGTTCTGGTGTCTGTTGCTTGGCATGGTGGTGTTTTCCGGCAGTTTGTACGCTTTGGTGCTGTTGGATTTTCCGCGCCTTGGAGCCATCACCCCGCTTGGCGGTGTGCTTCTCATCAGCGGGTTAGTATGGGCAGCGTTCAGCGCGAAACGTCCAGACTAGCTCTCATGGTGCGTCAAATCCGCGGGTTGCATCCGTTTCAGTCGGAGCGCATTGAGCACCACGCTAATCGATGACATTGCCATGGCGGCGCCTGCAATCGCAGGTGTTAATGCGCCCGAGATCGCCAACGGAATACACAACACATTGTAGCCAAAGGCCCACAGTAGATTTTGTCGGATGATGCGACGGGTGGCGCCTGCAAACCGAATGGCATCGGGGATTAGGCGAAGATCGGCCCGCATCAACACCACCGGCGCTGACTGCAATGCAATGTCTGATCCCGATCCCAGTGCGATCCCGACGTCGGCTGCAGCCAGTGCTGGTCCGTCATTAATTCCATCGCCAACCATCGCGATCCGCCGGCCGCTATTTCGCAGACGTCGAATGGTGGCAATTTTATCGTCAGGTGAGAGCTCCGCATGAAGTTCTGTGATGCCAAGTTCGGATCCCAGTCGTATTGCAACAGCTGTTCGGTCCCCAGTCAGCATGTGGATCCGCAGTCCATTCCGTGTCAGTGTGCTGATTAACTCGCGAGCCTCAGGTCGCGTTTGGTCGGCGAAGGACACACTCGCCAAAAGCACGCCATCGCGCGCGAGATAGCTCCGTGTGCTGTCATGTTTAGGTTCTGGGTGGTTAGGTTGTACAAACGCCCACTGGCCGAACCGGTACTGATGCGCGCCATAGTCCACTTCGATCCCCTGTCCAGGCGTGATATTGCTACCCTCGATGGACCAGGGCTTCACACCCTGACTCTGAAAATGCCGGACAACGGCCTCCGCTAAGGGGTGGGTCGATTCGCGCGCGACGTTGATGAGGGCCTCGTGGCTGTCATCGGATGCGGAAAATTCAACATCCATCACAGCCGGTCGTCCCTCGGTCAGGGTGCCGGTTTTATCAAATGCGATGTCAGTGAGATCCGGGAGTGCCTCGAGCGTCTGAATATCCTTGATCAGAATGCCCGCTTTTGCGGCCAGCCCAGTCCCCGCAACTAAGGCAGTCGGGGTGGCCAAACCCAGTGCGCACGGACAGGCAATCACCAACACGCTAATGGCTGCTAGGAGTGCAAATTCAAAAGTGGCGCCGGCAAACATCCATCCCACCAGGGTCAGTAGCGCAATGATCAGGACAGTCGGCACGAACCAGCGGCTGACCCGATCCACCAGTTGTTGAATTGGCGCCTTGCCCATCTGGGCGTTTTTCACAAGGTCCGCGACCTGCGAGACGGTGGAGGCGTCGCCCACACGCTCACAGCGCATCCGAATCTGGCCGTTCATCACCAGCGTACCGGACACCGCACGATCGCCCTGACCTCGCACTTCGGGCAAGGATTCACCGGTCATCGCTTGCGCGTCTATTTCCGCCTCACCCTTTAAGATTACGCCATCGGCGCCGATCCGCTCGCCTGCGCGCACAATGATGACATCACCTGGCAACAGGGCGTCTGCACGGACTTCAGCTTCGTGGCCTGCCTCCAAGCGGGTCACTGTGCTGGGCTTCAGCGCCAAGACGGCGCTTAAGGCTTCCAAGGCGGAATGTTTCGCAACCGACTCAATGTGCTTCCCTGCGAGGATCAGGGTGATCACCACTGCAGACGCTTCAAAATATAGATGGCCTGTGGCGGCTTGGCCGAGTGTCATCCATTGATAGAGACTGTAGCTGTAAGCAACTGATGTACCCAACGCCACCAGCGAATCCATATTGGCTTCACCACGTCGTGCCGCGCCCAATGCGCCGACATAAAAACGCCGTCCAAGCCAAAACTGGACGGGTGTGGCCAATAACCACTCAACACCGGGTGGCAAGTGCCATCCCAGACCGAGCCACATCGCCAGCATCTGCGCGACCAATGGGAGAGTGAGGGCCACCGCGATCCATAATTCATAAGGCGAGTCGTTGGCCGCACTCGGTTCGTCTGCAACCACGCGCTCAACTGTGAAACCGAGCTGTGTTAGCGGTGCAATCACAGTCTCTATCCTGGCCTCAGGCAGGGTGGTGAAATCGAGGGTGTTGAGTTCTGGGTGCCAAGACCAATCGATGATTTGCGCATCGGTCATGAGGCGTTCGAGTGTGTCTGCATCTGGTTGATTGGCTGTGGGCCAGTGCAATCGAGTGGATTGGCAGCGTACTGAGAACCCAGCAGTCACAACCCGTTCGACAAGGTCTTTGGCCGCCAGTGGCGTCTGGCTGCTGAGCTGCGCAGTCTCCGTGGCAAAGTTCACTTCAGCGCTCAGAATATCGGGGAATTCTGAGAGTTTGCGTGTTAATCCAGCCGCGCACCCACCGCAGGTCATGCCATTGATGTGAAGTGTCACGCTAGCCATCTCGATCTCCTTTGGAACGACACCAGTGTACCCGAACCTGATTCACATGATGCTGTCATCGGATTGTCGTTGAACTGTGATCTGAATGTCATGGTGCTGAAGGACACTGCGCGGAACACCAATATTTGGTGTTGTGAAATTTCGGATTTAACCTCTTCAAGGAGTGTCATATGACCTCAGTATTTCGTTTGAATCGTCTGGCCATTGCGGTCTTGGCGACCTGCATTTCTGGCTCCGTATTGGCCGCTGCACACGGTGGAATGAAGACCATCGGTGAAGTCACTGCGTTGATGCCAGAAGCCAGCACCGCACAATCGGCCTCACAATTGAAAGACGGCCAGAGTGGTGATGTGGCATTTCCATTCATGGGTGGCATGAAAGCCCTAGCCACCGTCGGTGAAATTGACAAGACAACCGGTGAATCACTTACTGGCTATCCCGATGGGAACGCGGCCTGGTTGCTGGATGACAAGACCATTCGGGTGGCCTACCAATCTGAGTCCTATGCCACGATGAGTATCAAGCGTGGTGGTGGCGAGACCTATGGTTGGGAAATGGAAAGTGGCGTGAAGTTCACCGGATCGCATATCCACACGATTGATTATGATCGTGCAGCCTTTGCGGCTTTCCTGCAGAACACCCAACCAGCTGCATCCATGGTGGTGCGCTCAGGCAAGTTGTTCCACACCATCTACAACCAATTCGGTGAGGTGGTTGTGCCCCGGAGCCAAGGTGGTCTGTGGGGTAACCAAACATTGCCAAACCGTACCTTGGCTGAGTTCAATGACAAGCACAAGCTGACCGAAGGCGACTTTTTCTTCCAGTCGTTCTGCGGCGCGGTTTATGAGAAAGCCAACAAGTATGGTCCTGGCATCGGCTTCTCGGATGATGTTTGGTTGACTGCAGAAGAGTGGAACATTCAAGAGATGTTTGACGGAACTGGCGTGGATGCCCATGACACCATGGGATTGGCCTCTGTGGCAGTCGATATTGAGAGCGGTGTGGCCTACGCGGTCCCAGCGCTTGGTCAGTCTGGATTTGAAAAGATCCTGCCGATCAACTCAAAGCATCCCGATTATGTGGTGATGGTCATGGCCGGTTATAACCACGGTGTTGAGCCAACACCGATGCGGATCTACGTGGGTAAGAAGGGCGTTGATGCGTCTGGTCAGGCCGTGGACCAGAATGGTTCGGCTAGTGCGCGTGACAAGTTCTTGGCACGCAATGGTCTGTTGTTCGGCAAGATCTACGGCATGGCGGTTGAAAACACGGCCTATGCGGGCCTTGGTATCGATGCCGTCGATACCACTAAAAAGATGCTAGACAACTACATGACCAATGCGTCTGCACCGAACCAGTTCACAGCCAAGTTCTTCCCGACCTCCTATCAGTGGAAGGGCTGGGATCAGCCTGTGTCAGTCCGTCAGACAGAAACCTTCTTGTGGCAAGAAGCGTCTGAGCAGCCAAAGGGCTACACCTTCTTCGTTGGCGATTCAAAAACGGAGCATCCAGCACAGGATCCTGATCTGAATAACCAGCGCTACATCCAAAACATGACCCAAGAGGGCGGCATGTTGGGTGTTGATCTGTACAACCTTGTGAATGACCTAAAAGCAGCGAACGGTGCTCTGCCTGAATCAATCTCAGCCTCTGTTGTGCGGACACTGCCCGCGGTGGATGGCGCTTTGACCTTAAAAGTTGCCGATAAGGGTGTGAAGCACGGTGGCAAGGGTACGCATGCGACTTGGGAAGACGAGCGCGCACAAACGATCGCTCCTGATGGGTTGATGTGGGTGAAAACAGCCGATGCGGACATCCTCATCGTCGATGAAGATTCAGGGAATGATTTTGGTGAGCGGAAGTTCGTTGTGACCCTAGACCCTGAAACCATGTTGCCAGCTCAGCCAAACACAGGCTACTTCTTGGCGATGGCTGGCGGTAAGAAGAACCCACGCGCTGAAGCCAAGGTCTCTGCCTACGGCGGCACCTTCACCAAGGCCAACAGTGCAGAGTTCTCTGGTTCTTGGAACGTCACCGCCTTGGTTTCAAAGAAGCCTGACGGCTCGTTCTATAGCAAGGCTGAGTTAGCGGGTGCCAACGAGCAGTTGGTCAACGAACTGTCGACGTTGGCGGAATCGACCTTCATCGGCGTTCTGCAGAACAAGGCAGAGTCCAGCGGTGCTGTGGCGAAGAACAAGTCCGACATGGGTGGTCAGATTCTGATGTTTAACATCCGTCTGCCGCAAGAAGGACTGAAGGTTGCGGGCAAAAACCCTGCGCAAGCGGTGATTGCACAACAATAAACTGACCAACTTTGTTAGTTGAAAACGCCGGGCTTGCCCGGCGTTTTTTTTGCTTCGCCCAAATTTCCTGTCTTCGTTAGGTGCTGTTCCTCGGTGAATCAACTCACAACATCTCGCCAAAAGCAGCGAGATATGATTGAATTCTCATAGCGAGATTGCAAACAGAAGGGAATCAGTTGGTTTTATTCAGAAAATTGTCCTTAGGGCTTTGGGTGCTGGCAATCGCGGTACTCACTGGGTGTGCGTTTGAGCCCTCTCGCGACGGCTATTCCGTATCGCAAGTGAAGAAAGCGGTCGAGACCGTCAAGCCCGATCAAGGGCTGTTGGTCTTTCGGACCAGTGGGTTTAAGTTGTGGCAAGAGCAGGATGCCGAGTTCCTTGTGAACGGTGAGCCGGTGGCTTGGTTCAAGGCCGGTGGCGCCAGTTATCTGCCACTCGAAGCAGGCGAAAACACCATTGTGGTACGCGAGCCTGAGCATTTTCTGAAGTGCGAATTGACCTTTGATTTTCAGCCTGGCCAGCAGCAGTTTGTTGAGATTTACGAACGCTTTGATCCAGGTGCCTTGATGATCAGTTTCATCTTTGCCGATCTGCAGAGTCGTCTGTTATACGACCCGCATCCTGGATCGAACTGTGTTGGCGTCTATGGTCTGTCGATGGGTCAGTTGACTGCAGAATCGCGTGCTGACATCAACAAAGAATACAGTTTCCAGGTTGTGAAACGCTAAAACAGGGTGCGGTGATGCTGATGCGGAAGAATCCATGTGATTTGGTTCTGAGAGGGATTTGCCTCTCGGGTCTGTGTTTTGTGTTGGCGGGTTGCACAGGCTCGATGACACACATGCGCAGTTGGATGGGGGTTACTGAGGCCACGCTCTTGGAAACACTCGGCCCCGCGCATCGCACGCATACGACTGATCGAGCGACACAACTGGCTTGGTATCGCGATGCGACGGAACGGATGGGTTGCCTGGATACATTTACGCTAAAGCAGGGCCGCATTGTGGGCTTCGCTTCAAACTGTGGAATCTGGGGTGGATTTGGTGTGCCGCGCTATACCGTTGCCTCAACGCAAGCCGTCCGCTCCGCCCCTTAAATCCTAAGCCTGCGTGGGTTCAGGCGTCAGTAAGGACTTGATAGCTGCCGCCGTGCGGATTGATTCCGGATTATCCCCGTGTACACAAATGACATCGGCCTCGATTGGGATATTTTGTCCATTGCGGGCTGTGACAATGTGTTTGGTCTGTAACTGCAGGACTTGGTGTCGGATTGCGTCCCACTCGTGATATACCGCACCTGGATGGGCACGATCGTCCAAGACTCCGTCTTCGGTGTAGCGACGATCCGCGAAGGCCTCTTTCAATAAGGTCAACCCAAACTCCGCCGCGAGCGACTGGTGATGCGCAATGCGTGGCGTGGCCAAGACCATCAAGGCGAGGTCCGCATCGAGTGCGCTAACCGCCCGCATCACTGCAAGGAACACACGATCCTCGATCATCATGGTGTTGTAGAGCGCACCGTGTGGTTTGACGTAGGTGAGATGCCCACCCTCGGCCCGGGCAATGGCATCGAGCGCGCCCACCTGTGCCAGCACATGGGCTTCGATTTCGTTATCTGTGAGCGGCAGCGGTCTGCGGCCAAATCCCAGCAGATCGGGGTAGCTTGGATGGGCGCCAAGAGTGACGCCATGGTCTAGAGCCAACTGCACAGTTTTACGCATGGTCACAGGATCGGAGGCATGGCCACCGCAGGCGATATTGGCCATATCAATCACAGGCATGAGTGCACGGTCATCGCCCATACTCCAGACGCCAAAGCTCTCACCAACATCTGCATTTAGTAACATTTCTAGCTCCCCATCATGTTTGGTAAGGTCAAAACGATTCCCGGCATCCACGTGATGAGGGCAATCGCGGCAGCCATCAAGAGGAAAAAGGGTAGTGCATCCAGCGCAATTTGCAGGATGTTGCGTTGCGTCATGGTTTGCAGCACAAACAAGTTAAATCCAACTGGCGGTGTGATCTGCGACATTTCGACCACGAGCACGAGGTAAATCCCGAACCAGATCGGATCAATACCCGCTTGTAACACCATCGGCATGATGATGGCTGTGGTCAAAACGACAATCGAAATGCCGTCGAGAAAACAGCCAAGTACGACAAAGAACAGTGTCAGTGCCAACAACAATTGCCCAGGGGTGAGGCCTAATTCGCCAATCCAAGCAGCGATCATCCGCGGGATGCCTGCGAATCCCATGGCGACCGTGAGAAAGCCGGCACCGACCAAGATAAACCCAATCATGCAGGAGGTCCGAATGGTGCCAAGGACACCTTGCCAGAAGACCTGCCGATTTAGGTCACCCTGTGCGGCGGTCAGGCACAAGGCTAAAACCACGCCGAGTGCGGCTGCATCGGTCGGCGAGGCAATGCCTGCGTACACCGATCCGATGACGCCGGCTATCAGTCCAATCACAGGGAGCAGATCGCGACTCGCAGTGAACTTTTCAGACCACGATACCCTCGCCTCCTGTGGGATTTGTGTGCGGTTGATCAGCCCCCAAAGCACCACGTAACCCGAGAATAAGGCCACCAGCAGGGCGCCTGGAGCGACTCCGGCAATAAATAATCGTGCAATGGATTGATCGGTAGCGACCCCGTACACAATCAAAATGATCGAGGGTGGAATCAATAAACCGAGGGTGGCAGAGCCTGCCAAGGTGCCAATCATCAGGCGCTCTGGATATCCGCGGCGTCTCAGCTCTGGAATCGACATTTTACCAATGGTCGCCGCTGTTGCTGCCGATGAACCACTCACGGCAGCAAAGACCGCCGATCCGAAAATGTTCACATGTAACAACCGACCGGGCAGTCCACCCAGCCAGGGACTTAAACCGGAAAACAACGTGCTCGAAAGGCGGGATCGGAAGAGAATTTCACCCATCCAAATAAATAAGGGTAGGGCGGCCAACGACCAGGAGTTCATGGTGCCCCAGGTGGTGGTGGCCAAAACAATACCAGCCGGTGCATTGGAGAAAACCAACAGGCTCACGAGGCCTATCAATAAGAGTGCAACAGCAACCCAAACACCCATGGCTAAGAGTGCCAACAGGCCAACAAAGATTGCGAGCGCAAACCACATTTCAAGCATCGGGTGCGCCCTCAAAGCCAGTACATGCTGTATCCACAAGCGCGACGCATAAAATTGCGCTGCCGAGCGTCATACTGCACTGGGGGATCCACAACGGAATCGGGATAATGCCCGGCGTGACATCCTGATAGATCCATGCTTCCCAAGTGATGAATCCCATGTAGAAGGTGAGGAAACTGACCATCCCAATGGCGATCGCGAAGCTGAGCCGTTGTGACCACTCGCGAGCCCGATCGGGGAGGTGTTGCAGAACCAAGGTGACCTGAATATGTGCTGCCTGACGAAATGTGTAGCCAAGTGCCAGAAAGGTTCCCGAGGCGAGTAACAAACCGGAGATTTCAGAATAACTCGGCACGGTGAGACCGATGGCCTCACCGGCGAGTGCCAACATCAATTTATCGATGGCGTTAAATGCCACTTGCAGCGTGATCACACTGCAAATCGCGATCAAGCTCAGCGCCCCAGATAGGGCGCTGACTTGATACAGTGTGTTTAAGAGACGTCGATGAAGTCGACGGGGCTGTTCCGTCATGCGGCTCAGTAGTTAGCGAGGATCGATTCGCCGTCCGCCCCTGCACTGGCCTTCCACTCAGTGATCATTTCTTCACCGAGTGCTTTTAAGCCATCCATCAATTCTTTTGATGGTGTGTGCACAGTGATGCCATTTTCTTTCAGCACTGCAATCTTCGCTGCAGTTTCCTTTTGACTCATCTCCCATCCACGGGCTTCGGCTGCGGCTGCTGCATCGCGGACAGCTTGTTGAGTCGCTGCATCTAAGCGTTGGAACGCGCGCTTATTGACCACCACGATGTTCTTCGGTACCCACGCTTGGGTGTCATAGAAGTGGCTTAAATAGTCCCAAGCCTTAGAGTTCGCGCCTGTTGAAGGTGATGTAATCATCGCTTCGACTCGGCCTGTTGCGAACGCCTGAGGAATGTCGGGCACTTCAATCTGTGTGGGTGCGGCACCGGCTTTCTGAGCCAACTTTTCAAGCACTGCGTTGTTGGTACGGAATTTCATACCCTTCAGGTCAGCCAGAGAATTGACTTCGCGCTTGGTGTACAGACCCTGTGGAGGCCATGGCACAGCATACAGTGCAATCAATCCTTGTGCGTCGAGTAGCTTGTCGACCACAGGCTTTTGCGCGGCCCAAAGACGCTTTGCATCGTCATAGTTGGTGGCCAAGAATGGCTGAGAATCGATCCCGAATGCCGGATTCTCATTGGTCAGTAAGGAGAGGAAAAACTCGCCCATTGGGACCTGACCATTACGGACCGCATTTTTAATTTCGGGATGCTTGAACAACGAACCCGCCGAGTGCACGGTGATCGACAGCTTGCCGTCGCTGCGTGCTGCCACGTCCTTGGCGAATTCATGGATGTTGACTGTATGAAAGGTCGCATCTGGATAGGGTGTGGGCATATCCCAGGTTTCTGCTGTGGCAACCGATGCGGCAGCGAGGGCGGCCGTGAGAGCGGATGCTTGCATCCATGGGCGCAAAATATTTCGCATGACTGATCTTCCTTATTTTTTGTTGTTTGACTGCAATTTGCATGAATCGGAATCTGACTCAGACGATCATGGTTTAGCATGATTTTTATGTTCAAACAATCCGGCCGAAAAACTGGTGCAATTGGTGTAGCCGCTGTTGTGCTGCGTCACGCGAGATGAGGGTCCATGCAATTGGATCACCGGCACTGCGTTGTGCGAGGGCACCGAGATCTTCCCGCATGACGACGCCAAGCTTTGGGTAGCCGCCGAGCGATTGCCGATCACGCATTAAGATGATCGGTAAACCGTCGGGTGGTACTTGCACCGAACCAAGCGCAATGGGCTCTGACAGACCTGCACGTGGGACCATGGGAAGCGGGGGGCCTTCGAGGCGATAGCCCATGCGATTGCAGGTTTTTGACAGCTGAAACGGCTGGCTCACGAGGTGGTCTTGTGCGGCGCTGTCGAATGTGTCGAATTGATAGCCAGTGATCAATCGCAGTTGCAAGGGTGTTGTGTACTCTGGAATGAAGCGCCGTGGCACACCACCGATCACAGGCGCTGTCGTCGCATAGGGCAGCCGGTCACCGGTCTGAAGTGGACTGGCATCGCCATGAAAACCGCCCATTTGATCGCGTCGACTGGTGGCCACGCTGCCGAAACACGGTGTGATCTGAAACCCGCCGGCGACTGACAGATAGGTGATCTGCCCACGTGTTGGGCTACCGAGATAGAGCTGATCACCGGCCTGCGCTTGATGTGTGATCCAAGAAGGGCACGCTCGCCCTGATAATTCGCCGTGACACTCCGCACCGGTCAGGACAAAGGTGGTGGCTTTGGTGAACTCGGCTACGAAACCGCCTCGAATGAGCTCAAGAGCGGGTAGACCGGGTGGGTTACCTAAGACCTGATTCGCCCAGCTGTATGCCATTACATCGAGTGGGCCTGCCGGTGTCGCCCCCATCGATTGATAGCCGAATCGTCCGCTGTCTTGGATGCTATGGAGTGGGCTTGTGCGCTGGATTAAAAGACTCATCGCGCGGGAATTCCGCGCTGGTAATCGGCGTAACTGATGGCCTCAAATCGTACCTCTGTGCCCATGGGTAGCGTCAGCTCCAACGCTCTGCCGCGCGAGACGAGGGGCTGGTGTGTGCGTCCAATGACGTGCCAGCCACCTGGGGTTTCGATTGGATAGATCGTGCTTTGCGTTTCCGCGATCGCCACGCTCCCCGCAGGAACACGGGTGGCCGGTGTTGTTTTACGCGGTAACTTCAATTGTTCGGGAAGCCCGCCGAGGTAGGCAAAACCCAAGGCAAAGCCGACCGCCAGTACGCGGTAGGTGGCGCTTTGGTGTAGATCGATTACGGCATCAACTGACAACTGAAGACGCTGCGCGACATCCAGCAAATCCGGCGCAACCTGCGGGTCATAGCAGACGGCAATGGTGACCTGGCTCGCTGGTGGTCGTTGCCCCGCGTCTAGGGATTGTGCCGCCTTGTGCAGCGTATGCATCAGCAGGTCATCGCTCACTTGATGCGGCTGATAATGCACCAGCAGTTTGCCAAAGCCTGCGGTGAGATCCCACAGCCAATCGGCGTTTAAGGAACGCAGCTGATCCGCTAAGGCGGCGATGGTGCCTGCTGTGTCCGCACTCAATGGCTCGTCGAAATGCAACAGAAGGGTGTCTTCAGATAACCACTCAGTCTGTTTCCAAGGCGGATGGGGCAAGCTCATTGAGCAGTCCACCCGCCATCCACTCGTAGGCTGGTCCCTGTCATCAGTGCGCCCGCTGACGACGCAAGCAAAAGACAAGCGCCCAGATAATCAGAAGGCTGACCCAGCCGTCGTAAGGGAATGCGATCGATCACGCTTTTCCGAAAACTGGCGTCTGCCAACATGGTTTGCGTCATTTCGGTTTCGGTGAAAGTCGGACACACCGTGTTGACCCGGATCCCGTGCGCTGCGAGCTCGATCGCAAGCGCTCGGCTGTAGCCCTCAACCGCCGATTTACTGGCGCAATACACGGCTCGCTGAGGGGCGCCCACATGCGCAAGCTGCGAGGAGATGAAAATCACCGAGCCCACAGACTTGGTTTCAATCCAGCGGTTGCATAGATACTGCGTGAGAAACAAGGGCGCCTCGACGTTGAGCGCCATCACGGCCTGATAAGCCGCTTGGGTGATCTGGCCAACTGCTTGGTGTTGAGCCATCCCGGCTGCATGGATGACGGTGTCTATCTGCGGTAGTTCGTCAAGCGTTTGTGCAAGATCATCGTGCGTTAAATCCATCGGCACGGCGAGTGCCCGATGTCCTTGGCCTTGGATCTCGGCGACGACCGCTTGCAATGCGTCCGAGGGTCGAGCCAGTGCGAACACAGTGGCGCCGCTTTCCGCAAAACCGATCGCGAGGGCGCGTCCAATTCCGCGAGAGGCTCCGGTAATCAGGACCTGTTGGCCGCTGACAGATAAGCTCGGGTGTTGCATTGAAATCTCCGTGATCAATGCGCGTTATTTATGCGTGAATGCATCGCGTCTGTCCACTCTGTTGGCTGTTGCGCGAGCTGAGGTCTCGGAGATTCCTCGCTGTGTAGTTTGATTGGCGGAACACGCGTTTGGGTTAGAAAACGTCTTGGAATCCGTTGATGCATGACTTTGAAAAGACTGGAGCGGGTAGAGG
>CAZVNX010000008.1:20035-80524 GCA_964628665.1 uncultured Pseudomonadales bacterium | reverse complement strand
GCTTTTAACCAATTGGTCGCGCGTTCGAATCGCGCACGACCCACCATTTTTTCTAAACCGCATAGAGCGCAAGTGGCTAAGCCGTCTAGGTGAAAGGTCCAAACAGCGTGTTAGCGGCAATCCACAGGACCGTCAAGGCCAAGAAGACCGTAACGATTCGCATGATCTGCCGATCATCCATCGCTGTTGAGTCTGCCCTGTTGTGAATCACGCGCTGCCAGTTTTGCCAGCATGAAGTCGCGGTGTTCGACGTAGAGTAAATCAGCGACTCGCCGAATCAGGTGTTCTTCGTAATGATCCAAATGGCCATCTGCATAGGCAACGGCCCACAGGATTCCAATCAGATCGATCTTTTCTTGGTGATCAAGCGCGTCGTTCAAAATTCGTGTGTGTTCATACAGCGAGACTGACTGTCTCTGGATGCCCCGCGCTGCAGTCAAGAGGGATTCAAATAGCTCAGGTGAAATCGCAAAACACGACTGCATGGCCTGTTGCATTTGTGACAGCTCATTTGGATCTTCAGCATGATCGGCGAGACTCACCTCGATCAATAATGCACAGGCCGCAAGCGTCGACGGAGCGAAGTCATCGAGACGTTGCGCTGTGCTTGGGTGCTCCTCACCAAACAGAGTTTTCAGCCAGCTTGCAATCCCTGAATCACTCATTGCAAGACCCACGCTGTCTGGCCAACGATCCACATGCATGCGAGCCCGCCGAGTGAAAACAAGCCCGCTGAGGCGCCATGCATCATCCCGAAGCGTCGTTTGAGCGCCTGATTTTCAGGCGCTTCTGCTAAGGCATCAGCGATCTGGTTGATGCGATCCGTCAGTACCCAAAGGTTGAAGGCTGCCATTGCGGCAATCAACACACCCAATACCATCCACAGGAGGTTCGAAGCCAGGATGGCGGTGATGAGGATCGCCAAACCAACGCCGATTTCGAGTCGAAAAAGTTTTGGGAAGTACGCCCGTAAGAATCGGCTGGCGTCTGGCATCGAGAGTGCTTGAAACACCGTCGGCGACACCGTGGCCACAAACACTCCCATCGCACCGAGCCACGCACTGGCAATTAACGCTGTCCACATGATCAGTCTCCCTAGTACTCAGGTTTTGATGGGGTGGGATACTCGAACAACAAGGTCTTCCGGATTAGTCGTCACGCTTACCGAACCAATCTTTTTTCACCGCTTTGCGCTCAATGAATGCGACACGCTCTCGCAGCATCAATTCATTCCACTTCGATGCGAGGATTTCAGTCCGCAACTCACCGTCGCTCAACTCAGTGAGTTTGGCCTCGAACTGAAAGAACTCCGTTTCCAAGCTGTGTAGTTCAGCTGGAGTGAAGTGGAGATTGCCATCGTCGTCGATAAAAGCCATGCGCCGATCATACGGAGGTGTGTGGCAGTCGCAAGCCCGGCATCCAAGATTGATGGAAAATTCTCCGGCAGATGCATGTGGATCTGCCGGAGCGAGACGCTAGGACTCAGTGAGGGCGTCTTTGAGGAGTTGGCAGACAGCGACGGTCGACTGCGGATTTTGCCCCGTGATGAGACGGCCATCACGAACCGCATGCGAGGTGAAGTTCTCACTGCACTCAAACAATCCACCCAGTTCCCGTAAGCGCGTCTCTAATAAGAAGGGCTCAACACCCACTAGCTCAATTTGCTGCGTTTCTGCATCGGTAAAGCTATTGACGCGACGCCCCGCGACCAGAGGTTGGCCGTCTTCTGCTTTTGCCTGTAACAGTCCAGCAGGACCGTGGCAAACAGCACCAATAACGGCACCATTGGCCCACGCTCGTGTGATGATCTGACCAATAGTTTCTGTGTCGAAGTCCCACATGGCGCCGTGACCGCCTGGTAAAAAAACACATTGATACGCAAGCGGATCAACCGATGTGGCCGCGATTGTGTCGCTTAACTTCTCCATCGCGGCTTGGTCATCCATGAATCGAGCGACCATCGGTGGTCGTGCATCGGGCGCGACCAGTGTTTTCGGATCGGGTTGTCCCTCGCCACCGACCACTGACGCCAGCGTGACATCAAAACCGAGGTCGGTCAGAGCCCAGTAGGGTGCTGCCATTTCATCGTAATAAAAACCGGTTCCGCGACCGGTGTTGCCGAGTTCAGTGTGGGATGTGAGGACTAAAAGTGCTGTTTTTGTGGTTGTCATGCGTTGGGTCTCTACTTGGGTTGGGTTTTGTGCGATAAAACATGGCACGGTGCCGGCGACTCGGCAAGTGATCTTGATGTAAAGAGAAGGAGAGGGCATGGCCTCTGATCGTGACGAAGTCGAACAACTGAAAAAAGAAGCCGAAGAATTGCGCCAGAACGTCTGGATTTGGAAGGGCATTGCCTTTGTGCTGGTGGTGCTATATGTCTTCGAAGCAGGTGGTGTGTTGTCCTAACAAAGCCGGGTCGTCTTGATCTAGATCGATGCCCCCAGACAACAGATCATCGATACTACGCGCTCAATTCTCACTCGGTGAATGCTGATGAAACTCTCTGCGAAATATGTGGGACCAATCGTGATGGCGGCCATCATGGCGTTCATCATGACCGGATTTGTGACTTGGATGAATTTAGGCTTCACCGCAGATTATGTGGCGAACTGGGCCAAAGCCTTTGTATTCGCATGGCCGGTGGCTTCGGTTTCGGCCTATTTGGCGCTGCCGATTGCGCCAAAGATTACGCTGTGGATCGTCCACCAGGTCAACCATCGAAGTGATATGTCCTAACGATCGACGCCCAATGGTTTGACGTGCAAGAGGTTGCAAGGAACCGGTATGCTCAACGGCTAAACTGATTGTCAGGCATAAGGGCCTCGCAGTGAACGCCATGATCATGAATTTCAATGTACGACGATTATCTGTGTTGTTTCTGGCTCAACAGCAGCATCACGGATGTGTGATTTGGGATCATGGCGTGACTAGCGCCACGGCGGGGCCCTTGTGTCAACTCGCGTGTGCGGGCCGCAATGCATTCGAGACATCATGTTTCCATTAAGCCGTCTTCAAACGATCCAACTCTTGCAGGCGCTTGGCATCGGACTGTTGTTGTTACTGATCACAGTCATCGGCAATCGGCCGATTCACACCATCGACAATGCACAGATATTTTGGGCGGTGTCCGATGGGCAATCGGCGACATCTTGGCAGTCCGGAAGCCAAGCGAATCTGGGCTTTACGGCCGATCAATTGCTCTTTGAGATACGTTATCAAGCGGATCCCGAGCAACAAAATTATTGGTTGAGCCTGACTCCGACCTTCCACGACGCAGTGACTGTTGAGCATTGGTCGCGTTCCGGTGAGCTGATTGGTCGTACTGTCAAGGGAGACTTGCAGCGTGCCACCGAATCAACGGCATTGGATTTAGAGCAATTGCTGTTCGATGTGCCACCAGAGACAGCGCGCTCAACGGTTACGATTGGCAGTGTCGGCAATTTACGCGGCTTGATCAAAGTCGGCGTGGCGCAGGACTTTTTCCGGCAAACCTTTGTCCAGGGCGCGGTGCAGTTTGTTGTCATCGCCTTGATTTTTTTGGGCGCCTGCTGGTGTCTTCTGTACGCAGCACTCGGCCAGAATGTGCTGTTGGCCTGGGCAGGTGGTTACCTTGCGATCTGGGTGTTGTTACTGATCGGGATGTCCAATGTGCTGGTGGTTTACCGACCGGAATGGGGACCAATCAGCCATTATGTGGTGAGTCTTGGAGCGATCAGCTCGACCCTATTTGGTGCAATGACACACGCCAAATTATTGCAGCACCTAACGCGGGCCGATTGGCTGGGTCGTCTACTGAAACTCGTCGCACTTGCCTCTGGGATCTGGATCATCCTGTTTTTGTTGGGTTGGCAGCGACTGGCGCTGTCACTGAACATTTGGATCGTATCGGTTGTACCGATTGTGATGATGATCGGGATCGTTTTTGCGAAATCGCGCTCACGGCTCTTGGCGCTGTTTTGGCATCGCATCCGGGTGCTGTACGCCGGGCTCTTTTTGATTGTCACGGTCACAGGCATTTCTGGGCTTGGAATTGGGCATCAGTTATCAATGACGTTTCTGCATGCTCTGATCACAGTCTTGATTCTTGCCTATGTTTTGGTGTCCTTACACAATTTAGAAAAACGATTTTTACTCCGATCGCAGATTCGTAACCGAACTTTGCAGCAGGCGAAGGCACTGCTTGAGGAGCAACTCAATGACCAACGCTCCTTGGTGTCAATGATGAGCCATGAAATCAAGACGCCCCTCACAACACTGAAACTGTTGACGCGGAAACTTGCAAATAAGCCGGCTGTGGACTCACAACTTGCCCATATCGACCATGTCGTCGACCAATCGCAAATGTTGGAGTTGCTCGTCTCGGGCTCACGTAAGTATGAGCAGTTGGATCTGAATTTGTTGATCATTTCAGAGATCGATAATCTCTCACACCGGTTAGAGAAAAAGCCGACCGTCGAATTTAAGACCCGCGGTTCGACACAGCTTCGGTGTGACCCCTTTGTTGTCCGAACCATCGTGCGGAATGTGGTGGAAAACGCCTTTAAGTATGCGCTGACCCCCGCTGCGATCGGCATCAGCTTGATTGGCGATGCGCAACGGGTGACCTTGCGAGTTCGCAATAACACCGATTTCCCTGAGGCGCTAAATGCTGGGGTGATTTTTGACAAATATTGGCGCGCAGATTCTGTTCGAGGCCTACGGGGAACCGGATTGGGGATGTGGATCGTCAAGCGGTTGTGCCGTTCGCATCATTATGGGATCCGTGCGCACACGAAGGGCGGATTTTTTATCGTGGATGTGAGTTTTCGAAATGCATAGTTCTCAACCGGTCATTTTTCTTTGCGAGGACGATGCAGATTTGGCTGAGGCCACCGCGGAATTGCTCTCGGAAGAGGGTTATCGCGTGGTTATCAGTAATGATGCCGACGAGCTGCGAGAGGCACTGGTCACCGATGTGCCAAGTCTTTTTGTGCTTGATATTCAGCTCCCCGGCGAGTCAGGGCTTGTGCTTGCTGAGTCCTTGCAACGCAGTTGGGCTCGCATACCGATTCTGATGCTGAGTGCCTTTGACCAACTACAGAACCGTTTGGCGAGTTATTCCAGTGGTGCATTGATGTTTCTGGCGAAACCCTATGAGCCGGAGGAGTTACTGGCCATAATTGCCTCGTTGTTAACGCTTGAAACCCGTGTCATTGGTGATCCAAACACTGTGAGTTTATCCATCTCCCGCGCTGAGCTAAAGGGAACTGAGTCCGTCCAGTTGACCGAGCGCGAGGTGAATTTGTTGCGCGTGTTCGCCGGTCGAGTCGATGCCAAAGCAGAGTACTTTGAATTACTTGAAGCCATTGCCATGGAGCCGAGTCAACCCAATAAAGAAGCGTTGGAAGTGATCTGTTCCCGATTGCGACCCAAACTCAGGCGCGCAGGTGGAACCGAGGCACAGTTAATTAACAAAAAGGGCTATGGCTACCGACTACTGATGCCGTTAGTCGTCGTTGACTGAATACGAGGTAAGTCATGTTTCGTCGCGTGGTCTTGGTTGCTGATACAGTGCTGGCGCTGTTGTTGTTGGTTTCGCTCGTTGGAGTGATCCAAGTGTATGTGATCGCATCAACAGATCGTGCCGATATACTTATTTTTGCTTCGGTGCTTGGCGTTCCCTATTCATTATTACGTTTTGTGACCTGCGGTAACCCAATTCCCTACACGGCCCTGCCGAAGGCCGATGCCGAAAGCCCCTAGTCAAGCACGATCGACTGGCAATCCAGGCAGCACCCATGAATTTCAACCGTGGATTGCGTCGGCGTGAGAGCGGCTGCTTGAGCGATCTCGTGCAGTTGGCGACTGAACGCATGATCTTGGACTTCCGTGACGGCATGACACTGATCACAGATCGCAAATGCAGTCACACGGTGTGGTGCACAGGCCGGGTGTCGACAGGCGATGAATGCATTGAGGCTGTCTAATCGATGCACAAGGCCGAGCGCGAGGAGCTTTTCAAGGGCGCGATAGACCTGTGGCGGTGCGCGTAACCCATCTGCGTGCCGTTGTTCGAGGATGGCATAGGCGGTCAGGGGAACCTGGGCCGCTTCAAGCGTCTCAAACACCATGCGCTGATTGCGTGTCAGTGAGGTAGTCGATGCATTCATGGGGTATCCCGTGGGGGCCACTTCAGCCAGCCAGCCATCGGCGTTAACGACAGCAGAAAGACCAGTAGAGCCGCAACCACAATGCTTGGACCTGTGGGTGTGTCCCAAGTCAACGAACCAAATAAGCCAAGCGTTGCAGCTATGGCGCCGATCACTGCCGCCACCACTAGCATTTGTGCCGGACCGCCCGCGATGCGTCTGGCAGCGGCGGCTGGGATGATCAGTAGCGAGGTGATCAGCAGGACGCCGACAATTTTCATGGCAATGGCAATCACAGCCGCCATCAGCAAAACAAAGAGACACTCCGCACGTTCGGGTCTGAGTCCTTCGGCTTCCGCAAGCTCCGGGTTAACCGTGCCTGCGAACAGCGGTTTCCAGATCGACGCCAACAGACCGAGGCAGACAATGCCGCCGATCCAGATGACGAGAAGATCGGTCTCAGAGACCGCCAAGATGTCGCCGAATAACAGGCCCATCAGGTCCACACGCACCCAGGTCATCATCGCCAATACCACCAAGCCAATGGCGAGTGCGCTGTGAGACAGCAATCCCAATAAGGCATCGGTCGAGATGCTGGCGCGGCGTTTAAGAACCAAGAGCGCAAGAGCCAGGAGGGTACACAAACCAAAGACCGCAAATGCCATGTTGAGTTCAAACAACAGTCCGAGCGCGACACCCAACAGTGCCCCATGGCTCAGTGTGTCGCCAAAATACGCCATGCGCCGCCAGATGACGAAGCATCCCAAGGGGCCTGCCACGAGCGCGACGCCAATTCCAGCGAGCAGTGCGCGTATGAAAAAATCATCGATCATGCTGGCATCCTGCGTGGTGCGTGTGGACCTGACCATCGGCACTGTGTTCGTGGTCATGGTGGTGTGTGTAAACGGCCAGGTTGGTGTCTGCACGCAGGCCAAACAGTGTCTGAAATTCAGCGCTTTCTGCCACCGAGGTCGGTGTTCCTGAGCAGCACACATGGCCATTGAGACAAATCACTTGATCGGTGGCGGCCATCACAACGTGCAGATCATGGGAGATCATCAGAACGCCGCATTGCAGTTCATCTCGGATTTCTGAGATCAATCGATATAGAGCGATTTCACCGGTGTAGTCCACACCCTGTACCGGCTCATCCAGCACCAGAAGATCTGGCTTTCGAGCCATGGCGCGCGCCAGAAGGACTCGTTGGAACTCGCCGCCAGAGAGATTCCGGACCTCTGCGTGCTTAAGGTGACTGACACCGGCGCGATCCATGGCTTGATCAAGCGTGTACTTTGGAATCGGTCCCGTGAGTTGCATCAAGTGCGTGACATCCAGTGGCAGGGTCCAATCAATCCGTAACTGCTGCGGGACATACCCAACAATGAGTTTCGATCGGCGTGTCGCCTCACCTTCGGTTGGTCGCTGGATGCCAAGCGCCATTTTTGCCGTGGTCGATTTCCCGGATCCGTTTGGACCGATGAGGGTGACGATCTCACCGGCTTGCACAGTCAGATCAACGCCACGGACCAGCCAGCGTCCATGCTGTTGCACACCGGCATTGCGAAGAGCGATTAACGGGGTATTCGGCATCGATTTTCCAGAGATCAGTGGTTTGGTTCGGTAATGCAATGTTATATCATAACGCTTCCCCTGCAATCACAGTCATACTTGGAAACCCAATGCGCATTCACCTGACCCAAATCTGGATCTGTTTCATCGTCGTTTTGAGTGGCGCGGTTCATGCCGCAACCCCGGTTGTGGTGACCTCCATTGCGCCCGTGCACAGTCTGGTTTCCGCTGTCATGGCTGGTGTAGGGTCCCCGCAATTGTTAGTGACTGGTGCAAACTCGCCACACCACTTTGCCTTGAAGCCTTCACAGGCATCGGCCTTGGCGTCGGCTGATTTGGTGGTCTGGGTTGGTGAGGATTTGGAGCGATTTCTTGTCAAACCCATGCAAACGGTGGCCGCGGATGCCCAATCACTGCCGTTATCGACCGTTTCTGGTCTGACCCGTTATCCCTATCGTGATCTAGCCGCCGATCGGCGACTCAATTCGGCACATCGTCATCAGCATGATGAGATCGATCCGCACCAATGGTTGGATCCGGTTAACGCAGTGATCTGGGTGACGGCAATTACAGAGGCCTTAAGCGTGCTGGATCCAGATCATGCAACGACCTATCAAATCAATAGTCAAAGACTGATCACACAAATCGACGCCGCGAGGGTTTCAATTGCCGCGCGGTTGGTGCCCTTGGCTCAAGTTCCCTTCGTCGTGTTTCATGACGGATATCATTATTTTGAGGCGCGATTTGGCTTACAGGCGATCGCAGCCATCACCCTGACGCCTGAGTCGCAGCCGGGTGTGGACCGATTGCGTCGGATTCAAGAAACGATCAGAGAGGCTGGGGCCGTCTGCGTCTTTACAGAACCCCAGTTCCCCAAGCGTTTAGTGGAGACAGTCACAGACGGGTTGGATGTGCGAATTGGCTTGTTGGATCCGTTAGGTGCTGCGACCAGCGAATCGGCACTGAGCTACTTGGATTTGCTGGAACAGATGACCATGTCCTTTGAACGGTGTCTGGGAGGCAAGGCATGAAAAAGACAGGTGTGGGTGTTTGGTTACTCGGATCCGTGATGATGATCTCTGCAGGGGGTCTGTACTGGAATCAATCACGTGCCGAAGTCGTTCGGATTCCGTATGACCGGCCAGAGATGGTGGCCTTGGGTCGCTCAGTGTACGAAGCCAATTGTGCTAGCTGCCATGGACTGAATCTGGAGGGCGAACCGAATTGGCGTCAACGTGATGCATCTGGGTTGCTGCCTGCGCCGCCGCATGATGCGAGCGGACACACCTGGCATCACCCTGATCAAATGCTATTTGATTTAACTAAATATGGGGTGCAGCGATTTGTCGGCGCTGACTATCGATCGAAAATGCCCGTCTTCGAGGATGTGATTGCAGACCGGGAGATTTGGGCGGCATTGGCCTATATCAAATCGACTTGGCCTGACGAGGTCATTGAACGGCACAACAGTTTTGATCGTGCACCGCGGTAAGCAGCTACCGTTGTCATAGAAAGGCGCTTAATAAGCCAAGCGAGGCCTTGTGGGCCTCGCTCTCGAACGGCGCTTAAAGTTGCTTCGTTGCAAAGTAGAAGTCAGTGACTTCGTATTCAGTGTTCTCCAGACGCGCCATGGCCTCTGCAGCTGTCTTTGCAGGTGGAACAATCACACGCTCACCGGGTTGCCAGTTTTCAGGTGTTGCCACACTGTGCGCATCGGATGTTTGCAGTGCATCAAGCAAGCGCACGAATTCATCGATTGAGCGGCCGTTGCTCATCGGGTAGTAGACCATCGCGCGGAGCTTGCTCTCTGGATCGATGATAAACGTGGCGCGGACAGCAGAGGTATCTGCAGCACCTGGATGGATCATGCCATAAGCACGTGCGACGTCCATGGAGAGATCGGCGATGATCGGGAACTTGATGTCCACGCCGAAGTTATCCTTGATGTTTTTAATCCAAGCAATGTGTGAGTGCGTACTGTCAATAGACAGGCCGAGCAGTTCACAGTTGCGCTTGGCAAACTCGTCGTGGCGTACCGCAAAGGCCATGAATTCTGTGGTGCAAACCGGCGTAAAGTCCGCTGGGTGCGAGAATAAAATCAACCACTTTCCTTTGTAGTCTTCGAGTGTTTTGCGTCCAGCCGTGGTCTCTGCGTCAAACGCGGGTGCTTTTTCATTCAGCCGTGGTAAGCCGATCACTTGATGTTCCATGAGTCTCTCCTTGTCAGAGTGTTGAGTGGATAGACATAGAATAATCAGTTATAACGATATAACTAAATGTATTATTCAATCGATCTCATTGTGCTCAGCAATGATGGTTGAAAGTCGTGTATGGCTTGACGTTGCTCAAGGTTGCGTCAGCTGAAACAGAGTGTAATGAGTTCACACACAAGGAGTGCATGTGATGAAAGCAAACGTCGGTGGGTTAGATAAGTGGGCGCGGATCCTGATTGGATCGGTATTGGTCGGTTTGGCATTGACTGGAGCCATTGGGCTCTGGGGTTGGATTGGATTGGTGCCAATGCTGACGGGGATCTTTGGCTATTGTCCAGCCTATTCAATCTTTGGCTGGTCAAGTTGCCCATTGAAGACTGAGCAGTAAAGACGAGCGGGGCGACGCCCCGCTTCGTTCTAGCCGCGCGCGCGATCCTCCATCGCACGCCGAACCACGACCGCTTCCATGGTTTGGTCGATATCGACATCCCCCCACCGAATGACAGCGTCTTTGGCGACGTTATTTTTCAGTTTTACCCGATGCGCCAGTCCAATCGGTAACGCATTCAAGGCCAGTGAGTTGGCTGCTGGGCACAGCTTGCCATACACCGTAAAACCTCCTTCGCCATCGAGCATGTCACCGGCTTTCAAGTCTGTTTTCGCGGTCGCAACCACGTCACTGTGGAATGCCTGGGTCGAGCCGGTGGGCTGTCCGAGTAGGGCGGCCGATAAAATGGACGCGTTGAGTTCTAGGCCGATCAGATGGAAGGGTTTGTACATGGCGGAAAACCGTCCAGTGGCATCGGTGTTCATGCCGTATTGCTTAAAACAGGCCGCGGCGTAGTCATTGGGCGCCTCGATGACGACATACACGCCCCAGCGTAAATCGCGATACACCGGACGGCTATCGCGTTCAATCGAGGTCACAACCTCAACCATGCCTGAATGGTCGAGTTGACCACCCAGTGCGCGTGGCCTCAGTACATGGGCTAAATCATCCATTCCAGCCGGTGGAAAGGCGAGACCATTTTCCGGTGCTTTCAGGCCCGTTCCATTGGAGATTGCCGCCATCTCGAGAGCAGACTTGGTGCCATCGAGGAAGCTGTTGAACATTTGGCTGTTCATACCTGCTTCAGCAGCTTGCTCGGGGGTGAGGCCGTAGTGATCCCATACGGTGTCGGGCGTCGAATAGTGGTAGTTGGGGAGATACTTGGTGCCTTTGCCGGCTGCAACTACATCGAAACCACAGCTTCTGGCCCATTCGACAAGTTCAATCGTTAGTGCCGGTTGATCGCCGTAGGCCATGGAGTACACCACGCCGGCCTGACGGGCTTCTTCTGCGAGAAAGCCACCCGCTAACACGTCGGCTTCAACATTGACCATCACGATATGAATTCCGCGTGCGATCGCTTGGCGTGCATGCGTGATGCCGACCAGTGGGTTACCAGTGGCTTCGACCACCACATCCGGTGCACAGGCATCCATCATGGCTGCCGCACTGTCGAAGAACTGGGTTTGCGCGAGCGTCGCGTCCGTCCAGCCGACCTTTTTACAGGTGCTTTTGGCGCGCGCCATATCCAGATCGGCGATCCCTGCGACCACGAGATTCGGGGTCGTTGGGACTTGGCTTAAGAACATGGAGCCAAATTTTCCAGCACCGATCAAGCCGACGCGCACTGGCTGATCAACCCGAGCCATTAATTTGTCATAGAGATACATCGAGATTCCTCAGGCCGCTTGGCCGCTGGCAAGCTCAGTCAGACAATCGTCTGCAAGTGCTTTGATGGGCGTGAAGTCACGATGCGCGATCCACTCTTTCCGGTTGAATGCGCGGATGTGGTTGTCCACATGGCACAGTGAGAGATACACAATGATCCGACCAAATGGCGAGATATTCGGTGGACTGGCATGCACCAATAGTGAAGAAAACATCAGCATGCTGCCGGCGGGACCTGTGGGTGCCACACAACCACCGCGTTCGGCGAGCTCGGTGACCTTAGCCCGATCCAGTGTCCACAGAGGGTAACTGGTGGTCTCCAGATCATGTCCCGCTTCGACCACGCCCACTTTGTGGCTGCCTGGAATGAACAGCAGAGGACCGTTGGCGGCTGTGACGTCGTCCAAGAAAACGGCGATGTTCATGGCCCGTGGCTCAGGCATCTCATCGTCGCGTTTCCAAGTGCCGTAGTCCTGATGCCATTGCCAGACCTCACCGTCAAACGCCGCTTTGGCGTTGACTTTGAACTGATGCATGTACAAATCACCGTCGAGTAATTGAGACACCGGCTCAATCATCCGTGGATGCGCACCGAGGCGACGAAATCCTTCGTTATAGGTGTGTGCGGCAAAGGCGGTGCGTGCGACGCCGGACGCTTCACGCCAGACTTCTTCGCGCTCTTCTTGGTAGATCTTTTCTGCTTCGGTTTTCAGATAGGCGGCTTCCTCCGGTGAAAATAGGCTCGGAAAGAACAGGTAGCCGTCTCGATCGAATTGTTGCTGTTGTGCCTCTGTCAGTTGCATTGATTGCTCCTCGTTGGGGATTATTATTTTTCAGTGCGCCTCTTGCGTGAGGCGTTGATGAGTTGCATGGCCACTGGCCTCTGCATGATGTGCCGATAACTGCGCGGCACGATCGGGTTCGTGTTGAATAATCGCTTCAGCGATTTGTGAGTGTTGGTCCCAAATGTGGGTGTAGAGGCTTGGGTCCTCGAGCACACGATGCATGGATCGCACCATGTGGGTCCAACTGGTATCTGCCACACGGGCGATTTCTGGGTTGCCGGAAAGGGTGTACAGGAGCCGATGGAATTGCATATCGGCCTGTGCCAGCGCGATGGCATCGCGTGCGGTCTCGGCATCGCGACCGAGCTTGATCACCGCACGTAGCTGATCGGCGCCGTCTTCGTCGACGCGTTCGGCTGCGAGTCTCGCCGCGAGGCTATCGATGGCGCTACGGACTTGGTAGAGGGCCAGTAACTGGTTGGCATCAATGGGTGCCACCATCTTGCCTTTTTTGCCGTGATCCACGAGTAACCCATCATGCTCTAGTAACATCAGCGCATGACTGACGGGCTGTCGGCTGACGCCCAACATCTCGGCCAACTCTTCTTGCCTCAGCGGTGCCAGTGGCTCAAGAGCGCCCTGTAAAATCGCATCCTTGATGCGTTGATAAACCTGTTCGACTAGGTCAGCGCGTTGCAGTTGCATGTCATCTTCTTTGTATTCTGAATTCAGAATTCAATAAAGCGAAAATGGATGCGCCTGTCAATACCTTTGTGGTCCTAGCGATGCCAAGGGGGCGTTCTATCTGCAGGTAATGCCAGTGCGTTGAGCGCAGTCTGGCGATCCTTCTCTTGCAGCACCTGTTGCTGAATCAACTGATCCACAGAAGCCAAGGCAATATGGGCGTGGTCCACTTCAAAAAATGCGCGCAAAGCCTGTCGATTCGCGGATCGACCGAATCCATCGGTGCCAAGGACGGTGACGGGTGCCTGGATGTAGGGAGTGATCTGTGCCGGTACTGCGCGCACATAGTCGGTGGCAATCACAATCGGTGTGTCTCCGACAAGTGTAGTCTCAAGCCACGAACTGGCGTGCGTTTCAGAGTGTCCCAATCGCCGAGCGCGGGTCACCTGTTCTGCATCGCGCGCCAACTCAGAAAAGGAGGTTGCTGAATACACCTCGACAGCCACATCAAAGGTGTCGGCAAGCCAGGTTGCGGCCGCTATCACTTGCAACAAAATGGTGCCGGCGCCAATGAGCCGAATCTGAGCGAGCTGGCCCGGGTGTGATGACGAGAGGCGATATAACCCTCTGAGAATCCCGTCCTCAGCACCTTCTGGAAGATCAGGATGAGGATAGTTCTCATTCATCAATGTGATGTAGAAAAACTCATCATGTTGCGTATCGAGCATCCGTTTCAGACCATATTCGACGATCACCGCGAGTTCGTAGGCGAAGCAGGGGTCATAGGCCCGGCAGTTTGGGATTGCGGCTGCCTGCAGGTGACTGGAGCCATCCTGGTGCTGCAGCCCTTCACCAGAGAGCGTGGTGCGACCAGCAGTGGCCCCGAACAAAAATCCGCGTGGACGTTGATCTGCGGCAGCCCAAATCAAATCACCGATTCGTTGGAATCCAAACATCGAGTAGTAGATGTACATCGGTAACAGGTCGATACCGTGCACTGAGTAAGCGGTTGCGGCAGCCGTCCACGAACTGATGGCACCGGCTTCTGTGATGCCTTCTTCCAACAACTGCCCATCTTTGGCCTCTTTGTAGGTCAAGAGGGTGCCGGCATCTTCGGGCTCGTAGGTTTGGCCATCGGGCGCGTAGATACCGATCTGATTAAACAGCGTATGCATGCCAAAGGTGCGCGCCTCATCGGCGACGATGGGCACAATCCGAGATCCGAAGCGCTTGTCACGTAACAGCCCGCCTAACAGTCGCACCATGGCCATGGTTGTTGACATCGACTTGCCGTTGGCCGTGAGCGAGGACTTTGCATAGTCCTCACGTTTCGGTCGCGGTGGCATCGGTGTCGTGGCGTGACGGCGTCGGGCCGGTAAATAGCCACCTAAGGCGCTACGGCGGGCATGAAGATAGCGCATTTCTGGGCTGTCATCGGCCGGTCGGTAAAATGTCAGATCCGTCACCTGGGCATCGCTTAACGGCAAATGGAACCGGTCGCGAAACGCGAGCAATGCGTCAACATCGAGTTTTTTGGCTTGGTGCGCAGTCATCTTGCTCTCGCCTGCGCCACCCATGCCATAGCCCTTTTTGGTTTTGGCCAAGATGACAGTGGGCTGGCCTTGATGGGATTTGGCGGCCTGAAATGCTGCATAGAGCTTCTTAAAGTCATGTCCGCCGCGCTTTAAGGCATTGATTTCGGCATCACTCATCTGCTCCACTAACGCCGCTGTCTTTGCGTCCGCTTCAAAAAAACGGTGCCGATTGTAGTCGCCGTCTTTTGAGCCCAAAGTCTGGTACTCGCCATCTGGAGTCTCGGAGAAGCGTTTTAAAAGCACATGGTCATGATCGCGCTCGAATAAGCTATCCCATTCTGAGCCCCATAGGACTTTGATCACGTTCCAGCCGGCACCGATAAATAACGACTCCAATTCTTGGATGATCTGTCCATTACCGCGGACTGGTCCATCGAGGCGCTGCAGATTGCAGTTGATCACAAAGGTGAGGTTGTCGAGTCGTTCGCGAGCAGCCAAGGTCAGTGCCGCAATTGACTCTGGTTCATCCATCTCCCCGTCACCGAACACGCCCCACACATGGCGATGTTCTGTTTCGACAAGCCCGCGATGCTGAAGATAACGCATGAAGCGGGCTTGATAGATGGCAGAGATGGGTCCGATGCCCATCGAGCCGGTTGGCACCTGCCAAAAGTCAGGCATCAGCCAGGGATGTGGATAGGAGCACAGTCCCTGGCCGGGGACTTCTTGTCGGTACTGCGCGAGATCAGACTCAGTCAAACGTCCTTCCAGAAACGCGCGTGCATAAACGCCAGGCGCTGAGTGCGGTTGGAAGTAGACAAGATCGCCATCCACCGTATCAGTCGATGCTTGGAAGAAATGTTGGAACCCCACTTCAAAGATTTCTGCGGCTGAGGCATAGGACGCAATGTGTCCACCGAGCTCCCCATAGGCACGGTTGGCGCGAACCACCATGGCCAAGGCATTCCAGCGCATGATCGATGTGAGGCGTTCTTCAATCTCGAGATCACCGGGATAGCGTGGTTGATCCTCAAGTGCGATGGTGTTTCTGTATGCAGAATAGGGCGCGTCTGTCTGGTTGAGCCCCATGTATCGTGCGGCATCTGTGACTTCTAGCAGTAAACTTTGCGCATAGGCTTTGCCACTCTCACGAACCACAGAATGCAGCGCGTCGATCCACTCCTGGCGCTCGTCTGGATCGGTTGCCAATGTGGGCTGTGTGCGGGGCATGCGTCTCTCCTTTGCTTTGCATCAGTATAAATGAGTGATTGCGCGAATTTTTGGCAAATAACGTGGCGTATCGCGCTGCAATGAGGGAATATCATCGTTATTTATACTAAATGAGACGAATTATGGAGGCAGCGTGGTCATGATTGACGCAATTGACCGCCGCATTTTGCAGGCGTTACAGCGTGAGGGTCGCTTGACCCAGCTGGAGTTGGCTGATCAGGTTGGATTGTCCCCATCACCCTGCGCGCGGCGTGTGAAACGGCTGGAATCCGAAGGCTACATCCGTGGCTACTCGGCTTTGATCGATGAGGAGAAGCTGGGCTTTGGTTTCAGTATTTTTGTGTCAGTGCGACTCGATAAACAAATCGACGAACGGCTGGTGAACTTTGAGGCGGCGATCTGTCAGTGTCCCGAAGTGGTGGACTGTTGGCTGATGACCGGTAGTTTCGACTATTTGCTCCGTGTTGCCGTGACGGATCTGCACGAGTTCGAGCGTTTCCTGACCGCCAATCTCACCCGCATTAACGGCGTCGCCTCCATCGAGTCATCGATTCCGTTGCGCCGCGTGAAAGAACGTGCCGCGCGGTTGGTGTAGGCGCCATTTGTGAAGCCACCCTTGACCACACTGCCAATCATCGGGATTGTCATCGCGCAATTACTTGGCTGCTCGCTCTGGTTTAGCGTGAATGCCGTAGGGCCTGGTTTAGCCTCTGATTGGGGTGTCGCCATTTCCGAGATGGGCATGCTAACCAGTGCAGTTCAGCTGGGGTTTATCAGTGGCACACTGGGTCTGGCCCTCACAGGTCTGGCAGATGTCTTTCGGGCCTCTCGGATCGTGTTGGTCGCCGCAGTTCTTGGCGCCATGTTCAATCTCGGATTTGTGTATGTGGCCAATGATCTCGTCAGTGGCGCCGTCTTCCGGTTTTGTATTGGTCTGTGTTTAGCCGGCATTTACCCCTTAGGAATGAAGTTGATTGTGAGTTGGTCAGCGCGTCCGCCCGGTCTTGGTTTGGGTCTTTTGGTAGGGATGTTGACGCTCGGTACGGCGCTGCCACAGGCCATGGCGGGATTGGCAGCCAGTTGGCCATGGCAGGCGGTGTTGGCTTGGGTGTCGGCCTTCGCGGCTGCCGCCGGAATCCTTGTGTATTGGATCGGTGAGGGCCCCTATGGCGCGCCAGCCGGCTCGCGTTTGAGTCTGGGTGCCATCTTCAAGGCCTTTCATATTCGGGGATTTCGCGGTGCTGCTCTGGGCTATTTTGGCCACATGTGGGAGCTATACGCATTTTGGACGCTGGTGCCCTGGTTAGTGGCTGCCGTGCTTGCGGCCGATGCGACGCCTGTCAACATCGCGTGGTGGTCCTTTGCTGTGATTGGGATCGGAAGTTTCGGCGCGATTTGGGCCGGTTGGATGAGCCAGAGCCACGGAAGTGACCGCATTGCCTTTATTTCGCTCTTGTTATCGGGTTTGGTCTGTGTGGTCTATCCCTTCATCGCCGAGCTCTCAAACTGGATCCCTTTGTTGGCGTTACTTGTTTGGGGCTTTTTTGTTGTGGCCGATTCGGCGCAATTTTCCGCGCTTAGCGCCAAGGCCTGTCCGCCGGAATCAGTCGGCAGTGCATTGGCGATGCAAAACAGTGTGGGCTTTGCACTCTCGGTGGGATCGATTCTGCTGCTCACCCATCTCGCCGAGACCGGCACAGTCTCTGTGGTGTGGTGGTTGGTGCCAGGCCCCGTACTTGGGCTACTGGCGATGCGGACATACGTGTTTTCCCGGTAAGGATCTAGCGGTCGAGCGCCATCTTCAGGCCGTAGCCAAAAAACGCACTTCCGGCCAAGCCTTTGGCAACGCGTGCGATCCCTCTGCTGTTGGCTAGCTTTGCTTTGCTATAGACCGCGATGCAGATGACTGAGGCCAAATAGATCTGGCTAACCACTTGCACGATGCAACCAAGCAGAAAAAACGTGAATAACGGTTGCGGATAGGCCGGATCAACAAACTGAATAAAGAATGAAATAAAAAATAAAATCGCTTTTGGATTCAGTAGGCTGATCGTCAGTGCAGTCCGAAACGGGTGCGCACGAGACTTAAGCCGGCCAGCGGGTGCATCGGCGTCTGAGTCTGCGCTCTCGCCCCGTGAGAGTGCTGAACGAATCAGTCCAAAACCAAGCCAGGCGAGGTAGCCGCCACCTGCGTATTTCAACAACGCAAACAAAAACGGTGTGGTTTGGATTAACGAGGCGGCACCTGCGACCGAAAGAATCATCAGAATCGCATCTCCGGTGAAGATTCCGGCTGCACCGTAAAATCCCGGACGCAATCCATCCTTGGCCGCTACAGTCATGACATACATGGAGTTGGGCCCGGGTAAGAGCACGATGATTACAGTGCCGATGAGAAAGGTGATGAGGTCAGTGATGCCAAACATACATGTCGTCCTTGGTGATCAAGCATACGAGCATTCCGAGACACAGGCGAGGGTATTTTTTTGTGTCGCAGCGCGATGCTCCTCGAAATAAAAGGGTGTATTGTTCCGCATCGTTTTCTTCATCGGAGTTCGCTGTGAGCGAATGGGCTGCACCCAGTTTTTTGCCGGTCTTACAAAGCCTAATTGAGGTACTGGCCGTGTTGGCATTTGCGCTATCGGGCATTGCCAGTGGCTTGCGTGCGGGCATGGACTTCATCGGCGTCTGCTTCGTGGCCGGCATTACGGCGCTCGGAGGTGGCACACTGCGTGATCTGTTATTGGATCGACGGCCGTTTTTCTGGATTGAGCAAGACCACTTGCTGTGGATGATTATTGGGCTGTGTTTGATTGCCTCCTTTGTGCTTCGCCGTTCCCATGCGGAAGTCACCGAACGCTCGATCCAGATTCCCGATGCCGTGGGGCTCGGCCTCTTCAGTGCATTAGGCACACAGATCGCACTCGCCGAGGGGAGTTCCGTAATTGTTGCGATCCTCATGGGGGTGTTTTCCAGCACGCTCGGGGGGGTCTTGCGTGACACATTTTGCAATGTGATTCCGAAAGCATTTTCTGACCATCAACCCTACATCTTGCTGGCAGTCTTGGGCTCAGGGCTGGTGATCGGCTTAGATGCCTTGGGTTGGCCGGCTTGGCTTGGTTTACTGGCAGGTGTGCTGGTTACAACTGGGTCTCGGGTGCTTGTTGTTATGTACCGCTGGTCGATTCCACAATGGCGGCCATGACACCCAGGCTCGCCGTATGCTAATGCAAGCTGCACTGCCACTGATCTTCGTGGTCCTCTGGGCGTCTGCCTTTGCGACAGGCGCGATTGTGACGGCGGACGCGACGCCCTTTGCAGCCTTGGCGTTTCGGTTTGCACTTGTCACCCTCGGTTTTTTGGTCGTTGCATGGCGTTTGGCTGAACTCAAACACTTCTCCAAAAAGGCGCTTGGCCATGGGATGGTGACTGGCGGGCTGTTTCATGGTGTGTATTTAGGCGGCTGCTGGTATGGATTCAGTGTCGGAATACCGGCCGGCGTGACGGCGCTGATTGTCTGTTTGCAACCGATTTTGACGGCCATCTTCGCTGGGCTCCTATTAGGTGAAGCGACCAGCCGGAAAAACTGGTTGGGTCTGGGGCTTGGCTTTGTGGGTGCTGCTCTGGTGCTCGGCATTGATATCGGATCGGAGTTTTCCTCGATTGGCTTAATTGCTGTCCTTGTGGCCTTGGGTGCGATTACGACCGCCACGATTTGGCAGAAAAAATACGCCTCGGAGCTCCCATTGGCCACGAACAATGCAGTGCAAGCGGGGACCGCGACGGTGTTTCATGTGGTGGTGATGTTGGTGCTTGAAGAGGGCTCCATCCGTTTCACATTGCCGCTCATGGCTGCGATGGCATGGCAGATCATTGCAGTCAGTTTTGGTGCGTTTAGCATTTTGATGTATCTGATCAGTCAGAATTCCGCCAGTCAGACATCCGCGTTATTTTTCCTAGTGCCCCCAGTGGCAGCACTCCTTGGCTTTGTACTGTTGGGTGAGACCCTGAGTGCAATCGATGTGTTGGGGTTTGTGGTGGCTAGTTTCGGCGTCTATTTGGCCACCCGAAAGCACTGACCATGAATACACTCAGCGATTCTCAAGTCCAATTCGATTACGCAGCGGTGTTTTCACGCATCGTCGAGGATGTGGCCGAGCGTGGCTTTAGCATTCAGCCCAACGCGGTACCGGAGTCTTTAGCGCTCGCCCTGTGGCAGGAGGTGACCGAGTTGTCGCCTGCCTGGTTCCACCAAGCGGGCATTGGCCGCCTGGATGATCATCATCTCAATCGGTTCAACCGAACAGACCGTGTTTGTTGGATCGAAGGAAGTTCAGAGCCATGCCGGGCGTGGTTGGCCTATACCGAGCAGTTGCGGGAGGCTTTCAATCGCAGCTTGTTTCTTGGTCTGTTTTCGTTTGAGAGCCACTACGCGCAATACCAGCCCGGGGACTACTACAAACGCCATGTGGATGCGTTTCAAGGGCAGGCCAATCGCCGCATCTCAACGGTGTTGTATTTGAATCCAGGTTGGCATCCTGATGATGGTGGGGAGTTGGTGATGTATGCCGACGGCAACGACCGAATGGGCACTCGCGTGACGCCGTCCTTTGCCACCTTGGTGTGTTTTTTAAGTGAGCGGTTTCCACATGAGGTCTTGCCTGCAAAGCGGCCTCGTTACTCCATTGCAGGCTGGTATCGAGTCAATGGATCCACCACACAACGGGTCGATCCACCGAGATAGTGTCTACACGCCGGACAACTGAATAATCAGCGGGATAGTCAGGACGCTTGCTGCTGTTGAAATCAAGATGGCGACGGACACTCGGTCTGTGTCGATACCGTAATGATTGGCAATCATGTAGACGTTTCCGGCCACAGGCATGGCCGCGCAGGCGATCATGACGGCACTGGCAAAGGGATCGAGTGAAAACACCCAAATCGAAGCAATCGCGACCGCTAAGGGATGCATGATCAGTTTGTTTACTGACAACAGGCTTGGAATCCGCACGGTCTTTGCCGTGACATAGGCCATTGATGCGCCAATTGCGAACAGCGCACCTGGTGTGGACGCACCGGCGAGAATTTCCATAAAGCGGTTGAGTAACACGGGCACAGGCCACCCAAAAGCAGCCCAAATTAGGCCCAGCACAATCGACATCACCATTGGGTTTTTGATCAGTCCAAGGCCAAGGGTTCTAAATAAGTTGAAGCTAACGCGCCCCTCTCGGTAACCAACGATCAAGATCACCACCAGCGGGCCGAAAAACACCAGATCAACAATCAAAACCAGCATCACCGGTCCGACCGCATCGGCACCAAGCAAGATCGGTATCATGGCCAAGCCCATCCAGCCCATATTGCCGATGACGGAACTTTGCGCCTCGATGATGGAGGCCTCGACGGCCTCGCCACGCCAACGGGCGATGGCGCCTGCGCTGATATAGACCGCCAAAGTCGCGCACAGATAGGCGGCCATGAAGTTCCAATCAAGGAGCTCCGCCAATGACAGGTTTGACGAAAACCGGAACAGCATGGCTGAGAGCGCAAAGTAAAAGACAAATTTGGTCAGGTGTGCGGTCGCTTCCCGACTGAAAAAACCGCTGCGTCCAGATAGATATCCAAGCCCAATAAGCGCAAAGAAGGGGAGTGTGTTGAGAAAAATTGAGAACATGTGGCCGCCTTAGTTGTGGGCAATATACCGGATTTGCGTAGGCATTGTAGATTGGCAAGGCGCATGGTTTGATGATGGCTCGCAGAGCGAGGAAAGCAGCACATGCTCATGGATTCAGCGCAGTTGTCGGTCTTGGTGATCGATATGCAAACACGCTTGTTGCCGGCGATTGCCGATGGCGATGCCTTGGTGGCACGTATGGCGTCCTTTTTGGAGGCGATGAGGGTGCTTGAGGTCCCGATTGTTGCGACCGAACATTGTGCAGGACAACTCGGTCCGAGTTCGCAAGCGCTCCCGCTTCAGTCAGCCGAGATTGTGCACAAACGCAGCTTTGCCGCGACCGCATCGCGGGCGGTTTCGCATCTCGCCCCCGGATCGCAGGTCATCGTTGTGGGCTGTGAAGCGCATGTCTGTGTCTTGCAGACGGTGGCTGGGTTGATTGCAGCGGGGCGGACGGTGTGGCTGATTGATGCACTCGTTGGCTCGCGGGATGCCCATGATTGCGAGCTCGCGGTTGCGCGCATGCAACACATGGGCGCGCATCGCGTGTCGACAGAGATGGTCTATTTTGAGTGTTTGCGCTCAGCCGATCATCCGAAGTTTCGGCAGATGATTGCTCGTATCCGCGATCGCAGTTGAGCTGAAGCGCTGAATAAATATTCAACTTTTGTTGCAAAACCAGTCACTTCCCTATAGTGTGCCGGCCTCCTAGCGCATAGCGGATCGACGCGTTGGGTAGCTCGCCTATTTGAGCGTTGATGACTGATCCGCTTTATGACGGGATTCCCGTCTGCCAATTCAGGATGAATATGCGCTTTCAAGATCTAGGGCTATTGCCCGAACTTGTGACCAATGCTGGTTACGAAACTGCCACGCCCGTACAAACCGAAGCCATCCCAGCCATTTTAGAAGGCCACGATGTGCTTGCCGGAGCCCAAACAGGCACCGGAAAGACGGCTGCGTTTACATTACCCGTTTTACAACGACTGATGGCCGATCACTCGACCGGTAAGCCGCGCGCCTTGATTTTGGCACCGACACGCGAACTCGCTGTGCAGGTTGCTACGAGCGTGCGTGACTACGGAAAAGGCACCAAGCTACGTCATACCTGTGTGTATGGTGGCGTGAATTTCGGTGCGCAGATCAAAGCCATCCGCCAAGGCTTGGATATTTTGATTGCAACACCGGGTCGGTTATTGGACCACGTGAATCAGCGTACGCTGGATCTCTCTGATGTCCGCACGCTGATTCTCGATGAGGCAGACCGGATGTTGGATATGGGCTTTGTCGAAGACATTGGCCGGATCATCAAAGCTTGTCACCCAAATCGCCAAACGCTTCTGTTTTCTGCGACTTACAGCCGTGGGATTAAAACCTTGGCCGCTGAATACTTAAAGTCACCTGTTGAAATCGCGGTCGCGCGTGACAACACCGTGGCTGCCTCCGTCGAGCAGACCTTTGTGCATGTCGACCAGGAAAAGAAGCGTGAGCTTCTGACCCAATTGATCGGTATGAATAACATGCATCAGGTGTTGGTCTTTACCAAGACAAAGTTCGGTGCAGATAAGTTGGCCAAAGCCTTGACTGACGATGGTCTCCCATCGGTAGCGATGCACGGCAACAAGAGCCAGGCGCAACGAACCAAAGCGTTGGAGAAATTCAAGCGCGGATCTGCACGCATCTTGGTCGCCACCGATGTGGCGGCGCGCGGCATTGACATCCAAAAGCTGCCACACGTGATCAACTTTGAATTGCCTATGGTTGCTGAGGACTATGTCCACCGCATCGGCCGGACTGGACGTGCGGGTGAGACTGGGGCTGCCATCTCATTTGTGTGTGCCGGTGAGCACAAGCTGTTGCTTGAGATCCAGCGGGTGCTCAAAACTGAAATCAGTTTCGAAGTGGCCGATGGGTTTGAGCCACGTGTGCCATTCCCAAGTCGGAAACCGAAGCAGAAAACTGCGCCACGCAAGCACGGTGGTGGCGGACGTGGTCCGCGCGCTGCCGATTCCGGTCGTGGTCGCTCCAGTGATGCACGTGGATCCGATTCACGTCGCGAAGGACGTTCGTATGAAGGCCGTGGTGAAAACCGTGCCGAGGGTCGTCGTGACCCACGCGCTGCTGACGGTCGCCCAGCGCGGTCGAACGACAGCCGTCCTGAGCGCGGCAATGATGCGCGTCCAGCACGCGCAGCCGATGGCCGCAGTGATTCACGTCCAGCGCGAGCAGGAGAGGGTCAACGCAGCGCACGCTATGGAGACGATCGTCGCCCAGCACGCGCTGCTGATGGTCGCAGTGACTCGCGTCCAGCACGTCAAGGCGATTCGCGCCCAGCGCGCTCAGGTGATGCACGCCCAGCGCGCGCTGCCGATGGTCGCGGTGACTCACGTCCGGCACGCGATGGGCAAGCGCCACATCGTGGTCCGCGTCCCGATGCTCGTCCTGCACGCTCTGGAGATGCTCGTCCTGCGCGGTCTGGAGATGCGCGTCCTGCACGCGCTGAGGGTTCACGGTCTGAGCCACGCGTTGCGCGCGATGGTTCGGCACCTGCACGCCGTCCAGCTGGTGCACGTCCGAGTCGCTCATCGAGCGATCGGTCGAGATCACGCTTTAGCTAAACGCTGCTGATCCGAGGCTGGGAGCATGTCACGCTCAGCCGAGATCGTCGGACCTCAAGGGCCTGTATATCGCCAACGATAGTGTGGTGGTGTCGGGCCCTTGTTGCGTTCACCCTGTGTCGATTGTTCAAACGCATGGGCCGTTAATCCAACACTCCGAGAGAGGCAAAATAAGCCACGTGCCAACGTCGGCGGAACCTCGAGTGCGGCATAAATCGCTGCCGTTGCGCCATCAATATTCATGGCAATGGGTCGACCTTTACGTTTCCCGATTTCGCTTTGCACCGCTTCTGCAATGTCAGCAAAGTAGCCATCCACCTGCGCATCGTCCAACGCGGTCTGTCTGAGCAACTGCATCAAGGGGGCCGCCCTCGGGTCGGTGGGTTTGTGGAATCGATGCCCGAAGCCAGGGATAAAGGTCACTCCTTCAACGTCAAGCGCATCCAGAACCGATTGCACAGCCGTTTCAAGTGATTCGGACGGAAGGCGGGCGGCGATTCGCTGAAATACCATGAGTGCTTGCTCTCCCGCGCCCCCATGCACGTCGCCCAGCATGTTGACGCCTGAGGCCAGTGCATTATTGATGCCGACACCGCAGGTCATGGCCATACGTGCTGTAGCCACTGACGGCGCTTGAGGTCCGTGGTCAACGGCAGCCACCAAGGCCGCTTCGAGGAGGCGATGTTGCCCCGGGCTTGGGCGCTGTCCCATGGTCATGAGCCAGATCATTTCGCTGAACGAGAGGCTTTGAATCAGCTGTTCGATCGGTTCGCCACGAATCTCGATCACGCCAGGCTCCATCCGAATGATGTCCGTTGACCACCAGTTGGTCACGTCGTCATGTGTACTCAAAGAATTGCTCCTTGCTGTTTGAGATCTGCTATCTGTTCTTCGCTGTAACCGAGCTCCTTCAGGATGGGCGTTGTCGATGCACCGAGCGCTTCGACAGGCCCTGTTGGCGTGAGGCGCTCTTGATTGATCAAGAAGCCATTGGTGACCAACCGAATGCTGTCGGCAGGCGCTGTTTGCTCAATCCTGGATACAAATCCCCGTGCGCTGACCTGCGGTAGGTCCAGTGCATCTTTGACATTGAGGACCGGTCCAGCGGGGACACCGGCCTCGGAGAGACGTGCCACCCAGTGTGCTGTTGGTTTTGTCACCAAGACGGCTTCAAGCAATTGGGTGAGCGCATCACGGTGCTGCTTTCTGGCCTCACGCTCGGCGAATCGAGAGTCATGGGTGAGGGTGTCTAGCCCGCATACCTTAGCTAAAGCCAGCCACTGGCGATCTTGATTGGCTGCGATGTTGATCAGGCCGTCTTGGGTCTGAAAGGCGCCAGATGGGGCTGCGGTCATGTTGTCGTTACCGAGACGCTTGGGTGATTGATCCGCCATGAGCCAGTTCGAGGCAACCCATCCCATAGTGGTGAGCACGCTTTCAAGCATCGAGACATCCAAATACTGCGACTGTTTCTTATGCAAGGCGGCCACCAAGGCCAGCGCTGCTGTGAGACCACCGATGGTATCGGCCATGGGATAACCAACCCGAAATGGACCTGAGTCTTCGCTTCCGGTCACATCCATCACACCTGAGAGGCCTTGCACAATCTGATCGTAGGCGGGCTGGTCCGCCATCGGCCCTTCCTGGCCAAAGCCCGTGATCGCGCAGTACACCAGTGGATCCTTGATCGCCCGGAGGGTCTCAAAACCCAGCCCGAGACGATCCATGACACCGGGGCGGAAATTCTCAATTACCGCATCGGCGGTGGCGACTAAATCGAGAAACACGCCTCGGCCGGCTTCGGTCTTCAGGTTCAGAGATATCGAGCGTTTGCCCGCATTTTGCGCCAAATAGGACACGCCCATGCGCGCATGATTCCAGTCGGCACGGGCGCCAAGTTGACGTGCGAGATCGCCATCAGGGGCTTCAACTTTGATGACCTCGGCGCCAAGAAGCGCCAACTGGTAGCCACAAAACGGCCCAGACAGCACATTGGTGACATCGAGAATTCGGAACCCGGAGAGTGGCCGATCGGTCATGCACGGGCCTGAGTGCGGTCTCTCCATACTGGATACACCAACAACACAAATGCCAGAATCAAAATGCCCAGTGTCATCGGGCGGTCCCATATGAAGTCGAGGCCATTGGCGTGACGCATGGCGCGACCGAGGTTGTCTTCAAGCATCCCACCGAGAATGAAACCGATGATCAAAGGGGGTAGGGGGAAGCCGCCGAAGCGCAGTAAGGTCGCCATGCACCCAAGGGCAATCATGATCAACAACTCAGTCGGATTGTTCTGTCCAATGTAGGCGCCAATGAGCGAGAAAAACACCACAAATGGGATCAGATAAAACCGTGGAACCGTCAGGAGTTTCGCGATGTATGGGATCAGAGGAAGATTTAAGATTAACAGCACGACGTTGCCCAGATACATCGAGATGATGACAGCCCAAAAGACTTCCGGCTGATCTTCCATCAATCGTGGACCCGGTGTCACGCTGAGGGCAACCAGCGCGCCCAACAAAATCGCGGTGGTTCCAGAACCCGGAATGCCGAGAGTCAGCATCGGTACAAAAGAGCCGGTACAGGCGGCGTTATTGGCTGTCTCGGGCGCCGCTAGGCCGCGGATTGATCCGTGGCCAAATTTCTCACGTTCGCCGGCCGGTGCCAGGTTGCGTTCAATGCCATAGCCTAAAAATGAGGCCATGGTGGCGCCTGCGCCAGGTAGGACTCCCACTAAAAAGCCAAGGATCGATTGCCGACCAATCACCGGGGCGATTTCCTTGGCCTCGGCGCGTGTGATCCGCAGGTTCTCAATTTTGTTGTTGTTCTCCATCGCATCGCTGCGTCGGCGATCGAGGACGAGAAAAATCGCTTCAGGTAATGCAAATAAGCCCATCACCAGCGTGACAAAATAAATTCCGCTTTGTAGATCCATAATGCCCAATGTGAAGCGGGCCGCATTATGCAGTGCGGATTCTCCGACCGTCGCCAGCATCACGCCAAACACAGTCATCATGAGCGCTTTTAAGACCTTGCCGCGACCTGCGAAGGCTGCGATCGCAGTCAATCCAAGCACCATCAAGGCAAAGTATTCGGCCGACCAGAACAGCTTGGCCACCGACGACAGCACGGGCGCAAAAATCATCAGCAATAACGCGCCAATAGTGCCTCCGGCGAAGGATGAAATCGCGGCGATGGTCAGTGCTTTACCGGCCATCCCGGCGCGCGCCATGGGGTAGCCATCAAAGGACGAGGCCACGGTTCCGGCAACGCCGGGTGCGTTAATGAGGATCGATGACGTCGAACCACCGAAGATGGCTCCGTAATAGACTCCTGATAAAAGAATCAAGGCCGAGGCAGGATCACCGAGCTGAATTGCAATCGGGATCATAATGGCAATGATCGACATGGGTCCAAGGCCTGGCAACATGCCAATGAAGGTGCCGAGGAAACAGCCAATGAAGACCATTAAAATATTAAACGGACTGATTGCGGCGCCTAGGCCGAGGTAAAGACCTTCGAGCATTACAGGGCTCCTATTTTGGGAAGGGGCACGAGATAAATGCCGAGCACAACGTCAACCAGATACCAAATCAGTGCAGAGCTCAAAATCGCCGTGATGATCGAGCGAAGCCAATGGGTTTCCCCTAAAAGACGGGATGCTGCGATCAAAAACAGGGATGTTGAGAGAATGAATCCAAGAGGCCGGAGCAACAGAGCATACAGCACCATCATACCGACCAAAATAAGCGCCTGATTCCAGGCGAAGCCACGCCACCCGTCAGCGTCCTTCTCTAATCCATCGGAGGAGGGAAGGAACAACAGCATAGACGACAAAATGATGCCGATGCCTGCAAGACCGAGTGGCATGGTATTCGGTTTGAAAGGCATCCGTACTTCAAAGGGAAGTAACGGATGCATCCAGGCCAAATATCCGTAGCCGATCGAGAACGCGAGTAAGCACAGCGCGATGTAGCGATCGATGCGGACCATACCTTAGAGGAACCCGAGTTCTTTCATCAGGCCGCCGATTTCGGCTTCCTGCTTCTCGAGGAAGCTGACGAACTCATCACCTGGCAGGTAGATATCGACCCACTTGTTCTGATCACGTACTTCAGCCCACTCTTTGGTGCCATACATCTTTTCAAAGGTTTTGATGTACTTCATGCGCTGGTCGTTTGGCAGGCCAGGCACGCCAAAGAATCCACGCCAGTTGACGAATTCAGCATCGTAACCTTCGCTCTTCAGTGATGGAATGCCATCAATTGCCTTGGGTGCTGTGGTCACCAAAATCCGTACTTCGCCCTGTGCTGCGAGACCAACGGCCTCAGACAGTCCAGTTGACAGTGCATCGGCTTCGCCAGACAGCAATGAGGCCATGGCTTCGCCACCGGCATCAAATGGCAGGTACTTCACAGCAAGTGGGTCGGCACCGGCTGCTTTCATGGCCATGGCTGCAACGAGATGGTCCATGCCGCCTGCGACCGAGCCGCCTGCAATTGCAAGATCATTCGGGTTCTTGTCATAGATCGCGACAAGATCTTTAAACGACTTGATTGGGCTGTCCGCTTTCACAACCAGCGCGGCATAGTCACCAATGGTTCCAGCGATGGGCGTCAAATCGCGGAAGCTTTGTGGGAATACTTTCGTCAACGAACGGATCACGATGGGCGTTGAATTCACCATCAACGTGCCTTCGTTCGACTTGGCATTTTCGATCATGTACGCGATCGCTTTACCGCCGCCGCCGCCGGACATGTTTTCATAGGATGCATTGCCAACGAGACCCGAGCGCGCGAGTACATCGCCGGTTCCACGGGCTGTTCCGTCCCAGCCGCCACCTGCGCCACCTGGAACGATAAAATGGATGCTATCGAGTTGTTGATGTCCGCCTGCATGCGCAGTTGGAGCCATTGCCACGAGGCCAGCAAGGCCTGCAAAGGTCATCGCTTTCAAAAACGAAGGTTTCATGAGTAGTCTCCTGTTATGTTCTTATCGACACAAAGTGCCTATGACAAGAAAAACACAGAAAGCTGACAACAACCTGACATGCGAATTTTAGTCGTTGAAGACACCGTCGATTTGGCCGATGCGCTCTGTGCGCATCTGCGCGCGAGCGGTCACACCGTGGATCATGCTGAGAGTCTCGGGAGGTCTTTGCAGTACCTCGAGCTGAACCAGCACGTCTACGATGTTGTGATTTTGGATATCGAGTTGCCTGATGGCGAAGGCACAACGGTGCTAAAGCAGATTCGGCATACCGATTTGCCAATCGGAGTGCTGGTGCTCACTGCGCGCTCGGAAATTGATGACAAAGTACATCTGTTGGATGTGGGTGCCGATGATTATCTGACCAAGCCCTTTGTGTTGGCCGAGCTCGATGCGCGGTTGCGGGCGGTCTACCGTCGGCATTTATCCCGTTCAGTGAAAACGCGACCCATCGGACGGTTGGCCTTTGATCCAGTGCAACGCACGCTGTGGGATGGGGCAGAGCAGATCACACTCCGCACGCAGGAACTGAAATTACTGGAGTCCCTCTGGGCTGCACCTGGGGGATTTTTAGACAAGTCGACACTCTTGAATCGCATGTATGGCATGGATCAAGAGGCGTCAGATAACGCCATTGAAGTGCATGTGAGCCGCCTGAGAAAACGCCTTGAACCATATGATATTTATATAAAAACAATACGCGGGCAGGGGTATCAATTGATCTGGAGTAAGCATGCAGAGTAGCTGGAGTATACGCCGTCGGCTATTTAGCTTGTGGCTGTTGATGCTGCTGTTTGTTGGCGGTGCGGTGTATCTCGTGACCGGCGAGATTGCCAAGCGGACACTCGAACGCGGTCAGGACAGTGACCTGCAAGCGGTGGCCATGGTGATTTTAGATAGTGTCGTCAACACCCCCGATGGGCCGGTATTCGATCTGCCCTACAGTGCCTTTGAAGTATTGGCCTATTCGGCTCCAGAGCGAGTCTTCTATGCAGTCGCCGCGAGCGAAACACATCTGGCTGGCTACGACGATCTACCCATCATCCGTGAGGCTGGAAGAGCCCTGTCGTTTTACAGCATGGTCTACCGGGGCGAGCCGACGCGATTTGTCCTGGCCGATAAACCGATTGCACCGGGTGCTACGGCGCGCGTCTCGGTTGTGATTGGTCAAACTCAGGCCAGTTATTTGGCCTTTGCAACGACCGTCGCGAACTGGTTGGCCATTGCGGTCTTGTTGGCATTTTGTTTATTGGCACTGTGGGCCGAGTTGAGCTTACGGCATTCCTTAAAGCCCTTTGTCGCGATTGAGCGCAATTTGGCCAATCGCTCCCCAGATGATTTTTCGCCGCTTGCCGAGGACACGCCCCGGGAGATCGGACGGTTGGTCGAAACACTCAACGAGACCTTAGAACAACACCGGGTGCTGTTGGAGCGCAATCGCGCCTTTATTGCTGAGGCAACGCATCAGATCAAAACGCCTATTGCGGCCATTGTGACCACCTCTGAGGTCCTTGAGCGGACATTGCCTGACACCTACCAAGGACAAGCACGTCAGGTCGTCGTACGAGCGCGCTATGCGAGTAAGCTCGTGGCGCAATTACTGACCCGAGCCAGTTTGACCTATCGAGAAATGCTGAAGGTCAGCGAGGAGGTGAATCTTGCGCAGTTAGCCGAGAGTGTGGCGCGCACCATGGATCCGACCGCAGAGGTCCGCGAGATTGGACTGTCAGTGGAGCTGGTTGATGCGCCAGTCATGGTCCGTGGTGATCGTGTGGCGATTCGGGAGGCCTTGGTGTGCTTGGTGGATAACGCGATTGCGCACACACCTGAGTTATCTGATGTGGCCATCCGGGTCGGGCGTTCGGATGATCGCGCTTGGATTGAAGTAGTGGATAACGGGCCTGGGTTTCAGGCCGCGCCAGATCTTGCGATCGATGCCTTTGTCAGTGGTGATGCCAAGGGCTCACACCAGGGTCTCGGTCTCGCCATTGTCAAACGCGTGGCTGACTCGCACGGCGCAGAGTTGCAGCTTGAAAATCGACCCGAAGGAGGTGCGCGGTGCCGTTTATTGTTTGCTTGATGGCGTGGCTTTTTGCGTCGGCGACCATGGCGCTTGAGCTTGAGGGTGAGTTTGAAGTCGGTCGCGGCATCGAAGAACTCCAGGTGTTGGGAACCAGCGACTTTGCGCGTTTACAGCCAGTGCTTGCTGGCTTTGTGGCCTTGTATCCGGAGTTTCGGGTGCGCTATCTGCAGGCATCTAGCCGCAGCATCGATCAGGCAGTACGCGAAGGCTTAGACTCTGAAATTGATCTGGTCATGTCATCGGCCGTTGATTTACAGGTCAAGCTGGTGAATGACGGTTTCGCACGCAGTTTGGATTTAAGCAGGGTACGGGCGACGCATTGGCGGTCTCAGCTGGTACAAATTGCAGTCGAACCGATCGTGACGCTCTATCACGCTTCCGTGCAATCATCGCTCGCGACAGTGAAAACACGGCCCGCTTTGGCGCAGCTGATCGCACGGTCCGAGTCTGGGCTCCGTGTGGTGATGTATGATCCTGCTGAGTCCGGTGTCGGCTACCTGCTCGCGCAACAGGATGCGCTGCAGGACGCACGGTTTTGGTCCTTAATCGCCGGTTTCCAGGATGCTGATCTGGAAGTGAGCTGTTGCTCTGGAGACATGATTGATGCGGTCATTGCTGGCCAGACACAACTGGCGTACAACGTCATCGAATCCTATGTGTTAACGCGGCTCGCGAACGCGCCTGACCTCCGGGTACTGCGCTTCGAGGACTATCAATTGGCGGTGCCACGCACTGCATTTGTGCCAGCGACGGCCGATCATGCAGACTCCGCTGCTCGGTTGGTGCGCTATGTGTTGAGTGACGACGGTCAATCGGGTCTGTCACCTGCGGTGCGGTTATCGGTCTTAGAAGAGACGCCGCGAGCGGGTGGCCCGTTGAAGCCCATCCGACTGAGTCCGGCGCTGATTGTGCACTTGGATCCGGTGGTTCGGGATGTGTTTTTTGAGAATTGGCAGCGCGCAGCGCAATAGGGGGCTGCATGGGTTGGATTGATGGCGTGGTGCGTTCCGTTGAGCGTGCGCCCTGGCCTTGGATGATTGCGGCCTGGGTCGAGGGCGCTCTGTGCTCAGGACTCTTGGTGTGGTGGCTGTGTTGATGGCCGAACATGGAGCCATCGGTGCGCCATCGGACTGGATCATCGGCATGCTCGATGCCCATGCCACAGCAGTGACCGACGCGATTGACCTCGCGTGCGGCTCAGGCCGACATGCGTTGTGGCTTGCCACACTGGGGTGGCAGGTGACGGCCGTGGACCGAAATTCGGACCTGGCCGGTGCGCTTCAGGCTGCCGGTGTTCGCTTTCAGTGCCTAGACTTGGAAGGTCCCGAGTGGCCGCTTCAGGATGCCCAAGCGGATCTGGTTGTGGTGTCCAATTACCTGTATCGACCGCGGTTGGCTGAGATCGGTGCCTTGGTCCGTCCCGGCGGGTTGTTGATCTATGAAACCTTCGGCATCGGCAATGCGGCCTATGGTAAACCCTCGAATCCCGATTTTCTGTTAGCTCCTGGTGAACTGACGGCTGTATTCGCGTCTGGGTTTGAGACACTGGACTCCTTTGATGGACTGGTCTCGGTACCAAAGCCCGCGGTGCGCGGACGCTACTGTGGTCGTCGACATGGCTGATCAGCAGCTGTTTCATCGCCGTTTTATGGGTTATCTGCTCTCGCGAGCCTCGGTGGGTGTGGCCAATACCATGTTGGTCGTCTCGTTGGGATGGCACCTGTATGCATTGACGGGTGACCCCTGGAGTTTGGCCTTGGTCGGCTTGATGCAGATTTTGCCGGTGTATCTGTTTTTCTTTGTGTCCGGGATGGTGGTGGACTATGTGCCACGGATCTGGGTGGTGCGTGCGGCTGCGTTAACCGAGACCATTGCAGTGCTTGGCATCGCCTGGGTCATGGCATCGCCTGCACCGGATTTGCTAATGCTCTATGCACTGGTCGCCCTACATGGTTCGGGGCGTGCCTTTCATGGTCCGGCGCTGCAAGCCATCGTGCCGAATATCGTGCATGAGTCGGTCCTCGATCGCGCGGTGGCTCTGTCCACAACCGTGTGGAACTCCGCGATGATCGCAGGCCCCGTGTTGGCGGGTTTGTTGATTGGCTGGCTTGATCGAGGGGTGTATGGGTGCATCACGGTCGCTTTGGCACTGACCTTAGTGGGATATGCCTTTATCCCAGTATTTCGGGTCACTCATTTGGCTGGCCGTACCCTGAAATCCTTTGTGGCCGGTCTGTCATATGTTTGGCATCACCCGATCTTGCTCGGTGGGCTGACTGTCGATGTATTGATGGTCGGGTTTGGATCGGTGTTTGTGCTATTGCCTATTTTCGCAGTGGATGTTCTGGGTGTCGGGCCTTTTGAGCTGGGTTTAATGCGTGCAGCACCGGCGGCCGGCAGTATTTGCGTGGGTCTTTGGATTGCTTCGCGTTCAGAGGGCTTAACCGATGTCGGGCGGAAACTCTTCTGGTCGCTGGTGGTCTTTGCGACATCCATTGTTGTGTTTGGTCTATCGACGGTGTGGTGGTTGAGTGTGTTGGCACTGTTCCTATACGGCGCCTCTGACATGATCAGTGTCAATATTCGTAGCGCCATGGTGCATCGAGCGACCCCTGAATCTTTGCGAGGCCGGGTGTCAGCGGTCAATATGTTATTCATTCAGACCAGTAATGAGGCAGGGGACTTTCGCGGCGGCGCCTTTGCCGCCACCTTGGGCGCGGTGCCGACGGTGGTTTTAGGCGGTGTCATTGCCGCTGGGGTCTTGGCGTTCAGTCGTTGGCACTTCAGGCCGCTGTTTGCTCTGGATCGGACGAGCGATCTGAAGCCGCCACCGGTTGCAAACGAAAGCGCGGCCTAGAGCGCGAGCGCCTGCATCCAGCCGAGACTGTCTTCGGTGGATCCCTTAACGCGGTACTCAGCTCCAAGTGGTGTGTCCCAACCTGCGGCGACAATGGCCGCAAATACCTCACGGTAGTCGAGTGTGCCCTGATCGGGCACGCCGCGGTCTGGCACGCCGGCAAACTGAATGTGTCCAATCCAGGGCCAACAGGCTTGAAGGCGCTCGATCACAGCACCTTCAGTACGGCCAACGTGGTAGCAGTCAAACATCAGTCGGAGGTTTTTCTGCGAGATCGATTCAATAATATCAATGGCTTGAGTCGTGTTCTTCAAAAAGTATCCAGGAACGTCATGGGCGTTCAATGGCTCTATCACGATCTGCATCCCCGACGCGCCTGCGAGATCGGTGGCGTATTTTAGGTTGTCTTGAAAACAGGCCAAAGCGCGGGCGCCTTCACCAAGGCCGGCCATCACGTGGATGTTCAGAGCCCCGATGGCCGCGCCATAGGTGACGGCCTCTTGGATCGATTGGCGCGCGGCCGCGATCTGATCTGGCTGTGCGGCCAAGCCCCCGGTGGTGCCCTTGATGGTGTTCAGCCCAAGCATCGGCAATCCAGTCTCAGTGAGTGCTTGCTGCACCTCCTCGATCGGCTGATCGTAGGGGAAATGGCACTCCACTGCGGCAAAGCCGGCCGCCTGAGCGCGACGGATACCATCGGCGAGTGCGTGGTCAGTCCATAGAAAACCCAGATTGGCGGAAAATTGAAGCATCAGTTCCACTCCACGTGATAGTGACGAACCAATGTGGCGACCTGTTCTTCGGTCAGCGCATTGGGGTTCAGGGCCTGAGTCAGCATGGCCAGCTTTGCAGTGGCCTCTAATTCTTCGGCGGCATAGGTGGCCGCTTCAATCGTTTTCGCGCTCACCACCGGTCCGTGGTTTGCGAGCATGACCGCAGCATGTCGTCCCGCCAGCCCTGTGATGGCCTGGCCGATCTCTGGGCTTCCCGGCAGAAAATAGGGTAATAAACGGACTTTGCCGAGCTGCATGATGCCGTAGGGTGTGAGGTGCGGCAGCCAGTCCTCGGTCTCATCAGGCGTAAGTAACGAAAGCGCCGTCGCGTAGCAGCTGTGAAGATGCACAATCGCGCCAGCACGGTCTCCACGGGTGTGATAAAAGGCCATGTGTAAGGGCACTTCTTTGGTGGGCTTGGGGCCACTGAGGTGCTCGCCTTGGCTATCTAGAATACTCAGTTGCGCTGGGTCAAGGCGGCCCATGCAGACACCAGTTGGGGTCACCGCAATGCATCCATCGTCAAGCCGAACCGACAGATTGCCGGTGCTGCCATGGGTGAGTCCGCGTTGATACAAGGAGAGCCCGAGTTCACAGAGCTGTTCACGCGAATCCATCAGGCGTCTCCAAGCACGTTGAAGGCCTCTTGGAAGAACTCAGGTCCACCAAAGTTTCCGCTTTTGAGCGCCAATGCGATAGGGTCCGAGACGCCCGCGTAAATCCACGGAACTCCTGGGCAGATTTCCTGGCCCACCCGGACTTGATGAACTGCGAGTGCTTGGGTCACTGCGCCCGAGGTCTCGCCGCCTGCGACCACCAAACGGCGCACACCGGCCGCCGTTGCCGCCTTCGCGATTGCGCCCATGGCCTGTTCGATGCGGTGTCCGGCTTCTTGCACCCCAAGTGCTGCTTGGCTCGCGCGGACTGCGTCAGGCGTATCGGTTGCATAGATCAAACAGGGTGTCTCTGCCGACTGGCTGTGCCACCAGTTGAGCGCTTCCTGCACACTCTCCGGCCGTAACGGGTCGATCTGAAATGCGGGATGGTGCGCGCGCCAGTAAGCCACCTGTTGCTGGGTCATGGACGAACAACTGCCACTTAAAATGAGACTGCGGGTTCCAACCTGAGGCAGCGGATCACTCTGGTCGCCAACAAGACCGAGATGGGCAGGCAAGGGCATTGCAAGCGCACTGCCTCCGGTTAACAACACAGACTCTGGTGTGTGTGCGATCAGATACTCGAGGTCTGAAAATTCCACAGCATCGGCGATCACATGGCGGGCGTCTGGCATGGCCTTGCCAGCCCGCTGATCGAGGCGACTCCATAAACCCACCGGCGCAGTCACCTGCGGAGCCAGTACGCGGCATAAATTGGCATCGGTCATGGGGTTTAACGGGTGGTCTTTCAGCGAAGATTCGGACAACAACTGATCGCCAACAAACAAATGGCCCATAAACACCGAGCGACCATTTTCGGGGAATGCAGGGCAATAGAGCGCTTGCCTTTGCCCGGTCAGTTCAAGGAGTGCTTCAGCGACTGGTCCAATGTTGCCCGATGCGGTCGAATCAAAGGTCGAGCAGTACTTCCAATACAGGGTGCTTGCGCCCCGCGCACGGAGCCATCGGCCCGCTTGCAAGCAGGATTCGACAGCCGCATCGACTGCAATGGAGCGACACTTTAAGGCAATGATTTCGATCTCAGCAGAGCTTGGAAGATCCGCAGCCGGCAGGCCAAAGTGTAATTGCACGCGCACGCCACTTCGAGCCAGTAAGCCGGCTAAGTCCGTCGCTCCGGTGTAGTCATCTGCGATACAGCCAAGCTTCATGCATCCGCTCCAGGCAATGTTACACCAGAGCGGGCGGCGAGGACCTTCGCCACCGCACTGTCATCTTCACCACCGAGACCCTGCTTTGCGGCCTCTTGATAGAGGGCCAGGGCTGTCTCGGACAGAGGTGTACTGATGCCGGTGTGTGCTGCTTCACCGGTGACGATCCCCATGTCTTTGACAAAGATATTGACGTTGGAGAGTGGGGTGTAGTCGCCATCGGCAATGTGTGGTCCGCGGTTCTCAAACATCCATGAGGTGCCGGCACAATGTGAGATCACATCAATCACCTGGTGTAAGTCCATTTTTAAGCCGGCTGCTAAATTTAAGGCCTCGGCCGCGGCGGCAATGTGCACACCAGCGAGGAGCTGATTGACCAGCTTCATTTGCGACCCAGCACCTGGCGTGGTTCCGAGTCGGAACACCCGCTCCGCGATGGCATCGAAGACCGGTTGCACATGTTCGAAGTGATGATCCGCACCGGACGCCATGATCGACATTTGGCCCGAGCGTGCCTTCGCGGCACCACCACTGACCGGTGCATCGATGTAGCCAAAGCCGGCATCTTGAACCCGCTGCGCGATGGATTCAGCGCGGCTCGGTGCCAGTGTGACGCAGTTCACGATCACGGCATCTGGATTCAGTGTCTGCAACAGCCCTGAGTCAAAGATCACCTGTTCGGCCTGATCGGCATTGATAACAAACACCAATACGCAGTCCACGTCAGTTGCCTCCGCGATGGTTGCGAGTGCTTGGCCGCCACACTCGGTAAAGGCCTCGCGGGCGCTTGGGTTCAGGTCAACACCTGAGGTCGTGAGGCCTTCGCGGACACAGGAAATCGCCGCGCCGTAGCCCATGGATCCTAGGCCGATGACTAAAGTCTGCATGTAGGTTGCTCCGTTTATTGTTGTCTGTGGGGTGTTGATGCGACCATGGCACCTACAAACCCACCATCATAAGAAAGAGAGGAGCCTGTGGCTAGGATTGTGGTGACCGGCGGAGCCGGATTTTTAGGCCAAATGGTCGTCAACGCCTTGTTGGCACCGTCTGAGATCGTCCTCGGTGGGATTGCCGTTCCGCTGACAGCGGTCACGGTCGTCGATCGTGTGGCGCCACCCGCGTCGACCGATCCCCGCGTGCAGGTACTGACCGGTGACTTAAGTGCGTTGTTAGCGTCACACGCGGAGGTGTTCCAAGACGCCGATGCGGTCATCCATCTCGCCAGTGCGGTCAGCGGTGAGTGTGAAGCCGATTTGCAGTTGGGTTTGGACGCCAATGTGTACACCGGACTTCGCCTCGCCGAGGTATTGGCAGCGTCATCACAGCGTCCGATCTTGGTGTTCGCAAGCTCTTTAGCGGTGTATGGCGGAACCGACGACACACCCTTGCCCAAGACCATTACCGATGACGTTCGGCCGACTCCGCAAAACAGTTATGGCGCACAGAAGCTCATGCTCGAGACCCTATTTGCGGATCTGCATCGACGCGGACTGATCGATCTGCGCGCACTTCGGTTGATGACCGTGAGTGTCCGTCCAGGCCGACCGAATCAGGCGGCCAGTAGCTTTTTATCTGGGATCATCCGTGAGCCCTTACAGGGCCAGCCGGCTGTGGTACCGGTCGATCCAGACTTGGCGGTGGCCTTAAATTCACCGGCGGGTGCCGTAGCTGGTCTGTTACATGCCCTGTCTGTGGATCGTGAGGCCTGGGGCGGGCCCTTGGCTGTGAATTGTCCGGGTCTTCGCATCACAGTCGGTGCAATGATCGACGCGTTGGAGCAAGTCGGTGGGGCTGATGCTGTCGCTCAGTTAACCTACGCGCCCGATGCTCGCATCAGTGGCATCGTCAGCCGATGGCCCTCGGATTTTCAGAGCCAGCGGGCCGAGGGGTTAGGGTTCCAGGCGGAACCCGATTTCGTTGAGGTGATCCGCCAATTCCAAGCCGGTCGACTGTCTTAACGGAGCCGGCAGGCCGTGGAAAAGTCGAGCCGTGGTGCGCGCGGGTAGAGCGCATCTGGATCACCTTTGCCGAGCAGTACCACGAAGTTAAAGCGCCAGTTGGGGTCATCAAAGAATTCGGCTTCGATTTGGTCGGCCTCAAAGCCGCCCATGGGGCCACAATCCAGTCCCAACGTGCGCGCGGCCAGAATAAAAAATCCGGCTTGGAGGTTGGCGTTCACAAGCGCCATGCGTTCAATGCGCTCAGCCGGCCATGATGCCTGTGCAGGCGGCTGCTGCATGTGGGGTGCGAGCGTCTGAAACTGATCAAAAAAACGGAGATCGTAAGCCAAGATGGCGGCCGCCCCGGCCGATTGCACACGCTCGAGGTTGTATCCATGTGCGCTGGCAGCCAATGCTTCCATGGCATCTTGGGTCTGGGCAAATACGACCCGCAGTGGGTTAGAGTTATTGGCTGTCGGCGCCAGCGCTGTGAGTTCCCACAGGCGTTCGAGGGTTTCCCTTGGCACGGATTGGCCATTGAATTTTTTGTGTGACCGGCCTTCGGTAAACTGTGTCGCAAACTCTGTCATCAGATGGTCCTTTCTGTCGCATGTTGTGAGGCTATCGGTAGGGTCAGTTCATATGATCACAAGAGGGTATGGCGGATGACTGGTGTTTTCACCCGCCAAACGGCATGATCATTGAAAAGGAGTCCTCCCATGGCGTTAAAGCATCGCATCGCCCGTATTCTGCACACCTTGATCGTCGGTGCGATGTGGCTCGGCGGCGCGTACATTGTGTTGTTTTTCGTGGTGCTGATGATTTAGTCGGTGGCTGTGCGTTGTTCCAAGGCGGTGAGCATCCGTGATGCAACCGGACTGTCTCGATCGGTGAGCTGATCCCAAATCGTTAAATGATCGACGGATGCAACCACACGATGGTGTAACCGGGTGTGTTGTCCCCAGGCTGCTTGCAACGCGCGATGCTGGTCAAAAAAACCGGCTGTTTCGTATTCACCCACGAATGCATCGACCCACAGCCCGCTCGGTGGACTATGGGTCGTCGGACTGAGCACCTCGGCCTGTGATGGGCTCAGACCGAGTTTGTCATTGATCCGCGTGGCCAACAGCGGTGAGAGCTGGAACACTCCAGAGACCAATCCGAGGTACACCAGTTCAGAGTTCACAAGAGCGGCTTCTTGGGTCATCAGACAGGCCAGCATGGCTGCTAGGTGAGCACCAGCAGAATGCCCAATCACCGCCATTTGCGAGCAGGCGACGCCGAGCGTGGGTGCTTCTTTCGCAAGCCACTGAGCGGCCGCAGTCACATCCTCGCAGATGGCTTGAATGCCCACAGTCGGACACAATCTGTAGTTGAGGACAGCGACTGAAAAACCAGCTTGGTTGAATGCACGCGCCATCTGTCGATTGTCGGCCTTATCGAGCGCTTGCCAGTACCCTCCATGAATGAGCAGAATCAGCGGCGGGTCGGTCTGATTCGAGCCTGCGGTGGCTGGAAATAGATCGAGCCGCTGCCCGGTGTCTGGACCATAAGGCAGATCAATCTGGGCTGCGGGGCAGGCTGCAAGATAGGCATCAGATTCTTGTCGCCAGCGGGCAAAGGTTGCGGGATGATCCGGCAGCGCACGCCGGACGTTGTAGGCCTGATCGATCAGATCATCGTAGGTATCAGACACCGAGATAGCGCTCCTGTATGTCCGGTGAGCTTAGTAAGCGCTCAGAATCACCTTCCCACACCAGCTGACCTTTTTCCATGATCAGGTGCCGATCGGCAAGACGTGCCATGGCTTTGGGATGCTTATCAATGACCAGGATGGCCTGGCCGGATTCTTTGAGGTTGTGTTCCAACACATGCCAAATTTCTTCTCGAATCAGTGGCGCCAAGCCTTCGGTGGCCTCATCGAGAATCATAAATTGCGGGTTGGTCATGAGCGCCCGGCCAATCGCCAACATTTGCTGTTCGCCACCTGAGAGCGTGCGGGCATACTGCGCATCGCGTTCTGCCATGCGTGGAAACAGATCCATCACTTTCTCAAGTGTCCAGGGGGATTCAAGCGCAAATCGGTTTGCCGCGGTTGCAATCAAGTTCTCGCGAACGGTCAGGTTTGGGAACACATGGCGGCCTTCGGGAACATAGCCAATTCCGAGTTTGGCAATGTGATGCGATTTCAGTGCACGGATCGAGCGGCCGCAGATGCGGATATCTCCGCCTGTGATGGGATTGAGTCCCATGATCGAGCGGACGGTCGTGGTTTTGCCCATTCCATTGCGACCCATGAGTGTGACCACTTCACCACTGGCGATCGAAAGATCGACGCCAAACAACACCTGGCTGCCGGAATAGCCGCCGGTCACACCCTCAAGCTCTAACCACACACTCATTGGCCATCTCCGAGATAGGCCTGTTGTACACGCGGATTCTGTCGGACCGCTTCGGGTGTGTCGGTGCAGATCACCTGGCCTTTGACCAACACGCTGATCCGATCGGCTAACCGAAAGACCACATCCATGTCATGCTCGACCAAAACCACGGTCATCTGCCCACGCAGTCGTTCTAAACGATTGGCCATCTCATGGGTTTCTGAGCTGCTCATGCCGGCCATAGGTTCATCGAGCAGCAACAGTTTGGGTTGCAAAGCAAGGCCGAGGGCCAATTCGACCTGACGTTGTTGGCCGTGGGCGATTTCCGCAATCCGTCGATCGGCGAGATCGGTGAGCTCTAAGGAGGTCAGCAGTGTCTCAACCGGCCGATTGAGACGTGGATCAGTGGCGGCTTTCCGCCAAAAACGGAAGTGATGGCGATCGGCGGCCTGCACAGCCATGGCAATATTTTCTCGCACTGTCATCTGCTGAAAAAGTTGTGTCACTTGATACGATCGCGCCATGCCAGCGCGCGCACGACGATGTGCAGGCCAGTGCGTAATGTCCTGACCCAGAAAGACGATCCGCCCGCTGTCGGAAGGCGTTTCGCCACTGAGTTGGTGAATGGCGGTTGATTTGCCGGCACCGTTTGGCCCGATGATGGCGTGGATTTCTCCAGGCAGTAGGCTCAGGTTCAAACCGTCTGACGCAGTGACCGCACCGAATGACTTGCAGAGGTTTTCAACCACTAACACCGGCTCAGTCATCATGACGCCCGCCAATGAGGAGTCGATACAGTCCGCCGCGGGCAAAGAGCACGACCAGAACGAGGATTGGACCCAGAACCACCATCCAATGCTCGGTCAGCCCCGACAAAATCTCTTCAAGGGTCAAGAGGACGATGGCGCCTAAAATCGGTCCGACGAGGGTCCCCATGCCGCCTAAAATCACCATCACCATCAGTTCGCCCGAGGTGCTCCAGGCCATGAGCCCCGGGCTTGCAAACTCATTTTGGTTGGCCGCCAACGCGCCTGCCAGTCCTGCGCCCATGCCGGCGATGACAAAGGCCGTCAGTTGATAGCGTCGAACAGGATAGCCGAGGGTATGCATGCGTGCTGAGTTCTGCCGACAGCCAGCCAACACACGGCCGAATCGGCTTTGCACTAAACGTTGGCTGAACGCGAGCCATAGGAGTAATAGGGCGAGGACCAGATAGTAAAACTGCCAAGGGTCGCTCAGGTTCATACCTGGCACCTCTGAGCGCATCCAGACATTGAGGCCATCTTCGCCGCCGTAGGTGGGTAAACCAATCATGAAGAAATACACCATCTGCGCAAAGGCTAGGGTGATCATGATGAAGTACACGCCTTGGGTGCGGAGGCTCAAAGCGCCGATCACCAGCGCGAAGAAACCGCTCACCACCATCGCGAGCGGCCATTGCACCAGCGCTTGACTCGAGCCTTCCCAGTGGCCGGGTAAAAAGGGAATCGCTTCCGCGTAGAACACGTGATGGGTAAGAATCCCGACGGTGTAGGCCCCGAGCCCAAAAAAGGCGGCGTGCCCAAAGCTGACCATGGCGCCATACCCTAAAATGAGATCTAGGCTCATGGCGGCGAGACCATAGATTAACATCCGGGTGGCAATGGTGATCCAAAAGGGGTCATTAAGAGCCTCGGCGATGATGGGCAGCGCCAGAAGGACGACCAAACCGATGCCATGCACCCAAGCACGTCGATTGGAGCTATGTACCATAGGCTTTGTATAGTCCTTCCGGTCGAAAAATCAGGACCAATGCCATCAAGACATAAATGGCCATACTGGAGACCGACCCTGCGACAGCATCGGCGGTGGCCGCTGGCAAAGTGGTTTTTAAGACACTCGGTAAAAACGCGCGACTGAGGGTGTCGACAACGCCAACCAAGAGTCCTGCCACCAATGCGCCTTTCACCGACCCAATCCCACCGATGATGATCACCACAAAGGTCAGGATCAGGATCTGTTCGCCCATTCCGACCTCGATAGCAAGCATGGGGCCTGCAAGCCCTCCGGCTAAACCTGCCAGCATGGCACCGAGTGCAAAGACGGCGGTGAACAACTGACTGATGTTGACTCCGAGTGCACCGACCATTTCGCGGTGTGTGGCACCGGCACGGATCAACATGCCGACACGTGTGTGCGTGATGAGATGTCGAAGTAGGAGTGCCACGGCCACGCCGGCTGCGATCACAAATAACCGATAAGCGGGATAGGGCGTATCGGGCAGGATCTCGACGGTTCCCATCAAGGCGTCCGGCGGGTTCAAAAAGAGCGCCTGGGGCCCGAACAGCATTTTGGTCGCCTCGTTGGCGGTTAAGATAATCCCGAAGGTAGCGAGGACCTGGTCTAGATGATCACGGTGGTAGAGGTGTCGCATGGCCAGAACTTCGATCAGCACGCCTGTGGCACCTGCCGCCAAGCAACCGGCAGCGAGGCCCGCGAAAAAAGACTCCGAAGCCATGGTCACTGTGGCGGTGACATAGGCGCCGACCATATATAGCGACCCATGTGCCAGATTGATCAGATGCATGATGCCAAACACAAGTGTCAGGCCAGCAGCCATCAGAAACAGCATCATGCCGAGTTGCAGGCCGTTAAAGAGTTGTTCGAGAACTAACATCGTGATGAAGCGCGATACTGAGATCGAGCGCTGCGCCCGATCTCAGTCTGAATCACAGCTTGCACTCAGAAGCGTAGGCGTCTTGATGCTCTGTGAAAACGGTTCCCATCACTTGATTGGTCACACCGTCACCATCTTTCACCACTTTGCGGACGTAAATCCGTTGAATCGGATGGTTGTTGTTGCCAAATTTGAAGTCACCGCGTACCGATGTAAAGTCTGCTGCCTTCAGCGCAGCCCGCAGCGCCTCCGTGTTTTTGAAGTCTGCGCCGACTTTGGCCAATGCACTGTCGATCAACAGAGCCGCATCGTAGCCTTGTGAGGCGTAGAGGGACGGCTTACGCCCATAGGCTTCTGTGAACGCCTTGGCGAACCGAACATTGGCGGGGTTATCCAAGTCATGGGAATACTGCGAGGTATTCATCGTGCCAATGGCTGCGTCACCCACAGCTTTGAGGATGCCTTCATCGAAGGAAAACGCCGGTCCAAACAATGGGAACGCATCTTTTAACCCAGCTTGGGCGTATTGCTTGGTGAAGTTGATGCCCATGCCACCTGGCAAAAAGAAGTACACGGCTTTGGGTTTGGCAGCGCGTAGGTTGGCAATTTCTGCGGCGTAGTCTACCTGACCGAGTTTGGTGTAGACCTCAGCTGCGATCGAACCCTTGTAAAACCGCTTGAAGCCGGCGAGCGCATCCTGTCCGGCTGGGTAGTTCGGCGCGATGAGATACACATCTTCAAACCCCTGGTCTGACACATACTGACCCATGGCCTCGTGCAGATTGTCGTTCTGCCACGCGACATTGAAGTAATTCGCATGGCAGCGCTTGCCTGCGAGTAATGACGGTCCGGCATTTGGGCTGACATAGATGGTGCCGCCTGCGGTAACACTCGGAATCACGGCCATGGCGAGGTTCGACCAAACGATGCCGGTCATGATGTCAACTTGGTCTTGACTGACCATCCGCGTCGCGATTTGTTTGGCGTTATCGACCTTTCGTGCGTCATCCACCACGATCATTTCGATGTCGATTCCGCCGAGTTGGCCATTGCGTTCTTTGAGTGCCAACTCAAACCCATCGCGGATGTCGATGCCAAGCGAGGCGCCGCCACCGGACAGTGTTGTGATCATGCCAATTTTGGCGGGTTCTGCCAGCGCCAATGGGCTCAGACAGACTGCGCAGGCGAGGAGTGCGTGTTTGATTGACGAGGGGACTTGCATGGCTTGCACCTTATTGTTGTATCAAACCGCAAACTTAGTGGATGCTGTGACTTCATACAAGACTCAGATGTCGTGCGGCTGCGCGCAAAGCGTGCTTTTGGCAGCCGCGCAATACTGAATGGCGAGAGGAGACTGTCATGCCCGATACCTTACCGAAACACAATCCAGCCATCCGCACCATTGCCATGCCAGCAGATACCAACCCGGCCGGAGACATTTTTGGCGGTTGGTTGATGGCACAAATGGATTTGGCGGCCGGGAACACCGCAGCGCGGATTGCACGTGGCCGCTCGGCGACCATTGCGGTCGATGGCATTCAGTTTTTAAAGCCTGTGTATGTGGGTGATGAGGTGACGCTGTTTGCCGAGTTAGATTCAGTCGGTCGCACGTCGATGAAGATTCGCGTTGAGGCATGGCGGCGTGCCCGTGACGGGGATGAGAGTGAAAAGGTCACCGATGCGGTCTTTACCTTTGTCGCGCTCGATCAGCGTGGTCGGCCAAGGCCAGTCCCAGCGATCACTTCGCCTGGGTCGTGATCGGCAGCGCCTCGGCTCCCCGCACATCCAAAAGATAATCGGTCAAACCAGCCGACAACCACATGCAAAAGAGTGCAACCCAAGCAGTCAAGGCCATCACGGCACCCCCGGTGACACCAGCGCCCACGGCGCAGCCGCCCGCGAGCATGCCACCAAAGCCCATCAGGACTGCGCCGAGTAAATAGCGGCCGACACCGGTGTCTTCTGTGAACGTTTGGATCTGAAATTCGCCACTGAGTTGTGATGCTAAAAAGCTGCCTGCGAAGACCCCCATCACAATGCCCACATCAAAGGACAGCGGTAAGCTTGGCATATTGATCAGCCCCATCAGGGTATCGGCCGAAGGGCCTGTGAAACTGACGCTCTTCACCGCAACCACTTCAAATGACCAACTGGCATGCCAGGCTGTGAGTCCCCAGCCAAGCGCAATCGATGCGCCCACCAAGACGGCACCGAATTGATACCATGGCAGGGCCTTGGTACGCCGTGCGAGCCAAATTGCGGCGACCAGTAGAACCACACCAAAGAGTAATGGGGCAAAGTCTGGGAGGCCGGTGGCGAGATTGCGTTGCGACGCGTCGACCAACCACCAACTCGATAATTCCTGACGCAGCGGCGAGAGGCCACCACGCAGTGCGGCTTGTGAGACCACGGTCACAACCAAGCCTGCGACCAGTGCGCGGAGATTTCCGGTGGCTGAGAGTACTAATAAACGGCTGGCACAGCCGCGCGCGAGGATCATGCCGATCCCAAAGACGCTGCCACCGATGATGGCACCTGACAACGAACCTGTGGTGACCAATTGACGGATGCTACTGGTTTCGAGCCAACCATTGCGCATTAGAAGTTGGGTGAGGATCAATGCGGTGGAAAAGGTAAATAGCCAAATTGCGAACTTGGCACCGGGTGCGTTGCGCCAGAACTCGATACAGGCCGCTCGCAAACAAAAACGGCTTTGCTGGGCAAAGACACCAAACAGAAGTCCTGTGGCTAAGCCGAGCATGACGGCGACCTGCCCATTGGAGAATTGTTCGAAAAATCCGATCATGTATTCCGGCCTATCCTTGCGCGTTAGCAACCTGTCCGTGGTCACGACAAAGCCTAGCGTCATGGTAGGATGCGCGCAAATTAAAAGGAGTATTTGATGACGGAGTTGGATGTTCGCACGCGTATGTTGCTTGTTGGCTTGATCGTGGGTGTGTTGTATGGAGTGGTGGCGCAAGCGACGCGCTTTTGCATTCGGCGCGGCATTTCTGATCTGGCTGAAGGGCGCGGTGCTGCGACCTTGAGCGCTTGGTTTGCGGCGTTATTGGTGGCCTTGCCGATGACGCAGTGGATGTTCTTAGATGGCCATTTAAGCCTTGAGGGCATGGTCTACTTCCCAGCCAATTTGTCGTTGTGGAGCACAGTGTTGGGTGCCGCCGTGTTTGGCCTCGGCATGATGCTGACCCGAGGGTGTCCGGCGCGTTTGACCGTGTTGGCAGCCAGTGGGAATTTGCGCGCATGGTTTGGCTTGTTTGTCATTGGCCTCAGCGCCTACGCGACCTTTAAGGGTGTTTTGGCCGCAACGCGCTTGGACATGCAAGCCAGTGGTGCGATCCAGTTACCGCAAGCGTCGGTGTTCGTGTTGGCTGGGGATTTTGCTTGGCTTGCCATCGGCATCGTCTCGCTGGCCTTGGCTTGGGGTGCGTTGCGGTTTGGTATCAGTCGAAATCTGTTGGGCGGCTTACTAGTAGGCACCCTAGTGGCGGGGGCTTGGTCGACGACAGTTGTCTTGGGGGCCGATGACTTTGACCCCATGGCGCCGATGTCGTTGAGTTTTGTCGCACCGATTGGCGAAACCATGACCTATTTACAATTGGCCTCGGGGCTCGAGCCCAGCTTTAACGTGACGCTGATTCTTGGGGTGCTAGTTGGCGCATTTGCGATGAGCCTCGTTCGCGGTGAATTTCAGTTGCAGACTTTCGAGTCGGCAACTGACCATGCACGCTATTTCTTGGGTGCAATCTGCATGGGGGTCGGTGGGATATTTGCGCTTGGCTGCAACACAGGCCAGGCCGTTACAGGGCTCGCAACCGGAAGTCTCTGGTCGTTGCTTGTGACCCTGGTGATTTTTGTCAGTGGATATTACGCCCATCGGGTTTTCGTGATGCCCCGAGGGGCGCATTTGTAATGCTCAGGGCGGTCGGTGTCGGCTTGGCAATGGTTTTGTTCGGATTCAGTCCCTTGAGCCATGCGGCCTGTCGCAGCTATCACTATGACCACGATGGGAATCCGCATACGGCAATGCGCTTGCAGATGGTGTGTGAGCCGACCACGCGTATCCGACGCATGCCGGTGTTTGTGGTCGAGACCGATCCACGCCAGCCGATGACTACACGGGTACAGGCGCCGCGACACATTGCGTTGCCGCCTGAACCGCGGCGTTGTGGGATTCCTTCCGTGTATCAATTGGTGCAGTATCACACCAAAGCGCAGTGCATGACTGAATGACGCGCTGTCGATGCGCGCAAGGAGAGTGCCGATGTTGAGTCCAGCGGATGCCAAGCAACTAAAAGACAAGCAACGGCAGTTACGAGCTGGTTTCCCAGATAGTTTAGGGCTCAGAGTGCATCGCGCCATCAGCTGGCTGTTGCGCGCTGGCGAGGAGTCTGAGGACCCAGATGCCGCATTCGTATTTCTCTGGATCGCATTCAACTCGGCCTATTCGCAAGATATCGGCATTGCCTACCATGTCTCGGAGAAAGGGCGGTTTAAAAGCTTTTTGAGTACGCTTTTGGCCTTTGATCAGAGTGATCGGGTGTACGACATTGTCTGGACCCGATTTCCCCATGAAATCCGCTTAATCCTCGAAAACCGCTATGTGTTTGGACCCTTTTGGAACCATCAAAATGGCGTCGAGGGCCATGAGGATTGGCCTGAGCGGCTTGAGGCTTCAGTACGAAAAGCTAAGCTGGCCTTGGCGGATAAAGATACGGAGCGCGTTCTAAACGAACTCTTTGATCGGCTGTATGTGCTGAGAAATCAGATGATCCACGGTGGTGCGACCTGGGCTGGGCAAGTCAACCGTGCACAGGTCAATGACGGCGCCGCGATCCTAGGCGCATTGATTCCTGTGTTTGTCGATCTGATGATGGATCATCCACAGCACCCATGGAAAGAGCCGATCTACCCGGTTGTGTCACCTTAACTTACAAGAATCCTGCGGATTTCAATAAGCCGGTGAGGCTCACAATCACCAATGCGCTACCCAATACACGGAAAAACGTCGGTGTTTCTTGATTTACCAGATAGTGGTGCATCTTCTCGCCCAGTAGGTGTCCGACAAAGGCGCACGGCAGAAGCCAGAGATGATGGATCAGTTGCAGATCGACCCCGGCGATCACAAACGACACCAGCTTGATGAGCGTTAATATCCACCACAACACAAACAAGGTGTTGCGTAATTCCTGTTTTGTCACCTTGGATGCCACCACCGGGACGATCAGCGGTGCGCCTGTGAGTGATGTGCCAGAAACATAGGCGCCGAGCCCTAAAAATCCGTATTCCTGCCAGCGCGATGTAATGGCGATGGGTCGGTTCACGATATAGCCGATGGCGTAGGCCAGGACGATGAGAAAAATGACGCTACTCATGATCACCGGTGGTAGGGTCAAAAGCCCAATAACGCCAGCAATCTTCGGCACGATCATGATGCTCATCGCGCGCTTTAAATACGTCCAATTAATGCTTGGCGCTGTCTGTGACGCTTTTTTACGCTGGCTTTGCAGCATGATCAGGCTGGAAAAGAAAATCAGGTGCATGGCGATCAGTGGCAGGAATACCAGCGGATCGTTGATGATTAACAACAAAAATGGCAACGCTAGCACTGCGCCGCCAAAGCCGAGACCACTGCGGACAAAGCCGCTCCAAACGAAAATCAGACCAATGAGACTGTATTCAATGAGAGTGAGGTCGCTCATCGTGGGCGGTGGCAAGTGCCGTCATGGCGCATGGTGTGATTATTCCTTCTTACAGGCGAGGGAGGCGGGACCTGAGGCGCCGTTTCGTTTGTTTTTCGAATATTGATACACATAGCCGCGGGCGTCCTGACCGGTGACACATTCCCAGCTATCGATCTTCATGATCGACCCAGAGGACTCATCGAGGGTTGGTTTGGGTGGCGGAGGTGCTGGCATCGAGCTGATGATGCCGTAAATCAACAAGCCGGCACCAAAGACGATGACCGCACCGAGCGATCCAGCAACCCATTTAAACTCTGATCCCATAGGGGCTCCACATGCATTCAGCCAATATGCTCGACTGTTCTAAGACGATGTTCAAGTGCTATGAATCGGATCATCGCCCGATGCCTTGAATCGGTGCGCGAATGCCGCCACAACTTGCAAAAAGGCGAGGGGGAGATCGCATGCGTCCAACGTTGGCTTTGATTCTGTGGGTGCTTGGCGGTTCTGCCATGGCGGTTGAGATGCAGAATCTCGGGTCGTTTTCGATTGACCGGACCGAGGTTTCGGTGGCTGATTTCGCCAAATTCGCGTCCGCTACAGAGTTTGTGAGCCAGGCAGAACGCCGCGGTGGTGGCGAGGTCTATGGCTTTGGATGGCAACAAAAGCCAGGTTGGATGTGGAGTCACCCCTTTGGCACGGTGGCCGATCCGGATGAGCCGGCTGTACATCTGACCTTCGATGAGGCCAGTCAATACTGTCAGTGGCGTGGTGCACGTCTGCCAACGGACGCCGAATGGATGCAGGCGGCCTACACCGAATCCCGAACACAACCGCCGGCGCCATTTCAAACTGGAGTGACCTATCCCTATCCGACGGGCGAGACGCCGATCGGTACTAACTGCTTAGACGGATGCGGTAACGTGAGCCATCTCGGTTATGCAGACCGACTGATGCGCGGCTCCGGTCCGGTCCGCGTGGGCAGTACCAAAGCCGGTGTCAATGGCTTGTACGAGATGGGCGCCAATGTGTGGGAGTGGGTAGATGGCGGGTCACCTCGCGCGCGTATTACTCGCGGCGGAAGTTGGTGGTACGGCCCTGAGCGCATGCATCGCGACGATCAGGCGACCAAGCCGCCGGACACGGCCGTGGTGTATATCGGCTTTCGGTGTGCCAAGGACAATTAAAGACGGACGTTGGTCTGTTGTTTGACGCACTTCATCGCGACCTCGGTCCGGATCGCGGCAATGTTCGGCACCCGGCTGAGTTCATTGGTGAGGAAGAAGTCGAGGTCGGCGGTGTCACGTAACAGTAAACGAAATGTGTAGTCATATTCACCGGTCATGCGAAAACACTCTTGCACCCGAGGATTCATCTTAATGACACCCTCTAAATAGCTCAGCGTGTCGCGTGTTTGGTTGTCGAGCTTGATGTACGCAAAGACGTGCAGTCGGTAGCCAAGTTGTTCGGCATCCACGAGCACGTGGGTGCCCCGGATTAGGCCACGCGCTTTTAAGTTGCGCACCCGACTGAGGCAAGCCGAAGCCGAGAGCTCGACTGCTTTTGCGAGCGCGGCATTGGTTAAATCAGCGGTCTGCTGCAAGGTGTTTAAGATTTCACGATCTTTGGCATCTAGGTTCATAAGCTGCATAATATTTTGTAATTTTGATAAAAACAATGCATTTATTCTGTAAATACGAGAATAACCAAATAGTAAAAACATGAGACATGAATCACAAAAGGCTCGATATGCGGAGTGAATTGCGCCCGACGACACGTCCGGAACAGTGTGAACTCTGTCAGCGCGCCGTGCCGCTAACACAGCATCATTTGATTCCAAAGCGGCTGCATCGGAATGAAAAATTGCGTCGGCAATACGGTCTTGATGGATTGCGTCAACGGATTGCCTGGCTGTGTTTGGCCTGTCACAAACACGTGCATCGGTGCTTCGGTGAGCGTGAACTGGCAAATAGCTTTTCGACTGTTGAAGCCCTGAGTGCCGACCCGGAAATCGTCCGTTTTGTTGGCTGGCTGAAAGATAAGCCCGATGATTTTCGTCCTCGGTTGTCGCGTCGTCGACGCGATCACTGAGTCGATTTCTAGAGCAGATTGGTTAACCCAGCGGATTGAGACCCTGTCTTTTAGTCTCCATACTGAGCGTGTAGAGAGGCCTGATCGATCGATTCAAGACGCGGTGCCAGCAGGTTATATTTGGCCAAGAGAGAGTAAAGGATTCCGCATGAACCACACCACGGACGATTACATTGCCACGCGCGCGGATGTGCGGAGCTATTTAGAGCATGCGTTGGCGGCGAATGCGCAAGCCAAAACCGAGGAGGCGGGTCTTTATGAGACCGTCAAATCGTTGCTTCTGGCCTCAGATGCACGTTTGGTCGCGCACTATTATGTCGATCCCCTGTTGCAGCAGCTTGCTGAAGAAACAGGCGGTCTGGTTGCAGATTCCCTCGAGATGGCGCGCTTTGGTGCGCGGTGTGACGCGGATGCACTGATTGTCGCAGGCGTCAGCTTCATGGGCGAGACCGCGAAGATTCTAAGTCCCCAAAAACGAGTTTGGATGCCGACCCTAGAGGCCACATGCAGTCTTGACCTTGGATGTCCAGCCGATGCGTTTGCGGCCTGGTGTGATGCACATCCCGACCGTACCGTGGTGGTCTATGCCAATACTTCAGCGGCCGTAAAAGCCCGTGCAGATTGGGTGGTCACCTCGTCTATCGCGGTGGATGTGATCGACTGGTTGGATCAGCAAGGTGAAAAAATACTCTGGGCACCCGATCGGTATTTGGGACGCTATGTGCAGAAGCAGACCGGCGCGGACATGCTGTTGTGGGACTCCGCCTGTGTGGTGCATGAAGAATTTCGGATGCATGATTTGGCACAACTGCGCGCGATCTATCCCGAGGCGGGCCTCTTGGTCCATCCCGAATCGCCAGAAGAAATGTTGGAGGAGGCCGACGCGGTGGGATCCACCTCGCAGCTGATCCAAGCCGCCGTCTCATTGCCGCATCCCGCATTCATTGTCGCCACCGACAAGGGTATCTTTTATAAGATGCAGCAGGCGGTTCCAGGGAAACAGCTGATTGAAGCACCCACGCGGGGCGCGGGCGGTACGTGTCAGTCCTGTGCGCACTGTCCTTGGATGGCAATGAATGGCTTGCCCGGACTCAAACGCCTACTCACAGAATGGCCGAGCAACTGTGAAGTCTTAGTCGATCCCGAGATTGGTCAGAAAGCCCATCGGTCGCTCGACCGGATGCTCGGCTTTACAAGCGCTCCGCGGAGCTAATTGCAGTCTCTAAGCGCTCGAGGGGTCGCGCGTCTTCCTGTTTGGGCCAGGCCTCGCGAGCGCGGGTAAGCTGCGTCTTGGCCGCTTCCATTTTACCGTGCATTAGGGCGTCCCATCCGCGCGCTTCGAATAAAAGATGATTTTGTCGCGTGGCTTCAGCAAAGCGCGCTAGCGCTCGCCATAAATCGATTCGATCGGGTCGCAGCACCAACTGCTCTCGAAACCCGCGTGATAAGACGGTGGTTCCGCGGGCAATGTCCAGATCGAGTTGGCCAATGATCGGTGTCATCCAAGATGGAAAGAAGAGTGTCAGCGTCTCAATGGCGGTTTCTGCAGCGGCAAAATCGCCTGCTGCAATGGCCAACGCCAGGGTTAGGTCCAGGCCTGTAAAGGTCTGTCGCAGGTTGGCTGGGAGCGCCTGAAAAGCTGCGTATGCCTCGCGATAGCGCTCGGCGCGGTAGTCCTTAAGAATTGGATGGATCGATCCGCAGAGTTCTGGATCGAGGCGTCTGGCGCTGGCGGTAAACCCTTCGATTTGCACGCAGCGGAACAGTTGAAAATCTAACTCCGCGAGCACCGGTGTGGTGGTTTGCTCGGCACCTAAACGACTCAGTCGTGCGTCCAGATCCGATTGTCGCTCGATACCCAGCGGGTGGGTGCTTAGAAACGCCAAATCGGCGGTGACCTGTGATTGCTTCTCCGCCAAGATCGACAACACTTGGCTCATCGCAGCGGGGTTATAACCACTTTGGCTGAGCGCCTCTGCGCCGAGGCGGTCGGCTTCACGTTCATAGTCTCGGGAATAGGCCAGCGCACTCTGCGCGTTAGCCGCTTGGCCACCCATAATCAGCGATTGGGCCGCCTGACCCTGACGTGTGGCGATGGCTGCGACAATCCCGGCCAGGGTCGCAAGTGTACCGGCACTGACCCGCTCAGAATTCCGTAATCCGCGATAGTGGTGGCGCTGTGAGAGGTGCGCGAGTTCGTGTGCGAGCACCGCCATGATCTCCGCTTCGCTGGCAAGGTCGAGATAGACGCCGGCGTTGACACCAATGATGCCACCGGGTGCTGCGAAGGCATTGAAGGCCTCCGGTGACAAGCATAGGCCCAATAGTGGCATCTCGCCGAGCGGGTATTGATTGCGTAACCGAATTAACCAAGTCTCTAAAATATCGATACAGAACGGATCGATCCGTTCGCCGAGTCGACCACGCTGACTGCGAAGCCATGCTTGGCCAAAGGCCACCTCACCTTCGCGAGTTGCCAGATCAGTGGCCGAAATGGCTTGGGCCGGCGGCGGGGTGCCAAGGCACAACAGAAAAACCAGCAGACTCAGTCGTCGCATGAGGACTCTCTCAGATATACTCGCTCGATTGTAACAGGATGCCTATGCAGACATTAGATTGCACCGAACTGAAATGCCCCTTGCCACTCTTGAAGTTGAAGGTGGCCTTGTCGACGATGTCGCCAGGCGAGCGAATCACGCTTTTGGCGACCGATCCGATTTCATGCAGAGATATCCCGAAGTTTTGTGAAAAAACTGGCCACCGGCTGCTCAGCCACGCAGAAGCTCCGGTGTACAGTTTTGAGATCGAGAAGGGTTAAGCGTGTTCGCCGAGCGTCTCGAGCACAGTGGCTGCGTGACCTGGCACCTTGACCTTACGCCATTCGGCGATTAATTGGCCTTCGGGATTCACCAGAAAGGTCGACCGTTCAATTCCACGCACCTGCTTTCCATACATATTCTTCAGTTGCATCACGCCAAACAGCTCACAGAGCGTCTCGTCTGGGTCTGTAATTAGCTCAAAGGGCATTGCGTGCTTGGCCTTAAAGTTCTCATGGCTCTTTAAGGAATCCCTTGAAATGCCAAAGATCTGGCAATTGCGGGCTAAAAAATCGCCGTGAAGGGCACTGAAATCCTGACTTTCTGTGGTGCAACCTGGTGTGGCGTCCTTCGGATAGAAATACAGAACGGTAAATTGTCCTTTGAGTGTTTGCTCCGTCACAGTCAGGCCAGATGTGGCCTCAGCGGAAAAGGCGGGGATCGGTTGGTTGATTTCCACAGGCATAAAGGCTCCAGATTGTTGTGTTTGGTTTGTCTGTGAGGATTTTTTTCTGGTTTCCAACCTTGCCGGTTGATTCCGAGGCTCTGTATCCTAGGCAGCTTCGAAACAGGTACAGGTTCCTTCCCATGATCCGAGGCAGCATTGTCGCGTTAGTCACTCCCTTTCTTGAAACCGGTCGAGTGGACTTTGATGCCTTAAAACGTTTGGTTGAATTTCACGTCAGTGCAGGTACCCATGCCATCGTTGCTGTGGGAACCACGGGTGAGTCAGCAACCCTGACCCACGACGAGGATGCAGAGGTGATTCGTGCCACGGTGGACTTCGTTTCTGGGCGGATTCCGGTAATCGCTGGTGCAGGCTCGAACTCAACAGCCGAAGCCTGCCGACTGACCGAGGCCGCGACAGCAGCCGGTGCCGATGCCATTTTGTCGGTGGCGCCGTATTACAACAAGCCGCCACAAGCGGGCCTGATCGCGCATTTTACGGCAGTTGCTGCGAGCACCGACTTGCCGGTGATTTTGTATAACGTTCCGGGGCGCACCGTCACTGATATTGCTGACGACACGACCTTGCAACTGGCTGCCGTTGATAACATCGTCGGCATCAAAGATGCGACCGGAAATCTTCAACGTGCGGCCTACTTGCTTGCCAATCGGCCAGAGGGTTTCGCGGTGTATTCCGGTGACGATCCGACCGCGATGGAGCTCTGTTTGATGGGCGGTGATGGGGATATCTCAGTCACTGCTAACGTGGCGCCAGCCTTGATGTCCTCGATGATCAGCCATGCACTGGCTGGCGATCGTGCTGCGGCGGAAGCCGACAACAACAAACTCTTGGGTTTGCACCGTGCACTGTTTTTGGAACCCAATCCGATTCCAAGCAAATGGGCCCTGGCGCAAATGGGCATGATGCGTGCCGATTGTCGGTTACCTCTGGTGCCATTGACTGACACAGGTGCCGAAGCAGTCCGCTCAGCCTGTGTGCAAGCGGGAGTGGCCTTGTGAGGATTTGCGCTGGACTGTGCATCACGGCTCTGTTGGTTGGTTGTTCGGGTTCTGAGCAACAGCAAGCCGCGATTCGTGACCGACAACTCGATTATCAAGCCGCCTATGTCGAGCCAACACTCAAGGTTCCTGCCGAGCTGTCTGGACAACGGATTAATGAATCCTTGGTGATTCCCGGCGTTGATGAGCCGACGGCAGGTCTCTACGGTGGTTCGTTTGATGCGCCGCGCGCCGATGCTGCGCTTAGGACGGTCAGTTTGCCGACGATTCGTCGCTATGAAATTGGTGAGCTGCATTGGTTGTCGATTCCAGAGCCACCTTCGGCGATCTATCCAGAGCTTCGTCGGTTTATCGAAGACAATAAGCTCAGTGTGGTCGAATCGTCGCAATCGGCCGGCGTGCAGTTGGTGAAATCCTCGGTTTTCCAAGGCACCAATGCGCATTCTGGCAGTCGTATCATTCGGCACTTCGCGCCTGAGGTCGGTGAAGTGGCGTTATTGCTTGCGGTTCGGCCCGGCCTCCGTGTGGGCACCAGCGAGGTGCAGCTCGTTCCAGCGGCCGGTAAATTTGATCAGGTCTTGACCGGACGGATTCTTGATGAGCTGAAATACCATCTTGAGCGTCGTGAAGAAGAGGGGCGCGCGGTCTCGCGCGCGTTGTCTTTGCTTGAAGTCGATACGCGGATGACCGCAGAGCGGGTTGAAGGGTTGGACGAGCTACGGATCGATGCACCGATTGCACGTGTGTTTGGGGTTACTGTCGATGCGGTGCGTGACCTGGGTGCTGCGATTGATGGCGGTGATCTGGAGAAAGGCCTGTTGAACATCCGTTATGTACGGAAGGTCACCGAGCGACGACTGGCATCGATGAGTGCGCTCAATCGAGCCTTGGCGACCACCATTGAGGACCCGGTCGGAGCCTATCAGGTACAGATGAGTACCCAAGACGGTAGATTGACTCTGAAGGTGATCCCGACCGGTGCTGCGGCCTCAATCGGTGGAGCGAACGAATTGGTCCGTGAGCTAAAGGAGCGTCTCTACTAGTGCGATTCGCCTCGCTCGGTAGCGGCAGTCGTGGCAATGGCACACTGGTGACACACGCGGATACGCAGGTGTTGGTGGATTGTGGGTTTGGCTACCAAGACAGCCTCAATCGCTTGAAGCGGCTTGGTGTGGATCCGGATGCGATCGATGCCATTGTGGTGACCCACGAGCACAGTGATCACTGGTCGGGTGTCCAAGGGCTCGCCAGTCGACACCAGATTCCTGTATATGCCTCGCGTGGTACATGGATCGAGGTCGGCGAACACCGAATTCCCGATACGATTGAAGTCCGTGGCGCATTTCAGGTCAAGGCGTTGCAGATTAATCCGGTCACCGTGCCGCATGATGCCCGCGAACCCTTTCAGTGTGTCTTTGAGGCCGATGGTCAACGCTTGGGTATTTTGAGTGATCTTGGCTCCGTCTCGCCGCATGTGCTGAAGGCGTTTTGTGAGCTCGATGTGTTGTCGGTGGAGTTCAATCACGATTGGAATTTGCTGCAACAAGGACCCTATCCTGCGTTTTTAAAACGCCGGGTCGGTGGTGATTTTGGCCACCTCAACAACGCCCAAGCGCAGGCCTTGGTTGAGCGGGTTGCAGACGCGCGGTTGCACACTGTGGTGGCTTGCCATGTCAGTGACACCAATAACGAAGTGCCGTTAGTGGAAGCAGCCTTGGATGCTGCGTTGAAAGGGTCAAAGGCGGAGCGCTGGGTCGCCTCGCAGACTGAGGGAATGGATTGGATTACGGTGGGTTCATCATGAAAGCCAAAGAGTTGTTGTATCAAGGTAAAGCCAAATCGGCCTATCTGACGGAGGATCCCGATCGGTTGGTGCTGGTCTTTCGGGACGACACCTCCGCCTTTGATGGCGAGATCATCGAGCAGTTGGAAGCTAAAGGCGCGATTAACAATCAGTTCAACGCATTCATCATGCAGGCACTCGAACAGGCGGGCATTCAAACGCACTTTGAGTCCCGCTTGAGTGCGACCGAGTCGCTGGTGAAACGGATGGAGATGATCCCGGTGGAGTGCGTGGTGCGCAATCGGGCTGCGGGCTCTCTGGTGCGGCGCTTGGGTGTGGAAGAAGGGCGTCGTTTTGAGCCTGCGCTGTTTGAATTGTTTCTGAAAAACGATGCGCTGCATGACCCGATGATCACAGAACACCATGTGGAAGCCTTTGGCTGGGCCACGCGCGATGAAATCGCGCAGATGCACCAGATCTCATTACAGGTCAATACGGTCCTGTCACAGATGTTTGCCGATGCGGGGCTGGAATTGGTTGATTTCAAACTCGAGTTCGGTCGATACCACGGACAGATCCTCTTAGGCGATGAGTTCAGCCCGGACGGATGCCGTTTGTGGGATGCCGTCACAGGTGAGAAAAAAGACAAAGATCGATTCCGGCAGAAGCTCGGCGGGGTGATGGACGCCTATCGAGAGGTGGGTGCGCGTTTGGGGATCGTATTTGACGCTTGACCCTGAGTGGCTTCTGCTGCTTGCGGCGGTTGCCTTTCTCGCCGGTACAGTGGATACCCTCGCAGGCGGTGGCGGGTTGATTACAGTGCCGGCGTTTTTGATGGCAGGTCTCAGTCCGGCTGCCGCGCTTGCGACCAATAAATGTCAGGCGTTTGCAGGAACGCTGACCGCCGCATCACGCTTGGTCCTTTCTGGCCATCTCAATCTCAAAACACTTTGGCCCTTCGCCGTGCTGGCTTTCGTCGCCTCGCTTCTTGGCGCTTGGGGTCTTCGAGAATCGGCCGGTGCTCCTTGGCTTGAACGGGTTGTGCCACTGATGCTGATTGCCGCAGCGTTGTATTTTGGCTTCGTGCGGATGCCTGACAATGCCACAGACAGTGAGTCACGTTTTTCCTTTTGGCCAGTTTTGGGTGTTGCATTGATTGGCTGGTATGACGGCTTTTTTGGCCCTGGCACCGGCTCTTTGTTTGCACTTTTAATGGTCACGGGTCTGGGCATGGCACTCCGTGCCGCGACTATTCACGCAAAACTCTTCAATGCCATGACCAACTTGGCTGCGCTGATGTTGTTTGTGAGCAGTGATCTGGTGGTCTGGGAAGCGGTGTGGGTGATGATTCCGGCGCAGATTCTGGGTGCGCTCCTCGGTACACGACTGATCCTGGGTCGTGGTCTTGTGTTGGTGCGGCCGTTGGTTGTACTGATGTGTCTGTTGATGGCATTGAAACTTGCATCTGATGCATGGTTACCCTGACAATACCGCTCTTCGGGCATGCCCGATCGTCGATGGTGGCTCTTGTCGGTCCCCTCGCAACGGAACTTTTGTGAACCCCGTCAGGCCCGGAAGGGAGCAGCGGCAGCAGATGTTGTGTGTGCCGGGGTGTGGCTGGCAAGGGTCGCTTCCAATTTCAGAGAGGCAGGCATGACTCAGCAGGTTCTTGCACGCAAGTGGCGGCCAACCAGCTTCCAAGATCTGATTGGACAGGATCATGTGCGTAAGGCACTGACCCATGCACTGTCGTCTCAACGTCTGCATCATGCGTACCTCTTTAGCGGCACCCGCGGTGTGGGTAAAACCACCATTGCGCGAATTCTGGCGCGCTGTCTGAACTGTGAGAGTGGTGTTACAGCCACACCTTGTGGCCAGTGTGGCGCCTGCCAAGCGATTTCTGAAAACCGCTTTGTCGATTTGATCGAGGTCGACGCCGCGAGCCGGACCAAGGTGGATGACACCCGTGATCTGCTGGAGAACGTCAGTTACGCGCCAACCTTAGGGCGATACAAGATCTATCTGATTGACGAGGTGCATATGCTGACCTCGCAATCCTTTAATGCGCTGTTAAAGACCCTCGAGGAGCCACCCGAGCATGTGGTGTTCTTATTTGCCACCACCGATCCGCACAAGTTGCTGCCGACAGTTCTGTCACGCTGTTTACAGTTTCATTTGCGGGACTTATCGGCGGACCAGATCCAAGGCCATCTTCACCACATCTTAGAAGCCGAGGCGATCGCCTTTGAATCCGAGGCTCTGTGGCAGTTGGCACGCGCCGGTCGCGGCTCAATGCGCGATGCCATCACCTTGTTGGATCAAGCGATTGCCTTTGGTGAGGGTCGTGTGCAGACCGACGATGTGATTCAGATGCTCGGTGTGCAGGGATTGAGTGAGGTCCCCGCCATGCTGGCTGATTTGGCGCGAAACGACGCAAACGCTCTGTTGGCTCGTGTGCATGAGTTGGCGATGCAGACTCCAGACTGGATGGCCTTGGTCAGCGGGATGCAAACAGTGCTACATCAGGTGGCTGTGCGTCAGATCAGTGCACAGTCGCTGGGGCATTTGCCGCCATCTGAACAGCGAGCTGTCGATGAGTTGGCTGCACTGATGGCGCCTGAGTTTTTGCAGTTGGCCTATCAGTTCACCCTGACTGGATACCGCGACATGCCGATGGCCTCGGATCCACGGTCGGCATTTGAGATGCTGTTATTACGGATGTTGGCATTTCGGCCTGCACGGATGGGGGAGATGATTTCCTCGGATACCTTGCCTCAGGCGAACGCATCTGAGGGCAATGAACCGGAGCCTGAGCCGGAGCTGTCTGTCGATCCGGTCGTGACACCAGCGCAGGCATCAGCCGAATTGGCTGACGCGCCCATCGGCGAAGCGGTGGTTTCAGAGCCTGAGCCTGCGCCTGCGCCTGTTATCGACCCAGAACCCACCTTGGCCCCCGATTCCGCCCTTGTT
>CAZVNX010000008.1:0-19935 GCA_964628665.1 uncultured Pseudomonadales bacterium | reverse complement strand
GCCTGCGCCTGTTATCGACCCAGAACCCACCTTGGCCCCCGATTCCGCCCTTGTTGTGGAAAGCACCGTTGCAATCGAGACCACGGATGCCAGTGCAGAGCCTGTTCGCGCGTCGCATCTGGCCGCAGCGCCAGCAGAACTTGCAGAGTTAACTTCAGATCCGTCGGCTGCAGTTGCTGAGGTCGCCATCGATCACGGCCTTGCGCCGCAGGTGGTCGTCGATGCGCCGACAGAGTCCGTCGATATGGACGACGATGAAGCGGATGAACCGGAGATCCCGGTGTTGACGCTCCAGCCTGAGCAGTGGGTGATTGAGGCGCGTGCACTTGGTTTACACGGCATGACCGGTTCCTTGATTTTGCAAAGTGTGTTGCTGTCAGCGACCGAGTCCCTGGTGCAGCTGGCGTTGAAGCCGAGCACCGCCCGACTCATCAATGAAACCCACTTGAAACGGATTGCCGACGCCTTTGCCAGGCAGACAGGGGTGATCCCCGAGATTCAGATAGAAACCCGTGATAGTCTTCCGGAAACACCCGAAGACTATGCAAGCCGGATGCGCCACGAGGCGATCCAGCGCGCCCAAGAGCTGTTTCAAGACGACCCCTTTGTGTCGACCTTGACCCGCGATCTGGGGGCGAAGGTTCGGGTCGAAACGATTCAACCGCGAGACGATAAGCATGTTTGATGGCCCGTTAAAAGAAATGATGGCGCAGGCGCAGAAGATGACTGAGCAGATGAAAGCGGCTCAGGAGGCTTTGGCGAACCAGGAAGTGACCGGGGAGTCCGGTGCCGGTTTGGTTCGCGTGCGATTAAATGGTCAAGGCGACTGTCGGTCGGTCGAAATTAATCCCAACGTCCTCGCGGATGAACCGGGAATTGTCGGCGAGTTGGTGGCGTCAGCGATCAACGATGCCAATCAAAAGCTTGAGGCGATGAAAAAAGAATCCATGGGTGCGCTGACCCAAGGGCTGAACTTGCCACCTGGGTTTAAGTTTCCGTTTTCATGAGTGTGGCACCGCTATTTCGCGCCCTAGAGCAATCCTTACGGTGTTTACCTGGTGTGGGTCCACGCAGTGCGACTCGGATGGCATTGCATCTGTTAGAGCGTGACCGTGAGCGTGCCGCCGGTCTCGCGTCGGCGTTGGTGGATGCATTGGAGCGGTTAACGCATTGCAACCGTTGCCATAATCTTACCGAAACCCAGCCCTGTGGCATTTGCCGTAATCCCGAACGGGAGACGGGTGTGCTGTGTGTGGTGGGCTCACCCGGCGACATCTTGGCAATCGAGCAGTCTGGGCTCTACACCGGTCAGTATTACTGCTTGCAAGGGTTACTCAGTCCGTTGGAAGGCTTAGGACCTGACGAGATTGGTCTGCCGGCCTTGTTCGCACGGGTGCAAGACGAGCGTCCAAGCGAAGTGGTCATTGCCTTGGCGTCGACTGTGGAAGGCGAGGCGACCACCCACCAGATTGTCATGCAGCTGAAAGGTCAGACCCGTTTGACCCGCTTGGCCCAAGGCGTGCCTGTTGGCGGCGAACTCGATCACATCGATGCGACTACCCTGTCACAGGCCTTGGCCTCGCGGACAGAACTCGGCCGATGAGCGAGCAACCGATCACCGATCAATCGGCCCTCGATGCGCTGTTGGCGGCTGTGAGTGAGAGCCCGCGGATCGGCTTGGATACCGAATTTGTCAGAGTCTCGACCTTTTATCCCAAACCTGGCTTGATTCAGATTGCGCTTGGCGGCGAGGCCTATCTGGTCGATCCCATCGCCGGTATGGATTTGTCGGCCTTGGGCCAGGTCTTAGCCTCGGGTCCGCTGTCCGTGCTGCACGCAGCCCAAGAGGACTACGAGGTGTTGTATCGCCTGACGGGGCAATTTCCGACGCCGGTGTTTGATACACAAATCGCCTATGCCTTGGTAGCGCCAAGGCTCTCGCTGAGCCTATCGGCTCTGGCCGAAGAGGTGGTGGGTGCGAACATTGCAAAAGATGAAACGCGCTCGGATTGGACCCAACGTCCGCTGACAGAGGCGCAATGTCGCTACGCAAAAGACGATGTACTGATCTTAGATGCGCTCTATCAGGCTCTGTCCGAACGGCTTGATCAGCTCGGTCGAAGCCATTGGATGGACGAAGACATGCAATCGATTGCGACTCGGAATCAGGTGATTTTAGTTGAGGGCGACATTGAGACCCAGGTGCAGAAGTTCGGCAATGCATGGCGGCTCTCGGCCGAGGGTATGTCGCGATTGGCGCACCTGGTGCAGTGGCGCGAAGAGACCGCGCGGAAACTGGATCGGCCGCGGAAACATGTACTGAGTGATCAATCGATTTTTTCATTGGCTAGTTCCGGTCGAGCCGATCGGCACCACCAACTGGTCAGTCAGCATGAGCTGAGTGATAAGCAGGCAGACCGTTTTGGTGGCCAACTGAAAGCGGTGCTTGCCGAAGCTGAAGAGGCCGGTGGTATGAAGCCACCGCCACCGCCGTTGTCAAAGCGACACAAAGAATTATTGCGTGCGCGTCAGAATCAGTGTGAGGCAGTCGCCAAGTCGCTCAATATCGCTCCGGAAATGCTGGTTCGGAAGCGACAGTTGGTTGCGTCGCTGGATGGACGTGGCTGGAAACCAAGCGGTTGGCGCGCAGCCGTTTTAGATGGAGTGTTTGATGATGCGATTGGTTGAAGTCTGGAAGGGCACAAAGCGCCAGGAAATGTATCTCTATGTCGACCAGAAAGAGGGAACGCGTCGCGTGCCAGACGACCTATTGGCATCCTTTGGTGAACTCACTTCGGTCATGGTGATTCCGATGACGGCGTCACGTCGTTTGGCACGGGTGAGTGCAGCCGAAGTTCTAAGTGCGATTGAGAGCGCGGGCTACTTTTTGCAAATGCCGCCGGCGCCTGATGCTTCAGCGGAGGCGCAAATTGTGGCGATGGTAGAGGCAGAGGAAGAATTGGCCAAACGCCAACAACAATAGCCACTGCACCAAGGGCAGTTGGATCAACCCAAGTACGAGGATTGAGGCGCCTGCGGCTGCAACGATCATCAGGGCGTTGGCGACGTTATTGACCGCCACCCGTTCCGCCACATGCACCACATCATCTTGCAACAAGGTATAGAGCGGAAGTGCTAAGAAGCCACCGCCCATCGCCGTAATAAAGAGCCCGATTTGGCCGAGCTCATACTCCAATGGCTGCGTCAGTGCCGTGCCTGCCAGTAGCATGATCGCGCCTGCTAATACGCGTTGTGTCCGTGGCAGTCGTTTGAGTACCACGCCCAAAAGCGCACCGCTGGCGATGCCGACCACGAACTGACCGAGCAAGGTGGCGACTGAGGTATCTGCGACCTGCCAGATGTCGGTGGCTAAAATGGGAAGGTGCGTCAGCCACACCGAGCCAAGCCCCCAAAACCCACTGATACACCAAATGGCTGACATGCTGGTTGGATCACGCCGCTGGCGATGCACAAGTTCGGACAGGCGGTACTGCACGGGCTCTGCATTGGCCGAGAGCTCCGGAATCCAGTACAAGGCCACAAGCCCAAGAATCGAGAGTGCCAAAATCAAGGCAGTGAGGGCGATGGGCGCATCAACAATCCAGTCTGCGCCGTACAAGGTGCCAATCAAAATGGCGATGAAGGTGCCGCTTTCCATCCAGGCATTGGCATTCAGCAGCGTCTCAGGTGTTGCTAGCCGCGGAATGAGTGCATATTTGAGCGGCCCAATGAGGGCCGATTGCACACCAAATCCGGCCACGGCCACTAACAAAAGGCCACCGGATTGGGTGACTAAGGCGCCAATCGCCAGCACGGCAAGACCGACCTCAGCTAACTTTAAGCGGGTGAGCCATTGCCTTGGTGGAATGCTCTGCGCCCAGAATGCAGCAGGCCCGGCGAGAATGACAAAGGGCAGGATAAAACACAGTGCGGCGATGTTCGCCAAGATCACAGGCGAGAAGCCAAAGAGCGGCCAGTTTAAGACTGTGACGGCGATCACAAAGGCTGTTTTGACTGCATTGTCGTTGGCGGCCCCTGCGATCATCGCAGTCAGCAGACCGGCAAATCCAAGTCGGCTATTCAGGTCAAGCTCTCACAGGCGTGATCCAGCGCATCCATATTCAAGATACGGACTGTCTTGCCTTCAACCGACAGAATGGCTTTTTGTTGCAAAGACGCAATGAGGCGGCTGATGGTCTCTGGTGCCAATGCCAAAAAATCGGCGATGTCGGTACGAGGCATGGGTAATTCAAATTCCGAGGCGGATAGCGAACGTCTGCTGTGATGGGTACTGAGATCTTTGATGAAGATCGCAAAGCGTGCGAGCGCAGGGAGATTTGTGCGGGTAATTTGCCGCTGCGCCTGCGCAGCTTGATTTGACAGCGCTTGCAAGAGCCCCTGTGACAACATGGGTTGGCGCAAGGTGGCATCCCGGAGTCTGTCCATGGGGAGGCGACAGACGGTTGAGCGATCCAGTGCTTGTGCCGTGAAGGCATACTGCCCACAGCTCAGACCACAGGCTCCGACTAGATCACCGGGTAAGCGGAAGCCAGACACATGGGACTCGTGACCACAAAGCGGCGTCATAATCTTGAACGCACCGCTTTTCACAACGTAAAGGTCTGTCGCGCGCTCACCGCTTTGATACAAGCATTTCCCTTTCGGTGTGGTGATGTCGTCAGCCACCACAGGCCCGAGCGTGGAATTCATGGCGCCGACGATGCCCGGTAAACATAAGGCATGCAGTGCACATTGGTTGCATCGCGCAGATTCCGTCTGCTCGAGGTGCAAAAATTGCTGGTCTGAACCCATCTGACATCCTGCCTACTAGTCCATCTTCGACCAATGTATCTGAGTTTGTGAAATATTCAACGAATTACACCATGTTGCATTGCAATAAAACTGTGGTAATGTGTTGGAAATTGTGCACTGCAATATGTGCTGCAGGCACCGTCTGAAACGAAAGGGGAACCGTATGTACCAGTTTGATACGTCGCTCGCGATGTACACTTTACAGCAAGCCGAACAGATGCTGGCACAGTCCAACCGTCTGTTTACACAAATGGTGGATGAATCAATCGCTTTGAATCGTGCCATTTTGGATTTTGACATGAGCGTGATGGAGGTGGATCAGGCGATGGCCGTGATGTTTCCAGTTGCCGGCGCTCCAGTCAGCAAAAAAAAATCTGCCCGTCCAACAACACGTGCTGCGTCGATCAAAGCGATCGCGACGCCGCCAGTTCGTCAGGATGACTTGAAATTGATTTCCGGTGTGGGCCCGGGTCTTGAGAAGAAGCTCCAAGATGCAGGCATCACAAGCTACGCGCAGATCGCCGCGCTGACAGCGAAAGAGATCGCAGATCTTGAAGCCAACGTGGTGAAGTTTGCCGGTCGGATCACACGCGATGATTGGATTGGTCAAGCCAAGCAGTTGCTCGCAAAATAATTCGACACCACGTGTATGAAAAAGGCCGATGGATCACTCCACCGGCCTTTTTTTTGGCCAAGCGTCGGTTAACGCGCAGGCCGTGCACCCAAGACGCAATAGGAGCGCTCAGGCAATGCACGCTTTAATACGACGTAGCCGATAATCGCTGAGAGAATCGATCCTGTCAGGATACCCAAGCGATCGAGCCCAGCTAAGGGGTTATCGAATCCACCGAAGGCTAGCGAGCCGATAAACAACGACATGGTAAAGCCGATGCCGCATAGGAAGGCGACCCCGAGGATCTGCCCCCAGTTCACATGCCGTGGCATCTGGGCGATGCCGAGCTTGATAATCAAGAAACAAAAGAGCATCACGCCGACTGGCTTACCGATCAACAGACCAAGCGCGATGCCCATCGGCACCACATGCCCTAGAATCGCCAAGCCTTGCTCACCAATGGCTACACCTGCGTTAGCAAAGGCAAAGAGTGGCAGTACCACGTAGCTTGAGAAGCCGTGTAGTTCATGCTCAAGCCGAACCACCGGTGACGACTCTTGTTTTGGCAGTGTGTAGGGAATACAGAAACCCAGGATGACTCCGGCCAGAGTGGCGTGTACACCGGATTTGAGTACGGCCAGCCACATGATCCAACCGACAAATAAATACGCTGATTTACTGCCGACGTTGGACTTGTTCATGGTGATCAAAACGGCAATGGCCGCTGCGGCAATGCCAAGTGACCCAACGTTCAAATGCTCGGTGTAGAACAACGCAATAATGATAATCGCACCCAAATCGTCGGCCACAGCCAGGGTCAGTAAGAACACCTTCAAGGGGACAGGGACACGCGGGCCTAAGAGCGCCAAAACACCCACAGCAAAGGCAATATCAGTCGCTGCCGGAATCGCCCAACCTGCGCTGGCGCCGGGCTCGCCTGCGGTCACGGTGAGATAGACCAAGGCAGGCGCCGCCATGCCGCCAACTGCGGCTCCTAATGGCAGGAATGCTTGGCGAATATCTGACAGGTGGCCGACCATGATTTCCCGCTTGATCTCAAGGCCGATCAAGAAAAAGAAAATCGCCATCAAGCCGTCGTTGATCCACAGGAGGAAGGGTTTTTCGATCACGAGCGGGCCAACCCCGAAAACCACCGTGGTATTGAAGAGGTCTTCGTAGTAACTCGCCAACGGAGAGTTCATAATAACCATCGCGAGGATCGCCATGATCAGCAACAGAATGCCGGGGCCGACTTCAGAATGCAGCACCTTCTTGAATTTCTTGATCGGTCCTAAACTTTGATTTGGGGATTCCATGTGCGTCAATGTCTCCTCAGGCGTTTTCGTTTTTCTTTAAAAGGGTGCACAACATGCTTGCGCTGACTGTCAATAATGCGAAGGGTGAAGCGATCTGGCAAGAGATTCCGGATCCGATTCCGCAACGAGGTGAAGTTCGGATCGCAGTTGAGGCTGCTGGACTGAATCGTGCAGACCTCCTACAAATGAAGGGAAAGTATCCCGGAAAGGTCGATAGCAATGTCCTGGGATTGGAGTGTTCGGGTGTCGTCGCAGAGGTTGGACCTGGGGTCGATGAAGCCTGGGTTGGGCGTCGAGTCTGTGCACTGTTGAGTGGTGGTGGGATTGCCGAATCTGTTGTGTGTTCGCCATCGGTGTTGGTCTCAGTGCCGGAAGGGATGGAACTGTCTTTGGCCGCAGGCCTTTGCGAAACCTGGTGTACGGTGTTGTTTAATCTCTGGGATCAGGCGGCTGTTCGACCAAGAGAACGGGTCTTGATCCATGCCGGCGGGTCTGGTGTGGGAATCGCTGCCGTGCAGCTCACTCGGCTTTTGGGTGCAGTCCCGTATGTGACCTGCGGGACTCAGACGAAATTAGATTATTGCATGCAACACGGTGCCGAGGCGGGTGTGTTGCGAACGCAGGATTGGGCCGCCTATTTTCGGGGACTTGGGATCACCTTTGATGTGATTTTAGACCCTGTCGGTGCGGGATATCTGAACCGTAATCTGTCGGTAGCCGCCGATGCATCGCGAATTGCGCTCATTGGCTTGTTAGGGGGTACGCACACCGAGGCCAATTTATTGGAATTCTTGGCCAAAAACGTGACGTTATTTGGGCGGACGCTGCGCACACAGCCCATTCAGGTCAAACGAAGGCTCTTGGCTGAGTTGGAGACTATCGTATGGCCCGCATTGCAGCGTGGGCGGGTGCATCATGCGGTCGAGCAGATTTTTGCGCGCGATGAAATTGCGCTGGCCTATGCGCGGATGCAAGAGAGCGAACAAATTGGTAAATCCATTGTGGTGATGAAGTGAGGTTTGAGTGAGTCGTTACGATTTAGTGGTCATTGGTGCCGGAAGTGGAGGCGTACGCGCGGCGCGGATGTCAGCCAGTATGGGTGCCAAGGTGGCTGTGATTGAGGATCGGTATTTAGGCGGGACCTGTGTCAATGTCGGATGTGTGCCAAAAAAGCTCTATGTGTTTGGTTCAAGCTTTTACGAGACCCTCACAGATGCCCGTGGCTACGGTTGGCAAACCGGTGAAACCGCATTTCACTGGCCCACATTGCGCGACAATAAAATCAAAGAAATTAGCCGCTTAAACGGAATTTATGACCGCTTGCTTGAATCCGCTGGCGCGGAGTTGGTTCTCGGTCGCGGACGCATTCTAGACCCGCATCGTGTCGCGGTCGGCGATCGTATTTTAGAGACCGAGCGGATTCTCATCGCCACGGGCGGCTGGCCGCGTCAGCCAGACATGCCAGGCATTGAGCTGACCATGACCAGTAATGAGATTTTCGATTTGCCCGAGTTGCCAAAGAAAATTCTTGTGGTCGGTGGTGGCTATATCGCCGTGGAGTTCGCTGGCATCTTTGCGGGTTTGGGCGTCGAGACCGTGCTGTCCTATCGCGGGCCACATCTACTCAAAGAATTTGATCGCGAGATTGTCGAGCAACTTTTGCTGGAAATGCAGGCAAAAGGTGTCGAGGTACGTTTAGAGCATAAGCTCCAGGGATTCCGTCAGTTAGACGGACGGATTGCGGTTGATCATTCGGGAGCGGATGCACTCTCAGTCGATGCAGTCTTGATGGCGGTTGGGCGGGTGCCCAACACCTTTGGGCTCGGACTCGAGCAAACAGCGGTGAGCTGTCGCGAGGATGGCACCATCGAGGTGTTTGAGAACTTCCAGACCCGTGAACCATCGATCTATGCGGTGGGCGATGTCACTGGGACCATGGCACTGACGCCTGTGGCCTTGGCGGAAGGCATGGCGCTTGCGCATCACCTCTTTGGCGGTGTGGCGACAGCCGAGGTCGATTATGCGCACCTGCCGACAACGATTTTCAGCCAGCCCAACATCGGCACACTCGGGTTGAGCGAAGAACAGGTGCTGGCCAAAGGCCTCCGTGCACGGGTGTATGTGAGTCGCTTCAAGCCGATGAAACACACACTCAGTGGTCGCGTTGAACAGAGCATCTTCAAACTCATTGTGGACGACGCGAGTGACCGTGTGCTCGGACTGCATCTGTTGGCGCCGGACGCCGGTGAGATCCTGCAAGGCTTTGCGGTTGCACTGAAGGCCGGTGCAACCAAGGCGACCTTTGATGCCACCATCGGGATACATCCCACGGCGGCAGAAGAATTTGTCACCATGCGTGAACCGGTACGGGTGATTGGATAGTCAACAACAAACCCGCACACTGATTCTTGTCGGTGGCGGGCACGCCCATGTGTCTGTCATCCGGCGCTTCTGCATGCAGCCGGACCCCGCGTTACGTTTGGTTGTCATTGCGCCAGAATCCCATGCGCCATACTCTGGGATGTTGCCGGGCTTTTTGGCTGGGCACTACAGTCAGGACGAACTGTTTCTGGATGTGGCCGCCTTAACCGAGCAGGCCGGCGGTTGGTTTATCCGCGGCAGTCTGTGTGGCATTGATGCAAAGACCTGCCAAATCTGGGTGCGCCGTCCTGAAGCACTCGGTGGCGAGGTGCTCCCACCGATCACCTACGATTTTGCATCGCTGAACACCGGTGCCTCGCCCCGAGACGCCTTTCCGAATAGTCATCCACATCTATATTACGTCAAACCACTCACGCATCTCCTCGCACAGTTGCCCGCAATCGATCAAGCGCTGTCTGGGGACGCAACGCGTTTGGCCATTGTCGGTGGCGGGGCGGCTGGGATCGAGCTTGCGATGGCATTTCGCGTGCGCCATCCAAACGCCGAGATTACGCTGATCAGTAAGCACTCCCTACGCGCCGATCCGGCGTTAAAAGCCGGTGCGCGCCGGATCCAGGCGGCATTGAAGGTGCGTCGCATCATGTGGCGAGAAGGCACCGTTGTAGACGCCCTAGAGCATGAATTGCAGCTCGCTGAAGGCGGCGAAGTGGCCTGTGACTGTGTACTGGTCTCCACACCTGTGGCCCCACCTGATTGGCTTGTTCGCTCTGATCTGCCAAAGGCTGCAAGCGGATTTCTGGCCGTCGATCCATGGCTTTCGGTGCGGGGATATCCCAATCTGTTGGCAGCCGGCGATCTGGTGGAGTTAACGCCACAACGCGCGCGGGCCGGGGTCATGGCCGTTCGAGCGGGCCAGTATCTTGCGAAGCGGCTACCGGCGCTACTCGGTCAAACTCCAGATCGTCCGTTTCGGCCGCAGGCCCGTTGGCTGACGCTTCTCAACTGTGGCGACGGACGAGCGATCTTGGTTAAGGGTTGGCTGGCTGCCGAGGGCGCTTGGGTGTGGCGTTTAAAAGACCGCATCGATCGGCAATTTATGCAGCGCTTCGCACCCAGCCCCATGGCATCGGACGGCGTGATGCGCTGTGAGGGCTGTGCTGCGAAGCTTCCCGGATCGGTCTTGCAGGCAGAGTTTGGAGCCGTGTTTGAAGATGCGAGCGTGCATCTGGAGCACGGTCGCAGTCGTTTACGCTCACTGGATGGGTTGAGCTATTTGGTCGCCGATCCGCATCTGATGGGCTGGCTCGCCATGCGCCATGCGCTTTCTGATATTTGGGCGATGGGTGGTGTGCCTGAACGTGCCCTGGCCTTGGTAGCGACCACGCGCGCGCAGAACCCGCAGCTCGAGGCGGCGGAGTTTCAGTGGATCTTGAGTGGACTGAAGTCCGCCGCAGCACATTATGGGGTGACGATCGATGGCGGACACAGCTTGGCCTTGGGTCAACCGATGGTGGCTGTTTCCGTTGAGGGTTCCGCGGTGAAGCCGATTCGGAAGACAGGTCTGGCTGCAGGAGACTGCTTGGTGATCAGTGGACCGATTGGAAGCGGAGTCTTGTTTGCTGGATTCCATCAGGGCGTGGTTCCCGGTCGTGCGATTGACGCGTTTTTACCCCGAGCTTTGCAGAGCTTGGCATCGGCGGCCGCGATCGCGCAAAACCATGGGGTGTCGGCAATGACTGATGTGACGGGATTTGGCTTGGCCGGCCATCTGGCTGAAATGTGTGCTGAGACGGATCTGCGAGTGCAGTGGGAGGCACAGATTCCGCTCTATGACGGGGTTGAGCAGGCGCTCGCAGCGGGGGTTGAGTCGACCGCAACTGAGGCCAACCGTCTCTACGCGGGGGCTTACGGGGCCTCGGCGCCGAGCGCTGTGGTCTTCGATCCACAGACAGCCGGGCCCTTGCTTGTGGCTGTCTCACCGGAGGGTGTTGAAGCTTTGTGCACTGCCTGGCAGGAGGCGGGTTTTGCACCGGCTGTGATCGCGCGGGTCACCACCGAAACGTCGTAAAGACATCGCTTTAGAAATCGGTCACATTGGCTTGTCGGCACAACAAGGATGAACCATGAGCTATCAGACTGAATACGACCGTTCTGTCAACGATCCTGAAGGATTTTGGCTGGAAAAGGCCTCTCTCATTGATTGGGTGTCCGCTCCCAAGGTGGGCCTTGCCAATGACGCGCAAGGCATTGAACGTTGGTACCCCGATGGCACCTTGAATACCTGTTTTAACGCCATTGATCGTCACGTCAATGCCGGTCGTGGAGAGCAGGTTGCGATCTACTACGATTCCCCCGTCACGGATACGAAAAAAGCCATTACCTATGCAGAGCTTCAGCATGACGTCGCGCGTTTCGCGGGGGTACTGGGTGGCTTAGGCGTCAGCACCGGTGATCGCGTAGTGATCTACATGCCGATGGTGCCTGAGGCCTTGGTTGCGATGCTGGCCTGTGCGCGGATCGGTGCGATTCATTCTGTGGTCTTCGGTGGATTTGCCGCCAGTGAGCTCGCTGTACGCCTAACCGACGCTACGCCAAAGGTGATTGTCACTGCGACCTGCGGGATCGAGGTTGCCAAGGTCATTCCGTACATGCCGATCGTCAATGAAGCGATCGAGATGGCGGAACATAAGCCGCAGTCGGTGGTGGTCTTAGAGCGTCCAGAAGCGGAGTTTGTATCTGTGGAAGGCCGCGATTACAGCTGGCACGCGCTGATGCAAGACGCCATGCCACTGGATTGTGTGCCAGTCAGTGCCACCCATCCGCTCTATATTCTCTACACCTCAGGCACAACAGGGAAGCCAAAGGGTGTGGTGCGTGACAACGGCGGCCATGCAGTGGCGATGACGTATTCCATGCAGGCTGTCTATGACATGAAGCCTGGCGAAGTCTTCTGGGCGGCCAGTGACGTGGGCTGGGTCGTGGGACATTCCTACATCGTCTACGCGCCCCTGTTGTTTGGTTGCTCAACCATTTTGTATGAAGGAAAACCGGTTCGAACACCCGATGCGGGCGCCTTTTGGCGTGTGGTCGAGGAATATAAGGTGAAGGTCTTATTCTCGGCACCGACTGCGTTTCGTGCGATTCGGAAAGAAGATCCGAACGGCGAGCACTTCGGGCGCTATGACACCAGTTCGCTGAGTGCGTTGTATCTGGCGGGTGAGCGGTTAGACCCACCGACCTATCACTGGTTGGATGAGCTGACGAATCTGCCCGTGGTCGATCATTGGTGGCAGACCGAGACCGGTTGGGCGATTGCGTGCAATCCGCGCGGTCTGCAGTCCTTTCCACCGAAAGCAGGTTCGGCCACCATGCCAACCCCTGGCTTTAAGATTGAGATTCTGGATCCCAATGGGGCACACGTGGATGCCGGTGAGCAGGGCAGCGTGGTGATTAAACGCCCATTGCCGCCATCGTGCTTACCCACTGTTTGGGGTAATCACACCCGCTTTGAGGAGTCCTACCTCAATCCATATCCTGGCTATTACCTAACCGGTGATGGCGGGTTCATTGACCATGAGGGCTATATTTTCATCATGGGCAGAACCGACGATGTGATCAACGTCGCCGGCCACCGTCTATCGACCGGCGAGATGGAAGAGATCGTGGCGGCCCATCCGGCGGTTGCGGAGTGCGCGGTCATTGGTGTGGCCGATGAGTTGAAAGGGCAGCTTCCACTCGGCTTAGTGGTGCTGAAAGACGGGGTGACACAAGCACCTGATGAGGTTGAAAAAGAACTGATTCAGGCGGTCCGCTCACACATTGGTGCGGTCGCATGCTTCAACAAGGCGCTCATTGTTGAGCGGTTACCGAAGACACGCTCGGGTAAGATTTTGCGAGCAACCCTCAGAAAGATTGCCGATGGAGAGTCCTATACAACGCCATCGACCATTGAGGATCCCTCGGTCTTGGCAGAGATTCAGAACCGCTTCTGAGTCAGCGGCCAAGCGTCTCGAGACGGCTCTTTTCCCAGCTGTCTCGAGGCGTGCCAAGTGGCATCCGCATCCAAACGCATTCGGCATCGAAATCGGTGCGGACCTGAAAGCCTAACGCTTTGGCCAAACCCTGCATGCCTTGATTTTGAATCATGGTCTCACCGTAAATAAGGCGTGCATCGCGGTCGCGTGCCAAGTCGACAGCGGCTTGCAAGAGCAGTTTCCCAACGCCAGTTCGCTGTAGATCATCTCGGACCACCATGGCGAACTCCGCCGATAATCCGTCGGCATCAAAGATCACTCGGACCACGCCCAGAGTTTCCATGTCATCGTGTTGTGGCGCACTAACGATGAGTGCGACTTCACGGGAGTAGTCCACATGGGTCATGGCCGCGAGTTCCCGTGCGCTGAAGTTTTGCTTATCTGAGAAGTAGCGAAATCGTAGGGTGGCGCGTGAGAGCTTGGATAAAAATACTCGGTGTGCATCTTCATCTTCAGGCCGTAATGGCCGAAGCCGCGCCAGTCGGCCGTCTTTGAGGGTGACAGGGCGATCCAATGACTCGGGGTAGGGGGTGATGGCCGGGGTGACCCGCTCTGCAAGGGATAACTCCGTGAGGCTCGCATGCACCTCACCGCGACCGATCGACAGTTGCAGCTTCAGACTCGCGATTTCAGGAACGCGGCTCAGTAATCGAGAGCAGTTCACAATCAAAAGCGCCGCCTTGGCAAATCCTTCGGGGTCCGTACTTTCCAGCGCACGCCCCGTCGCAGACCGATGCAACAAGTCCTCCCCCAATGCTTGGTTGATCGGTGGCAGTGTCAGCGCCAATTTGGGGAAGTGACCGGGTGGTTCATGCACATAGATCACTGGACCAAAAATGGGGTCCCTTGCAATGCCAAGGGCAATGCGATGCAGAGTCCCCTGCGGCATTTGAGTGAGCTCAAAGCCTGGGATCGAGGCCTGTAAAGCCCGTCGTTGCTGTGTATCGAGTATCTTTGCGCCCGGAAGATAGGCTTTTAACGCCTCTTCTGCTGGCATCAAGGCATCGAGATCATTGCTGTCGACATGGGCGTCGACAAGTCGACTGGCGTGTTGGTGTCGGGCCAGACTCAGAAATCCATTCAGTGCTTGCTCAGGCGTGGTGTAGGCCGCAAGTCCCTCGGCATCCAGTGCATCGCGGAGGTGTCGACCGAGCACCATGCCTGGTGCTGCCAAATAGAGTGGGCGGTTGATGGCCTTCTCAAATGCTGCAAAGCGTGCCGCCCAAGCGGCGTATCCGGTCTCGTGGTCGAATTCGAGACGTTCAGCGACAATTGGGATTAGCACACCATCGGCGGATGCTCGGAGCTCTGTGAGCAGTTCGCCCTCAAGGGGGAAGTTGTCGGGGGACTCGAACCATCGCGGTTCTTTGCGGACAGTAAATGTGGCCTGTCCCTCAAAGGCTTCGTAGAGGTGGTCGGCAGCCAAGGCCTCCAACCCATCACCGGCACCTAAAATCAGCAGTTGATGGCCGTCGTGGACGCGACGCTTGGTGAGACTCTCAAGACCTTGGAACAGGTCATCGAGGGTGTTCAGTGTGGACGCCCCTGAACGGGTGATGGCGGCCTGATAGAGGAGTTCGCGATCGAGGAACGTCTCTTCTTCAGGATCCTGTTCTGTTTGGAAGTCTCTGACGCGTCCGGTGTGCAGGACCATCACCGGTTTTTGCCGAGTACAGCTGCGCAGTGCGCTGATGAACCGAGCAGGCAGTCGCAGTCGATCGATTTGAATCACCAGTGCACGGCAGTGCGGGTCTTGAATCAGGGTATCGACGAGGTCTGCGATATTGACGTCACTCGAGCCGCCGACGCAGAGCAAATGCGACAGTCCGATGTGTCGGCCAGAGACCCAGTCGCGAATACAGGCGGTGATCGAAGGTGACTGTGCTAAGACAGCGATGTGACCGGCCTTGATCGCTGGGATCTCAGCATGTGGCCAGGCTGCAGTCGGTGTTTGCAGTAATTGATGCGGCAGAATCATGGCCGAACTGTCTGGACCAATGATCCGACTGTCAAAGCGCTGCTTGAGTTCACGAAGTCCGACCCGAATCGAGCGGCTAGTGCGCTCGACGGCCATTTTCGGTAACACAATCAGGGGCCACTGTGCTTCACAGGCGGTTTCGCAATGGTGTAGCAACTGCTCGGCCGGGCATAACACAAACAGAATCGGGCTTTGGCTGTGGGTTTCGCTCTCATAGGCCGGCAAGACTGAGTCGATGAAGTAGACGGGCGCAACTGGCGGGTGCAACTCGAGCCAGTTTTTCCAGCGCGCCGCTTCCTCTGCCATCTGAGCGTCCGCTTGCCATATCACGATAGCGCGCGGCTTGATGAGATTTTGTAGATACCGTGTACTCAAACCAGTGTCTTCAAAAGTTGATCCAGGCTTGGATCCAGCCGACCTGGAGCCTCAAGTTGGTAGTGTGATGTTATTTGAAGTCGTTTTTGTGACTGCTGATAGGCTGGGTCGTAGTGATGGGCTAGCAAGCTCTCGCACAACGCCAACCACTCACCGGATTGCAATGCGGTACGCCACTGTTCGAGTTGCGCGCGACTGTGTCGAAACGCCAACTTATCGATCAGCGCTTGGGTTTTGTCTGGATCTGCTGTCAGGTGTTGGTAGCTATCGAGTGAAAATGTTGCCCGCGCTGCAACCGGACAGTCAAGCGCCAGCGCGGGTGCCTCGGTCAGTCGCGTAAAGAGCGCTTTTGGCAGATGGATCTCACCGACCTTTGAAGACTCCGATTCGACCCAAACCGGTGCGTCTGCGTGGAAGGTGCTGAGCGCCTCGAATAACAGCGAATCAAAGTATTTTTGCGAGGGTTGCGGTGCATTGGGTTCTTCACCGAGGAGTGAGCCGCGATGATTCGCCAGACCCTCAAGATCAAGCACTTGGTATCCGGTCTTGGCCATTTGCCGCAAGATATCGGTCTTGCCACAGCCGGTTGCGCCGGCGAGTACCCGAAACCCCAACCGCGCAATGTGTGTTGGCAGCTGTGTCTGCACTTCGCGCCGATAGGCCTTGTAACCGCCCTGCAAGAGCGTGACGGGCCATCCGATCTCGTTTAGAACCAAAGCAAGTGAGCCAGAGCGTTGGCCGCCACGCCAGCAGTAAACGAGAGGGCGCCAATCACGTGGATGATCTGAGAGGGTCGCTAGGTGTTTGGCTATGTTGGCACTGGTCAGGGCCGCGCCGCGCTTCCGCGCCGTGAAGGGGTCAACTTGTTTGTACAGGGTGCCAACCTCTGCGCGCTCGAGATCATCGAGTACCGGTAAATTGATGGCGCCTGGAATGTGGTCTTCGAGAAATTCGGCCGGAGAGCGCACATCGATGATGCAATCGAAGCTCGGTTTTTCTCGCAAAATCTCATCGATGGGTCGGGCTGGAATCTGTCGTTGCATGTTGACTTGGTGCGTTTGGACCTTAATAATCCCGCTCCCATGCAGGTGTGGCTCAGTTGGTAGAGCACTCCCTTGGTAAGGGAGAGGTCCCGGGTTCGAGTCCCGGCACTTGCACCACATACGCATTGGACATCTTGCCCCGCGGGTTCCCGCAGAGTTTAACAGGAAAGCTTCGGCTTCTCTTCTGAATCACACGTTGTTTTAGCCACGCTCGTTGCGGAGTTCGCCGGCAGACTTGGAATCCTATTGAGTGGATCCCTGTCGGGCATTGGCTTCTTCGCGGGTCAGCCGCTCATGTTGCTCTAATCGACCTCTGAATCCCCGAAGTTCACTCAAGATGTGCGCGCTCGATGTGTAAGGCATGATCTCGAAAATGCGTTGATCAGTGGTCGCAATCAGCGCGATGTTGTCGCCTAATTTCAGATTGAGTTGTCGGCAGAGTACCGAAGGCAGGCGTACTGCCAATGAATTAACCCATTTCGCGATACGCATACTCGGATCCCCAATACGTTATGGTCGAGAACATATCGTATTGATGTTGAAAGTGGGCGTCTAGACGGATCGGAGGGTAGCATCGTATCAAGCTGCCGATCTCTTACACCAAAAGTCACAAACTGGGATGGCCTATGCATCAGTTAGGCGCAGACGTGAAACTTGTCGGACCGGTGATTGAACAATATTTATTTTAGAGTCGCAGACTTGATAGTCGCTGCGGATTTGGTATCTATTGGGCCACTGGAAACCCCTGCAAAGCGTAGTATCGGTGACTGTATTCAGAGCATAGGCGAGGTGCGTGAGAAAGCTCTTCACTGCAAGCAATATCCTTGAAGCACAGCTCCTTGACCTCATGCTTAAGCAGGACGGGGTCAGTTCGCATGTGAAAAACGACGGATTGCAGTCCGGTGTCGGTGAGATCCCGTTTGTTGAGATGTGGCCTGAAGTATGGATTTTGGAAGCCGAGCATTGGGTCAAAGCGACCCATATTCTGCGACAGTTCCAGCAGACTCGTGTGACAGGTGACTGGGTCTGTCCACATTGCAGTGAGGCCAACCCAGGAACCTTTGAGACCTGTTGGTCTTGTGCGGGGGTTTGAGAGATGGGTGTGTTAAGCGCAAGAAGAGAGAGTAGGGGATGAAGGTGAATCGTCGACAGGTGCTCACACAGTTGACTGGGCTTGCTGTGTACTCGGTGGCACACTCAGTCCAGGCCAGAGTGACGCCATCGCAAAGCTTAGGGCCGTTTTATCCATCGAAGCTTCCGCTTGATAGTGATGCAGATCTTACTTATGTCGATGGGCAAGAGGGACGTGCGACCGGAATGATTACCAATTTGGTTGGGCAGGTCGCAGACATCCAAGGCCGTCCGATTCCAGATGCATTGATCGAAATATGGCAGTGTGATGCCTTTGGTGCCTACCATCATCCACGCGCGGGCGGCGGTGTCGATCCCTACTTCCAAGGGTATGGAAAAACCACCACTGACACGATGGGTCGATACCGGTTTAAGACCATCCGGCCTGTCGCGTATCCGGGTCGAGCGCCACACATCCATGTCAAGATTACCCAAGGTTCTCAACAACTTGTGACACAAATCTATGTGCGCGGTGAACCTGCAAATGAGCGCGACTTCTTGTTGAATGCGATCCGAGAGCAAAGCGCTCGTGATTCATTGATCATCGCGTTTGAGAGTGATCCAACCGGATCAGCAGGGGAGTTGATTGCTGAATTCAACCCGGTCATGCAGACATGAAGCAACTGGCTCCCGCATCGAGAACAGAAGGGACGGCGTCATGAATCCATGGTTCATCTTTGCCTGTGTCCTCTTGGCCATCAAAGCGGTCTTTTTTGGTTTGTCGCTGCAAATGGCACTGGTCTGAGCACACATGGAGTCAAAACCTCTGGTTTGTGCTTGCCCTTAGCGTGGGATGAGCACAGGTTTTCAGCTACCCTCATAGATTACTGACGGCTCAAGGAGAAACGCGTGAGCACCATTGGCACGCCATTTACATCGACAGCGAAACGGGCTCTGTTGTGCGGGGCAGGTGAGCTCGGTAAGGAAGTCGTCATTGAGCTTCAGCGGCTAGGAGTCGAAGTGATTGCTTTGGACTCCTACGCGAATGCGCCAGCCATGCAAGTAGCCGATCGCAGCCATGTTTTGAATATGCTCGACCCTGTGGCTTTACGCGCGGTTATAGAGGCCGAACAACCTCATCTGATTATCCCAGAGGTTGAGGCCATTGCGACTGACGCCCTGGTGGCCCTAGAGAGCGAGGGTTTTCGGGTCATACCGACGGCTCGGGCGACACAGTTGACGATGAATCGAAAGGGGATTCGGCAGTTGGCGGCGGTCGAACTGGGCCTGAAGACATCAAACTATCGGTTTGCAGAGACACGTGAAGGCTATCTTGAGGCTGTGCAGACCCTCGGGCTTCCCTGTGTGGTCAAGCCCATCATGAGCAGTTCGGGTAAGGGTCAGAGCATCGTCCGCGAGGCATCAGAGGTTGGGGCGGCATGGGATTACGCACAGAGCGGTGGACGAGCTCAAGCCAGTGAGGTGATCGTCGAAGCCTTGATCGACTTTGACTATGAAATCACCTTGTTGACGGTTCGTCACAAAGACGGCGTGTCCTTCTGTGAACCGATCGGGCATATCCAAGAGTCGGGCGACTACCAACAAAGCTGGCAGCCACATCCGATGTCGCAAGAAACGCTCATGGCTGCTCAAGCGATCGCAGAGCAGGTGACCAGCGCCTTGTGTGGCGCCACAGGCCGGGGTCTGTTTGGCGTTGAGCTATTTATCAAAGGTGATGAGGTCTTCTTTAACGAAGTCTCGCCAAGGCCGCATGATACGGGCTTGGTGACGCTGATTTCGCAGGATCTGTCTGAGTTTGCCCTGCATGTCCGAGCGATCCTTGAGTTGCCGATCCCCAATATTACCCAGCACGGCCCGAGTGCCTCTGCGGTCATCTTGCCCAAAGGAACCTCTGATCAGGTTGAGTTCTCAAACCTAGATAACGCGTTGGCGGCGCCGGATACGCAGATCCGGTTATTTGGGAAACCTGTCATCCATGGCAAGCGACGCATGGGTGTGGCGCTGGCTCGGGGTGAGACGATTGATGAGGCGCTTGCGAAAGCGAAATCTGCCGCGAATGCGGTACGGGTCAAATTCTGACGCGCATCAAGTGATAGAGAATGTCTCGGGTCATTTCATGACACGGGATGGCAGTCGAGGGGTAAGCCGCAGCTTTCGATGCGATCTTGATTATCACCAATATCCGAAAGCTCACTCGGATCCCTGGGCCGAAGAACGTTGATCGCGCCGAGGGATTGAGTTCATCTTGGCAGATCATCACGAAAGCGGTCCATCTGATGCATCCGCTCGT
>CAZVNX010000007.1:0-81842 GCA_964628665.1 uncultured Pseudomonadales bacterium | reverse complement strand
ACAAGAGGGTCACTGTGTGGCAGTTTTTTCGTTACCATGAGCGCTTCGAATGGATAGACGTTATAAACACATGATCAGACTCGTCCCTGTCTTCTTGGCCCTCCTGGTGGGTACCAGTGTCGCCGATTTTGCCGAGTCGCGCGAGAAGGTTGGGCTGGTGCTGTCAGGTGGCGGTGCGCGCGGCTTTGCGCATGTGGCTGTGCTCGAGGCGCTTGAGGCGCAACGGGTCCCGATCGATTACATTGCCGGCACGTCCATGGGTGCTGTTGTCGGGGCGCTTTATGCGTCCGGTCTGAGTGCCGCTGAGGTACGCGAAAAACTCTTAGCTGTTGATTGGAATGCGACCCTTCGAGATGTCACAGATCGCAATGAGCGCAGCTTCCGGAACAAGAGTTTCGAAGGGCAAAACTTCCTCGGATTGGATCTGGGGATCGCGCCGGATCAGTTGAAGTTGCCATTGGCAGCCTTACGCGGGCAGAAGTTGGCCTTGGCGTTAAATGAACTGATGCTGGAAACGGCCACGGTGTCGCACTTTGATCAGTTACCGATTCCCTTTCGAGCAATGGCAACGGATTTGGCGACAGGTGATGCCGTCGTTATGGATCGTGGATCGCTAGCTACCGTATTGCGTGCCTCGATGGCCGTGCCGGTAGTGTATTCGCCGGTTCAAATCGATGGGCGATTGTACGTGGATGGCGGTGTGGCCAATAACCTGCCGGTGGATGTGGCACGTTCAATGGGTGCAGATCGTGTCATCGTCGTGGATACCTCCTCGCAACGCTACAGCACCAGTGAACTGACCTCGGTGGTGACTGTGGTGGATCAGTTGACAAATTTGTTGACCCGTCGCAACACCGAAGCGCAATTGGAAACTCTGACGGAGCGCGATCTGCTGATTGAGATCTTCCCCAAGTCGGTGGCGACAGCAGATTTTCACGAGGCAGAAACCGCCTTGGCTGCAGGCCGTCAGGCCATGGGGTTGGCCGAGACACTGTTTGCTTCCTGGGCTTTGAATCCTGAGGAATACCTCGCTTGGCGAAATCTGCGTGTGGCACAGAACTTACCGCCAACCTTGGCCTTTGTTGAGGTGATCAGTGACGCGCCACGGACATCGAGCCAAACCATCGCAAATCGCTTAACTATCCGCCCAGGGCAACCTCTGGATAACGAGCGTTTGAAGTCAGATCTGGGTCGTATTTATGCCTTGGAGACGATTGATCAGGTTGAGGTCTCGGTGGTAGAGCGTGACGGGCAAGTGGGTCTGTCGCTGGAAACCAAGGAAAAAGCCTGGGGTCCAGATTATTTGGATCTCGGATTCACCCTTGAAGACAGTTTGGATGGCCGTGCGTCTTACAACCTCAACGGGGTGATTCGGGCGACGAATATCAATCCACTCGGTGGTGAGTGGCGAACTGGAGTGACCCTTGGTGATAAAACCCAAATTGTGTCAGAACTCTATCAGCCGGTGGATTACGGGTCGGATTGGTTTGCATCGATCATGGTTGGTTTTCTGCGCGAGGACCAAGCGTTGTATGAGCAAGGAATCATCACGTCGATGTATTCGACCGAGACCCGTGAATACGGTTTCGATGCGGGCTATTCCCTAGACACGCGCGGAGAGTTCCGTCTCGGATTCCGCCAGAGTCATATCAAAAACAATGTCATCTTAGGGTCGAACTCCCTCAGTGCGACGGTCGACGACTCGCGTTATTTCGCCCGCGCGGGGTATGACACGCTCGATTCGCTGGGTTTTCCAACCTCAGGAATTCGGTTGCTTGGTGAGTATTCAATTTATGATGCCAAGCTCGGTGCAACACGCCAGTACGATGGCGTGACACTCGATGTGTTGTATCCGTTTTATCATCGCGGTCGAACCACCTTGGTGGGTCAGGGGTACTTCGGGTACCTGTTCGAAACAGATGTCGCCGATGTGACGCCTCGTTACAGCCTCGGGGGCTTCACTCGATTGTCTGGCTACAGTCCGGATGAGATTTCAGGGCGCCATGCGGGCTTGATCTCGTTAATTGGCTATCAGCGCTTGAATGAGCAAGCGGTGTTTCCCATCGATCAACCGGTGTTTGTTGGCTTTTCACTGGAAGCGGGCAACGTCTACCAGAGCCGGGATCAGTTCCGCTGGGGCAATACGCTGTCCGGTGGATCGGTCTTCGTCGGTGCTGATACGGCGTTAGGGCCTGGTTATTTATCCTTTGGGCGGACCGAGGGAGGGCGTCAGTCTGTGACGCTGTCTGTGGGCCGTCCGTTTGCGGAGCGCGATTGATGCGATTTGAACGCCGATTTGAAGTACCGAAGCGTCCCACAGAGGTGTTGCGGTTAATTGCTGACTTTCGAAATCTTGAAGCGTGGGACGATTCTGTTGAGTCCGTACGTGCGCTCGATCCGGTGTTTGGCGAGGGCTCTCGATACGCGGTGAAGGTTCGGTTTAGCGGCAACGTGATCGACATGGACTACACCGTGACCGCCTACGAGCCGGGTGCCCGTGCGGTCTTGACGGGGATTGCGGCGAAAGCCACAGCCATTGACATCATTGAGGTGGAAGCCACAGAGCATGGATGCCGAGTGGATTACATTGCCGAGATTCAATTGGCGTTTCCATATCGGCTGTTCGATAAGCTACTCGCACTGCAATTTGTCAAAACTGTGGATCATGCAGTGGATGGCTTGAAGCGGTTTTTAGCTGCGTAACACCGCTTTTTTCACCAAGGCTTGAAACCAGCCATCCGGCAGTACTTTGCGCAAAAACAACAGAGTCCCTGCGTGCTTGCCAGCGGCGTACCGTAATCGCCGTGTCCCGTCGAACAGTGCCTGCTCAATTTTCGCGGCCACGATCGAAGGTGGTGAAGCCGTCTGTCCGGTCTTCATGGCCGTGGCCAGGCGATCGAGTGCCTCTCGGTGGCTTGGGTGTTCAGCACCAGAGCTGCGCATGCCCTGGGTTGCGAATTGGGTTTGGGTGAAGCCTGGCTCAATGATTTTGATCCGAATCTCGCTATCTAAAGACTCATACCAGAGCGCCTCATAGGCTGCCTCCAACGCGTGCTTCGTCGCGTTGTAGTAGCCAAAGTACGGAAATGCCATGCGTCCGCCAATGGAGGTGTTGACCATCAGGGTTCCCTTGGGATTCCGTGCTCGGAAGTGCGCCATTGCGTGTTGCGTCAGTCGCATCGTAGCAAAGAAATTGGCTTCAAATTGGGCCCTGATGTCCGCTTCCTCCGCAGACTCAATAGGTGCGATGAGCCCAAACCCTGCGTTATTCACCACCGCATCAAAGGGCTGCTCCCACATCGGGTGCGCACAAAAGGCATCAAGGCTCTCAGCACGCTCTAGATCGAGTGCAACCCATTGCAGGCGGGTCGATTCGGTTTGCTGTTCTGGATGGCGCGTGGTTGCAATCACAGCATGACCAGAGGCCGCCAGGCGTTCTGCGAGTGCCCGACCGATGCCCTGCGAACCGCCTGTAATCAGTATGCGTGCCATTACAGCCCGCAGTGGTCGAGGCCACGCTTTTGTAAATAATGCTGATGGTAGTCCTCAGCCGGCCAAAACGTAGTCGCTGACTCGATCTGAGTCGCGATCGGTGCACTGTAACGACCGCTTGTATTTAGGCTGTGAATCTTTGCGGTCGCTTCGTCGGCTTGTGTGTCATCACTGGGATAGATGGCAGAGCGGTATTGGGTGCCGATGTCTGGACCTTGTCGGTTCACCTGGGTGGGGTCATGCCATTCAAAAAAGCAAGATAAGAGCTCTTCAAAGCTGACTGCGGTTGCGTCGAACTGAACCTCCACGGTCTCGGCATGGCCGGTTGTCCCCGAGCAAACAGATCGATAGTCAGGATCTTCGATGTGACCACCCATGTAACCCACTCGTGTTTCGATCACGCCAGGGAGTTTGGAAAAGCGTTGCTGGACACCCCAGAAACAGCCAGCTGCAAAGTATGCCGTTGCCATGCTCACCTCAGTTTGCGCGGCTCACCGATAAGTCGGCGAGATCCATCAATCCGGTTTTAAACGCTGATTCCTTGAGCCCGCTGAGTGCCTGTTTGGCACGTTCCACGGACTGAAAAGCGCGCTCCTTCGTATACCTGAGGCCGGATGATTGAGAAACAATGGTTGCAATTTCGGCAAATTGATCACGATCACCAAATTGAATCGCTGTTCGAATCCGCTCGGCTTGGCTCGCATCGACCTCGGAGAGCGCGACGATCAGAGGCAGAGTGCACTTTCCGTCGGCCAGGTCGTCGCCGAGATTCTTGCCGAGTTGCTCGGGGTCGCCCGCGTAATCGAGATAATCATCGATGAGTTGAAAGGCGAAGCCGAGTTCAAGCCCATAGGTTTTCAGCGCACTGATCATCGCTTCAGACTGACCGGTGGCGAGTCCAGAAACGGCGGCGGCGGCTTCAAACAGAACCGCCGTTTTACGGGTGATCACTTGATCGTACTCGGCCTCAGTCACGTCGGATCGATATTGATTCTTGAGCTGCCAGACCTCGCCTTCGGAGATCTGATTGGTGGTGTCTGCCAAAAGCTGAAGAACATCCAGTCGGCCGACTGAGACCATCATTTGAAAGGCTCTGGAATACACAAAATCACCAACGAGTACGCTTGCACTGTTGCCAAAGGCGGCGTTGGCACTTGGTTGTCCGCGCCGAGCGTCGGAGTTGTCGACGACATCGTCATGGAAGAGCGTTGCGGTGTGCAGGCATTCAATCGCTGCGGCGAGGGGAATGTGATCGTCATTATCGGTCTCGAGCGCGCGAGCTGCCATCAGTGTGACCAGTGGGCGGACCCGCTTTCCACCCGACTGGATCAGGTACTGGCTCACCTCTTCAATAAGATCGATGTCCGACCCCAGTTGTGAGATGAGCAGTTGATTCAAGGACTCAAAATCGGGTCTGATCAGTTCAATCAGTTGGTCTGCTGTTGGCATGGGTTTTCTCAAATTGTTGGTGCGGTTATTCTAGCGTGCTTTGCGAAGAGAAAAAGGTGAATTAGGGCTTGTCTTCTGTTTTGGAACTCCCTATTATTACGCGCCTTTCGGGTGGCACCGCCACCGAGATTTGAAAACGGAGTTAGGACATGTACGCGGTCATTGAAACAGGCGGCAAACAGCATCGCGTGGTTGAGGGCGAGCTGCTGAAGGTTGAAAAAATCGAAGCAGAGACTGGCTCGACCATTGATTTCGATCGTGTACTGATGGTCGGCGAAGGCGAGAGCATCAAGGTTGGCACACCGGTCGTAGACGGCGCGAAAGTCTCTGCGGAAGTTGTGCAGCACGGACGTGGTGACAAGGTGACGATTGTGAAATTCAAGCGTCGTAAGCACCACATGAAGCGTCAGGGCCACCGTCAGTGGTTTACTGAAATCAAGATTACAGCGATTAACGGTTAAGGCAGGAGACTGAACAATGGCTCACAAGAAAGCTGGTGGTAGTACCCGTAACGGCCGCGATTCAGAGAGTAAACGCCTTGGCGTGAAGAAGTTCGGCGGTCAACAAGTGATCGCTGGCAATATTCTGGTACGTCAGCGTGGAACTCAGTTCCATCCAGGTGATAATGTCGGATGTGGCACAGACTACACCCTGTTCGCGAAGGCGGATGGTGAAGTGAAGTTTGAAGTCAAAGGACCGCACAAGCGCCGCTTTGTCAGCGTCGTTGCCTCCGCGTAACGGACCAACGAACTGTCGTTAAAGCCCCGCTTGCGCGGGGCTTTTGCGTTTTGGATAACCCATGAAATTTGTAGATGAAGCGCTGATCTCAGTCGATGCGGGCAACGGCGGTGCCGGTTGCCTAAGTTTCCGTCGTGAAAAATATATCCCGAAGGGCGGCCCAGACGGGGGAGATGGTGGTCATGGTGGCTCTGTCTTGCTCGTCGCCGATGAGAATCTCAACACGCTCATCGATTATCGATTCCAGCCAAGGTATCGCGCTGACAACGGTCGACCTGGCGCAGGACGCAACAAAAGCGGTGCCGCAGGCGTTGACCTCGTGCTCAAGGTGCCAGTCGGGACCACGGTATATAACGATGAAACCAACACCCTGATGGGTGAGGTGGTCTCGGACGGTGATGTCATGATGGTCGCTGAGGGTGGCCGTGGCGGGTTGGGCAATACGCGATTCAAATCGTCCACCAACCGCGCGCCCCGCCGTACAACGCCTGGGACGCCTGGAGAATCGCTTAAACTGCGACTCGAGCTTCGATTACTTGCGGATGTCGGCTTGGTGGGTTTGCCCAATGCGGGCAAATCGACGTTGATCAGCCAGATGTCGGCGGCACGTCCGAAGATCGCAGACTACCCCTTTACAACGCTGACTCCGCAGTTGGGTGTGGTGTCTTTGGCGCCGCATCGCAATTTTGTGATTGCCGACGTGCCCGGTTTGATTCCTGGGGCGGCCGAGGGAGCGGGGCTTGGGATTCGATTCTTAAAGCATTTGACGCGGACGCGGATCCTGCTGCACTTAGTCGATGTGGCACCCTTGGATGGAAAGGATCCGATCGAAGTTGTAGCGTCGATTGAGGATGAGCTGGAGAAGTTCAGTCCTGCACTGGCCGCACGTGAGCGCTGGTTGGTCCTGAACAAAGTGGATCTGGTGGATCCATCTGAGCTGGATGAGATGATTCAGGCGTTAAAAGAGGCCTTTAATTGGCCGCATCCCGTTCACGCGGTCTCGGGTGTTACGGGTGAGGGATGTGAGCTCCTGGCTTACAACCTGATGACGCGCCTTGAAGAGTTGGCGATTGCACGCCGTGAAGACGAGGATGCGCAGGTCGCTGAGCGCGCATGGCTCGATCGGATGGCGGAGGAAGCACACGAGCGCATTGCGGCTCTTCGAGCTGCGCGTAAAGCACAACGAAAAGGCGAAGAGCTCGACGATGATGTCGACGACGATTCCGATGATGATCATGGTGTCGAGGTCGTGTACGTCCGTGACTGATCGTGCGAAGCTAAAAACCTCTCAGCGTTGGGTTGTCAAAATCGGCAGCGCGCTTCTTACCAACGATGGTGCTGGGCTTGATCGAGAGCGCATGCAACATTGGGTGGATCAGATGAGTGATCTGATCGCCGATGGTGTTGAGCTGTGTTTGGTCTCCTCTGGTGCGATTGCGGTTGGGTTACAGGTACTTAAACTTCAGCAACGCCCAGATGAGTTACCCATGCTGCAGGCGGCTGCCGCCATTGGGCAGATGGGTTTGGTGCAGGCATGGCAAAGCTGTTTTGCCGCTCGCGGATACGACACTGCCCAGGTGCTGTTTACGCATGAGGATTTGGCTGATCGAACGCGCTATCTGAATGCGCGTGGCACATTACGTGCGTTGAGCCAGTTCGGTGTAATCCCGGTGGTCAACGAGAATGATACCGTCGCGACAGATGAAATTCGCTTTGGTGACAATGACTCGCTCGGTGCGCTTGCAACCAATTTGCTCGAAGCGGATGTCTTGGTGATTTTGACCGATCAGGATGGTTTTTTTGATAAAGACCCACGCGCGTTTGCAGACGCGACTTTGATTGCCGAAGCGCGAGCGCTGGATGACAGCCTGATCGCGAAGGCGGGGCGTGACGGTGGACATCTTGGACGCGGCGGGATGTACACCAAGATTCTTGCCGCGCAGCAAGCGGCACGATCCGGTGCGATGACCGTGATCGCCAATGGGCGCACTGAAAATGTCTTACGCCAAATCCGGCAAGGCGCGCCGATGGGCTCGCTTTTAACGCCAGATTTGAAGCCACTTGCAGCACGGAAGCGCTGGCTCGCGTCGCATAAACAATTGCGTGGGGTGTTGGTGGTTGACGCGGGTGCAGCCATGGCACTTCGGGATCAAGGGCGTAGTTTACTTCCAGTCGGCGTGACTGAGGTGCGCGGTGAATTCGCACGCGGTGACATCGTGGCCATTGAGACGATCGATGGCACGCGGTTAGCGACAGGACTCGTCAACTATGACTCGACGCAAGCGCGTGAGATGCAGGGATTCAGTACAGCAGCCTTGAAGACAACGCACGCGTTGCTCGAGGGCGATGCGTTAGTACATCGAGACAATATGGCGCTGGTGTAAACCAGCGCCACTGAACTCAAGATGCGATGGCTTTGACGCGATCGTTCAAGCGGCTCTTAATCCGAGCGCACTTGTTTTTCTTGTACAGACCTTTGTTCACCATGCTGTCCAAGATCGGGGTGGCCTCACGGAGCGCAGACATTGCGTTCTGATGGTCACCGGATGCAATGGCAGCCAGGGTCTTTTTGACATACGTACGAGCCCGTGAACGCAGGCTTGCATTGTGGTTACGACGGACATCCGCCTGCTTCGCGCGCTTACGCGCCTGGGGACTATTTGCCACCGGGGTTGCTCCCTTACACTACACTGTGAAACGGTTGAAATACTTTGAAAATCAAGGCGCGGGAATTTAACGGATATGTACGGTCAGGTCAAGGAAAGTAGGCGTTGAGTCAGGAAAACATGTTGCGCTCCGGCATCACCGTCGGCGGCTGGACGATGGGCTCTCGGGTTGCGGGCCTGATTCGAGACATCGTACTTGCCAATGCTGTGGGTGCTTCAGCAGGGGCTGATGCGTTCTTTGTTGCATTTAAAATCCCAAATTTTCTGCGCAGATTGTTTGGCGAAGGGGCCTTTGCTCAGGCCTTTGTGCCCGTGTTTTCCGAGACCCGTGAGAAACATGGCGAAGCCTCGGTGCAACAGTTGGTCAATCAAGTGGCCGGTCGGTTTGGTTTGATTCTGTTGCTGATCACGGTGATTGGGGTCCTGGCGGCTCCGGTGATCGCGCAGGTCTTCGCACCTGGATTCGCCAATGACCCGGGGAAGCTTGCACTGACCGCTGAACTGTTGCGTTGGACTTTTCCTTACCTCTTTTTTATCAGCTTGGTGGCGTTCTCTGGGGGCATCCTCAACAGTGTGGGTCGCTTTGCTGTGCCAGCCGCGACACCGATTTTTCTCAACTTGTGTTTAATTGGTGCGGCGCTTTTTTTGGCGCCTCTCATCTCGCCATCGGTACTCGGCCTGGCTATAGGCGTCTTTATTGCCGGCGTGGTGCAACTCCTCATCCAACTGCCGGCCTTGCATGCCGCTGGATTGCTGCCAAAACCGAGTCTGGCATCTGATCATCCAGGTGTTTCCAATATCTTGAAGCTGATGGTGCCTGCGTTATTCGGGGTTTCCGTAAGTCAGATCAATCTGTTGCTCGATACGGTTTTAGCCTCACTGTTGGTTTCTGGTTCGGTGTCTTGGCTGTACTACTCAGATCGTTTGATGGAGCTTCCGTTAGGCGTGATCGCAATCGCCGTTTCGACGGTGATTTTGCCGAAATTGTCGCGCGAGTTCGCCAACGATCAGACGGCATCCGCACAGGCCACACAAAGCTGGGCGATTTGGGTGGTCCTTGTTTTGGGTCTGCCTTGTGCCATGGTCTTGGCCGTATTTGGTGAGTTGATCCTGTCGACACTGTTTCAATACGGCGCCATGCAGGCGTCGGATATTCAAGCCTCGGCAGCCTCGCTCATGGCGTATTCGCTCGGGCTACCCGCATTTATGCTGATTAAAGTATTGGCGCCGCATTACTTCGCCCATCAGGACACCAAAACACCGGTGAAAATTGGCTTAATTGCCATGGTTGCCAATATGGCGTTTAACCTAATGTTGGTCTGGTCTCTGGATCACGTTGGCCTGGCGCTGGCCACCAGTTTGTCTGCTTGGCTCAATGCAGCACTTTTATTGCGCGGATTGCATCAACGGGGTTGGTACCAAATCGCCGAGATCCCTTGGAAGCCTGTGTGGCAAGTGGGTCTGGCACTGATTGTTATGGTCCAAGTGGGCTGGTGGGCGCCGACTGCGCTTGAGCTTGCGACTGAGGGCATGTGGATGCGTGTCGTGTTGACTGCCGCGTTGCTTGGCTTTGCCGGCGTATTCTACTTGGCCACGCTGTGGCTGGTTGGGATCCGTTATACTCGCATGCTGGTTCCACCGAAGGTTTAGTCCACGCGCCTATGATGTTTGCTTTTGGCCAAACGGCCCTGTTTGAAACACCGCAAGTGCTGACGATCGGTAATTTCGACGGAGTGCATCGCGGTCATCAGGCTGTGATTGCCCAGGCCCGGGCCGCGGCCGATGCCCGAGGGATGCCATTGACGGCGCTGTTATTTGAACCACAGCCTCGCGAGGTGTTTGCACGACTCCGTGGTGATCCGCCTCCAGTGCGCTTAATGACCCTGCGTGACAAAGTGGAGGCCCTCGCGGATTTGCATGTCGATTGTGTGTGGTGTCTGCGTTTTGATCGCATTCGACAGATGACAGCCGAACACTTTGTGGCATCCCTGATCGCTGGGCAACGGGTCAGCCACCTGGTGGTCGGTGATGATTTTCGCTTTGGCGCGGATCGTCGTGGTGACTTTACCTATTTAACTGAGGCGGGCGCTCGATTCGGCTTTACGCTTGAACAATCGGCAACGCATTGTGATGGGCCGGCGCGGATCTCGTCGTCGCGGATTCGCGATGCGCTCACCGCGCATGACTTTGATCTGGCTGCCCAACTGTTGGGTCGGCCATTTGCATTGTCGGGTCGAGTGATCTACGGCCGACAGCTTGGCCGGACGCTCGGATTTCCGACCGCCAACATTCGATTACCAAAAAACACGCCATTGGCTGGTGTTTTTGGTTGTGAAATCCGTTTGCCGGATGGCGCCATGGCCCGTGGCATTGCTAATATTGGGACGCGCCCTACGGTATCTGGGGGTGGTTCCTGGCTCGAAGTGCATTTGCACCATCAGAACCTTGAGTTGTATGGTCAACGTTTGACCGTGATACCCCGATTTTTTATCCGCCCAGAGCAAAAGTTCGAGAGCGTTGAATTGTTATCGGCACAAATTGCCAAAGACAATCGCATTGCTCTGGATCAGCTTACGGCATTGCTTGGACCCGAATTGCATGACCGACTATAAACACACGCTGAATCTACCCGAGACGCCATTCCCGATGCGCGGCAATCTGGCAAAACGCGAGCCGGAAATGCTCGCGCAGTGGATTGCTGATGATTGCTATGGGCAAGTGCGCGCAGCACAGGCGGATCGTGATAAGCACTTTATCCTGCACGACGGCCCTCCGTACGCCAACGGCGACATCCACATCGGCCATGCCGTCAACAAGGTCCTGAAAGACATTGTGGTCAAGTCCAAGGGGCTTGCGGGCTATAACGCGCCCTATATTCCTGGCTGGGACTGTCATGGGTTACCCATCGAGCATAAGGTCGAGACATCGATCGGGAAAATTGGTCAGGCGTTTGAAACAGCCAGTGCATTCCGTAATGCCTGCAGGGAATACGCGGCGACCCAGATTGAGCGCCAAAAGGTCGACTTCCAGCGCTTGGGTGTGCTTGGCGATTGGGATCGTCCTTATTTGACCATGGATTATGCAGTCGAGGCGGACATCGTCCGCTCACTGGGTCGAATCATCGCCAACGGCCATTTCCACCAAGGTGCCAAACCGGTGTATTGGTGTATGGACTGTGAGAGTGCGTTGGCCGAAGCCGAGGTGGAATACCAAGATCGGAAAACCCACACGGTCGATGTGGCCTTTCCGATTCAAAATCCGGATCAGGTGGCATCTGTTTTTGCAGTCGATGCAGACACTGCGTCGCGTGCCGCGATGGCGATCTGGACCACCACGCCATGGACACTTCCGGCAAACCAGTTTGTCGCTGTAAATCCCGAACTCACCTACGTGCTCGCGCGGTTTGAGAAAGACGAAACGACCTGGACCCTGGTGTTGGCGGAGGGCCGTCTGGAGGCCTTGGCTGCACGTTACGGGGTGGCGGATTTTGAGATTCTCGGTCGCACGGCGGGCGACGCGCTCGAAGGGATCACGTGTGAAGCGCCCTGGGACGGGCGCGTGGTGCCTGTGGTGCTTGGACAGCACGTCACGCTCGAAGCGGGAACTGGGGCTGTGCACTCAGCGCCTGCCTATGGCCTTGAAGATTTTAACGCCGCCAAGGATTTAAACCTGGAGCTACTCACGCCTGTCCGCGACGACGGCACCTTTGCAGACACCGTGTCTGTGGTGGCTGGCCTGCATGTGGAAAAGGCGGCGCCAGTGATCGCTGAATATTTAAAGGCGGCTGGGCGTTTGGTTCACAAAGCACCCTTGGAGCACTCCTATCCGCATTGTTGGCGTCACAAATCACCTGTGATTTATCGCGCCACGCCGCAGTGGTTTATCCGTATGCAAGGTGAGGGCCTCTTAGAGCGCGCTCGGCAAGCCGTTGAGTCTGAAATCGAGTTCACGCCGACCTGGGGTAAAAACCGGTTGGCCGCCATGCTGGACGACCGACCTGATTGGTGTATCTCTCGCCAGCGCAATTGGGGAGTCCCGATCACGGTCTTTGTGCACAAAGAAACCAGCCAACTGCATCCACGCACTGAGGCATTGTTCGAAGACATTGCGAAGCGGATCGAGGCTGATGGAATCAACGCATGGTTTGATTTAGAGCCAGAGACTCTGCTCGGTGCTGAGGCGGCGGATTATCGCAAGGTGACTGATGTCTTGGATGTGTGGTTTGACTCCGGCACAACGCACGCGTCGGTCCTCGCACGACGCGAAGGGTTACAGTTTCCAGCTGATCTCTACCTTGAGGGCTCTGATCAGCATCGAGGTTGGTTCCAGTCGTCTCTGTTGACGTCGGTTGCGATTCACGGACGGGCGCCTTATCAGGGTCTTTTAACCCACGGATTTACGGTCGACAAAGATGGCCGGAAGATGTCGAAGTCGCTCGGCAATGTCATCCCGCCGCAAAAAGTGATGAATTCCCTTGGCGCCGACATTTTGCGACTGTGGATTGCCTCGACCGATTTCACTAAAGAAATGACGGTCGGTGATGAGATCTTGAACCGTACCGCAGACACCTATCGACGGATCCGCAATACCGCGCGCTTTATGCTGGCAAACCTCAATGGGTTTGATCCTTCAACCGATCAGGTTTCGATGCAGGATCTGGTGTCGTTGGATGCGGAAATGGTCCGACGTACCGAGGTCTTGGGTGCAAAGATTATGGCGCACTATGCGGCCTATGAGTTCTCTGAGGTCACCCAAGCACTGCATCACTTCTGTGTGGATGACTTGGGCGGGTTCTATCTCGATATCATCAAAGATCGCCAATACACGCTGAAGGCGGATAGTCATGCACGCCGAAGTGCGCAAACCGCACTCTATTGGATGACCGAAGCCTTTGTGCGGTGGATGTCGCCAATCTTGTCGTTTACGGCGCAAGAGATTTGGGAATCAATGCCGGGAACACGGCCGCATCCCTACGTGTTTGCAGTCACCGCCATGGAATTACCACAGGCAGAGGGCCGCGCTCAGGTGGATTGGGCGCTCATCCAGCGGGTCAAAGTGGCTGTCAACCAAGCGATTGAACTGGCCCGAAATGCCGGCGTCGTGAAAGGATCGTTGTCGGCCGATGTAACGCTCTATTGCGATCCAACCATGGCTGCCGAGTTGACGAAACTGGGCGACGAGTTGCGGTTCGTGACCATTACCTCAGAAGCCCATCTGGCAACCCATGATGCGCGCCCGGCAGAGGCTGTTGAGGATCCAGATTGCCCAGGCTTATGGGTCATGGTCACGGCCACTGAGGCTGCCAAGTGTGAACGGTGTTGGCATCACCGTGCCGATGTGGGATCACATGCTGCGCACCCCGAATTGTGCGGACGTTGTCTGGACAATGTTGAGGGTGCAGGCGAACAACGGACTTACGCGTGAGCCTCCGAGTGGCTCTGATCATGGCAGCGATTTTGTTGCTTGATCAGGGCACCAAGATCCTCGCGTCTGAGGTGCTGATCTATGCCGAGCCGGTGCGTGTGCTGCCTTTTTTTTCATTCACGCTCTTGCATAACACCGGTGCCGCCTTCAGCTTCTTAGCCGATGCAGGTGGCTGGCAACGTTGGTTATTTTTGGCCTTGGCGGTCGGTGTGACCGTCTACTGCCTCCGAGCCCTATGGCTTGAAGAGCTGAATACCTGGATCGCAAGTGGGTACGTGTTACTGGTCCCGGGTGCTTTGGGTAATGCATTGGATCGCGTGCTGTTCGGATACGTGGTCGATTTTTTACACTTTCATTGGGGGGCTTGGTCGTTCCCCGCATTTAATTTGGCGGATACCAGCATTACGCTGGCAGCCATTGCGTTGTTAATAGGATGGTATGTGGATGCTCGACATCGGCCCGAATTGTAAAGTCACCTTGCACTTTGCCCTGCGACTTGCGGACAGTGGCGAGTTGGTGGACTCAACTTTCGAGAAAAAGCCGGCCGATCTGGTGATTGGTGACGGGAATTTGCCTGCCAGTTTTGAAGCAACACTGATGGGACTGAAAGCGGGTGATCATCAGGTTCGACGGATCCCACCCCAAGATGGGTTCGGTCAACACAATCCCTCCAATGTACAAAAAATTGCACGGGACCAGTTTGACCCCTCAGTGGAGTTATCCGAGGGCCTGGTGGTGAGTTTCCAGGATAAGGCCAACACGGAGTTGCCTGGCGTCGTGGTGGAATTCAATGCACAGCAGGTCACGGTGGATTTTAACCATCCGCTTGCAGGACGTGAACTCGAATTTGAAGTTGAGATCCTCGCAGTCGCGCCGGCGGAGATGCACTGATGCAAGTCACTCTCGCCAACCCGCGTGGATTTTGTGCAGGTGTCGATCGGGCAATCGATATCGTGAATCGCGCATTGGAGGTCTTTGGAGCTCCTGTCTATGTGCGGCACGAGGTCGTGCATAACAAAACTGTGGTCGACGATTTGCGCGACCGGGGCGCGGTCTTTGTCGATGAACTCGATGAGATCCCCGATGACGCCATTGTGATTTTTTCCGCGCATGGTGTGTCCCAGGCGGTGCAAACGGAAGCCAAACGACGTGCCTTGCAGGTCTTTGATGCCACCTGTCCGTTAGTGACCAAGGTGCACATGGAAGTGATCAAGTTTGCCAAAGAGGGGCGTGAATGTATCTTAATTGGTCATGCCGGGCATCCAGAGGTTGAAGGCACCATGGGGCAGTTTGATACGCGCTACGGGGGCTCGATGCGTTTGGTCGAGAGTGAAGAGGATGCGAGCCACATCGAGCTTGCCGATCCTGCCCGCGCCTGCTTTGTGACCCAGACCACGCTGTCGATGGACGATACTGCGCGGATCATCGACCGCTTGCGGGAGCGCTTTCCGGAAATCGAAGGTCCGCGAAAAGACGATATTTGTTATGCCACCCAGAACCGTCAGGACGCTGTGAAGCGATTGGCGAGCGGACATGACCTAGTGCTCGTCGTGGGCTCCCCGAATTCCTCCAATTCCAATCGTCTTCGCGAACTGGCCGAACGTCTTGGAACGGCTGCCTATCTGATTGACACCCCGGAACAAATTGATCCTGCTTGGTTAAATGGGGTCGATTCTGTGGCGGTCACGGCTGGCGCATCTGCACCGGAGTCAGTGGTGCAAGCGGTCTGTGCACATCTGCAGCGCCTTGGTGCGACCGATGTTGTCCAAGAGATCGGTGTTACCGAATCGGTGCAATTTTCCCTCCCAAAAGAGTTACGACTTCACCCGGTGGATTCGGACTAAGGTCCACCATCCCTCCGCATCTCCGATGATCCTGCTGTACTGTCCGAGGAGGACAGTATGCGTGGATTTGCTTTAACAGATGCCCTCACAGGGCTTGCCATCATCAGCTTGATTCTGGTGATTCTCGTTTCACGTGGTCCAGATCTTCAGACTGCGGAAGCCGATCGTCGCGTGCGTGCCACCTTGATCGATGCAGCTCAAGTGGCCTTGGTCCTGAGTCAAGGTCAAACACAGACCGGACAGTGGCTTCTGTACGATCAGGGCGCAACAGGCATCGTGCCATCGGATCGATTTCAGACCTTTCAGGAAACCATGGCGGCGGTTCCTGTCTCTGAATATCAGCTGACGCTGAGTGTGCGAGCGGCTGGGGAACAACAGTACGTCAGCGAGGTCGTCCTTCGAGGCGATTCACAGATCACTTACCAACAGGAGGTTCCATGGTTCGACAGGCCGGACTTTTAGCGGAGACACTGGTTGCACTCGCAATTGGGCTTGCGTTGACGCTTGTGATGGTGTCGATTTGGTCGAATGATGCATCGCGCCGTGCAGTGGAAATCAGCGGCGCACTGGCACGCAATGATCTGAACGATGCCACCTTTTATTTGCCGATTTTGATGGTGCCTGCGGAGCGATTTGAGGCGGTTTCGACGGCACAGATGTCGGCTGAGATCGGCTCTTCCTTGGTCACCCCCTTGGGTTCGGTGGCGATGCGTATCAGTCATCCGTTCTCGGTGATTTATGTCTATCGCGGCCAGAGTCAGCAACAAACAGATCCAGCCATTTGGATTTATCAGAATCGGTTTGGGAACACCTCGCATCATGCGTTGATGGATGCGCGTGGGGATTTGCGCCTGGAAACGGATCGCACCCGGATGTGTTTGTATCTCAAAGATCCGGACTGGTCCTATTGTCATCGGCGTTTGCCAGGGCAGGTGATCGATGTCTAGGCGTGGATCGGTCCTGATCGGCGCACTGGTGTTTGTCTCCGTGCTGGGGTTTTTGTGGGTGTCTGACTTTACCCTGCGGATCACAGAACGCATTCAGAGCGAACGCGTGTTGGGTATGGAGGATAAGACTCTGTTGGCAGCGGAACTCGAGTGGCAAGCCCTGGATCAGGCACTCGCCGGTCTTGTGCCAGAGGATTCGCCACAGGTCATCGAATACGAGGTACCGGATGGGCTGTCTGTCCGGATGGTTCGTTTGCGAGCGCATTGGGAGGATGGACAATGGCACATCTCAGAACGGCAAGCGCTGTGGCGCGCAACCGTGGGTTCTCCATGATTGAGCTATTGGTCGTGATCGGCATCGCGGCGATTCTAGCGATTGGCGCCGGTCAGCTGATCGGTAGCAGCATGCATCGGAGCCAAAGTATTCAGTATCAAACTATCCTATTGGATGCGGTCGAGGGATTTTGGTTGCATTACCAAGATCACGGCGTGTTTCCTGAACAGATCGATAGCCCATCGAACGCGCGATTGACTGTCACGCACTGTGGGATGGACTGTCGGGCGATTCGGTTAGAGCCCATCACGACGCATCCCTGTCCGTTTTGGACCCTCACAACGCATGGTGAACGTGACGGCGGTCACACCTCATGTTGGTAGGTCACAGGCCGGTTGTTCGGATCGCATTGCCACACGGCCGAGACTTGAGAGGTTGAGCACCAAGTCATTGATGCGCCCGCAAATTCGAATTTGTCCCGGACTGATAGTCCCGTCTGGGTAGGCGGTAATGCGCCTCCCAGCCAGCGTCCGAATCTGCACCTGCTGGGGTGTGTCGGGTTGTTTTACGTCCACGGACTGTTGATTCGCCATTGCCAAGACCAGTGTGTGTCGGACTGCTTGTTGATAGGCGGCGGCCGTGATCTGTGCGGCTTGACGCTCGCGAGGCGCATTCCAAGTCGCGATGCTATGGCCAAGTAGCGTCAGTGTGATCGCACTTGCTGTCAGAAGGCTTACGAGTTGCATGTAGAGAGTGTAGTTTCGGCTGAAGAAAAGGGGGTGGTCGTGCGATACTACCGACATGCAACACCCATCCTTTCTGACCCGATCCGACGTGACCATTTTGGGTGCGGGGGTCATTGGTTTGATGACCGCGCTCGAGTTAGCCGATGCGGGCTGGCAGGTTCAGATCATTGATCGACACCGCGCCGCCATGGAATCCTCATGGGCTGGCGGTGGAATTGTGTCCCCGCTCTACCCATGGCGTTATGCGCCTGGGGTAACCGCCTTGGCGACCTGGTCGCAGATGACCTATTCGGGTCTGATCGAACGGCTGGCATCACAGACGGGTATCGATGCGCAATGGTTACAGACTGGCATGTTAGTCACAGCAATGGCCGAGCGGGACCAGGCGCTGACCTGGGGGCAGGGCTTGAATCCGCGCGTCGTGCCATTGAGCCTTGACGAGGCGTACGCTCTCGAACCGCACGTCACCCTCAATGAAGCACCGTTGTGGATGCCTGAAATTGCGAGCGTGCGAACGCCACGACTCGGTCAGGCGCTGCGGAAAGCCTGTGTGTCCCATCCAGGGATCCATCTATTAGAACATCAGCATGTGATTCTGCAGGGTGAGGTCGACGCGCCGCATGTGCTGGTCGAAGGGCGGGTGATTGAGACACCGCGTCTGGTGGTGGCTGCGGGCGCATGGTCGGGCCAGCTGTTGCAGTCGATTGGGGTGGACTGTCCGATCCGACCCATGAAAGGACAAATGCTCTTATTTGCACCCTCGCATCGCGTATCGCGCGTGGTGCTGTGCGACGGCCGGTATGCGATTCCACGCGCGGACGGTCGGATTGTGTTTGGCTCAACCTTGGAAGACGTCGGTTTCCAGAGAACCCCGGACCGACCGGCGTTTGATGCGCTGTATGCGGATGCGCTGCGGTTGATTCCGTCCCTTGCCGATGTCTCGGTCGAAGCCCAATGGGCGGGATTTCGTCCCGGCTCACCCGATGGGATGCCATGGATTGGTCCGCTGTCTGACAGCCTCTGGGTCAATGCGGGTCATTTCCGCAATGGCGTGGTGTTGGCCCCTGCCTCTGCCCGACTGTTGGCTGATATGATGCTCGGCCGAACACCAACGATTGATCCGACGCCCTACCAACCAAGGAAAGCGACATGACACACGGCCTCTCGATGCGACTGCTACAAATGAATGCCCGCGTGGGTGATCTGGCGGGCAATGTCGATCAAATCATTGCGGCTGTGGAGCAGGCAAAATCCGACGGGATTCAACTCTTGGTGGCTCCGGAATTGGCGATCACTGGATATCCACCGGAAGATCTATTGTTGCGACCTGCACTGCTTAAGCAACTGGATCATGCGGTGAGTCGTCTCGCCATCGCCGCACAGGGCATCACGTTGATTGCGGGTGGCCCAGAGCCACTTGGCGTGTGTGCCGAGCGATCTCCATGGCGCCTCGGTTCGGCGACCTCGGGGCCGCCTGTGTTGTTTAACAGTGCATGGATATTCCAAGACGGTGTTGTGAAAACGACCTACCAAAAGCAAGCATTGCCCAACTATCAAGTATTCGATGAGCGTCGCTATTTTGAGCCGGGATCTGGCCCATGCGTCGAAACGATTGCGGGTGTGCGGGTCGGGATCCTCGTGTGTGAAGATGTCTGGGTGCCTGAAATTGTCGCAGCCACGCGTGCGGCAGGTGCTGATGTCATCGTGGTCCTGAATGCGTCACCCTTTGCTGAGCAGAAGATCACCGAACGCCTCGCCCATGTGGCACATCGCGCCGAAGCCAACGGATGCGCGATTGCCTATGTGAACCTTCTTGGCGGCCAGGATGAGTTGATTTTCGATGGCGGCTCCTTTGCCATCAATCCAGATGGACGCTGTGCCGCACAGGCGGCTTGTTTCGAGCCAGGCCATCTTGATGTGCTTTGGGCCGATGGGTGCTTTCAGCCGGGGCAGCAGATGCCATTGCCGTCCGCAGATGCAGCACTTTATGCCGCGCTTGTGATGGGTGTGCGTGACTATTTTGCGAAAACAGGTTTCAGTCGAGCGGTCCTTGGCCTGTCTGGTGGGATTGATTCCGCGCTGACACTAGCAATCGCAGTCGATGCGCTGGGAGCTGATCGGGTGCATGCGGTGATGATGCCATACCGGTATACCGCGGATATCAGTCAGGCGGATGCCAAAGCGCAGGCCGCGACTCTGGGCTGTGAGTTTTCAGTGGTGCCAATTGAGCCGATGGTGGATACCTTCCTCGGTACGTTGCAGCCGTTTTTTGCAGGTCACCCGGTGGATACCACCGAAGAGAACCTACAGAGCCGCTGCCGCGGTGTTTTGTTGATGGCTTTATCGAATAAAACAGGCGCACTGGTTTTGACCACTGGCAATAAAAGCGAAATGGCGGTTGGCTATGCCACCCTGTACGGTGACATGGCCGGTGGTTTTGCAGTCTTGAAAGACGTCTGGAAGACCCGAGTCTATGAGTTGGCTCGATATGTGAACCGTGAGCAAGAAATCATCCCGGATCGCGTCATCACACGGCCACCATCTGCTGAATTGGCTCCCGGTCAGGAAGATGCAGACAGTTTGCCGCCTTACGACCAGTTGGATGCGATGCTCGCCTTGTATATCGAGGAAGATCGCTCACCTGAAGAGATCGTTGCTGCGGGTTTCGCTGCGGACGATGTCAAGCGGATGTGTCGGCTGGTGGATATCAGCGAATATAAGCGGCGCCAATCAGCGATTGGTACCCGGGTAACGGTGCGTGGTTTCGGTCGCGACCGGCGGTATCCGATCGCGAACCGTTTCCGGTTTTAGAAGAACACCTCGTCGACCACCCGTGGCGCGTCGATGGATGGCGCATCTTCTGCAGGACGCAATGTCGCCTGTGGTCGGCGGCTGGTATCCAAACGCCGGCTCTCGCTGAAGGCTGCTAAGCGATCTGCCAGATCCCCTGCACTACCTAAAAAGCCGAGTGTGAGGATGCTGGTGAGCGTTTCGCCTGCTTGGTACAAAACGCCCGGAGCGAGCCGTTGATTGCCCCGTTCGCCGGCTACGTACTCGGGGTAGTTTTCGGACAGTACAAATAGTGCATCTTGCGACTCCTGTGGGAGCCCAAGGGCTTCGTAGGACAGGTGCATCACAATCAAGGCATCAATCACCGCAGGGGTGGATGGGTAGCCCTCAACCACCTGGCGCGCGCGATTTGCAGCGGCCAGATAGGCACCGCGGCGGATGTAATACCGTGACACATTGACCTCGTACTCCGCGAGCTGGTTGCGGACATAAATCAATCGAAGGGTGGCGTCCTCAGCAAACTCACTGTTGGGATAGCGTTCAAGTAGGGTGGTGAAATCGGCAATCGCATCACGGGCACCACCGATATCACGTCCGGTTTCATCGCCAGGCAGGTAACGCGCGACCATTGAATTGTTTGATGCGTAGCTCGAGAGCCCCTTCATATACTGCGCATAGTCCGCTTCTGGATGTTCTGGATTCAAACGGATAAACCGATCGGCGGTTAAGCGTGCCATGTCGTGTTTGGAGGACTTGAAGTAGGCATAGACCAAATCCAATTGGGTGCCATCTGCATATTGGCCAAATGGAAAGCGTCGATCGAGTTCTTCAAGGCCTGTAATCGCTTCAAGGTAGCGCCCGCCGTCCATGTGTCCCTGAGCCTCTTCCCACAACTGACGTTCGCTCTTGAGGTTCGCCTCAGGATCAAACAGGGTGCAGGCAGTTAATAACGTCGCAATGAGCAGAAAACTGAAGGTACGGGTTATCATGAGGTTCCTTGTCTCGATGGACCGACGCATGACCGATCGGCATTACACTAAGACCCATATTCAAGCACAGTTTGTGGTTCCTTTGGAGGAATCTGGTGCGCGGATTGATCAAGTTCTGGCGCGACTGTTGCCAGACTACTCGCGCGCGCGCCTTTCCCAGTGGCTGACAACCGGCAATATCTTGTTAGATGGCGCTGTCTGTAAGCCAAAACACCGCGTGTTGGGTGGAGAGGCCATTGCGGTCGATGCGACCCTGGAGCCGCAAGTTGACTGGTCGCCGGAGGCGCGCGATCTCGATGTATTGTTTGCCGATGATGACCTCATCATTCTCAATAAGCCGGCAGGTTGGGTGGTGCATCCAGGCCACGGGAATCCGTCAGGAACCCTAGTTAACGCGCTGCTGGCGGCATATCCCGAGCTCGAACAACTGCCGAGAGCCGGTATCGTGCATCGATTGGATAAAGAAACTAGCGGCGTGCTCGCCGTCGCACGGAGCTCTCGCGCGCACGGAAGTCTCACGGCGCAATTGAAAGACCGCACCATGAGCCGGCAATACATTGCTGCGGTGTATGGTCACCCCAATGCAGTCGGAACCGTTGATGCACCGATGGATCGGCACCGAACGCAGCGGACGAAAATGGCAGTGGTGAGCGGTGGGAAGCCCGCGGTCACACACTATCGAGTCTTGGAGCGGACGGCACACATCAGTTGGCTGTCGGTCAAGCTTGAGTCCGGTCGGACACATCAAATCCGTGTGCACATGACGCACATTGGTCATCCGTTGTTGGGTGATCCAGTCTATCGTCAGGGTCGTTCTGGTCTGGGTCGGGCGACGCCAGAGGCGGTGGAGGTGATCACAACCTTTCCACGCCAGGCATTGCATGCGGAAGCGCTTGGCTTACTGCATCCGAGCACCGATCAACCGATGTCATTTCAGGCCCCCTGGCCTGAAGACTTGACCGCTTTACAGGTGGCATTGGCAAGCCATGATGTCTGATCCTTGGCAATCGATCGACATGGGTCCTGGTGTGCGCGCGTTGCAGACTGAACGTGCACCGGGTCCGTTGCCCTATGGCGGCTTCAATCTGGGTTTGCATGTTGGCGATGAGGTGTCACGCGTGACGGCCAATCGCGCGCGCTTGTCCGAGTTTTTCGGTGTCGAACCGATTTTTGCGAATCAGGTGCATGGGATCCATCTGGCCGAGGTCAGCGCGGCGGGTCAATCGCCCGGTGATGCCGATGCCTTGTTGACCCGCGTGCCGGGTGTGGCGATTGGAATGTTGACCGCGGATTGCTTACCGGTCCTGTTTCGTACAGAGCATGCCATTGCCGTCGCGCATGCGGGTTGGCGAGGGCTCGTCGGTGGTGTTTTAGAGTCGGTTGTGACCGCGCTTGGGGATGTCTCATCTGCGCGAGTGTGGCTTGGTCCCTGTATTGGTCACGAGGCGTTTGAGGTTGGTCCGGAGGTTGTCGCGGCCTTTGTGGGTAAGTGGCCTGAAGTGCACGCCTGCTTTGCGCCCTCAGAACGACCTGAGCATGCCTATGCCGATCTCCGCCAGATTGCCACAATCGTGCTTACGCAGCACGGGATTCAGGCGGTGACCTCGTCTTGTGACTGTACTTATGAAGACCCAGAACGCTGGTATTCCTTCCGCCGAGACGGTGTCACTGGGCGCATGGCGAGCGCCTTGATGCTCACTGGATAACCTGTGGATAACTTGATTTTTTGTTGCCCGCCCCCACTTTGGTGACATGAAGATCAGTTTAAGGATAGACCGATGAGAATGGATCGCTTAACCAACCGTCTGATGGACGCCCTGCAGGATGCGCAGAGCATTGCGCTCTCGCTCGATCACAACGAAATGTCACCATGGCATGTACTGAAAGCCATGCTCTCACAAAGCAAAGGAACCGCAGCATCATTGGTGTTGCAGTCCGGCGGGCAGGTCGAGCGTTTGCGCCAAGAAGTCGACCGAGCACTCGAGGGTTTGGCACGCGTCACCCAACATGATGGCGAAGTGCGCCTCAGTGCGGATCTCGGCCGGCAGATGAATCTGGCTGAAAAGCAGTCGATGGCACAAAAGGATACGCACTTGTCGACAGAAACGCTGTTGACGGTGATGTGCAAAGACAAGGTCACCCGCGAAGCCTTCCAGAAGGCTGGGGTGAATGAAGATCGCTTGATGGAGGCGGTGGCTCAATTACGAGGAGGTGCGTCCGTGCAGGGCGAGAATGCAGAGGATACCCGAGGTGCATTGGACACCTATTGTCTCGATCTGACCGCGCGGGCGGCCGATGGCAAACTCGACCCGGTGATTGGTCGCGACGAGGAGATTCGCCGTGCCATCCAAGTGCTACAACGTCGGACGAAGAACAATCCCGTTTTGATCGGTGAGCCTGGTGTCGGTAAGACTGCCATTGTTGAGGGACTTGCGCTTCGTATCGTCAATGGAGAAGTCCCCGAAGGTCTGAAGGGGAAGCGCGTCTTGTCACTCGACATGGGGTCTTTGATCGCTGGAGCGAAGTTCCGTGGTGAGTTTGAAGAGCGTCTCAAAGCGGTCTTGAAAGAGCTGTCGCAGCAAGAAGGCCAGATCATTCTGTTTATTGATGAAATCCACACCATGGTCGGCGCAGGCAAGTCTGAAGGCGCGATGGATGCGGGCAACATGCTAAAGCCAGCGCTTGCGCGCGGTGAGTTGCATTGTGTCGGCGCAACCACCTTGGATGAGTATCGTCAGTATTTGGAAAAGGATGCAGCCCTCGAGCGCCGCTTTCAGAAAGTCTTTGTCGGTGAGCCCTCGGAGACCGATACGATTGCAATCTTGCGCGGTTTGAAGCCGAAGTATGAGGTGCATCACGGGGTCGAGATCTCCGATTCGGCGCTCATCGCGGCAGCGAAGTTATCAGCGCGTTACATCACAGATCGGCAGTTGCCTGATAAGGCGATCGACCTCATGGACGAGGCGGCCAGTCGTATTCGGTTGGAAATGGATTCAAAACCTGAAGAACTCGATCGTCTGGATCGCCGCTTGATTCAGTTAAAAATTGAGCGTGAGGCGTTGAAGAAAGAGAAGGACGAGGCCAGTAAGGCGCGCTTAAAAGAGCTCGAAAGCACCATTGCTGAGGTAGCCGATGAGGCCGGTGCACTGGAAGAGATCTGGACTGCAGAAAAGGCACAAAGTCAGGGTGTTCAGACGATCAAGGAAGAGCTGGATCGCGCTGAAATTGATCTTGAGCAAGCTCGGCGTGCCGGGGATCTTGGGCGGATGAGTGAGATCCAGTATGGCCTCATTCCAGCCTTGCAAAAACGCATGCAAGAGGCCAGCGAAGCCAGCCAGTCCGATGATGGGAAACTGGTCCGTTCGCGCGTGACTGAAGAGGAAATTGCCGAAGTCATCAGTCGTTGGACCGGGATTCCGGTATCCAAAATGCTTGAGGGCGAAAAGGAAAAATTGCTGCAGATGGAGTCCACGCTGCATGCACGCGTCGTCGGTCAAGATGCCGCAATTGGTGCCGTCGCCAATGCCGTACGCCGAGCACGCTCAGGTCTTGCTGAGGCCCATCGTCCCAATGGTTCATTTTTGTTTCTTGGGCCGACTGGGGTCGGGAAAACCGAGTTGTGTAAAGCCTTGGCAGAGTTTCTGTTTGATTCCGAAGACGCCATGGTGCGGATCGACATGTCGGAGTTCATGGAGAAGCATTCTGTCGCGCGATTGGTCGGTGCGCCTCCTGGCTATGTTGGCTACGAGCAGGGCGGATATTTGACGGAGGCCGTACGTCGTCGTCCCTATGCGGTGATTTTGCTCGATGAGGTCGAAAAGGCACACCCTGATGTTTTCAACATCCTACTGCAGGTGCTGGATGACGGACGGTTGACCGATGGACAGGGACGCACGGTTGATTTTTCTAATACCGTAATCGTCATGACTTCAAACCTCGGCTCAGACCTGATCCAGGCGATGGTTGGACAACCACAGGATCAGATTCGTGATGCGGTGATGGGTGTTGTGGGGACACATTTCCGACCTGAATTTATTAATCGAATCGACGACACAGTGGTCTTCCATGCCCTTGGTCGGGAGCACATTCGCGGTATTTTGGATGTGCAGTTAGCGAGGCTCCGTGGGCGGTTGGCAGATCTGGACTACGGCTTTGTACTCTCTGATGCGGCCGCAGATCGTCTCTGTGATGCCGGTTTTGATCCCGTGTATGGCGCCAGACCGCTGAAGCGAGCGATCCAGCAGTTGCTAGAAAATCCGCTTGCAGAAAGGTTGCTTGAAGGTCGTTTCCCACCTGGGGTGGAGATTAAAGTGGAGCTTGATGCAAACGACCAGATGCGGTTCAGCCACTAAAGATGTGCGGCCTGTCAGTTGACAGGCCGTCAGGGGCTGTCACAATTCCGCGTTTACCTAGACATGAAAGAGGGTCGGAAGTGGAATTGCTTTCTGGCGGCGAGATGATTATGCGTGCCCTGAAGGAAGAGGGAGTCAAAATGATTTTTGGCTATCCTGGGGGTGCGGTCCTTCACATTTATGATGCCCTGTATCGGCAAGATGCTGTTGAGCACATCCTCGTGCGTCACGAGCAGGCAGGCGTGCACGCTGCAGATGGCTTTGCGCGGTCCACAGGTGAGGTGGGTGTTGCACTCGTAACCTCAGGTCCTGGTGCGACCAACGCGATCACTGGGATTGCGACAGCGTACATGGATTCGATTCCGCTCGTGATCATCTCCGGTAACGTTCCAAGTCATTTAATTGGGTCCGACGCATTCCAAGAGACCGACATGATTGGATGCTCCCGACCAATCGTGAAGCATTCGTTTTTGATCCGCTCGATTGAAGAAATTCCTGAGGTGATGAAAAAAGCCTTCCACATTGCCAAGACCGGTCGTCCGGGCCCTGTGGTTGTGGATGTGCCGAAGGACATGACCGCTCCAGCCGAGAAGCGTCCTTTTGTGTATCCGGAAACTGTCAAGCTCCGCTCATACGCGCCCGCGCAGAAAGGCCACGCAGGACAGATCCGCAAAGCCTTGGATTTACTGCTCGAGGCAAAACGTCCGGTGATCTACGCCGGTGGTGGTGTGGTTCTCGGTAATGCATCTGACGAATTGACTGCGATCGCAAAACAGCTCGGATACCCAGTGACCAATACCCTGATGGGGCTTGGTGCCTACCCGGGTTCCGATGATCAGTTTATTGGCATGCTCGGCATGCACGGTTTTTACGAAGCGAACCAAGCGATGCATCAAGCCGATGTCATCTTCGCTGTCGGTGCGCGCTTCGATGATCGCGTCACGAATAACCCAAAGAAATTTTGTCCGAACGCACGGATTATTCACATCGACATCGATCCTGCTTCGATTCAAAAAACAGTTCGTCATATCGAAGTACCACTTGTGGGGCCAGTGAAATCAGTGCTCGCGGACATGCGCGATATGTTGTCTCAGTCTAATGAGTCCCCCGATCAAGAGGCGCTTGCGAGCTGGTGGACAACCATCAAAGGCTGGCGTGAGCAGCACGGTCTCTGGACCGGTGACCGGTATGTGCGCGGCGAGAAGATCATGCCGCAAGACGTCATCAAAACCCTCTACGAAGTCACCAACGGCGAGGCCTTTGTCTGTTCGGACGTGGGTCAGCATCAAATGTTTGCCGCTCAATACTACAAGTACGATCTGCCACGACGTTGGATCAACTCAGGTGGTCTCGGCACCATGGGCTTTGGTTTGCCGGCAGCCATGGGCGTTCAGTTGGCGCATCCTGACAGCATGGTTGCAGTTGTGACTGGGGAAGGCTCGATTCAGATGTGTATCGAAGAGTTGTCGACCTGTACGCAATACAACATGCCAGTGAAGATCATTAACCTGAACAACGCGGCACTGGGGATGGTGAAGCAGTGGCAGGATATGCAATACGGTGGCCGCTATGCAGCCTCAACCTATCAGGATTCGTTACCTGATTTCGTCAAGCTGGCTGAGGCCTATGGTCATGTGGGGATGAAGGTCACAAAGCCATCTGAGTTACGCGCGAAGATGGAAGAGTGCTTTGCCCTGAAGGATCGCGTGGTCTTTATGGACATCGATGTGGATCCAGAAGAGCACGTGTATCCCATGCATATTGCCACGGGTTCGATGAAGGACATGATCTTGAGTAAGACGGAGCGCACCAAGTGAGACACATCATTTCGGTATTGATGGAAAATGAGCCGGGTGCATTGTCTCGGGTGGTTGGTTTGTTTTCGCAACGTGGTTACAACATTGAATCTCTCACAGTTGCGCCAACAGAAGATGCGACCTTGTCGCGTCTCACTGTGACGACCATAGGTGATGACACCGTCGTCGAGCAGATTACCAAGCAATTGAATAAGCTCATTGATGTCGTGAAGTTGGTCGACCTTACCGAGGGTGACCACATTGAGCGCGAATTGATGCTGATTAAGATTAAGGCCACTGGTGCACAGCGCGCCGAAGTCAAACGGACCAGTGATATCTTTCGAGGCCAGATTGTCGATGTCACGCCATCGATGTTCACGGTGCAATTGACAGGCGCCAGTGACAAATTAGACGCGTTTATTGAAGCCATTGGTCCCGCGGCCATTTTGGAAGTTGTGCGCAGTGGCGTCAGCGGAATTTCGCGCGGTGAGCGCGTGTTGTCAGTTTAAGACACCCCAATTTAAAGAGAGGAACAGAGTTCATGCAGGTGTATTACGATAAAGATTGCGACCTTTCGATCATTCAGGGAATGAAAGTATCGGTCATTGGTTATGGCTCACAAGGTCATGCGCAGGCATGTAACCTGAAGGACTCAGGCGTTGATGTTACCGTCGGTCTGCGTAAAGGCTCTGCATCTGTTGCCAAAGCGCAATCTGCTGGTCTGAACGTGATGGACGTCGCGGCTGCGGTCGCACAAGCCGATTTGGTGATGATCCTCACTCCAGATGAGTTCCACGGTCAGCTGTATCGTGATGAGATCGAGCCGAACATCAAGCAAGGCGCGACACTCGCGTTTTCACATGGTTTTTCAATTCACTACAATCAGGTCGTGCCACGCGCAGATCTGGATGTGATCATGATTGCGCCGAAGGCACCTGGCCACACAGTCCGTAGCGAATATGTCCGCGGTGGTGGTGTCCCTGATTTGGTTGCGATTCATCAAGATGCATCAGGAAACGCGAAAAACGTGGCCATGTCCTACGCGTCGGGTGTTGGCGGCGGTCGCACAGGCATCATTGAAACCACATTCAAAGACGAAACAGAAACCGATCTGTTCGGTGAGCAGGCCGTGTTGTGCGGTGGTTGCGTTGAATTGGTTAAGGCTGGCTTTGAGACGCTGGTCGATGCGGGCTATGCCCCTGAAATGGCGTACTTTGAGTGTCTGCATGAGCTGAAACTGATTGTGGATCTGATGTACGAGGGCGGTATTGCCAACATGAACTACTCGATTTCGAACAATGCGGAGTTCGGTGAGTACGTGACGGGTCCAGAAGTCATCAACGAAGAGTCGCGTTACGCGATGCGTGAAGCGCTGCGTCGGATCCAAGACGGTGAGTATGCGAAGATGTTCATTGCAGAAGGCCAGTCAAACTACCCATCCATGACTGCACGCCGCCGGAACAACGCGGCGCACCAGATCGAGCTCGTCGGTGCACAATTGCGCGGCATGATGCCTTGGATTGCAGCGAATAAACTCGTTGATCAAACCAAGAACTGATGCTGGATGCGGGCCTTCGGGCCCGCTGTCGCTATGACGCAACCGAAAGGCATCTATCTGCTCCCCAACCTTCTGACCACAGCGGCACTGCTGGCGGGTTTTTTCTCGATTATTACAGCAACACGCGCGGTCTATCAGGGTGTCGATCTGTTTGAAACAGCTGCGATCGCGATTTTAGTCTCTGGGCTTTTTGATGGTCTGGATGGTCGAGTGGCACGTTTGACGAACACACAAAGTGAGTTTGGGGCTCAGTATGATTCATTGAGTGATGTTGTGGCCTTTGGTGTTGCACCGGCTGTCTTAGTCTTCAGTTGGTCGTTGTCTGCGCTTGGTAAGTTGGGCTGGGTCGCAGCGTTTATCTACGTCGCAGGTACAGCCCTTCGACTGGCGCGGTTTAATGTCCAGCGCGAGGTTGTGGACTCGAATTATTTTGTCGGTCTCGCGTGTCCTGCGGCAGCGTATTTCCTCGCATCGGCCGTTTGGACCTTGGTGGATTCAAGCATTCAAGGCGAGACGGTGGCATTGACGATGGTGGTGCTTACCGCGATCTGTGGACTCTTGATGGTGTCCTCTGTTCCGTATCCATCGTTTAAAAACTCCGATCTGAAGGCGCGCGTCCCACTACTCGCCATTATGAGTGTGGCGTTGGTCTTTGCATTGATTTCATTAGATCCGCCGCGGGTATTGTTTGGCTTAACCGCATTGTATGTTTTGAGTGGCCCATTCCTTTGGGTTCGCGCATGGATGGGAGGGCGATCACATGGTGATGCGTCGTAAGAAAAAGTCCAAGCGCGGTATCATTGACGAAGATCTTCCCGTCGTCAGTGAATCGAACGCGAAAAAGCAGGTCATTTTTGGTTCGACTGCGTTTGTGGTCAGTAGCGCCATCGTGTGGTTACTTGCGCCGGGATCAGGGCAACTGTTAGAAACATTGATTATTTTGGGTGTGATTGCGTCCAGCACCGTGGGTGGAATGCAATTTGGTGATTGGTTAGATAAACGAGACATGGCAGGACAATAAGATGCATAAAGGCTACTGGGTAAGTTGTTATCGGGAAATTTTCGATGCAGATCGGTTGGCTGCCTATGCTGCCTTGGCGAAGCCTGCGATTGAGTCGCAAGGCGGTCAGTTTTTGGTCCGCAGTGCGGCGGTGTACGCCTCAGGTTCGGGTCTCAAAGAGCGCACTGTGATTGTCGAGTGGCCGAGCGTTGAAGCGGCTCAGGCGGCCTATGCGTCCGATGCCTATCAAGAAGCATTGGTGGCGCTTGGTGATGGCGTGGATCGTGATTTCCGCATTATTGAGGGCGTGTAAACTCTCAGATTGATCGGATTTATCAGTCAGATTGTGAAAACAAACTTGCACGAGGTACAGCTTATTGGCATTCTCGGGCTATGAATACATCAGCCATGAACAGTGCAAAGCTCCTTGGTCTTCGACTGCCCTGACGGGCGGTCCTCTTCTGTATATCTTGTCGTTTTTATCTTTTTTACCTATTCAGGCCGGTGTGCTGTCTGAGGAGAACTATGATGGCTAAAGACCAACTCATAATTTTTGATACTACATTGCGCGATGGTGAGCAGAGCCCTGGCGCATCGATGACACGGGACGAGAAAGTCCGAATTGCAAAAGCGCTTGAACGCTTGAAAGTGGACGTCATTGAAGCCGGCTTTGCGGTTGCAAGCCCTGGCGACTTTGAAGCCGTACAAGCGGTGGCCCGAGCGGTTACAGAGTCCACAGTCTGCAGTCTGTCACGCGCGCTTGATAAAGACATTGAAACGGCTGCGGCAGCCATTGCTCCGGCGCCACGTCGTCGGATTCATACCTTTATCGCCACAAGTCCGATTCACATGCAGCATAAGTTGAAAATGCAACCTGATGCAGTGATTGAGCAAGCGGTGCGTGCTGTCAAAAAGGCACGTCAGTATACGGACGATGTGGAGTTCTCAGCCGAGGACGCAGGGCGGTCTGAGCTCGATTTTCTTGCGCGCGTCTTTGAGGCGGTGATTGATGCCGGAGCGACGACCTGCAATTTCCCCGACACGGTGGGCTATAACCTACCGTTCCAAATTGAAGAGACGATTCGTGCACTGTTGACCAAGATTCCCAACGCGGATAAGGCCATTTTTTCGGTGCATTGCCATAACGACTTGGGCCTCGCGGTGGCGAATTCGTTGGCTGCAGTCCGTGCAGGGTGTCGTCAGATTGAATGCACCATCAATGGCTTGGGCGAGCGAGCAGGGAATACGTCTCTTGAAGAGGTTGTCATGGCCATTCGAACACGTGCGGATATCGTCGATGTGGAAACGGGGATTGATACCCGCCATATCGTGCCGACGTCGCGATTGGTGTCTTCGATCACAGGGTTTCCCGTACAACCGAACAAAGCGATTGTTGGAGCGAATGCCTTTGCCCATGAGTCTGGCATTCACCAAGATGGCGTACTTAAGCATCGCGAGACCTACGAGATCATGCGTGCCGAAGATGTTGGCTGGAATACCAACCGGATGGTGTTAGGGAAGCATTCTGGACGCGCCGCATTTAAGTCGCGACTCGATGAACTTGGCATCCTGTTGGCCGACGATCAGGCATTCAATGAGGCCTTTGTGCGGTTTAAGGATTTGGCGGATCGCAAACACGAGATTTTCGATGAAGATTTGCATGCGCTGTTAAACGCGCAACAGGTCGAGTCTGAGAACGCGCGTTATGATCTCGCCGATCTCAATGTCACCTCAAAGTTGGGCGTTGCACCAACAGCCCATGTCAAGCTGATGGTCGACGGCCAGGCGGTTGATGCCGAGGGTCATGGGGATGGTCCGGTTGATGCGGTCTATAAAGCGATTGAGTCGGTGGCAAATAGCGGTGCCGATTTGCAGTTGTACTCTGTCAATGCCATTACCACCGGAACAGATTCTCAAGGTGAGGTGACGGTTCGATTGGAAAAATCGGGCCGGATCGTGAATGGACTGGGTGCGGATACAGACATTGTCGTCGCCTCTGCCAAGGCCTATCTGCATGCCTTGAATCTGATGGAGAGGCCACTCGACAGGCAACATCCTCAGAAATCTGAAGGGATCTGATGCAGACGCTTGGTCTGGATGAGTCGCGTCGACTTCTAGACGCCATGGGCGTGCCTGTTGTGGTGCTCCGTGAGCGGCCGACGCAGGCTATGACCACGCCTGTTACAGAGCCGGTAGTGGATGCTCCCGCCGCGGTCGTCTCCAAGGCACACATAGATGACACGAAGGTGCGATCAGTCGCATCGCCTGTGGCTGAGCTTTTGGCGGCATCACCCACTCCTCCCGTGACAGAGGATGTGATCACGGAGCCCGCTGTGGCAACCGATGCGCCCACGGTGCTCGAGGTGGAGGCACCCGTCGAGGGCACGCCGTCCTTGCATTTTACACTGGTGTCTGTGATTACCGCCGACACCTTACTGTTGGTTGAATTGCCGACGTGGGCCAGCGGCCTATTGGATGGGCGTATGACGGCGATTTGTTCCGATCTGGTACGGGCCATGTCAAATTCGGATGCGAGTGCAGATTGGCAGTATTTTCATTGGCCGATCGATGGCATGCCCGACGCATCGTACGATGCAGCAACCGAAGCGGTCGATGCGTGGTTGCACCGGCGGTGGGCGGAAATGCAGGCAGCGGTTCCACAGGTCTTAACCTCAATCCAGTCGCTTGATCCCAAGGTGTTAACCGCAGACGCACTCTTACTGCCCCCCATCACGGATTTAATCAGTGATGTCGAAGCGAAACGCGCTCTATGGGAGCAATTCAAACGACAACGCAATGGCAACGCCTGAGCTCCGTTTTCGTCTGATGACGGAAGCTGACCTCGATGCGGTCTGTGCGCTCGAGGCGCGAGCCTATGCGTTTCCGTGGTCACGCGCGATTATTGGTGGATGCACCACGGTTCCATATCGGATTTGGTTGGGTGAAATTGCAGGTGACACGGGTCATGTGTGCCAGGCATTTCTCTCGGTCACATTGGACGAGGCACATCTCTTGAATGTGGCCGTAGATCCTGAAAGGCAGGGCCAGGGAATGGGTAGCCAGATGTTGCGGCATCTGATTGCGGACGCGACGGCGCAGCAGGCACGCCAGATGTTTCTCGAAGTCCGAGAGTCCAACCATGCGGCCATTGCCATGTATCTGAATCATGGTTTCAACGAAATTGGTCGCCGGAATGGGTACTACCCAGCAGGAGATCGGCGCGAAGACGCATTGGTCTTCGCGCTCCAGTTACGATTTGATCAGATCTGAGTACTGCTTTCGACTCTGATTCAGCTGAATCGCCTCACCAAACCCCGGGATCTTGATGCTCTGATCATCGATCTCTAAGTCAGATCCTTCAACAATTTGCTCGCCATAGTGATACAGGATTTCAATCGTGCCGCGGTCAATCTCGTGACAATACCGCGCTTGGCGCTCTTGTACTGCGTCAGAGCCCGCGAGGTTATAGGATCCATGGCGTGCTTTGAGGAGTTCTTGTGTGGCAAGCGGTGACAAGATCGCGGCGGTCGCGTTGTTGCCGCCAAAGCCTTTTGCATTGATGAGAGCGGCCTGCAATGGATGCGCTTTGGTTTTCAGAGCAAACTCGAGCCCTTCAGTCACAACATCGGGTGCGAGCTGCTCAGTGGTTTGAATACCAGGGATCATTTGATGAGCAAAGGCTCCCAAGCTCATTGCCAATTGATCACCGCCTGCGGTGCCTTGCGAATGCCCGAGTTGGCTCTTAATCGCAGTGACCTGCCAAGATTCAATACCAAACGCCTGGGCAACCCTGGATAGGACATCGGACTCGGTGACGCGATTTTGTGGTGTGCTGGTGCCGTGTGCTTGCACCAGAGTTTCCTTCGCAAGGGCCTCGGCGCCCAATAGATCACGCACGCCAGCTGCCGCCTGTGCCAGGGTCAAATAGTTGCCTGCGCCGGGCGCGGAGATACTCCGCTTGCCACCATCTGCGTGACTGGCAACGATCGGAATTGAGCCAAAAATCGTCGCACCTAATTCAATTGCCAGTGCGTCATCCATCAAAATGACGTACTGACTAGACTCACCCATGGTAAACCCGCAGTTCATCCCAAACGGGCGACTGGTACGGCGGTAATCTGGTGTTTCATGCTCCGTCAGGCCATCGAGCTGACGAAGACCCGTGTCTTCAGCCAAAGCGCCCATCGCCTTGAACCCTTCGATCACTTCGGGCGTGATTGGACAGTCAGCGCCGCCGACAATCGCAATCCGATAGCGGCCTTCCTGAATCCCATCAACAGCATGGTGCAAGTTGTATAAGAAGCTGGCACACGCCCCCATGCTGGCCCCCGAACGTCCCAAACTGCCAAGGACGTAGGCGTTACTGAAATCAGCCGGCATTTGTGGATAGCCCAACGGAAGTTGCTTCGATGTGGTCCGCTTACCGAGTAACGCGCTTTTCAGCATGCCACCGAAACCATAGTCGTCCATCTGGCCAATTGAGGAGCCTGCAAAGACCGCCACTTGGTCGGGTCGAATGTATTGCCGTACCTGGGTCCACTCCAACCCGGAACTAAGCCAGCAATCCGAGAGCGCGAATAATGCGAGCTGTAACGTGCGTGGATGATGACGTGATGGGTAAAATAAGTCGGGTCGAAATCCCGTCGGTGCCATGCCTGCAGCCTGCACCGAGAGCCGCTTGGTACAGGGCGCCAAAAGGTCGCCCGATGCGATCAAATATTCCGTGAGACGGCCTTCCGTGCGTCCGATCTGCCAGCCGTTGGGCAATGGATCCGGGATTTGCAGGGGACCAAGCCAAATTGAGGTTGTGTCTTTGGTGTGACCCAAGCGATGCATGGGTACGGCATCTGGATCAAACCAGTCTGGATGAATCCGTCGGATCAATGTCTGATCAAGCACCCGTTGGCGCTGAATCGGGTCACTTGACGCGCTTGGGCCAAGGCCTGAAATTGCGCCAATCTGATCGATGGTGCGTGACTGCGCTTCGACCGACAGGGTCTCAAAGATCAGACGTCTGTAAGCTTGGTGGTTTGAACTACGACCGGCAGCGTTGATGCCGCCGAAGCCGACGATAAGCGGTAAAGCAGTCACAATGGTTTCCGACACTAAAAGGACGTAATGTACCAAGATGCGTAGCACTTTTACCATGCATGAGCACAGGATTTCTCAGGCGCTTTGGGCGCCAAGCCCGCATTGCGACGATCGACCCGATGCGGAAATCTCTCTGATTGTCATTCATGGCATCGCATTGCCCCCTGAGCAATGGAACCCACTACCCGTTCTTGGGTTCTTTCAGGGTCATCTCGACTGCACTTCCGATCCGTATTTTGCTGCCTTGCAAGACGTGCGTGTCTCGTCTCATCTTGTGGTCGGCCGTGAAGGCGATGTGTATCAATGTGTGCGCTTTGATCAGCGTGCTTGGCATGCGGGGGTATCGGAGTTTGCGGGGCGTCCTGCATGCAATGACTTCAGTATTGGTATCGAGTTGATTGGGCCTGAAGAAGGCCCATTCACGGATGCTCAGTACGAGTCTTTGGCTGGGATCTGTGAGCGACTGTGTGTGACCTATGGCATTTCACCTCGCCACATTGTCGGTCATCGAGACATTGCGCCTGGGCGTAAAGTAGACCCGGGCGCTGATTTTGATTACGCGCGGATTCGGCCTGCCTAAAGCGGTGGTGCAAGCGCTAGTGCGAGCGGCATCCACACAATCGCACCGATGTTACCAACCAGAACAATTGAGGCAACTCGGGTCGGCTCTTGGTTGTAGCGTTCTGCAACCATGTAGTTCAAGACTGCCGGTGGCAATGCCGCGAAGATCAGGAAGACGCTCCACTGCAGTGGGTCGAGTTGCAAAAACGGCTGCAATGCGAATGCAAGCGCTAAGCCGGCGACCGGACACAGAATTGCAGCCGCCACGCCGACGCCAAGATCATTGGTTGTCACATCCTGCATCCGGATTCCCAGCGCAAACAGCATCATCGGGATGACGATTTGACCGAGCATTTCCATCGGGATCATGACGAGACTGGGTATTTGGGTGTGGGTGAATCCCACAACGAGGCCGGCAGCCGTAGCCAAAATGGTTGGCATTGAAACGCGGTTGAGCACCTTGGCATGACGATCAAGAATGTAAAATCCAAGCGTAAAGTGCAAAAACTGCGACACGATAAAGACCACAATGGTTGCCGGCATGGCAACCTCGCCGAAGGCCAGTAATACCAATGGCAGTGCGAGATTGCCTGTGTTGGTGAACATCATCGGTGGTAAGAAGGTTTTTGGATCGATTCCAGCGAGTCGACAGAATGGCCAGACCACCAGGCCGGATCCTAGAATGACACTGACAGTCCCGATGACGAGCGGCCAGTATTCCGTCAGATCGACAGATTTGGACGCTAAGACGGAAAAAATCAGCATAGGAACAAAGAGTTCCATGTTGATTTGATTGATGGTGGTGATGTTCGGTTTGCGCCAACGACCGTAGCTGTAACCGATCAAAACAATAATAAGGACTGGAATCACACTACCAAGAATGCGTTCCAGAATTAGTGCATTTGACACGATCGAGCAGAGTCCTTAGTTGGGTTTTTGATTGTGGCTAATCGCGCGCAACTTACTGGCGATGGAAGCCCTCAGGAATCATTAGGATATCCTGATTCACGTCTTGAAGGCGCGTGCGACCACACAGACCCATGGTGGTATCAAGCTCTTTATGAATGATCTTTAAGGCATCTGTGACGCCTGCTTCACCCTTGGCGCCGAGGCCATAGGTGTAGGCGCGTCCAATCATGGTCCCTTTTGCGCCGAGCGCGATCGCTTTCAGAACATCTTGTCCGGAGCGAATGCCACTGTCGAACATCACTTCCGTCTTGTGTCCAACGGCGTCGACAATATGTGACAGCATACGGATTGAGCTCGACGCGCCGTCGAGTTGGCGGCCGCCGTGATTCGATACGACAATTGCATCGGCGCCAAGGTCTGCGGCTTTTTTTGCGTCCTCTGCATCTAAAATGCCTTTCAGAATTACCTTGCCGTCCCACATCTCCATCAATTGACCGATGCGTTTCCAGTCAAGCGATTGGTCAAAGGCTTCAGCAGTCCAACTGCTCAGCGATGAGGCATCACTCACGCCTTTTGCGTGACCTACGATGTTGCCAAAGAAGCGGCGCTTGGTACCCAGCATCTCAAGACCCCAGGACACTTTAGTCATCATGTCAGCGATCGATTTCACAGTCAGTTTAGGTGGTGCAGACAGGCCATTTTTCAAATCTTTATGACGCTGACCGAGCATCTGCAGGTCGACTGTGATCACGAGTGCAGAGCAGTTAGCCGCTTTGGCACGCTCCATCAAGCGACGCATGAAGTCGTCGTCCTTCAGGGTATAGACCTGAAACCAAAACGGATGATTGGTGGCCGCTGCGACGTCTTCGATCGAACAAATGGACATTGTCGATAAGGTGTAAGGCACGCCAAACTTGGCTGCCGCACGCGCCGCTTTGATCTCACCGTCGGCGTGTTGCATACCGGTTAAACCGACTGGCGCGAGTGCCACAGGCATGGTGACATCCTGACCGATCATGGTTGAAGCAGTTGAACGTCCTTCCATATTGACTGCGATTTTCTGGCGGAACTTAAGCTCTTGAAAATCTGAGGTGTTCTCTCGAAACGTTTGCTCCGTCCAACTCCCTGTCTCGGCGTAGTCATAAAACATCTTCGGCACGCGCCGCTTATAGATTTGTTTTAGGTCTTCGATACAGGTGATTACAGACATGTCAGTCTCTCCATAGAAACACGCAGGCAAGCAAAAATGGGGATCTAGTGACCCCCAGAAGTTAGAACGCCATGTTACGGCTTACGGATGGTCTCGTTCCAGACGTCATAAACGGCCATTGCGAATACGATGGTCACAATGACGAGAACTGGCAGACCGCCGCTAAAGCCGGCAAAACCAACCAAAATACTCTGCGTCAAACCGTATACGAAAACTCCGAACAGCAGGACAGAGATCGATGCAATTGCAATTTTAAGGGCTGATGGAAGCATCATGCCGCTCCTTCTGTGAAAAGATGTTGAATTAACCAATTGGCCGTTCTAAAGAGACGACCGTCGTCATCTTTACGACCAATGACCTGAGTGCCAATCGGCAGGCCGTTTGCGCCTTGCAGAATGGGTAGATTGATACATGGAAGCCCAGCGAGCGTCCAAATCGTGCAGAAAATGGGGTCGCCTGTATGTCCTTCTTCGAGGCGCGGTGCCTCTCCGGATGCAGACGGCGTCAAAATGGCATTGAAATCATCAAATAGATTTTCAAAAAAGCCCATGACTGCGGTGCGTATGCCGAGTGCATCTTGATACTGCGCATCCGAGTAGGTGGCGCCTTCGGTCAGTGCGGCCTGGATCTGCGGTGATAGCGCGCTTTTGCCAAGAAATCCCAATGCTGAGAATGCTGCGACCATTTCTTTGAGGTGGATAATCCGATGCGCTTGGATCACCTGGTCCATGACTGGTGGTGCCTCAAGGATTTCAACTCGGCCTTCGAGAGTCTCGAGTAATTCAGCGAATCCAGCTGTGCAATCGGGTGACTGTCGGTCCGCGTAGGGGAGCTGTAATACCGCAAAATTCGGCTCGATCGGTGCCGGTTCACTCACCAGTAGACTGCAGTTTGGTCGGGGCTCGTTTAGGCTGTGCGCATCGCGACTGTCATAGTGAGACAGGCAGTCGAGCACCAGTGCTAAATCATCCAAGCAGGTCGCGAATAAGCCCATTTGATCGAGCGTTGGCGACTGCTCGAATGTTCCAGTTCGCGAGATCATGCCAGCAGACGGCTTCATCCCGTACACACCGCAATACGAAGCGGGTCGTATGACCGAACCATTGGTCTGTGAACCGATGGCAACGGGGACCTGTCCTGCGGCGACTGCGGCGGCAGAGCCGGCTGATGACCCACCGGGGGAATACTCCGTATTCAACGGATTCCGAGCAGGCGAGGGCGTCATCGAGGCAAATTCAGTGGTCTCGGTCTTCCCGAGAATGACGGCGCCTTCGCTCTCTAATGCATCAACGAGGGCAGCATTAGAGACCGAGGTCTCACCCATCAGGGAAGAGCCACAACCATAAGGCATACCAGCGACTTCGATGATGTCTTTCAATCCGATCGGACACCCATGCAACCGACCAAATGCGCGACCCTGTTTACGCATTTGGTCCATGCGATCTGCACGGGCTAGGGCGCGCTCACCATCGACATAACTCCAAGCCGCAACCTCAGGTCGCGCGTCGATTTGACTGAGGCTGTTTTGTACCCAGTCATGTGAGGTCACGAATCCGTCGCGGATTTGCTCGACGGTCGCCTTGATGGTTGGTGTGTTAGCCATTAGGGCACATAGGCTCCGAACAGATAGTCAGGCAGCCACAACGCGATCCCTGGGAATTGATACAACAACACCATGCAGAGCAAGACGATTCCAAGGTATGGCATCAATCCCCTGAAGATGTCCATCAGCTCAATCTGGTCTTTCAGAACCCCTTTCAGGTAGTAAGCAGACATCGCCATGGGCGGAGTCAAGAAGGACGTCTGTAAATTCAGGGCGACCAGCATCGCAAAGAAGTATGGATTCACGCCAAAGTTATCGAGCATCGGCAAAAAGATCGGTACGAAGATGATCAGAATCTCCGACCATTCGAGAGGCCAGCCAAGTACGAAAATGATGGTCTGTACCATGACAAGGAACTGCCATGGAGCCAAATCCATGCCGAGGACCCAGTGCTCGATTACGTCGTGTCCGCCGAGGTAGGAAAAAATTGACGCAAAGGTCCAGGAGCCGACGAAGAGCCAGCACACCATCGCGGTCGCCTTGGCACACAGGAACACACTCTCCTGAATCTTCTGCCATGTCAGTGCTCGATACAGCGCCGCAAGAATCAAACTACCCAGCGCGCCCATCGCCGCCGCTTCAGCGGGCGTTGCGAGTCCACCGAGAATCGATCCCAATACTACGGTGATCAAAACCGTCAGCGGAACGAAGGAGACCGCGAGGTCTTTATAGATCTCAATGGTTGGTGGGATGTCTTCTTTCGCTGGTTTCGGCGCGATTTCAGGATTTATCTTCACACGGATGATTACGTATACGATGTACAAGCCAGCCAACAAAAGACCGGGGAACATCGCTGCAGCGTAGAGACGCAGTGGTGATAATTGCGCAATCGCGGCGTAGACGATCAGCATGATCGAAGGGGGAATCAAAATCCCGAGTGTGCCACCCGCACAAATCACCCCAGACGCAAACTTTTTGTCGTAGTGCGCCTTCGCCATCGCAGGGAATGCAAGCAAACCCATTAAGGTGACAACGGCACCGACAATGCCTGAGGCTGTTGAGAACACCGTACATGTGATGAGCGCTGCAATGGCCATTGACCCTGGCAAATTGTGCGCGGCCATCTGTAATGAGCGGAATAAGCGACCCACAATATCGGCGCGTTCAACCACATAGCCCATGAACAAAAACAACGGAATGGCGACTAAGATGTCGTTCTCCATCACTGAATACGTGTTTTGGTTTAACAGATAGAAAATTTGGTTGCTGAAAATGTCTTCGAGCGTGGTTCCACCGCTGTAGTAGGCGTAATAGCCGAATCCAACGCCCATCGCGATCAGGGTGAATGCGATCGGAAAGCCGAGCAACACCAGCACGATGAACAAACACAGCATCAAAATGGCGACTTCGGGGTTACTCATGCTTTTTGCTCCTCGGAAGCGTTGGCTGATTGCTCCATCAACAGTTGTTCGGTTTCTTTGACGTCATTTAGGCGCGCCATCCATTGACCTTCGCGAATCGCGCGAACACAACGCACGATCTCTGCGAGGCCTTGTAAAATCAGTAAAAATCCCGCGATTGGGATCAGTGTTTTGAAGAAATAAATCTGAATACGTGCAGGACTATTCCAGCTCACTTCTTTATACCGCCAGCTGTCAGAGGCAATCTCTGCGCCGAACCAAAACAAGGCAAGCATGCCTGGGAAGAAAAACAACACGTAGAGCGTCAGGTCAATACTGGCTTGGGTTTTCACCGGCAATAATCGGTAAATAAAGTCACCGCGAACGTGTGTGTCCTGGGCAAGTGCGTAAGGCCCTGCCATTAAGAACAATGCGCCGTACATCTGAATCATAACGTCCATAGCCCAAACAGTGGGCGAGTTCAGCACGTAGCGAACGAAAACCTCATATGACACAGACAGTGTGAGGATCAGGATGCACCAACCAAAGGCACGACCAACCCATACACTGAGTCCCTCTATTGAATAGACAAAGCGATCCACGAAATTTCTCCTCGAATCTCAGAGCCCCTTGCGGGGGCTCTGAGTGACTCTAAACGGCTGGGGTAATTAGCCGAAGTAGTGGTTGTATGCCAGACGGTAGTCAGGCTGGTTCAGGTTCAGGTAACCCATGACTTTCTCTGCGTATGCACGCTGAGAGTCGATGACTTTCTTGAAGAAGGGGTCTTCTCCTGAAATGCGCTCAACAACGACGTCCCATGCCTTCAGCTGCTCAGCCATGACTGAGTCTGGGGTCCGGTACACGTTGACACCGCTATTCTTTTGCAGGCTGATCAAGTCATCTGCATAACGGTTTGTGTTGTGCCAGTAGAAGTTTGAGTTCTCAGCTTCAGAGGCATACTTCAGAATCGCTTGCAGCTCAGCTGGCAGTGCGTCGTACTTCTTCTTGTTGAAGCACACTTCGAAGAATTCCTGAGACTGGTGGAATGAACCCAAGTGGTAATGCTTTGAGACATCCTGCATACCGAAGTCTTTGTCAGACGTTGGGTTGTTGAATTCAGCCGCGTCAATCAAACCAGACTTCATCGCTGGCTGAATTTCGCCACCTGGAAGCTGTACAACTGACATACCCATTTCCAACAGAACGTCTGCAGCCAGACCAACGGTCCGGTACTTCAGGCCGTTCATTTGTGATGCATCTTTAATTTCTTCTTTAAACCATCCCAGTGGCTGTGCAGGCATTGGGCTGTTGAAGAAAGAAACGATGTTCAGTCCGAGGCTCTGCATCAACTCGTTGAAGAGCTCCATGCCGCCACCGTAGTAACACCAACCCAGTACTTCCTGAGATGACCAACCGAAGCAAGGTCCAGTTCCGAACAGAGATGCTGTCTTTGACTTTGAGTACCAGTAAGCTGGAACGTAGTGACATCCGTCGATGACGCCACGGTGAACCGCGTCTTGCATCTGCGAAGTCTTCACGACTGCGTCAACTGGGAGTAGATCGATTTTCAGATCCTTACCAGCCATCGCATGCACGCGATCGACGTATGACTGTGCGTTTTCAAGGAAAATGCCGCCGCCCCATGCCGCCTGTACTTTTAATGTGGTTGGACCGTGGCCAGCCGCATTGACTAAAGCGGGAAATCCGAGGCTTGAAGCTGCCGCTGCTGCCGTTGCGCCTTTGAGAAAGGAACGGCGATCAAGTTGTTTGCTCATTGGAGTACCTTTTTTATCAATTTTCTTTTGCGGGAATCCTTTCATGTGGTCAGACCACATGCCGCTTTTTTTCCATCCTTGGGCCCGCAAATAGTGAAGTTTCGAGGCGCTTGTTGCAAGTTTTTGTGGAAAAAATTTACAGGGTATGGTGTGTTGGTCTCCTGCTGAACGATCCAGAAAAATTAAAAACAAGGAGAAATAGCGTATGCCACGAGTCTCGATTACCCGCCAATTGGTGGCGCCAGTATTGGAACGAGCGCGTGCGAGCTATGATCTGTGGGTCAATGAAGATGATCACATCTTGTCTGCTGATGAACTCATCACACGGAGCCAAGACTCCGATGCCTTGATGATTTGTCATTCCGAAATTTTGTCTGCTGACGTGGTTGCAGAATTCTCCGACCGCCTGAAGATTGTCGCCAACTATTCGGTGGGTGTGGATCACTGTGATCTGGACGCTTTAAAGGCGCGTGGCATTGTGGTGACAAATACTCCCGACGTGCTCTCCGATGCCACAGCCGAGATTGCCCTTCTACTATTACTCGGTGCCTCGCGTCGCGCCTACGAGGGTGACCAAATGTTACGTCAGGGGACCTGGAATCACTGGGCGCCTGTTCAGATGAACGGCATTCAGGTGACAGGCAAAAAATTGGGTATTGTCGGTATGGGGCGCGTCGGTCAGGTGGTGGCGAAGCGAGCACGTGGGTTTGACATGGAAATCCATTACAGCAATCGTTCTCGTTTGCCTGCAGCGCTTGAGCAGGGGGCGATCTATCATGAAAGCGTGGAGAGTCTGTTTAACGCCGTTGATATGATTTCGCTTAATTGTCCATCAACACCTGAAAGTGAAGGCATGATTAACGCGACGTCCATTGGTTGGATGCGCGATGGTGCCGTGTTTGTGAATACCGCGCGCGGTAAGTTAGTGGATGAGTCAGCGCTGATCGACGCGCTTCGCTCTGGCAAGATCGCTGCGGCAGGTTTGGATGTGTTCCAGACTGAGCCTGGCGGGAATCCAGCGTTCGCAGCCTTAGAGAACGTGTTCATGTTGCCCCATTTGGGTTCATCGACGCGCGAGACCCGAAAGGCGATGGGTGATCGTGCATTGGATAATCTGGATGCGTTTTTTGCAGGGCGAGAGCCACTTGACCGCCTAGTGTAGGGCTTGTCAGGTTTGGTCTGACCAGTTACCTTATTGGTCTGACCACTTGCGAATAACGGAGGCATGATGTCGGGTTATCTGTCGGCACCGCGTGTCACGCGCGCAGCTGATGTGATCATGGATCAGATTGAGCGGCTGATTCTGGAAGGCAAGGTTCGCCCAAGCCAGAAACTGCCCTCCGAGCGCAGTCTCGCTGAAGAATTCGATGTGTCGCGTCCAACGGTTCGCGAAGCGATTCAGAAGCTTGAAGCGCGAGGCTTGGTGCAACGCAAACACGGTGGAGGCACCTTTGTAGCGGAGCATGTGGGCTCGACCTTTATCGACCCAATGATGGCGATGATTCAGCGCTCACCCGATGGCACCTTTGACATTTTAGAGCTGCGGTTTGCGCTTGAGAGCGTCGCAGCATGGTTGGCAGCAGATCGTGCCACTGAGCGTGCACGTGGGAATGTGCAGCGCAGGTATCACGAGCTGCAAGCGGCTGTCCGGTCGCACGATTTGCATCGGGAAGCCAAGGCGGATGCTGAGTTTCATTTGGCCATTGCTGAAGCGTCACAAAACGGCATCATTTTGCACATTATGCGATCAATCTTCGTATTGCTCGAAGAATCGATCGTCAAGAATTTGGCGGAATTGAATCTCGATCGGCCAAAAAAACAGGATCTGGCACTCCAACACGATGCCATGTATCGCGCGATTGTACTCGATCGCGATCCCGCAGCAGCTAGGAGAGCAGTGCGGCAACACATGTTAACCGTCAGTGAGTCACTGGATCGTGATCGCCTGGCAGATACGAAACCGCGCCGGTTGAAAGAGTTGACACAATCGATCGATGTCGACCGGCGTATGTCACCAACCAACCCAACGAGGTGAACCCATGGCGAATACGCCAATTACGGTCGATCAGGATCCGACCGAAACCCAAGAATGGCTCGAGGCCTATGAATCCGTCTTAAAGCAAGAGGGTGCAGAACGCGCCGCGTTTCTTCTCAATCGACTGGTTGCACGCGCCAGCCAGGAAGGGGCTCGCCTTCCGGTTGCCATGACCACACCGTACCGGAATACCATCCCGTTGCAGTCTGAATCACGGATGCCGGGCGATTTGTTCATGGAGCGTCGCATTCGGAGTTTGATTCGTTGGAACGCGCTTGCGATGGTGATGCGCGCGAACAAATCCGGCGATGATCTTGGTGGACATATTGCCACCTATCAGTCTGCCGCGACGTTATATGAAGTCGGCTTTAACTACTTCTGGAAAGGGCCAGATCATCCTGAGGGACAGGATCTTCTGTACATCCAAGGACATGCGAGTCCGGGTATTTATGCGCGGTCGTTCCTCGAAGGCCGATTCAGTGAGAAACAGCTCGATAACTTCCGCCGCGAAGTCGATGGCGAGGGCTTGTCTTCATACCCACATCCGTGGCTGATGCCCGACTACTGGCAGTTCCCGACGGTTTCGATGGGACTCGGTCCGATTCAATCGATCTACCAAGCGCATGTGATGAAGTACTTGGTGAACCGCGGATTGTCGGACCAGCCAAACAGAAAAGTCTGGGCGTTTCTGGGTGACGGTGAAATGGATGAGCCGGAATCATTAGGCGCAATCAGCTTGGCCGGTCGCGAACGCCTCGACAATTTGGTGTTCGTAATTAACTGTAACCTACAACGGCTCGATGGTCCGGTGCGCGGTAACGGCAAGATCGTACAAGAGTTGGAAGGCGTCTTCCGCGGTGCTGGCTGGAACGTCATCAAGGTCCTGTGGGGCCGTCATTGGGATCCACTGTTTGCTCGCGACCGCGATGGTTTGATGCAAAAAGTCATGGACGAAGTGGTTGATGGCGAGTTGCAAAACTGTAAAGCCAAAGGTGGCTCTTATACGCGAGAACATTTCTTCGGCCAATATCCGGAATTGAAGCAAATGGTTGCGGATATGACGGACGAGGACATCGGTAAACTGAATCGCGGTGGCCATGATCCTTTGAAGGTCTACGCGGCCTACCATGCGGCGGTCAATCACACGGGTCAGCCGACTGTGATCTTGGCTCAGACAGTGAAGGGTTATGGCATGGGTTCGTCGGGTGAATCAGCCAACCCGTCGCATCAGGTGAAAAAGCTGGATGTGGAAAACCTGAAGAAGTTTCGCGATCGGTTTGGTATTCCCATTGCTGACGAAGCGATTGAAGAGCTGCCTTACTATCATCCAGGCCCCGACAGCCCAGAAATCAAATACATGCGTGAGCGACGTGAATCACTGGGTGGTTTCTTGCCGACCCGTCGCGTGTGGTCGGAACCCCTCGGGTGCCCGTCACTGGACGCGTTTAAGCAACAAACCAAAGGCACGGGTGATCGGCAAATTTCGACAACGATGGCCTTTGTGCGGCTGTTGTCGACCTTGGTGAAAGACAAATCAATCGGCCATCGTGTAGTTCCAATCGTCCCAGATGAAGCGCGCACCTTCGGGATGGAAGGCATGTTCAAGCAGTTGGGTATCTACACCACTGAGGGACAGAAATACATTCCGCACGACGTGGATCAGGTGTTGTCGTATCACGAAGATAAAGCCGGGCAGATCCTCGAAGAGGGCATTAACGAGTCCGGTGCATTTTCTGCATGGATGGCGTGTGCGACCTCGTATGCCAACCACAACCAACCACTGATTCCGTTTTACATCTACTACTCGATGTTTGGTCATCAGCGTGTCGGTGATTTGGTGTGGGCTGCCGGAGATATCCAAGCGAAGGGCTTCTTGCTCGGAGCCACCTCCGGTCGGACGACTTTGAACGGTGAAGGACTCCAGCACCAGGACGGTCATAGTCACTTGATCGCCGGGACGGTTCCGAATCAGCGTTCCTATGATCCGACCTATAGCTATGAGGTCGCCGTCATTGTTCAGCACGGTTTGAAGCAGATGTATGACGAGAACCAGAATGTGTTCTATTACATCACGTTGATGAACGAGAATTACAGCCATCCGGATATGCCGGCAGGTGTCGAGTCTGAGATCATCAAGGGCATGTATTGTCTAAAGCCTGCTTCTGGCAAGGGCAAACACAGCGTCCGGTTACTGGGCTCGGGCACCATCTTGCGGGAAGTCGAAGCGGCCGTTGAACTCTTGGCAGAGTTCGGTGTGGATGCGTCAGTTTATAGCGCAACGAGCTTCAACGAATTGCGTCGTGATGGACAATCATGTGCGCGCTACAACATGTTGCATCCAACCACGAAAACGCCACGTGTGAGTCACGTGGAAGCATTGCTTGGTGGATCGGATGCGCCTGTGGTTGCAGCGACGGATCACATGCAACTCTATTCCGAGCAGATTCGTCCATTCCTTGGGAAGACCACCTATGTCACCTTGGGAACCGATGGTTTTGGCCGCTCGGATTCGCGTAAGAAGTTGCGAGAGCATTTCGAGGTGGATCGTCGGTTTGTGACAGTTGCCGCCTTGAGTGCGCTGGCACGCGATGGCAAGGTCACAGCGAAGGTCGTGGCCGACGCCATTCAGAAATTTGGCATTGATCCGGATCGTCTTGATCCCGTGGCATTGTAAGGAGGTTTTGACATGACAACGATTCGTGTACCGGATATCGGCGATGCCTCAAATGTCACTGTGATCGAGGTGGCAGTGTCACCCGGAGACACAGTCTCTGAGGGCGACACCTTAATTGTGCTTGAGTCTGATAAGGCGTCCATGGAAATCCCGGCGGATGCGTCGGGCGTGGTAGGCACTCTGCATGTCAAAGAGGGCTCCGAGGTCAACGAGGGTGATCCAATCTGTGAGCTCGAAACTGGGTCTAGCCCAGCCGCGGTCGTCGCTGAGACACCGAAGGCGCCCACGGCGGTCGCACCAGAGCCTGCCGCCGCACCGGTGGCGACAGCCACTGCGGGTGGTGCTGCCATAGAGCGCGTCAACGTGCCAGATACAGGCAATGCGGACGGCGTGACTGTGATTGAGGTCTCGGTTTCCGTCGGTGATACGGTCGCCGAAGGGGATACCTTGATCGTCTTGGAGTCCGACAAAGCCTCAATGGAGATCCCCGCACCGGCCAGTGGCGTTGTGAAAGCGCTGCTCGTCAAAGAGGGCCAACAGGTGGTCCAGGGCGATGCGATCTGTGATTTGGAGTCGCACGGTGTGGCGTCAGCGGCTGTGTCTGCAGAAGCATCTGCGCCAGTTGCTGAGACTGTCGCCGCACCCTCTGCACCTGCGGCGTCTGCTGGCGGTGTGGAATCTGTGGTTGTACCTGACACTGGGAACGCAGACGGTGTGACCGTGATCGAGATTGCGGTTTCCGTCGGTGACACCGTGGCGGAAGGCGATACCTTGATTGTCTTGGAGTCCGATAAAGCGTCGATGGAAATTCCATCCCCAGTTGCTGGGAAGGTTGTGTCGTTGGCGGTGAAGGAAGGCACATCTGTTGTTCAGGGTGATTTGATTGGTACTGTCGAATCGGTGGGTGGCGCTATTGCCGCGCCAGCGGCCGTGGCATCAACTGCCGCTGTGGCTCCGGCTGCAACACCTGCAGCAGTCAAAGCGCCTGCGGCTGCCGTGCAAGCGCCACCAGCCGTCGTAGCGAGTGGCGGAAGTGTCCATGCTGGCCCTGCAGTGCGCGCTCTGGCGCGTGAGCTCGGGGTCGATCTGTCATTGATTGGCGGTTCGGGTCCACGCGGCCGGATCACAAAAGACGACCTGCATGGTTTTGTGAAGTCGCAATTGCAAAAAGCACAATCGGCAGGATCAGCAGGCACTGTTGGTGCGGGTATCCCAGCGATTACCCTCCCCGATTTTGCTGCGTTCGGTCCGATCGAGCGTATTCCGATGAGCAAGATCCACAAGTTGACTGCAGATAACATGACACGCTGTCTGCTCAACGTACCTGCGGTGACGCAGTTCGATCAGGCCGATATCACCGAGCTTGAGGATTTCCGCAAATCGATGAAGGCTGAAGCTGAGAAGAAGGGTGTCAAGCTGACGCCACTGCCATTCTTGATCAAGGCCTCTGCCTATGCTCTCAATGCGTTGCCGCAAGTGAATGCCTCCATCGATCCAGAATCTTGGGAGATTATTCGGAAAGGCTATGTGCACATCGGCATAGCGGTGGATACGCCCGATGGTTTGATGGTGCCTGTGATCCGTGATGCGGATCAAAAGGGTATCTGGGACATTGCAGCCGAAGCCGCTGAGTTAGCGGACAAAGCGAAGAACAAGAAACTGAAGCCCGCAGAGATGCAAGGTGCGACCTTTACGATTTCTTCTTTGGGATCGATTGGTGGGACGGCCTTTACGCCGATTGTTCCAGCGCCCCAGGCAGCGATCTTGGGTGTCTCGAAGGCGTCTATGCAGCCTGTGTGGGATGGACAGACATTCCAGCCACGCTTGATGTTGCCGTTATGTCTCTCGTATGACCATCGGGTGATCAACGGAGGCGACGGAGCACGCTTTACAACCGTTCTGGGGAAAGTGCTCGGCGATATCCGTCAGTTGTTGTTCTAACCACCTCAGTCAGCGGTGCGAGGGGATTTCCAGTAAATCTCCTCGCCACCGTTGCGTCGTGCCAAGGTTCGAGCCATGACAAACAACACGTCTGACAGGCGGTTGATATAGAGCCGCAATGCCTCGCCAATCTCTTCTGAATCAGCCAATGTAATGATCACGCGTTCTGCGCGCCGCGCTACGGCCCGTGCCATGTGACAATATCCAGCTGCAGTCGATCCGCCTGGCAAGATGAATTCTTTCAAGGGCGGGACTTCGGCGTTCAAGGCATCACACAGCGTCTCGAGATCACTCACCATATGGTCATGAATCAGCGTAAATCCTGGGACTGCAAGTTCACCGCCCAAGTCGAACAAACGATGCTGAATTTCAGTCAGTGGGGCAACTAAAGGCTCGTCTACTGGCAGTTCAGCCAGCAACAAGCCAATCCAGGAATTCAGTTCATCGATGGTGCCAACCGCTTCAATCCGAGGACTGTCTTTTCGGGTACGGCTTCCATCGCCAAGTCCTGTGGTCCCGTCGTCGCCGGTCTTTGTGTAGAGCTTGGTCAGTCGATTACCCATGAGTGTCCTCGTTTTTTAATGCACTAATCCGTTGTCTGATCTGGAATAACAGGATCAATCCGGGGATCACTAAGATAGTGGTCAAAATGAAAAATAACACCCAGCTCCCTGTAACATCGACAAACCAGCCACTGCCACTGGCGAGTGTTGTACGGCCTAAATTACCGATTGACGCCAAGAGCGCGTATTGACTAGCTGAAAATGCGCGACCCGTCAGTGCCGTGAGGAAACTGACAAAGGCGACACTCGAAAACGCTGTAGTGAAGTTATCAACGATGATCGTTGCGGCAAATAACCATTCTTTGGGGCCAGCGATGGCAATCCAGGCAAACATCAGATTGCTCAGTGCCATGGCGGCACCCCCAATAAACAATCCTTTGACAACACCCAGGCGTACGTTGATAAACGAACCTAGCAAGGTGAATCCAACCGTCGCAACCCAGCCAAGCATCTTCGTGTAATCGGCTATTTGACCATTGGTGAACCCGACTTCTTTATAAAAAACGATCGACATCCGTCCGAGGAAGGCTTCACCAATCTTAAACAAAAACACAAAGAGCAAAATGTAGAGCGCTGTCTGTACGCCATTGCGCCGCAAAAACTCCGCTAACGGTTCCCATACAGTGATCACCAACCAGCGAAGTATGCGCTGACTGCGGGTCGCAGAGAGTCCCGAATAGGCGGCAGTCAATTCTGCTTGGAGCTGATCACGATCGGATTGGGGTTCGCGAACCCACAGTGTGGCGCACATGAGGGCGGCAACGAATCCCGCAAGAATCCAGTAGACCCCGGACCAACCAAGCGTGTCGGCAAATCGGAACGCGACATAACCGGGTAAGGAATATCCAGTCCACCAACCGATGACTGCCATCGCAGACGCGGCCGGCAGATAGTGTTTGGGCGCCTGACTGAAGTGATCAATCCGGAATGCGTCAATGGCCACGTCCTGCGTTGCAGAGGCAACAGCAATGCCAAGCGCAAGTAGCGAGGTTGTCAACAACGAGACCGCCGGATCAATCGTGGCAATGAGACAGGTCAGAGCCAGCATCAGTGCTTGTGCGAGTACGATCCAACTGCGTCGTTGGCCAAGCGCCGACAGCCCAGGCAATTTGACGCGATCTAATAGGGGTGCCCAGAGAAAATTGATTGCGTAGACCGCAAAAATGGATCCGAACAGACCGATGGCGGTGCGCGTGAGTCCTGCATCTTTCAGCCAGCCAGACATGGCTGAACCAATCAGGACCCAAGGAAAGCCGCTGGCGCATCCCATGAGAAACACCCAAAGCATGCGCCGGTCAAGGTAGATACGAAGCGTGTCTTTGAAGGTCATCGGCGATCCCAGTCAAACGCCCATTGTCGGGCGCCTGAATGGAAAGGCAAGTCTTGTTTAGATGCGAAGTCCGCCGTCAACTTCGATGACGCGACCGTTGACGTAGTCATTTTCCAAAATGAATTCGACTGCATGGGCGATCTCATCTGGTGTTCCCAGACGCTTGGCTGGGATCCCTGAGGCGATCTTGTCCAGGGCTTCTGGCTTCATTGACATGACCATTTCGGTTCCGATGTAACCCGGTGCGATCGCTGCACAACGGATCTTTTGTGCGGCCAGCTCTTTCGCCCAGGTTACTGACATGGCTGCCACGCCAGCCTTGGTCGCGGTGTAGTTAGTTTGTCCCATATTGCCATGGCGAGAAATCGACGAAATGTTGATGATGCATCCGCCTTCACCGGCGTTCACCATCTCAGTGGCTGCAGCACGGGCGCACAAAAACACACCGGTCAGGTTGACGTCGATCACTTGCTGCCAGTGTTCAAGACTCATGCGTTTTTCCACCTGGCCTTCTTTGACCTTTAAAAACAGTGCGTCCCGTGTAATGCCGGCGTTGTTGACCACGCCATCCAAGCGGCCTGTTTCTGCACGGATCGCCGCGAAGGTTTGATCCACTTCGGCTTCATCTGCGACGTTACAGACCCAGGTCGATGCAGTGGCGCCAAGTGCTTCACACTGTGCTTTTGTTTCGGCAAGTTTGTCGGCATTCATATCGATCAGCGCAAGATGAGGCGCCTTGTTGGCAAGGCGTAAAGCCATTGCACGGCCGAGTCCTTGGCCACCTCCTGTGATGACGATGACTTTTCCATTCAGTTCCATGTGTATTCCTTCGTGTCGATGTGGCAACGCGCAGCATGCAAAATGTTGCGATGCAATAACTTGAGCTCAGTTTAGTTGCACTGCAAAAAAATGCCACCCCTCTTTGGCCCGTTGTCGACAAATGGGTATGCTGTGGGGACGGAGGAATACGATGCCTTTATTTCTGTTTGTGCTAATTCCCGTCCTTGAGATGTGGATCTTGATTGAGGTCGGATCGCGTATTGGCGCATTGCCAACTATCGCGCTTGTGGTGTTGACCGCCAGCATTGGGCTTTCGCTCTTAAAACAGCAGGGTCTAGCGACGATTCTCAGCGCACGTCGTAAAATGGACGAGGGTGCAATTCCTGCATCTGAGCTTGTGAATGGTGTGATGATCGCAGTCGGCGGTGCGTTATTGCTGACCCCTGGATTTGTCACAGACACTTTCGGATTTTTGTTACTCATTCCACAAACCCGGCAGTGGGTCTTATTTCGCTTGATCGACCGCTACCGCGACAAAATCATCATCGAAGGCGAGTACCGCAAGGTCGACGAGAGAAAATTTTAGTTCGCCTGTTGAAAACGATCATTCAATCCTCATTAACCCCTCTGTCCTGGGGACAGGTAGTCCCTGGCGGTTAACCCCCCACAGGTGAGCTAAGGAAAGCGTTCCAACTCATTGGGTTGGGAGGGTCGAGGGAAGGCGCAAGCCTGAGTTCATTTTACATAAAATTCGGAGATGTCAGGAAATGAACATTCGTCCACTCCACGATCGCGTCGTTATTCGTCGCATGGAAGAGGAAACTAAAACGGCCGGCGGGATTGTTCTGCCGGGTTCAGCAGCTGAAAAGCCAAATCGTGGCGAGATCGTTGCCGTAGGTACAGGTAAGCCGCTTGATAACGGTGATGTACGTGCGTTGGCCGTCAAGGTCGGTGATCACGTGGTCTTTGGTCAATATTCAGGATCAAACACCATCAAAGTCGACGGAGAAGAACTTCTGATTATGAATGAATCAGAAATTCTCGGCGTGATTGCAAAGTAAGACCCCCAACGAAAGGATTTTCTTAATATGACAGCAAAAGACGTAAAATTTGGTGATGATGCACGCCAGCGTATGCTCGCTGGAGTCAACATTCTCGCTGATGCAGTAAAAACGACGTTGGGACCGAAGGGTCGTAACGTGGTCCTCGACAAATCATTCGGCGCGCCAACCGTCACAAAAGACGGTGTTTCGGTCGCAAAAGAAATTGAGTTGTCAGACAAGTTCGAAAACATGGGCGCGCAGATGGTGAAGGAAGTTGCTTCCCAGACATCAGACGTGGCCGGTGACGGTACAACAACCGCAACTGTGTTGGCTCAGGCGATCGTGAACGAAGGCCTGAAGTCAGTCGCTGCGGGCATGAACCCAATGGATCTGAAGCGTGGTATCGACAAAGCGGTGAAAGCGGCCGTTGAAGCGATCGGTGGTATGGCAAAGCCATGTGCAGATTCAAAGAGCGTTGCGCAAGTCGGAACCATCTCTGCGAACTCTGACGCCGGCGTGGGTGCCATCATTGCAGACGCAATGGAAAAGGTAGGCAAAGACGGTGTGATCACTGTGGAAGAAGGCTCAGGCTTTGACGACGAATTGGATGTCGTCGAAGGCATGCAGTTCGACCGTGGATATCTGTCTCCATACTTCATCAACAACCAAGACAACATGTCAGCTGAGTTGGAAGATCCGTTCATCCTGCTGGTTGACAAGAAGATCTCAAACATCCGTGACCTGATCCCAATTTTGGAAGGTGTTGCGAAGGCTGGTAAGCCGTTGTTGTTGATTGCGGAAGATGTTGAAGGCGAAGCCTTGGCAACCTTGGTTGTTAACAACATGCGCGGCATCGTGAAAGTTGCAGCGGTGAAGGCGCCTGGTTTTGGTGATCGCCGTAAGGCGATGTTGCAAGACATCGCGATTTTGACTGGCGGTACTGTGATCTCTGAAGAAGTTGGATTGTCGCTTGAGACAGCCTCTTTGGATGACCTGGGTACAGCGAAGCGGATCCAGATCTCTAAAGAGAACACAACCATCATCGATGGTGCTGGTAAGAAAGAAGATATCCAAGGTCGTGTGAAGCAAATCGAAGCACAGATCGAAGACACATCATCTGACTACGATCGTGAGAAGCTGCAAGAGCGTAAGGCGAAGTTGGCCGGCGGTGTTGCCGTGATCAAGGTCGGCGCCGGTTCTGAAGTTGAAATGAAAGAGAAGAAGGCGCGTGTCGAAGATGCGTTGCACTCAACGCGTGCTGCGGTTGAAGAAGGTGTGGTTGCCGGTGGTGGCGTGACACTGATCCGTGCGTTGCAGGCGATTGGCGATCTGCAAGGTGACAACGAAGAGCAGAACGTGGGTATCCAGATCGCCAAGCGCGCGATGGAAGCTCCACTGCGTCAAATCGTGACCAACGCAGGTGGCGAAGCGTCAGTTGTGGTCGATAAGGTTAAGCAGTCCAAAGGAACGCAAGGCTTTAACGCGGCAACTGGTGAGTACGGCGATATGATCGAAATGGGTATTTTGGACCCAGCGAAGGTCACTCGCTCTGCGCTGCAAGCGGCATCCTCAGTTGCGGGTCTGATGATCACAACAGAGTGCATGATCACTGAGATCAAGGAAGACAAGCCTGCGATGCCAGCAATGGATCCAGGCATGGGCGGCATGATGTAAGCCGATCCCTGTGATCGAAACCCTGGTTTGCGCAAGCAAGCCAGGGTTTTTTTATGCCTGACGGCAATCCTTACAGAGACCTTTCAGTTCAATCACCTGGTCGGGCGTGGGTTGGAAGCCCGGTTGATCGGGGAGCGTCAGTGCCTGTGAAACAGCGCATGCCTCTTCGACAGATTGGCATTCTGTGCACAGCTGAATCACATGCAGATGATGGTCATGATCATCCTGACAGCGCATGTAGGCGCTTGTGGAGTCGATTTTATGAACCACACCCAATGACACCCAAAAATCTAAGACACGATAGATGGTGCTGATGTTGTAGCGCTTGGAGTCTGCCATGAGTTGATCGCGCAGACTGTAGGCAGTCATGGGTCGTCCGTCATCGGGCAGCGCCTGCAAGATACCCAGTCGCTGCGGCGTGATGGTCTTGTGCGCTGTCGCACACTTCGCCATCAAGCGGGCATTATCGATCGCCATCAGCATCCGGTGCGACGGGAATCATGCTCTCATCGAGAGCCAGCGATTCGACCTGCACATCCACCAAGGTATAGCCGCTGTCGGCGAGCTCAAATTGTTGTTTGCCGACGGACAGTCGACCGCGGACCACAACCGCTTGATACAGATCGCGCAGTTCAGTGGGGTTATTTGAGGCATCCACAAGGAGTGTTTGATTCATTGGAGGGGCTGGCACGTGGATGCATTGTCCCGCTTCAGGAACCAATAGGAATTGGCTGACGGTTTGGCCCTGAGTTTCGATCGGCACCATGAATCCAGCCAGTTCAATCTGTTGGCCCTCTAAACTTGGATTCAAGACCAAGCCTGCCTCGTCGAGCTTTTTTTGGAACGTCGGATCAAACATCAGATCGAAGGACACATTCTCTGGAATAAAATCGTAGGTCCCAGCCGGTATCAGTCGATCCCAGCTTTCAGCCCATCGTTCAAAATCTGCTTCCGTGGGCTCGATGGGGCTAGCACCTGCTCCCAAGCTGAAGAGAAGTACCCATATATGTAACCCGGAGGTCCACTTCATGTTATTGCAAAAGCCCCTGTTGTAGATTGCGGCGAAACACCATCATCGCAGGCAATAAGCTCGATGCCAAACCAGCGAGTAGGATGACTGCCAGCGTTTTGCATTCATCCACAGTCAGCCAGCTGATCTCGGCTGCGATGCCGAGTTGCGTTTGTATCCAGTCCGCAGCAAGCCAGGTGCTCAGTGTCACTAAGGCAATCGCCGCGATGATCGCGCCGAGGCCGAGTACCAGGGATTCCATCATGACGAGGATGCTGAGATGCCATGGTGAGGCACCAACAGCGCGCAGGATAGTCATTTCTCGCGTGCGTTGATCAAGGCTGGTGATGGTCATGGTCATCATGGCGATCAAGCTAATCGCAATAATCATCCAGCTTAAGAACTCAAAGACGCGATCAACCATGCCCACAATGGACCAAAGCTCCGCAAGCGCGAGTCCGGGGATAATTGCCGAGATCGCCTCTTCGGGGTATGCCTGGATGTCACGCATGAACTGAAATACACCCAACTTGGATTTGAGACCGACGTAGGCGGCGGTCACGGTGGTTGGCTGAAGCCGTTCTTGTGGGATGCTCGCCAAATCCAGGCCGTCGATCCGAAATGCGCGGGTACCACTTTGCCACCCAAGATGGATGAGTTCGTAGCCTCGTAAATCGACGAAGACGGCTTGATCGTTTGGTGTCCCGGTCGCGTCGAGGACGCCCACGACCTGAAAGGCAACATCATCATGCGCTTGCCCCATGGTTGCACTGGCGCCATGGGTGATGAAGAGACGGCTTCCTAGGGTGTAGCCTAATTCCTTTGCGACCGTGCTGCCGATGACCACTTCATTGATTGCTGCAAACGCACGGCCAGCTTGAAAGCGCAGCGCTTGATTGCCAGCGTACTGAATGTGCTGAAAGTAGTCCGGCGTGGTGGCTACGACGCGGAAGCCGCGGTGGTTGTCACCTAGCGCGATTGGCACGAGCCAATCGATTTCTGGCCGTTTACCAATGGCCTCAAGGGTTTTTGTGGTGATGTTGTTGGTGGGTCGACCGAGATGGAATGTAGTGTACAAAACCAATTCAATGCCACTAGAGCGGGGGCCGATGATCAAATCGACGCCACTGAGGCTTTGATTGAAGCCTTGTTGCGTGGCTGTTTGAATGCGCTCGATACTAAGCAGTAATACCATCGCAGCGGTTAGCGCAATGGTGACCAGTGCCACAGGAAGGCGGCGCGCGCGTATTGAAGCAAACGCGAGATCAAGCATGATGCAGGCCCTCGAATGCGATGACGCGGTCGAAAAAGTGGGTCAGTGCGGGATTGTGGCTAACCAGAACAATCGCCTGCGTTGTTGGGTCGAATGAACTGAGTAGCTCCTGCATGAATTGATCTGTCGAGACAGGATCCAATGCCGAGGTGGGTTCATCTGCCAAGATCAGTTCGGGATGCCCAAGCAGTGCACGGATCACCGCGATACGTTGCTGTTGTCCGACACTCAGTTGGCTCGCTTTGGCGTTGAGTTGTGCGTGTGTGAGTCCCAGTGATGCCGCGAGGCGATGGATCTCAGCCCGCGTATCGATGACCCGTGACTGACGGATGTTTGAGAAGCGAACGCCAAGTGCTGCATTGTCGTAGCCAGAAAGATAGGGAATTAAATTGAGTGTTTGGAAAATGACCCCTAAGTGATCGGCTCGGATGCGGTCTAGTGCCGAGGATGTGAGTCCTTTGTAGTGATTACCGCTAAGCTCGAGAGCGCCTGATTGCAGCCGCAATGCGCCGCTCACAAGATTGAGGAAGGTGGACTTTCCAGAGCCCGACGGTCCCATGATCAGTACCTTCTCACCGGCATTGACCACCAAGTCAGGGAATGTAAACGACATCCCTGAGGTATATCGATAATCAAGCCCTTGCGCTTGCAAAATTACCAAGTGACGGAACCCTGCTGACGTGTGACACGGGTCGTGATCGCGCGGCCATTGACCAAAGCTTCGACGTCAACTGACTCGAGTTCGGCATAGCTAGCAAAGGCCTCAAATTCAACCGAGGTTAGCGCCCCTGGATTCTGACAGTCGAATTGATACTGCAAGATGGCATCTTGGTGTCCTGCATGCTCATCATGATCATGGGCGTCTTTGCGTTGCGTTTTAGCAACATCTTGTAGTGTGCCCTCAAAGCTGGCGAGCGAACACTGGGCCGCTTTGGGCAGATGAAAGAGCTTGTGATAATTGTCTAGCGCCGCGATTGCGTTGGCCCTTTCTGTCTGTTGATTCACCTCGTCGCTATGCTGCATATCGGAGTGTTCGTTGTGCTCTTTGGAGTCTGTGTGGCCGTGCTCATGCTTGTGCTCGTGCTCATGCATGTCGGTGTCGACCTCTAACTGCGCCGCAACCATGCGATACACCACTTGCAAGGTACTGCCATCAAGCACCAGTTGTGCTTGATTCAGTCCATGCACGTGCGCGCCAGCGTGACGCATCTCACTGGCAATCAGGGTGTAGGGCAATGCCAACGAGGTTATAAAGGCTGCGGATGCTACGAGTTGACGCATGGATACTCTCCTAAAGTGCATTCTATTGTAGGCCAGAATCGTCTGATTCAAAGCAGAATGCAATAATATTGCATTTACGAGATGAGTTTGCAATGGACATAAAAAAGCCCGCAAACGCGGGCTTTTTGTATCAGGCATTACGCGTTCGCATATTGCTCGGATACGTAGTCCCAATTCACCAGTTCCCAAAACGCTTTGAGATATGCTGGGCGGGCATTCCGATAATCGATGTAGTAGGCGTGCTCCCAAACATCACAGGTCAGAAGTGGTGTCTTGCCATCTGTCATTGGGTTACCAGCACCAATGGTCGACGCCAGTTCCAATTCGCCTGCCGCATTCTTCACAAGCCAGCCCCAACCTGAACCGAAGGTTGTAACTGAGGTTTTGGTGAACTCTTCTTTGAAGTTTTCAAATGAACCAAACTTCGCGTTGATCGCGTCAGCGAGCTCCCCTGTTGGTTCGCCGCCACCATTGGGTGACAGGCAGTGCCAATAAAATGTGTGGTTCCAAACCTGCGCCGCATTATTGAATATGCCACCAGCAGACGTTTTGATGATGTCCTCGAGGCTATGACCTTCGAACTCTGTGCCAGGCACCAAATTATTCAGGTTGTCGACGTAGGTTTTGTGGTGCTTACCGTAATGGAACTCGAGCGTCTCTTCCGAGATATGGGGCGCCAGCGCGTTCTTGGCGTAGGGTAGTGTTGGCAGTTCAAAAGCCATGGGAACCTCCAGATTCATGTTGCGTGGACAAATTGTGGGGTTTCAGTGTGACAAATCAATGTTTTATTCCGTGCGATACTCCGTTTTTTTCTCGGATTGGTTACACTTGAAGCCCCAGATGGAAGACTCATGACACGTAAAGAACCGCAATTTGGTGACGACACCGGCGCAGCCGCATTGAATCCGACCGTCGTCGAGGCTCCATTGGCGCCTGCTGCGGCACCGTCCGCGCCATCTTCGCCGCAGCCAAGGCCTGCTGCGCGCTCGCCCTGGCTTCTTTGGTTACTTGTATTGATCAGTCTGGCGGCTTCGTTTGGGATGGCATTTTTTGGTTTGGAAGAGGCCGGTCGGTACCAGGCCGCGTTGACGAAATCCCAAGAGCAGGCGGCTTTGCTTGAAGAGACGATCAACCGACTTAATCAATCGCAATCCAAAGGGATTGGGGAACTTGCACAATCGGACGCGCAAATGCGCCAGAGTTTGGCGGCACTGGAAAAACGATTGCAGGCGCAAGTGACTGAGGAGCTGACCAGCTTTAAAAAAGCGCAGGCGACGCTGAATCAAACCGTCGCACAGTTGGCCAAAACCGTTCCCACACTCGAACGCTCGGTGTCGAGTCTAGCCGCTCAATCTGAGGAGCAGATGGCGTTGTTGGCTGAACAGCTGAACAGCCAACGGACTCGCGTCGATGACTTGGTTGGACAGCGCGCTCAGGTCCAGGCATTCGCAGAACAATTGGCATCCCTTGTCACAGAGGTGCGGACCTTGTCAGAGGCCACGGCTCAGTCTGAGGTGCGTGCGACTGAATTGACCTCACAACTGAGTGCGCTTGATGCTGGGCTGAAGGCGTTGGAAGCGGAGACCAATACGTTGGCGGCAAGTAGCTCGAACATGCTCGGTGTTGAGTTGTTGTCAGAGCAAATGGAGCGCGTTCGAGCCGAGGTCGCGAGCCAGGGTGAGTTACTGCAGGCAGTTGATGCCAGCCGTCGCCAGCTGACGCAGCGTCTGATCGATCTCGACGGTCGCGTCAATCTCGCATTACAACCACAGGAGTAGGCAGGTATGCGTCGGGTGGTGTTTAACCAAAAAGGGGGCGTTGGGAAATCCAGCATTGCTGTAAATATGGCAGCTGCGAGTGCCCAACGCGGACTGAAAACACTCCTGATCGATCTCGACGTCCAGGGGAATAGTACGCAGTACCTCATGGGTGAGTCGGCGGAGTCGTTGCCGGGGGTTGAGCAATTTTTTCAAAATCATCTTTCGTTGTATTCGCGTGACTCAGTGACAGATTTGATCCACCAAACGCCCTACGCAGATCTTTCGATCATGCCCTCAGGGCGCGGCCTGCTCGAACTCGAGCACAAGCTCGAAAGTCGCTACAAGATGTATAAGCTCAAAGAAGCGTTGGTGGAGCTCACAGAGTTTGATCGGGTATACATCGATACCCCGCCTGCGCTGAATTTCTTTTCACGTTCAGCGCTGATTGCAGCCGATCGTGTCCTCGTTCCTTTTGATTGCGATACGTTTTCCAAGCACGCCTTGTATCAATTGTTAGAGACCATTCAAGAAATCCAAGCGGATCACAACGCGAGTTTGGTCCTTGAGGCGATCGTCCCTAATCAGGTTCCTGCGCGCGGTAAGGTCCCTCACGCGTTGATTAATGGCTTACGAGCGGACGGACTTCCTGTGAGTCAGACGACGCTGTCATCCAGTGTGATCATGCGTGAGTCACATGAGCGGTCCAAACCTTTGATCCATTTGAATCGATCGCATCGTCTGAGTCGCGAGTTTGTTGCGCTACTTGAAGAGCTTGAGGCGTCGGTTTGATTGAAACATCACGTGCTGCGGTCGTGGAGCACCTGAATGCACTTGAGTTCCGCTTGCGTGAAATCGGTCGCTGGTCGGAGACCCGACCCTCTGCGGAGGCCTTAGCGAGCACCTTGCCTTTTTGCTATGACACTCTGGAAATTGAGGCTTGGCTTCAGTTTATTTTCTTGGGCCGGATGCGTGAATTGATCGAACAAGGCGACCCCCTTCCAGAAAGTTGCGCCATTGCACCCTATATCGACATGCTGCATGCGTCCGGTCGAGTTGTCGACGCAGAACTGGTTCGGCTGGTTCAGGCGATCGATCAACACATCACGGAGATGACACCATGATTGTGTATCGAATTTTGGAAGTCACTGGGTGTTTGATCTCGATGATGAATCCACTTTCTTTGCAGCCGCTTTGGCGTCTGTTTGAGAAAGTGGTAGCGGGGAGAGGATTTGAACCTCTGACCTTCGGGTTATGAGCCCGACGAGCTACCAGGCTGCTCCACCCCGCAATCGAGGCGCGTACATTAAAGAACGAAAGTTGTTTCGTCAAGTAACACTGACAATTGCGTACAGGAATTTTAACCGTTGAGTGACAAATCAAATCAAGAACCGCGCATTCGGGCGAACCGTTACAGCCTCATGACGCTCGAGTGGCCAGCGGCACACGCCGATCTTGCTGACTGGCTTGCTGGTCAATGTCAGCGCGCCCCTGCCTTGATGCAAGAAATCGGCTTGGTATTAATGCCCGCCTTAGAGATAGGGCCTGAGGCAATCGAGCAGGCTGTGAAGGCCATGGATCATCTCGAGATTGATCTGATCGGACTCACTGGAGATCCGAGTCACCGTGCGACTGCGGATCGCTTGGGCTTGCCTTGGCTGTCTGCCAACAACCTGACGCAAGTCACCGAATCCGTGGCGGCCACTGTGCCTCAGGAGGTTCCATTGACCGCCGAGCCAGCCATGATTGTGCAGGGGCCGATTCGGTCTGGTGTACAAATCTATGCCAGAGATCGTGATCTGGTGGTGCTTGGCCAGGTCAGTGAGGGTGCCGAGATTATGGCCGATGGTCATGTCCACGTGTATGGTCGCCTGCGCGGGCGCGTCGCGGCCGGTGTCAGCGGGCGCTCAGACGCCTGCATCTTTTGTCAGCAGTTCGAGCCAGAGCTAGTCTCTGTCGCGGGTTTGTACGTCGGATCAGAGCAAATTGCAGCGGACTACCACTCTGCTACAGTCCGAGTGGGGCTCGACCCCACCGGAAATGCGCTTACGTATTCCATTTTATCGTAAAGGAGAAATTAGCTTGGCCATTGTTGTGACCGTAACTTCAGGGAAGGGCGGGGTCGGTAAGACCACATCTTCAGCGGCATTTGCCGCAGGCCTCGCGCAGGCTGGCCACAAAACCGTCGTCATCGACTTCGACGTGGGGCTGCGTAATTTGGATTTGATCATGGGCGTTGAGCGCCGTGTGGTCTTTGACTTTGTGAATGTGATTCAGGGTGAAGCCACGCTCAATCAGGCACTGATTCAAGACAAGCGGATCGAAAACTTGTCGATCCTTGCCGCCAGTCAGACAAAAGATAAAGATGCGTTGAGCGAAGAGGGTGTGGAAACAGTGATTCAAGCGCTCAGCGACATGGGTTTTGAATACATTGTGTGCGATTCACCGGCGGGCATCGAGCGCGGCGCAACTATGGCGCTCCATTTTGCCGATCATGCCATTATCGTGACCAATCCTGAGGTCTCGTCTGTGCGCGATTCCGACAGGATTCTCGGGATTTTGCAATCCAAATCGAAACGCGCCAAAGCAGGCGATCGTGTCACCGAACATTTGTTGATCACACGCTACGACCCGATCCGCGTGGAGCAGGGTGAAATGCTGTCACATGAGGATGTCTGCGATATTTTGGCAGTTGATTTGATGGGTGTGATTCCGGAGTCCAAGGCTGTACTGAAGGCATCGAATACCGGTGTTCCAGTGATTTTTGATCAAGAGTCGGACGCAGGTGTCGCCTACGCCGATGCCGTGGCGCGGTTCCTCGGTGAAACACGGCCGATGAAATTCTTAACCCCGAAAAAGCAAGGGTTCTTGAAGCGCATGTTGGGAGGGAACGACTGATGGCGTTATTTGGCTTATTTGGATCGAAAAAACCGAGCTCTGCTTCGGCGGCCAAAGAGCGGCTGCAAATCTTGATCTCACATGAGCGCCACAACCGAAGTGGCCCTGACTTTTTGCCAGATCTTCAACGCGAGATCTTGCAGGTCGTCAAAAAATATGTGGCCGTGTCCGATGATCAAGTCAGCATCCGGCTTGATCGAGCCGGCGACGCATCGGTGCTTGAATTGAACGTGACGCTACCCGAGCGATAGGTCGTGCAATTTCTCTGGTATGACTATGAAACCTCAGGACGCAATGCGGCGGCAGATCGCCCAATCCAACTTGGGTGGCAATATACCGATCCGGGCATGGAGCCAGTTGCCGATGCGGAGTCGGTATTGATTCGATTGCCTGATGATGTTTTGCCCTCGCCAGGTGCGATGCTTGTGCATCAGATCACCCCAGATGTGCATCAGCGTGAGGGAATATCAGAGGCAGAGTTGGCGCAGCGCTTAGATGGTTTGATGGCGCCCAAAACCTTGATCGCCGGCTACAACTCGCGTCACTTTGACGACAAGTTTACCCAACATGTGTTTTATCGGTGTTTGCGCGATCCGTATCGTTGGCAGTATGCCGATGGGCGTGGTCGATTTGATCTGTATCCGGTGGTCTTGGCCTTTTACGTATTTCGGCCTGAGGTCATTATTTGGCCAGAGGACCAGGACGGTCGTCCCCGATTTAAGCTGGACCGAATTGGCCCGCTGAATCAACTGGATGTGGGGCTCAAACACGCGCATGACGCCAGTGCGGATGTGGCGGTGACGGCGCGCCTGGCACATCGCTTGGCGCACCATGACGCCGATTTTTTTGCCGAGTGCTTAAAGCGGATTGATAAACACCAGGTCACTGACCTGATCCGTGCAGAAGGGCGTCATCACGGGCTCTTAGAGGTCACGCCATTTGCTGGATGGGAACGCGGTTATACCCGCGATCTATGGATCCCGTTTCGCTTGGCTGAGAAATCCAACGACTACATTGCCTTCGATTTAGACCAGGACCCAGAGCAGGTATTGGCTGGCTTATCGCAGGTCCTGGATGCCCAACTGACAGCCGATGCACGGCGCGCAGAGTTGCGCCGTATTGGTGTGCAAACCGTACGGATTAATGCGCAACCGATGCTGTTTCGTCGGGATACACTGGAGCCTTCCGTGGAAGCGCGGATGGCGGATTTCGGTCGTGATCGTGAACAGCAACAGGCGCATCTTGAGACCTGGCATCATATTCAGGAATCCCCAGCGTTTAAACAGTTGTATCAGCTCGCGCGGCAGGCTTTGGAAGAGCCACCACAGGCGCCGGCTTCGGATGTCGATGATGCGTTGTATGGTGGTGATTTCTTATCGCACTTTGATCGTGAACAACTCGAGCAGGCGCCTTTGATGGATCCAGAGGCGTTGAAAACATGGCTCCCCAACTTCGAGGATCCGCGGTATCCGGAATTGGTATTCCGGTATCGTGCGCGGAATTTCCCTCACAGCCTCTCACCGGCTGAATGGCGTCGCTGGCAATTGGTGCGGCGGCAGAAACTTCTTGGTGAGGGCTCGAACGGTTTGACACTGGCAAAGCTGCAAGAAGAGCTCGTGCTGATGAGTCAAGAGTCATTGGAATCTCATCATATTGAACAATTGCAGCGCTTCGCTGCCTGGTTGGATAATCAGCCTCCGATATAAGAGGCGTAAATTCTAATGAGCGTCATTTCACGTGGTGATTTTTTTGGTGGTCTGACGGCGGCTGTCGTTGCATTGCCATTGGCCTTGGCCTTCGGCGTGGCTTCGGGTGCTGGGGCAGCGGCGGGTTTATACGGCGCGATCGCAGTGGGCTTTTTTGCTGCTCTCTTCGGTGGTACACCCAGTCAGGTATCAGGGCCGACCGGCCCGATGACGGTCGTGATGGCTGCGATCCTGATGCAGACGATTGCAGCCGACCCCGACAATGGGCTTGCCATTGCATTCACCACAGTCATCTTGGCGGGTCTCTTACAGATTCTTGCCGGAAAGCTCAAACTCGGTCGTTACTTTGTCATGGTGCCGTTCCCCGTGGTCTCGGGGTTTATGAGCGGTATCGGCGTGATCATTATTCTGTTAGAAATTGGCCCGCTGATCGGCGGCGATCACTACTCAAGCCCACTATCGGCCTTGTTGGCCCTACCGTTAACTCTCACACAGCTGTCATGGGATGCGGCCTTCCTTGGGTTGGGCACATTGGTGCTCTTATTTGTTTGGCCGAATCGATTTCAGGTGCTTCCAGCGCCGTTGATTGCACTCATCGCATTTGCACTGTTTTCGTTAGGTACGCCCTTTGAGGGCGTTGAGCGGATTGGTGAAATCCCGCGTGGATTACCGAGTCTGCACATGCCTTACATCGCAGTTGAATTGTTGCCAACGATTGTGGGTTCTGCGTTTTTGTTGGCGGCTTTGGGGTCCATCGATTCACTCTTGACCTCCTTGGTTGCCGATAACCTCACCCGTACGCAACATGATTCGGATCGCGAGTTGATCGGTCAGGGCATCGGTAACTGTGTTGCCGGCCTTATCGGCGGACTGCCCGGTGCCGGTGCCACAATGCGCACCCTTGTGAATATTCGCCTCGGCGGACGGACACGTGTCAGTGGCATGTTACACAGCGTGTTGCTTGCGGTCTTAATGCTTGGAGCGGCACCCTTGGGTGAAGCCATCCCGTTGGCGGTGCTCGCGGGTATTTTGTTGAAGACTGGCTTTGACATCATCGACTGGGGTTTTCTCAAACGCCTCCATCGCGTTCCGGTATTCGCCAGCGCTTTGATGCTGGTGGTGTTTGTCATCACAGTGACGGTCGATCTGATCACTGCTGTTGCAATTGGCGTCTTCGTGGCCAATCTCGAGACCCTGTACCGGTTCAGTGAGTTGCAGCTCGAAAATCTCAAAATGGGTGCGTCGTCGCAAGAACTGAGAAACCTAAGCGAAGCTGAAGAATCACAATTACAGCAGGCTGAAGGGAAGATTTTGGTCTATCAGTTGGATGGATTCATGAGTTACGGCTTGTCGCGCGGCATTGCACGGCATTTTTCGCAATTTAGTGATCACGCAGTCTTAATCATTGATTTCTCCTTGGTGACACACGTCGATCTGTCTGCCGCTTTGACGTTGACTGAAATGATTGAGGATTCCAAAGCCCGTCAACGCAACGTCATGCTCGCTGGCATGAGCGAAAATATCATGAGGGCCCTGAAGGCCACCGACCTCGACGGTTTGGTGGCGCCCGAAGACCGTTTTGGTGAGCGGTCGTTGGCGATTGAGGCAGCGGTTAGCCGCCTTGCCTCGATGCCTGCAACACAATCGGGTTTTGGAGCCGCTGTTTAAGGTAGTCGACAAACTGCTCCTGAGTGAGCTGCTCAAGGGTCATCGCTTGCACGACGCGGTCGTTGAATGGCCGCATTAGACCAATCGCCTGCCAGATGGCCGAAGACAGCTCAGCTTGCGTTTGCGGCGGATTGTACAGCTCATTGATCAGCGACTTTTTCGCAGCGTCAAACTGTGCGGCCGGCATTATGGCAACCTGCTCAGCAAAGGCGTCAAATTCTCCGCGCATCGCGTCAACTAGCGCCTGTGGTCCTGCGACCGGTGACTGAATCGCGCCCGCTAGAATGGGCGTGTTGACCAAGGGGAATGCGGTTGCGAAGGTGATGTAACCCAGTTGACGCTCAGTCCGCAGCGCGGTGTAAAACGGTGCTTCGATGAGGTTGCCAGCCAGCTGATTGAGGATGCGACTACTTGCTGAATCGTCTGAATCGACAAAGGCTACGACAGCGGCTTCGTCCGGATGGGGATAGCTGAATGTGAGATCACGGGCTTGCGTCCACGGAGCTGTACCTGGGACAACGTCGGTGCTGTCAGCGTCCAGTGGTAACGCCGAGGCGATTGCTTCGACCAAGGCAGAGCCCTCGTCAATCGAAACGGGTCCATGCAGGAAGATTTCCGCTTTCAGACCGGAGAAGAACGCCTGCTGGTATTGATGAAAAACGGTCCGATCGATGTCGGCCATGGCGACCTTGAGTTCGGTTTTTGGGTAGGCAAGCGGCATCAAACCAGCGGTTAATTCATCAAACAGCCGGTTAAATGGACGCGTTGAGTCGAGTGCCGCCAGCTCCTGTGATTTCAGTGTGGCAAGACGTGTCCATGTCCCTTCATCAATCAACGGAATCGGTAACCGCGCCATGACAGCATCGATCAGTGGCAGCAATGCGGTGTGATATCCAGAAAACTCAAGCGTGATGCCTGATTGCGTGGCCTGTGCTGCAAATCCAGCGCCCGCGAGTGCGGCGTCGTAGCTCAATGTACTGAAGGTTTCGTTGATTGCTGCAGCGAGTAAATCTGCCATCAGCTTTGCTTCGGCTGAGTTTGAGGCCAAGGGGGTTCTTAATCGCACATACAGGTCAGTTTTTGGTTGGCTGAAACGGGATTCAGGTAATACGTAGGCGAGGACCTGGTTATCGCTTCGAATCAAACGTGGGCGGGTCTCCGAGGTCGCCACACGGCTCGCTTCGAGAGGCTCGCTGGGCGTTCTAATGAACGGATTCGGGGACGGCATGGTCACGACGGAACTTGTGGTTTGGCGCGCCATCTGGAACGTGCTCAGCCGATCGTCTGGCAGAGAAAAGACCCGAATCTCGGTCGGATAGTGTGTCGTGACCGCATCGGTATCCACTTCGGGCGCAGTGACACGTAACAACATCTGCTCTGGTACCAACCAGGTGAGCACATCGCGGACGAGATCGCCGTCAAACTGTGTATACAACCGGCCACGCGTGAAGAGCTCACTGGCAGGCACGGTGTGCATCAGGTCCGCTAACTGTGTCACTAAACCCTGTGGTGAGGACTCTTCAGCAAAGCGGAAGTTGGCCTCAGCCATGGTTTTGAGTTCATCAAAACGCCATGCATCGATGCCATTGGCCTCCAATGTTCGGATGGTGTTGAAGATTGCTTGAATCACGCGATCGCGCTCGGTAAAACCCTGTGCTGTCAGGCTGACACTGATGGCAAACGAACGGCTTTCAGTCATCCCGAGACTTTCACCTGCACTCAGGGCATTCGCGAGCCCCTCTGCTTTGAGATAGGCAAGCAAACTCCCTTCGCCCTCGTGACCAAGTAAATGCCCGACGTAGCGCAATGGCGCTTGTCCTGCGAACGCATCGGTGTCTGGAACGGGGAACATCAATGTCATCCGTCGTGACTCAGACACAGGCCGTGATTGCACAACAAGCGGTAGGCGTTTGACATCAAACAATGGCAAATTCAGATAGCCAGGGCCTAGATTTCGGTTTGGCACCTCGCTGAATCGGCTTCGTACCATGGCTTCAAGTGTATCGAGGCTCTCTTCGCCAAGCACCACGAGCGCCATGCGGTCTGCGGAATATTCATCGACGTAAAAGCGCTTTAATGCATCCAGTAGTCCAGGCTTTTGCAACGATTGCAGATTGCCGGCACGAAATTGCGAGAAGGGGTGCTTCGGGTTGAGGCCTTGCTTGGTGGCTTCAAAACTCCGGCGGGCCTCATCTTTGAGCTTTGACTGGTATTCAGAGTGGACCGCATTGACCTCACGGTCGACGTAGGCTGGATCGAGCGTGGGGGCAACAAAAAAGCGACTAAAGCGATCGAGCGTACCCTCTAGACCCTTGGGGTCCACATCGAAGAAATAGTTGGTGTGCTCCGGCGCTGTGTAGGCATTGTGGCTCCCACCCTGGGTGGAAATAAATTGCTGGTACTCGCCCGCTTCTGGATATCGATCTGTGCCAAGAAACAGCATGTGTTCCAAAAAATGCGCGAGTCCTGGGAATGCTTCGGGATCGTCATTGGAGCCGACATACACATCCAGTGACGCGGCGGCTTTATCCGTGGTTGGATCGGAGATGAGCAATACCTTCATCTGATTCTCGAGAACGAGCGCGCGATAGCTGCGATCACTGAGACCGGGTGCAACCACGGCGGCTTGCACGAGACCGGCGAATAACCAAAGCGAGAGAGTCAGGATGCGCATATCACCACCAGTATTTATTCCAATTTTCAGGGTTGGCCCAGAATTTTGGATTATTCCAAGCCCGCGTGTGGTTATAAGTGGCGAGCGTATAGTGAAAACTCAATAGCTCGCCTGATTGACTGACACATGGCTGTCCGCGCGAAAAACTCAGTGCAAACAAATCTTCGACCGGAATCGCGGTTGAAACGAGGCAAAAGATGTCTTGAACCAAGCGGTTTCTGAGGATGCCGAGTGATTCAAGGGCTTCTGGCTCAGTGATCGGGTCTGCAACCAAGGCTGCGTCTGGCGCCGCCAGGGACAGATCCGAGACGCGGTGGCTTGGCAGTAGGGCGATCTCGACTGCATGCGCTGCCGCATAATCCTGCACCACTGGGGGTATGCTGCTGCCAATGACCCAGACGCGCACCGGTTGGCGATCGGTTAGCCAAGGCGCGATTAAGGCGTCTGGTGAGAGTGTGCTCACGCGGCGGATGGATCGCGGATAAAACAGGGTGCCAGCGGTTTAGAGTGCGCGTCGGAGTATCGATAGCCGCCGTAGTCAAAGTCTTGCAAGGCCTCAGGCGTCGCGACCTCGTTCTCGACCAAAAAGCGGGCCATGAGGCCGCGCGCACGTTTCGCATAAAAGCTAATGATCTTGTAGTCACCGTTTTTGAAGTCTTTAAATACAGGCGAGACCACAGGTCCCTCGATGGCTGCGAAGTCGACGGCCTCGGCGTATTCCTGACTGGCGAGATTCACAAGCATCGCGCCTTGCAGTTCGCGGTTCAGCGCGTCAGTCACGGTGTCTCGCCAATATTTCGGTAAGGATGAAGTCGGTCCACTCTGAAGCTTGGTGCCCATCTCCAACCGGTAGGGACGCATGGCATCCAAGGGTCGAAGCAGACCGTAGAGACCTGACAGGATTCGTAAACGTGCGTTGACCTGAGGCAGCAGCTCAGGTGCGAGGGTTTGAATATCAAGTCCTTGGTACACGTCCCCGTTAAACGCAAACACCGCAGGTAGCAAACTCCCATCCTGATGGTTTGCCTGCCACTGTTCAAAACGCGCTGCATTGAGTGCAGACAGACTGTCTGAGAGCTTCATAAGGTGTGCTAACTCAGCTGGGCTGTAGTGCCGCATGTGATCCGCTAAGACTTGAGCGCGATCGAGAAAAGCGGGTTCTGTGGTCGCCGGCATGTCTGGCATGACCTCGGTATTCAATGATTTAGCAGGTGATAAAATTGCGAGCATGTGCACCTCATGATACTTGCGTCTTGGGGCAATAAGCCGGACACTGAACTTCTACTCAATATTTGGACAAATGGACTGTGATCCAAGTCACCGGCGACATTGCGGCGGGCCGCATCTTCGATGAACTGATTCAAGCAGACGGTTCACCGCGCCCTGGAGCCGACAGTCTACTGAAAATTTTCCAAGAGCTCTCCCCTGATGTGCTGGCCGAAAAGGTGAGTGCACTGGATGCCATGATCAAAAGCCAGGGCATCTCGTTTTTGGTGTACTCCGACTCCAGCAACATCGATCGGTCGTGGCCGTTGGATTTGGTGCCGCGTGTGATGCGGGCCTCAGAGTGGCACCACACAGAGCTTGGTCTCAAACAGCGACTGAAAGCGCTGAACATGTTTCTCAATGATGTCTACAACGAGCAAGCCATTTTAAAAGATGGCATCGTGCCGGCGGAGCTGGTGCATAACAGCCCTCATTACATCAGTATGGCTGCAAACTTCCGGCCACCGTTCGAAACCTGGGCGCACATCTGCGGTTCCGATTTAGTCCGCGATCACACCGGACAATTGTTCGTGCTTGAGGACAACCTACGGGTGCCAAGCGGTGTGTCTTACATGCTCGAAAACCGCTCTGTGATGAAGCAGGTGTATCCAGAACTGTTCCGCCATCAGCAGATTCTGCCGGTCAGTCAGTACGCGTCTGACCTATTGGACATGCTCAATGCCTTGTCGCCACGTCCGGTCGACCATCCCGTCATTGTGGTGTTAACACCGGGTATTTTTAATTCCGCCTACTTTGAGCACAGCTATCTGGCGCAGCAGATTGGGGCAGAGCTGGTGCAAGGATCTGATTTATTCGTTGATACAGATGATTGTGTGTATATGAAAGCGGTTGAGGGAGTGAGTCGGGTCGATGTGATCTACCGCCGCATTGATGACACCTTCATGGATCCGGAGTGTTTAAACCCTGAGTCGACGCTTGGTGTGCCTGGGTTGATGCGTGCATGGCGCGCAGGCAAGGTCGCCATTGCAAATGCCCCGGGCTCGGGTGTGGCGGATGACAAGGTGCTGTACGCCTATGTCCCGGAAATCATTCGTTACTATCTCGGCGAAGACGCGTTGCTCGCCAATGTGCCCACCTACCTGTGCTCGGATCCAGAACAGCAAGCCTACGTGCTGGACCATCTGCATGAGTTGGTCGTGAAACCGGCTGATGCGTCTGGTGGCTACGGGATTTTGGTCGGTCCGCATGCGACCGACGAAGAGCTCGTTGCGCGTCGAGCGGAAATTTTAGAAAACCCACGTGTTTGGATTGCACAACCGACCTTGGCGCTGTCGACCACCTTGACGGTGACTGACTCAGGTGATTTGGCTCCGCGTCACGTCGACTTGCGGCCCTTTGTTCTACAAAGCTCGGATCAATGGTGTTCTACCGGGGGTTTGTGTCGCGTTGCATTAAGAGAAGGGTCCCTCGTCGTTAATTCCTCCCAAGGAGGTGGCTCGAAGGATTTCTGGGTCATTGCTGATGGAGTGGATGCGTGATGTTGGCGCGCGTGGCCGATCATTTGTACTGGCTGTCACGTTACATTGAGCGCGCTGAGGCGACTGCCCGCCTCGCAATTGCAGCCTCCGATACGATCTTAGATCTTCCCGAGGCGGTTCCCTACCATTGGGAGTCCTTGATGCCTGTGTTTGGTGCGACTGAAACAGATGAACGGATGACCGAGGCCGAGGTCATGGAACGTCTGGTGCTGAGCCTTGATAACCCCAGTTCGATTCGTGCATCGGTCGCCAGTGCGCGCGAAAATGCGCGAGTCACGCGTGACATGATTCCGAAGGATGCCTGGGTGGCATTGAACGAGTTGCATGGTCTTCTGGAACGGCAATCGTTTTCGGGTTTCGATCGTTCGAATCGCGTGCGGTTGTTAAAACAGGTGATTGCTGGGTGTCGTCTTTGGCATGGCTGCCTGATGGCCAATCAGGCGCGGGATCTTGGGTGGTTGTTTCTGCGTTTGGGTGACCGCCTCGAGCATGCCGATATGGTCTCGAGATTGGTCGATCCGCGGGTTACACAAATGGTGCCTGGACAGTCTGCACAGTGGGCGAGTTATGAAGCCATTGGCTGGCAAAATTTATTGTCCGCCTTAGGTGGGGTGGAGCTGTATCGCCGAAGTGCCAGTAACCGTTTGCGCGGCGGCGATGTACTCGCGTTTGTTCTCCGCGATCGAGATTTTCCGCAATCGATGGCATCTGCATTGTCGAGAATGCAACGGGCCTTGCATCAACTCCCACACCAACGGGTACCCGATGACCTTGTACAGGGTATTTTGGACGGCTTGGATGCCTTGGATCTCGATCGACTGAGCCCCGACCTCCTCACTGAGAATATGGACTGGATCCAACAGGGGCTTGGATCGTTGCATGCACGCATCAGTAGTGAATATTTCTATTTTGGTCGTGCCGCCCCCTAAGGCAGGTGCGGAGGATGTTAGAACTCTGTATCCTTTCGCCTTTCCGGATAGGTTTCTGTATTGGTTGAATCACGCGTCTTTACCGAACGATTATCGGCGTCCTCGCAGCAACGTCTAGGTGCGCGCGGCCTGAGCAAATACTTCGGCGACTTTGCCGCGAACTCGGACGTGACCCTGTCTGTGGATCGCGGTGAGATTCACGCGTTGTTGGGCGAAAATGGCGCCGGTAAATCAACCTTGGTGAAAATGATTTACGGAATTCTCTCGCCCGATGCCGGTCAGATGGAACTCGATGGTGTCCGATACCAACCCGCTAACCCGAGTGACGCCCGTGCCAAAGGTGTTGGCATGGTGTTTCAACATTTTGCCGTGTTTGATGCGATGTCTGTGCTCGACAACATTGCGCTTGGATTAGACGGTCGGATGCCTGACAACGTCTTGGCGGACGAGGTTGCAGCAATTTGTGAGCGTTATCGGTTGCACATTGAACTTGATCGTCGTGTGGTTGATCTGGGTGCGGGTGAGCGTCAGCGACTCGAGATCATCCGAGTTTTGCTACAAAACCCCAGTTTATTGATTTTGGATGAGCCAACCTCGGTCCTGACACCGCAGGAAACCGAAGAATTATTCGCCACGCTCGAGCGACTCTCAGACGAAGGCCGCTCAATCATCTACATTTCACACAAATTGGATGAGGTCCGCGCATTGTGTGACCGCGCGACCTTGTTACGCGCAGGCCAAGTGGTGGATGTGGTGGATCCGCGCCAAGAAAGTACCCGATCCCTTGGTGAAAAGATGATCGGTGAACGTCTTGGTGAGACGCAGCGTATTCATCCATCGGTTCAGATGGAGAAGCCAAGACTCAGTATTCGTGCGGGTGATATCTGGCCAGATTCGCATCGCTCGCTGGTATTGAAAGATGTGTTTTTATCCGTGAATGCTGGATCGATTCTTGGCATCGCCGGCGTATCTGGTAATGGTCAAGACACCTTGTTTGATGTGTTAAGCGGAGAATTGACGCTTCCCAACTCAGACAGTATGACCTTGGATGGCGAAGCGATTGGGCATCTTCCCATCGAGGCACGTCGCCACCTCGGCGTGTTATCGGCACCTGAAGGGCGTTTGGACCATGCAGCCGTGCCTGAACTCACACTCTGGGAAAATGTGATTCTGAGTGCCCGTCATACCCGCGGCATTATGAAAAACGCGCATCTGATCAGTGGCCGGAAGGCCAAAGCATTTGCTCAAGAGATCATGCAGACCTTTGATGTCAAAGCGTCGTCGGTGCATGCCAAAGCATCGAGTTTGTCCGGTGGCAATCTACAGAAATTCTTGATCGGCCGAGAAATTCTTGGCGCCCCCCGCGTGTTTGTCGTCGCCAACCCGACCTGGGGTGTGGATGCGAAGGCGCAGCAGTTTATCCATCAGCGGCTGATTGAGCTCGCTGAAGAAGGCTGTGCGGTGATTTTGATGAGTCAGGACATTGATGAGTTGTTAAGTATTACCGATCGCATTTGCGCCATCTGTCATGGCCAGTTGAGTCGAACCCACGAAACCAGCCGCATGACTGCCGAACATTTGGGCGCGTTGATGCTTGGCCAGGAGGTGAGTGCGTGATGCGGTTTGAAGCGCGCGCGGAGACGCACTGGTTCCATGAATGGTTGGCTGTGTTCGCTGCACTGATTTTGACTGGATTGACAGCGGCTCTGATGTTGATGGCGCTTGGTTTTGATCCGGCTGTGAGCCTGCATCGAATTGTTGTGAAACCACTCTCGACGGTCTACGGCATCAGTGAATTAATCGCCAAGGCCACACCACTGATTACCATTGGTGTTGCGTTGTCGTTGGGGTTTCGCGCCGGGGTATGGAACATTGGTGCCGAAGGCCAACTGGTGATGGGTGGGTTGACCGGTGGTGCGGTGGCGCTCGCTCTGTACGGCGTAAATGGATTTTGGGTATTGCCCTTGGTTTTATTGGGTGGCGCAATCGGGGGCATGGCTTGGGCGGCCATCCCTGCTTGGTTGAAAGTACGTTTTAATGCCAATGAAATCCTCGTCAGTCTGATGTTGACCTATGTCGCTTTACTCCTACTCAGTGTCATGGTGCATGGACCCTTGCGTGATCCTGACGGGTTTAACTTCCCAGAGAGTCGGTTGTTCCACGATGCTGCGACGCTTCCGAAGCTATTTGATGCCGGCCGTGGGCACATCGGATTCATCTTCGCGTTGGTATTTGCCGCACTTGGCACATGGATGGTCAAGCGCTGGCACTTAGGATTTGAAATGAAAGTCTCTGGTCTGTCTCCGCGTGCTGCGCGGTTTGCAGGCTACAGTCGGAACCAAACCATTTGGATTAGCTTGTTGATTGGCGGTGCACTGAGCGGATTTGCGGGTGTGGTTGAGGTGTCTGGTAATATTGGTCAATTGGTGCCGAATATCTCACCTTCCTATGGCTTCACTGCGATTATCGTGGCATTCCTTGCGCGCTTGCATCCTTTGGCCGTGATTCCTGCGGGCTTGTTGGTTGCGTTGTCATACCTGTCCGGCGAGGCAGCACAACTGTCCTTGGGCATTCCGGGTGCGATGACCCAAGTTTTTCAGGGGCTCTTGTTATTTTTCCTGTTAGGCACCTCGATGCTGGTGAACTACCGGCTGCGCTTGTGGAGGTCGGTCTGATGGATAGTTTGCTTCTGACCGCAATTCTGCACGCCATCTTGGTCGCCTCGACTCCCTTGGTGTTTGCTGGTTTGGGTGCCTTGATTCAGGAACGTGCCGGTGTGTTGAATTTGGGCATTGAGGGTTTGATGATCGTGGGTGCTTTGGCCGGATTTGCCACAGCGCTGGCTGGACAGTCCCTTGGTGTTTCGATTCTCAGTGCGGCAGCGGCGGGTGCTGGATTGGCGTCTATTTTTGCCATGCTGGTATTGCGATTGGAGGCGAATCCAGTTGCCACGGGTCTCGCGCTGACCCTATTTGGCCTGGGTTTGGCAGCACTTTTCGGCGCGCAATATGTGGGACGAGCTGCACCTCAGATCGCAGTATGGTCGATTCCGGTCTTATCTGAGATCCCAGTTGTTGGCCGCGCTTTGTTTGCACACGACCCTTTGGTTTACCTCTCCGTATTGATGGTGATTCTCGTCTGGTGGTTTTTATATCGCTCGAGAGCCGGTCTGGTGTTGCGCGCTGTCGGTGAGAATCATGATGCGGCGCATGCGCTTGGGTTTTCGGTGTTAGGTATTCGGTTTCTGGCGATTCTCAGTGGCGGCGCATTGGCTGGTATCGGTGGTGCCTATCTCACACTGGTACAAACGCCGATGTTTGTTGAAGGCATGACCGCCGGCCGTGGCTGGATCGCGCTGGCCTTAGTGGTCTTTGCAGCATGGCGACCAGTGCGCGTGATGCTCGGCGCATATTTGTTTGGTAGTGTATCGATATTGCAGTTGCACAGTCAGGCGTTTGGGATCGCGATTCCTGCGCAATGGCTGTCGATGTTGCCCTATGTGGTGACGATTATTGCGCTGGTGGTGATTTCTGCCCGAGGTGTCCAAGGGACCTCAGCACCGGCCTCGTTGGCGAAGACATTTCGCGTTTCACGTTAAGGAAGGAGTAGGCCCATGAAAGGGTTTGGATTGAAAGCATTCGGCTTGATCGCAGCCGTGTTACTGGCGGCGTGTTCAGATTCTGAGCAACCAGCAACTTCGGACGCTGGCAGTGCTGAGAAGCTAAAAGCAGGGTTTATTTATGTGGGCCCCATTTCAGACGGCGGTTGGTCGTATGAACATAACCAAGGCCGTTTGGCTGTTGAAGCCGCGTTCGGTGATCGGGTCGAAACAACCTATGTTGAAAGTGTCGCAGAAGGTCCCGACGCGGAGCGCGTATTGAGTCAAATGGCCAATGACGGTGCGGACATTATTTTCACGACGTCCTTTGGATTTATGAATCCAACCATCAAGGTGGCTGAGCAGTTCCCGAACGTGAAGTTCGAGCATGCCACTGGATTCAAACGAGCTGACAACGTTGCGACCTATTCCTCACGTTTCTATGAGGGACGTCATGTGTTGGGTTTGATCGCAGGTAAGATGACGAAGACCAACACCATTGGTTACATCGCATCCTTCCCAATTCCTGAGGTCGTACGTGGCATCAACGCAGCCTATTTGGCAGCGAAGAGCGTCAACCCGAACGTCAAATTCAAAGTGATCTGGGTATCCACTTGGTTTGATCCAGGTAAAGAAGCGGATGCTGCCAAGGCCTTGATTGATCAGGGTGCGGATATCTTGATGCAACACACAGACTCACCGGCAGCGATGCAGATCGCCGAGCAGCGTGGGATCTATGCCTTTGGCCAGGCCTCTGACATGGCGAGCTTTGGTCCAACAGCACAGTTGACCTCGATCATTGATAACTGGTCGCCGTATTACGTCGAGCGTGTGGGTGCTCTGTTGGAAGACAAGTGGACCTCAACCGATGTGTGGGGTGGATTCAATACCGGCATGGTTGCGCTGGCAGCCTACGGTGCGGCAGTGCCTGATGATGTGAAGGCTATGGCGGAAGAGGCGCGGGTCGCGATTTCTGAAGGTCGTCTGCATCCATTTACGGGTCCGATTAATAAGCAAGATGGGTCTGTGTGGTTGAAGGCCGGTGAGACTGCTGACGATGGCACCTTGCTGGGCATGGATTTTTATGTCGAAGGAATCGAGGGCAGTCTGCCTTCAGGTAACTGAAACATTGGGATTGAGGTGGTCAAGCCGGTGTGAAAGCCGGTTGACCACTGACCAGACAATAACAGCCTCTAAGCACAAGACAACTAACGCGGCGAACATGAGGTCTGTCTGACCTCGGCCGTTTGCGTGTAGCATTAAATACCCTAAACCACTCGATGAACCCATCCATTCTCCGACCACAGCACCGATGGGCGCGACCGATGCTGCAATCCGTAATCCTGAGAGCGCGTGTGGAAGCGCCATCGGAATGCGGACCTGCCAAAATAACGGCCAAGGCCTCGCATGCAGGGTATGGAAGGTGTCTTCCCAAGACTCTGGACAGACTCGAAATCCCGACAAAGTGGCCGCTGTGACAGGGAAGTACACGATCAGCGTCGTCATCGCGAGCTTGGATGCAAAACCGTAGCCAAGCCAGAGCATCAAAATCGGAGCCAGTGCAAAGACTGGAAGAGCTTGGCTGATGACTAAGAGTGGCATTGCTGCGCGCTGCAGCCTTGATGACAGCGATAACACACAGGCTGTGAGAAATCCGAGTACAGCCCCTAGGATGAGCCCGGCGATGATCTCGGCGAATGTCGTTGAACCGTGATGAATGAGTTGTTCAGACCGCGTCACCAGTGTCATCAAAACCCGTTCTGGGCTTGGCAAAATAAAATGCGGGATCTGGAAGAACCACACCAAGGCTTTCCAGCCAAGTAAAAGCATCACGGTGTAGATCAGAGCCTGACGAGCGGTTTGCATCATAGCGCGCCTTCTAGGGCCTCAATCAGAGACCGGTCAGAGTCAAATGCCTGGAGCTGATAGGGTCCATGTAAGGAGGTCTCACTGAGGACCATCGCCTGATCTAACCAATCGCTGGCATCGCGGGGATCATGGGTCACCAGAATCACCGTTTGCGTCGAAAGAAGGGCCGCACAAAGATCCGCCATCTGGATGCGTGTGGAGCGATCTAAGCCCGCGAAGGGCTCGTCTAACAACACCAGTTCCGCTTCTTCAAATAACACCCGTGCGAGCGCGACGCGTGCTTTCTGCCCACCGCTCAGTGTGCCAATTGGTCGACTGCCAAGACCAGTAAGCCCGACCTGTGTGAGGAGCGACTGTGCGCGCTCTGTCAGTTGTGGCAAGACACGCTCGCCGCGCAGATGTACACCGAGGAGGACATTATCAAGCACCGAGCGCCAGGGTAAAAGTGCGGGCTGTTGTGAGAGGTAGGCGACTTGATGGCTCTGTACTTGAATACATGGATGCGTCTCCGCATGCACAATCGCCCGAAGTAAGGTCGACTTGCCGACCCCAGAACGCCCTAGCAGGGCGATCCGTTCGCCCGATTGGACCGTCCAATTGACACGTGCAAGTGGCGGATAACCGGGATAGCTGAGATCAAAGTCGTTGAGCTGTAACACAATCGGAGTCCGTCGGCGGAATGCGCCACATTACCGTTTTGCGTTCAGCCTGTCATGAATTAGGGCTTCGCTGATCGATACCACTGCGCCACTTTGGCCGCAAGAACCGCCGACAACATCAGCGATTGACTCGATGCATGACGCAGGGTCAGGGCAACGGGAATGCGCGCACCCACGAGAACACCAGCACTGGATGCGCCAGCGAAGAATTCCAGCTGCTTGGCAAGCATGTTGGCAGACTCGCTATCCGGTGCTACGAGAATGTCGGCACGGCCACCGTGTTGGATGGCTGCTGTGTCTGCGACAGCTTGATCGAAGGACACAGGTCCATCAAGCAGCCCACCACGAATTTGTTTGCGGTCGGCCATTTTGCACAGCGCAGCTGCGTCGAGCGTAGAGGGATACTCTGGATCGATGGTGTCGACGGCTGAGAGGAGTGCAACTCTCGGTTCATCATTGGCGAACATCTGTACCAAGTTGATCGCGTTTTGGACGATGTCGACTTTGTCTTCCAAGGTGGGTCGGTGGTTGAGGACGGCATCGGTTAGCCACAGCGGTTTGTCGTACAGAGGCACGTCAAATCGCAATACATGTGAAAGGCGGGTTTTGGTCTTCAATGGCTGGCATCTGCTGAGCGCCTCGAGAAGTTCCGTTTTATCCATGTCACCCCGACAGAGCATTTCGACGGTCCCGTTACAGGCCATCTCAACCGCAAGTTCTGCGGCGTGATGACTGTGCTCCGCATCTTGAATTTGAAAGCGGCTGAGGTCGATATCCAGACTATCAGCCAGTAATTCTAGCCGAGCGCGTGGTGCAATTAAGAGGGGTTCAATGATGCCGGTTTCGAGCATCTGCTGCGCGGCCATTAAGGCCGCCTCGCTGGTTGGATGCACGCAGGCGGCTTTCACCGGTGGATTGACTTGCACCTGATCGAGAAAGCTTTGCACGCGTGCTGCTGGATCAAACAGATTGAGCTTGGGTGTACCAATCCGTGGGCGCGTGACTTTCTCGGTCGGGGCGATGACTTTCGCCTGCCCGCTGACCACTTCGTCACCCTTTTGGTTGGTAATCGAGCAACCCAACACAAGGCTGTGTTTCTCATCGTTCTTCTCAAGCGCAGTGACGAGCACCGTTAAGGTGTCACCGACGCGCACAGGACGTTTGAAGCGAAAACTCTGTTCAAGATAAATCGTGCCAGGCCCGGGAAATTGAGTGCCAAGCACGGTCGAGACCAGAGAGCCACTCCACATGCCATGACCAATCACGCCATGAAACATCGACTCGTTTGCGAAGGATGCATCCAGGTGTGCTGGATTGACATCGCCAGATACGGCTGCAAACGCGCGAATATCCTCGAGTGTCAGCGTGCGAACCAAACGCGCGGTATCGCCGATGTGAATGTCGTCATAGAGGACGTTTTCGATGATGTCGTGTTGCTGTTCTGTCATAAAGTTTCTCAGGGCACCATGTGCTCGCCGGCATCGACATACAGCGTCTGCCCGGTCATTCCGGTTGCGAGGTCTGAGGCTAGGAAGGCGACGAGCCCTGCGACTTCATCTTGATGCACCAAGCGTTTCAGCGGAGTGCGCTCTGCAACATTGGCCATCAGCTCATCAAAGTGCGCGATTCCTGAAGCGGCTCGTGTAGCGATCGGTCCAGGGGAGATTGCGTGTACCCGAATATTGTCGCCGCCAAGCTCGGAAGCGAGGTAGCGCACGGAAGATTCAAGGGCTGCTTTCACTGGGCCCATGAGGCCGTAGTTGGGTACTGCCAAGTGTGCGCCTAGATAGCTCATGGTCATGAGGGCGCCGCCATTGGGCATGTGTCCACGAACAAGATGCGCCAGTTGAATGAACGAGTGGCACGAGATGTCCATTGCGCGTTTGAACCCATCCGCTGAAGACGCATGCAATGGACCGTGTAGATCATCAAGCGGCGCAAATGCGATGGAGTGCACAACAAAATCAATTTGACCGAGTTGCGCTGCGGCTTGTTTGATCACTGCTTCAAGCTCGCCCTCGTTTTCGACGTTGAGATTGATCAGAGGCATGGCCAGTGGTTCTGTGATGGGCTCCACGTACTGCCGTGCTTTGTCATTTAAGCAGGTGGCGATGACCTCAGCTCCTTGAGCTTGCAACATCCGCGCGGCCGCGAATGCAATCGAATGCTCATTTGCGAGCCCGATAACGAGTCCTTTTTTTCCGTTAAGCATGTGATGTTTCATCCTTGATTTGTGCATTGCAATATGGTGCCACGATTTTATGACAATTCCATCTCAATCGAGAGCGACCTTGTTTTTCGAGAAAAAGAAGTCACGTTTGACTGAGCGAGGAGTGTGTGTGGCAAAATTTTTAGACTGGCTGTTGTTAGCTCTCATTGTGGTGGTCAGCGTGATATCACCACTGATCGTGCTCGAGTTTGTAAGCGGCCGATACTGAGGCTAGATGCCACGTCCGGCACGTGCTTCAAGGCCTTCTATCCGTGCCTGAATTTGGCTGTTGTGTGGCATGAGTTCAAGCATCAATCGATCAGCTGCCAGGGCTCTAGATAAGTCACCGGTGTTCTCGAATATCATTGATAGACCAGATAACGCTCCAAAGTGACGCGGCTCGAGGATCAGGGTCTGCTGAATGTCGGCGAGTGAGGATTGCAGGTCACCGATCATGAAGTAGGTCGTGGCACGCCGATTCCAGGCTTCTGCAAACTCCGGTGCTGCTTCAAGGACATTGCTGAAATGTTCAATCGCGGTTTGTGGCATGGCGAGATTGAGCGCGCGCATGCCGGCATCAAATTCTGCTTGCAGGTGTGGTTTGTCTTCAGGAATTTGATACCACAGAGCCCAGATTGCGTTCTGTAATTCTGCGATTTGAATCAGATTGGTTTCTTCTCTCAGCTCTGAAAACAATCGGTCCAAGTGGGGGTCAGATTGATCAGCATGAGCGACTATTGAAGTCAGCGTGTTGACGCTGAAAAAGAGCACACAGATGAGAGATCGAACATTGAGCATAAAACATCCTAGCTGATCAAGTGCCCCTAAGAGTATGTGGCCTTGATCAAATGCGGAAGTTCTATTTCCATCATCCCGAGCTGATGTCGAGACACATGGAAAGATAAAGTTGGCGCGCTCGAGAGGATTCGAACCTCTGACCGCCTGGTTCGTAG
>CAZVNX010000006.1:63989-99432 GCA_964628665.1 uncultured Pseudomonadales bacterium | reverse complement strand
ACCCCCGACACGAGGATTTTCAATCCTCTGCTCTACCAACTGAGCTATCTGGCCATTAAGTGAGAGGCGCGTATTGAACAGAAATTGGGATCCTGTGTCAACTTGATGGCGGTATATAGCCCTCAGGCTTTGCATAATCCTCGTTATCAAGAAAACGCCGCATTTCTTGAGTTAAAAACTCTCGTGCATCGCGATCCATGAGGCTCAACCGGTGTTCGTTGATAAGCATCGTTTGATTTGCTTGCCACTCCTTCCAAGCTTTCTCTGACACCGACTCAAAAATCTCTTGTCCAAGTGTGCCTGGAAGTGGCGGAGCGACGAGGCCAGGCAGCTCTGTTTGATACTTTTTACAAAACACCGTTCGACTCATGTGTGCTTAACCCTCTCTCAATACCCTTTCTATTGGGGCGGGCAGGCCGCCTTGAAACCCCGAAATCACCTCCCATACTGCATCACCCGGTACGCGCTCGACTGGTGCGTGGAGCTTAAAAAAGTGCAATTGCACTTTAAAGTGGCTAAACGCATGCTCGACTTGGCCAACAGTTTCTGCCTCTAAAACGTTGGGGATGCCGAACGCATTGCCGATATCATTTAAGCTTTCAGCGATTGGCGGCGCGAATAGACCGCCCCAGATGCCTTCCGAAGGTCGTCGACATAAAAGCGTTTTACCGTCTGTATCTACAACTTGCAGAACAACCCAATTCGCTTCTGGCCGCTGTTTTGTCTTTTTGGGTCGTGGGATTTCCATCACTCGGCCGGTCTTTAGCGCAATGCAGTCAGATTGCAGAGGACAATTCAGACAAGCCGGCTGGTTTTTACGACAGATGGTGGCACCCAGATCCATCATGGCTTGTGCGTGAATTGCCGCCGCATCACCGGCTGAGGGGGTAAGTTGGGTTGCTAATTCCCAGAGTTGCTTTTGTGCGCTTGCGCTACTGAGATCAGAGTCGATTCCATAATATCGCGCGAGGACCCGTCTAACATTTCCGTCCTGAATCACGCCAAATTTGTGGAACCCAAGCGATAAAATGGCTCCCGCGGTTGAGCGTCCAATCCCTTTGAGATGCATTAAATCTTCAAGCGTATCTGGGATTTCGCCGTGAAATTGGTCCCGAATTTGCTGGGCTGCATGATGGAGGTTTCGTGCGCGTGCGTAGTATCCAAGGCCCGCCCAATGCGCAAGAACCTGATCTTCAGAGGCATCTGCAAGCGCAACAGGGTTGGGGAATGACTCCATAAACCGATGAAAATAGGGAATCACCACGGCAACTTGTGTCTGCTGCAGCATGATCTCCGAGATCCATGTGGCATAGGCGCCTCGGTGCTGCCACGGTAAATCATGTCGGCCGTGTTCTCGATGCCAGCTCGCCAAACGTGGCGCAAACTCACTCATCGACCTAAGAGATTCTTCAACACATCCTGTGCCTGACCTTCAAGCTGCTCGGTCAGCCGTTTTTCGACGGCCTTGCGTGCCTCGTCCTTCAGCCGCTCCTCTGCGACCTTACCGATCACTGCTGACAGCTTGTTTCGGTCAATCCCACATTGCAGGGCATTCTCAGCGATCCGGCCTTGGCAGGTGAGAGGTACAAAAACACCACGGACGACTGCTGGCGCAATGCATTGGCCAATGTTGCCATCCAATGGGATGCTGGCCTGGCCATTTAGATTGAGGGCAGTGGAAACCAGGCTGAACCGCCCCGTTCCAGATAGCGCGACGTTCGCAACCTTTGCTTCGAGCGACTCGATTTCAGCCAGACCCTCGCGGAATACTGCACGTAAGGACAGTGTATCGAGCGGTTCTGTGTTCTCACTTTGATTTTGTCCTACAGCCTGACACAGCGCCTCAGACACATTCAATGCACCCAGCGTGGCCTCGGCGACACGCAATCGCACCGGGCCAGTGAGCGAGGCTTTGGCTTCCTCGAGTGTAAGGCCTGCGGCACGAAGATCAAATGCACCAGCCACGTCTCCTGTGAGCGATGCGAGCGCCCCCGATTTGGGCATCTGTTCTAAACGCAGACCTTCGATCGTACCGTTTAGATTCGTGACCTGTGCCGCGACAAGGTGACTGCCCGTACTTTGGATGCGCCCTCCGAATAGACCCAGATCGAGCCGTCCGAGTGACACTTCGTCCGGCTGCACTCCGAGCTCGATGCGCAGCGTATCCAAGGGAAGTCCCGCAAACTGGAGCGAATCGGCGCCAAACTGGTATGCGCCGGGTGGGAGTAGGATCGGCACCGAGCCACCCTTGCTGGCCTCAGCGCGTTCCGGCGGCAAGTATGCGTCGAGGTTCAGTTGGTCTAACGACACATTCACATTGGCGCTCAGTGGCGCCATGTTCAAATCGATCGAACCTTGCAGTTGTGTGCTATCCAAACGTGCGGTCAATGGCTTCAGGCTGAGAAGCTGATCGGACAGCTTGACCTGAGCCTCTATGGCGATCGCGTTGAGGGTTGAGAGATCCTCTGATGCAGGTGCTTCCAAGTTCGCTGCCCTGAGCCAACTGCGCAGAGAAAACTCAGAAACTAACAACTGCCCTTCAGCGGCGAGACCACCGCTCAGAGACGCGCTGACATACCCATCAAGCCGTATGTCTGCATCGCGACTGGTCAGTTTTGGGTTCCGTATGGTAACCGTATCAAAGTCGATGGAGGGTGTAATGGTGGCCGTAAACACTAAAGGGAATTGGGCATTGCGATAACTGATCTGCCCAGCAAATGAGACCTTGCTTTCGGCCCCAGGCGTCAATGAATCCACCTGCAAATTCACCTGATCGAGGGCCAAATCCGATTGCAGGCCTAAGATGGTGCCATCGGAGATCGCAAGCTCACGGATGACAACGGGCTGAAACGACTGCGGCGAGGCGTCAAGTGCTGGCTGGCTGGTGCCAGCTTGGCTTGCGATGAGCTCGACTTGCGGACGAATCGCCGTCAATCGATCGACGACCAAGGTGTCAGACAATAATGAGAACAGCGAAACGGAGCCTTCTAAACGGTCTGCTTGTAGACGACCTCGTGGACTTTCAGCAGTCACGTCCTCTGCCGTCACGCCAAGCCAGGGATAGAACGTCCAGCTAATTTGACCGTCGATGGTCAGATTGATTTGTTGGTTTGCTGCGGCCTTGACGAGGGTCGGCTTTAAGTCGTTGGGATCAAGAACCTGCGTCACATACGCCACACTTGCAGCAGCAAGAATGAGTAGGGCAGTGAGTGTGTAAAACAAACCTTTTACGAAACGCATGGTGAACCTCTGTCGTCAGTCACTCCCGGTACCGTTATACTACGGCGTTTATTACGCCATAAGGAACAGGCCATGGCCGATCGTATCGCATCCGTCGCGCGCAACACCCTCGAAACACAGATTCAAATTGACTTGAACCTGGATGGAACAGGGGTATCTGAGTTCGCAACTGGCATTCCATTTTTCGAGCACATGCTAGATCAGGTGGCTCGCCACGGACTGGTTGATTTGCGCATTGCGGCCACAGGTGACCTGCAAATTGATGATCACCACACAGTTGAGGATGTGGGCATTACGCTTGGACAGGCCTTTGCACAGGCTGTGGGGGATAAAAAGGGTATGACGCGCTATGGGCATGCTTATGTTCCGCTTGACGAGGCGCTGAGCCGCGTTGTGATCGATTTTTCCGGTCGTCCAGGGCTGCATTACGAAGTGCCCTTTACCCGCGCAGTGGTGGGTGGCTTTGATGTCGATCTGTTCCGGGAGTTTTTCCAGGGATTTGTGAACCACGCCCAGTGCACGCTGCACATTGATAATCTGAAAGGTGACAATTCGCACCATCAGATTGAAACCGTCTTCAAAGCCTTTGGGCGTGCACTGCGTATGGCGATCACACCTGACGCACGCATGGGCGGCATCATTCCCTCAACGAAAGGTTCGCTTTAATGACGCAGCAGGTGGCCGTAATTGATTACGGCTCCGGCAACTTGCACAGTGTGGCGAAGGCTCTCGAGCATGCGGGAGATTGTGTTGTGCATGTGACTGATCAGGCAGACCAGATCTGGGCTGCCGATCGTGTTGTACTCCCAGGTGTCGGTGCGATGGGCGACTGCCTTGCAGGACTGGTGGCTAGAGGCCTGGACCAGGTGGTACTTGAACTCATAGGACACAAACCCTTGTTTGGTGTGTGTGTCGGAATGCAGATTCTGGCCGAATTTGGCGAGGAAAGCGCGGGCGTGGTCGCTCTGGGCGCGTTTCCCGGGCACATCACTCGCTTTCCCTCACCGCTTTTCGATGCAGCTGGCGAAATCTTGAAAGTTCCCCACATGGGTTGGAACCAAGTGACGATGCGCTCGCATCCAATGTGGCGTGGCATCGCGGACCAAACACGGTTTTATTTTGTGCACAGTTATCGCTATGCCAATGTCGATGCGCCCTGTGTTGTGGGGACCTGTGAGTACGGCGCTCCCTTTGCGGCGGCGCTGGCGCGTGATGGCGTGTTTGCGGTGCAATTTCATCCGGAGAAATCCCATGATGCTGGGCTGGCTCTGTATGGCAACTTTTTAACATGGGACGGTTCATGCTGATAATTCCTGCAATTGATCTGAAGAATGGGACCTGCGTGCGTTTAAAGCAGGGACGGATGGAAGACGCGACAACCTATTCTGACGATCCGGTCGCGACAGCGACCCGTTGGGTTGACGCCGGGTGCACCCGTTTACATGTTGTCGATCTCGACGGTGCGTTTGCGGGACGGCCAGAGAACAAAGAGGCAGTGGCGGCGATTTTAGCTGCGCACCCAGAACTTCCGGTGCAACTCGGCGGCGGGGTGAGGGATCTCGCAACGGTAGAAGCCTATCTAGAGTTGGGTTTGGGTTGGGTCATCATCGGCACCCAGGCGGTGAAAGAACCGCAGTTTGTGACAGAGGCCTGTCGCTTATTTCCGGGCCAAATCATTGTCGGTGTTGATGCCCACGATGGTTGGGTTGCGACAGAGGGATGGGCAGAGGCCAGTACCGTATCTGCAACCGAAGTGGTCAAACGCTTTGCCGGCGATGGTGTTTCTGCGGTGGTGTACACCGATATTGGTCGCGACGGCATGTTATCTGGGGTGAATATTGAGGCCACAGCGCGTTTGGCTCGTGACACTGGATGTCCGGTGATCGCATCGGGTGGATTAAAAGGATTGAGTGATATTGAATCCCTCCTCGAAGTGGAGGCCGATGGCGTCATCGGTGCCATCACGGGGCGCGCTATTTATGAGGGCACACTCGATCTAGCCGCGGCCATTGCATTGACGGAGCAAGCCAGGTGAGTTTGGCGAAGCGCATAATCCCTTGCTTGGATGTGGACCAGGGCCGGGTGGTGAAAGGTGTCCAGTTTGAGGATATCCGCGACGCCGGTGATCCGGTAGAGGTCAGCCGAAGATACAACCAAGAAGGCGCCGATGAGATCACCTTTCTTGACATCACAGCCAGTCACGAAAATCGCGCCACCACCTATGAAACCGTATCGCGGATGGCCAGTGAGGTGTTTATCCCGCTGACTGTTGGTGGCGGGGTTCGAGAAATCCACAATATTCGAGATTTGCTATTGGCTGGCGCAGATAAGGTCTCGATCAATACAGCGGCCGTGTTTGATCCAGAATTTGTCAAACGTGCTGCGGATAAGTTTGGTTCCCAATGCATCGTTGTGGCAATCGATGCCAAGCAGGTTGCACCAAGCCGTTGGGAGATCTTTACCCACGGTGGACGCAAACCCACAGGCTTGGATGCCGTGGAATGGGCTGTGCGCATGGTGGACTATGGCGCAGGCGAAATCTTGCTGACCTCCATGGATCGTGACGGCACACGCGATGGATTTGATCTTGGCGTCACACGTGCCGTTTCTGATGCCGTGTCGGTCCCTGTCATCGCCTCGGGTGGTGTGGGACAACTGAGTCATTTGGTGGATGGAATTATCGAAGGCCATGCCGATGCGGTGTTGGCGGCCAGTATTTTTCACTTTGCGCAGTACACCATCGGCGAAGCGAAGATCTGCATGCGAGATGCAGGTATCGAAGTCCGTCTTTAACGGACCAAGAGTTGCGCACCCCTCAGTAGGTTGTATCCATGCAACAACTGATTATCTGCCTCGAGCCGGGCATTGAGGGTTTCGATTTCAGTATCTATGGTGGTGTTTTCTAAATGCTTCGGTAGATCGGCCTCGCGCGTACGCACATCAGACTCAATCAATGCATCACCTCCAGAGACTTGGATCGTTGGCTGAATGCCTGTCGCTTGAATCGAGCGTCCACTGGGTGTGAAGTAAAGCGCCGTGGTGAGCTTCAGCGCGTAGTCATTTTCGAGCGAGAGAATGGTTTGTACCGATCCCTTGCCAAACGAGGGCGTTCCAATCAATACAGCGCGTTCATGATCTTGCAGGGCGCCTGCAACAATCTCTGCGGCTGAGGCAGAGCCGCCGTTGATGAGAATCACCATGGGTGCGTCGGTGATGACGTTGTCCGCTTGGGCTTCATAGCTCGAGTCTAAAAATGCATCACGGCCGCGTGTTGTGACGATAAGTCCCTCAGCAAGAAACGCATCAGACACCTCGATAGCAGCCGACAAGACGCCGCCTGGATTGTTGCGTAAATCAAGAATCAGCCCATTGAGCGCGCCGTCTGCTTGCATGGACGTAACGGCTCTAATGAGGTCTGCACCCGTGCGATTTTGGAACTGTGAAATCCGCACATACCCAATACCGTGCGGGAAACGCTCTGCGGATACACTGGTTACGCGCACCACTGCGCGTTCTAGAGTGAAGTCGAGCTTTTCAGATTGGCCATCGGTCTCCCGTAAGACGGTGAGTTTTACGCTGGCACCAATGGGGCCACGCAAAAGCTCGATCGCTTCACGCAGACTGATGTCGCGCACAGGGGCATCGTCGACATGCGTGATGAGATCGCGTGCACGTAGTCCAGCGACGGCCGCTGGAGAGTCATCAATTGGCGCGATCACCTCAATTAATCCGTTGACGACATCCATCTCAATGCCAATTCCACCAAATGAACCACTGGTTGAATCTCGGAGACTCGTCACATCACGCGGTTGCAGATACCCCGAGTGGGGATCGAGCTTGGTCAGCATGCCATCGATGGCATAGTTCAAGAGTGTCTGATCATCGATGACCTCGACATAATCTTTTTTGAGGTGCTCATAGACTTCGATGAACGCGCGCAGTGCATCCAGTGAATCCACATCAGGATGGGTTTCGGTCTCTGCGTGTGCCATGGGCGCACTCAAGAACGCTGCCATCATGAGAGTTGTTATTGTTTTCATCGCCATCCTAATTGAGCCAGGGGCCTGGGTTGATTGCCTTGCCGTTACGGGTCACTCCAAAATACACACCCGCAACATCCAGACTACCGGTATTTCCTGCAATCGCAATCACTTGGCGTGCTTGCACTGTGTCGCCGGTTTGGACGGTCAGCCGTTGGTTGTGGCCGTAGATGGTGGCATGTCCGTCGTTGTGCGCAAGCACCACAACCAGTCCATACCCGAGTAGATAGCCTGCGTAGGCAACCTTTCCGCGTTGTACAGACTTCACTTCGGCTTGATCGTTGGTGCCGATCACCAGCCCTTGCCAGGTGCCGAATCCATCCTCTCGAGTTTGGCCAAATCGCCTCAGGATCCGCCCATCCACAGGCCAATTCAGACGACCCTTAAGCGAGCTGAGATTGGCATCTGTTTGATCGAGTTTTAGCGATTGGATGCGCTGTTCAAGTGTCGCGAGATCGGCGCTGAGAGCCGCTTCACGGCTTTGTTGGGTGGATAACTCGCGGGAAATACTGGCAAGGAGTTGGCGTTGGTCGCGGGTCTGAGTCGCCAGTCGATCGCGTTGGGCAGTTAAGGTGTTCAGTGCGGCTGTTTCCTCTTGACGTTGCAACGTCTGGGTTGCCTGCAGCGATTCGAGCGTTGCTTGACGTGATGCGATTTCCCGTGCCTTGGCTTGTCGTGCTCTCAGTAAAAATGGCAGGTAATCGGCACGTGAGTCGTCCGTTTGCGCCTCGGGCTTGAGGCTGCGCCCCGTGATGTAGTACGCAACTAATTCGTCCTCGTAGCGCGCGATCAGAGCGCTGAGGGCAGCCTCTTCGGATTCGATTTGGAGCGCTGTTGTGCGTTCGTTTTCACGAAGCGCATCGAGGCTGCGTTCCGCTTCACGGATGGATTGCGTCAGTACCTTGGATGTTTCGTTGAGCTTTTTCAGCTCGGACTCGATCAGGTTGATCCGTTTGGTTCCCAATCGAGCGTTTTGTTTCAGCTCACTGAGTGCGCTTGCGGTGCGCGCACGTTCAGTCTCCGCGTCGCGAATTTCGTCAGCCTGCACACTCAGACAGAGGCCGAAGGCCAGTATCCAAGTCAGCCTCCGCATCATGTCACCAACAGCGATTGTCCGGTCATCTCTGGCGGTTGAGGCAGCTCGAGTAGCGCAAGTAGGGTTGGTGCGACGTCGCGAAGAGCGCCATCATTGAGTGCTTGTATCGGCCCGATCTGGGCAGCGAGCCAAATTGGCACAGGCCCCGTGGTGTGAGCAGTATGTGCTTGGCCGCTCTCAAGATCAGCCATTTGCTCCGCATTACCATGATCCGCTGTGATTACGCAGGCGCCACCAACCGCTTTGCACGCATCCACAACCCGTCCGACCTCGGTATCCAAGGCTTCGATCGCGGCAACGGCAGCATCGAAATTCCCTGTGTGTCCAACCATGTCACAGTTGGCATAGTTGCAAACAATCAAATCAAACCGCTGTGCTTTGATGGCATCCACCAAATAGTCAGTCACCGCTGGTGCGCTCATTTCTGGTTTGAGGTCATAGGTCGCCACCTTGGGTGAGGCGATCAGCTCCCGATGCTCGCCAACAACGAGGGCCTCTTTGCCACCACTGAAAAAGAAAGTGACGTGTGCATACTTTTCGGTTTCTGCGATCCGAAGCTGAGTCAGGCCCGCATCGGCAACCACTTCACCGAGCGTGTTGTGCAAGGTCTCTGGTGGGAACGCGACCGATGCTTTGATGTCTGCTGCATACTGAGTCAGAGTGACCACCGGAAGATCGGCGATCCAGGCAGGGCGATGGAATGCTGAAAACTTTGCATCGGTAAATGCCCGGGTTATTTGTCGGCCGCGATCGGCGCGGAAATTCATGACCACCACAACATCGTTAGGGCGCATTTCCCAGGATTCACCCAGTCGTGTGGCCTTGACGAATTCATCGGTCTCGCCGCGCTGATAGGCTTGCTGTAACGCCTCAGTTGCCGTGCCTGCCGAAAATTCAGCTTGGCTTTGTGTGATCAAGTCGAACGCGCTTTGAATCCGATCCCAATTATTGTCACGGTCCATTGCGTAATAACGACCACAGAGACTCGAAAACTGATAGTTCGGGTGCACTGTCTCGAGCCGTTGGAATCGAACCAACGAGCTTTCTGCAGATTTGGGTGGCATGTCACGGCCGTCGAGGAAGGCATGCAGTCGGGTCATTGGCACACCGAGTGAATCAGCCAGTGCAATCATGGCCTCAATATGGTCTTCATGGCTGTGAACCCCTCCAGGACTTAAAAGCCCAAGGACGTGCAGGGTGCCCTGTTGTTCGCGCGCCTGCCGGCACGCAGTGACCAGTACTTCGTTTGTTTCAAAGTCGCCTTCGTCGATGGCTTTGCTGATGCGGGTGAAATCTTGGTAGACAATCCGTCCGGTGCCGAGGTTCATGTGCCCGACTTCGGAGTTGCCCATCTGTCCTTCGGGAAGGCCAACTGCTTCGCCTGAGGTTTGTAATAAGGCAGCGGGTGCGTTTGCTGCGATGTGATCGAACACCGGCGTGCGTGCATGATGAATCGCATTGTCGGCGGCTGCTTCGCGAACACCGAAGCCGTCCAAGATCAGCAGTACGACGGGTTTAGGGCGCATGGTTGGTTCCAGAATGTCATTTTGGGTGCTGATCTTGTCGATGATCTGACGGGGACCCGTGACTTCGTCAGCGACATCATTATACTCGACGTCTTAATTTGGATCACGGTCTCTCATCATATATGCAAGAATTTATCGGATTTGCGCAGGAAAACTGGGTGCTTATTGTCATCTGGCTATCTGCCGCGGGCACTTTGTACTACACGGAATCCCAGAAAGCGGGCAAAAGCGTCACCACCACGGAGGCGACGCGGATGATGAATCATGACAACGCGTTGATCCTCGATATTCGTGAGCAAAAAGAATTTGCCGCAGGGCATATCGCCGGCGCGCACAATCTCCCAGCAAGTACCATGGACGCAAAGGTCTCCGAGATCGATCGCTTCAAGAGTCGTCCTGTGATCGTTGTCTGCAAAATGGGTACATCGGCTGGATCGATCGCCAAATCGCTTAAAAAGCGCGGCTTTGAAAACGTCGTCCGCTTGGCCGGCGGGATGTCGGAATGGCAGGCGGCTGCGTTGCCCGTGCGCAAGGGCAAGTCGTCGTGAGTGCGGTTGTGATGTACACCACCGGGATCTGCCCATTTTGCGTAATGGCCAAGCGTCTGTTTGACGATCTGGGCGTGCATTACGAAGAAATTCGTGTCGATAAACAGCCTGAGTGTCGACAAGAAATGCTGACGCGCTCTGGCCGTCGGACCGTGCCGCAGGTCTTTATTGGCGAACGCCACGTGGGTGGTTGTGATGATACGCAAGCCGCCCTTCGCTCAGGTCAACTCCACACATGGCTAAAGGAAGCAGGGATTCATGTCTGAAGAAAACGCACAAAACTTTTCAATTGCACGGATTTTCACGAAGGATCTGTCGCTCGAATCACCCAAGGCACCGCAGATTTTCGAGAAAAAGTGGAACCCGAAACTGAATCTCGACGTGGATGTCACGCATGTGCAGCTAAACGACACGCTCTACGAGGTGGTATTGCGCCTCGGAGTCACTGTCAAAACAGAAGAAGAGACTGCGTTTTTGATTGAGATTCAGCAGGCCGGCGTCTTTGTCGTGCAGGGATTTGATGAACCAACGACGGAACATATCTTGGGTGCCATGTGCCCCAACATTTTATTTCCTTATGCGCGTGAGACCATTGATGCGCTTGCAGTCAAAGCAACCTTCCCAGCACCGATGCTGGCGCCGATTAACTTTGATGCACTGCTTGAACAGCGCAAGCAACGGACCACGAACTGATCAATCGTCCAGGACCTCGGTGTCTGCAAAGCCGAGGTCTTTGAGTTTCCGAGTGAGTGTGTTTCGCCCCCATCCTAATTTTTCCGCGGCTTCTTTTTTCCGGCCTCCGGTCTCAGCCAGTGCGATCTCAACCAGCGTGCGTTCAAACTCTTCAGTTAAGCGCGTGATGACTTCGCCTTCATGAGACTTTAAAAGACCTGCAGCGCGTTCGCGCAACAACCCAGTCCAAGTCAAACTACTGCGATGTGCAGGTGCCTGCGGAGAGAGGATGTCAGGCGGCAGATCCTGCGCTTGAATCAGAGGATTTGGTGCCATCACTGACAGCCATCGGCAAGTGTTTTCAAGCTGTCGGACGTTACCGGGCCACTCAAAATCGGCCAGTAGCCGCTTCGCATCCTCAGAAAGTCGTTTCGGTTCCGTGCCAATTTCAGCTGCTGTTTGCAAAAGAAAGTGCTCTGCAAGCACAGGCACGTCTTCACGTCGATCGCGTAACGCAGGGAGCTGAATCCGGATCACATTCAGGCGATGGAATAAATCCTCCCGAAACAATCCTTCTTTGACGCGGTCTTCCAGGTGTTGATGTGTTGCCGCAATGATGCGGACATTGACCTTGACGGGCGACAGCCCGCCGACGCGATAAAACTCATTATCTGCCAGTACGCGCAGTAGGCGGGTTTGCGTGTCAAACGGCATGTCGCCGATTTCATCGAGAAACAGGGTCCCACCGTTGGCCTGTTCAAAGCGGCCTGTGCGGTTACCGGTCGCGCCGGTGAAGGAGCCCTTCTCGTGGCCAAACAGCTCAGATTCGACCAAATCCTTTGGAATTGCCGCCATATTCAACGCAATGAACGGTCCATGCTTACGTGGTGAGTTGGCGTGGACGGCTTGCGCCACCAATTCCTTGCCGGTGCCTGATTCACCATTAATCAGGACTGTGATTTCCGCTTGCGAGAGGCGTCCAATGGCACGGAAGACGTCCTGCATCGCGGGTGCTTCGCCGAGGATCAGTGGAGCGGCCTCGGTGCGCTCAACTGCTGCCTCGGGCGATGGCGAGTGGTGACGTTCCAATGCGCGTTTGACCAATGAGATGGCGTCGTCGACGTCAAACGGTTTTGGCAGGTATTCAAAGGCGCCACGGCTATATGAAGCGACCGCGCTATCGAGATCCGAATGCGCCGTCATCACAATCACCGGTAACTTTGGACTCACCGAGTGCAGGTGCTCTAATAAGGATAGGCCGTCTTCGCCGGGCATCCGAATATCGGTCATGACCACGGTAGGCGTTTGTGTTTCCAACGCTTTGCGTACCGCCTTGGCACAATCGAATACGGCGTGATCCAAGCCTGCACCGGTGAGCGCTTTTTCGAGCACCCAGCGAATCGAGCGGTCGTCATCGACGACCCAGACCATTGGTGAACTCATCGTTTCTCTCCAAAGGGCAAAATCATGTCAAAGGCGGTGTGTCCGGGTTCAGACTGCACCTCGATCCAGCCGTTGTGGCGAGTCACAATGGTCTGGGTAATCGACAATCCAATTCCTGATCCCTGTGCGCGACCAGAGACCATCGGAAAAAACAAACGTTCTCTCAGATCGTCTGGGATGCCTGGGCCGTTGTCCTCAATGCGTAGGCGTAAAAACGTCTGTGCACCTTTGCTGCCTGGATGGGCTCTCCGCACGGCGCGTGTGCTGAAGGTGATCACGGGTGCTTCCGTCTCCGCTTCTGTGACTGCTTCCAGCGCGTTTTTTGCAATGTTCAAAATCGCTTGGAAGACTTGGCTGCGGTCACCGGTGAGTTCTGGCAGACTCGGGTCGTAATCGCGCATGGTCGTTACTGAGCCTCCAGATTCTGCGCTAATCAGGGATCGCGCGCGCTCCAGAACCTGATGGATGTTGAAGACCTCGTCCACCGGCGCCTGTGGTGAGCCAAGAAGTCGATCCACGAGTGCTTTTAACCGGTCGGATTCTGAAATGATGATTTCGAGATAATCCTGAAATGGTTGCGCACCCACCTCTTTTGCTAACAACTGTGCTGCACCCTTGATGCCACCAAGAGGATTTTTCACCTCATGCGCTAAGCCTTGCGCCAACTTCCGAAATCCTGCTTCGTCGTTCAGGATGCGATTGTCCCGCGTGATTTTTAGGAGTTGATCGACTTCTGACAGCTCAATCAGGACGTAGCCCTGAGCAACCGGCTCCTGCAGGCGACTAAATGAGGCGTCAACGGTTGTTGTCATGTCATCGCGAACTAAAATGAGTTCCCGAAACGTAAAACTGTGTCCACTCTGAATGCAGTGGGTAATGGAGTCCTCTAACTCCGCAGATTGGCCATCGGCAACCCAAGATTCGAAGGGTGCCGATGCCATTTGGCGCATACCCATGGACGTAATTCGTCGAGCTGCCTCGTTGGTCCAACACGCGATTCGGTCTTCATTTAAGAGCACGATACCTGTGTTGAGCGCGTCGAGGAGTCGAGTGTCCATGAGAGATGGCCGAGGTCACCCCCGGCCAGCCACTTATACGCTGTAGTACATGCCGAACTCGACTGGGTGAGTGGTCATATTGACCCGCTCAACTTCGCCGCGCTTCAACTCAATAAAGCCATCGATCATGTCATCTGTGAACACGCCACCTGCAGTCAGGAAGCCGCGGTCTGCATCCAGTGCGTCCAGCGCCTGCTCGAGGCTTGAAGCGACCGTTGGAATCTTCAACGCTTCTTCTGCTGGCAGGTCATAGAGATCCTTGTCAGCTGCTTCACCTGGATGAATCTTGTTCTGGATACCGTCAAGGCCCGCCATCAACATGGCTGAGAACGCCAGGTATGGGTTGGCTGTTGGGTCAGGGAAGCGCACTTCGATTCGACGACCTTTGGCACTGTTGACATACGGAATCCGGATCGATGCAGACCGGTTACGTGCTGAGTACGCAAGCATCACCGGTGCCTCGAAACCTGGAACCAAACGCTTGTACGAGTTCGTTGAGGCGTTCGTAAAGGCGTTCAGCGCACGCGCGTGCTTGATGATACCGCCGATGTAGTACAACGCTTCATCGGATAAACCGGCATAGCCATTGCCTGCAAACAGGTTCTGACCGTCTTTCCAGATTGACTGGTGGCAGTGCATACCGGATCCGTTGTCACCAACCAGTGGCTTCGGCATAAAGGTCGCTGTTTTGCCGTATGCGTGTGCCACGTTGTGGACCACATACTTCAAGATCTGCACTTCATCGGCCTTCTTTACCAGCGTGTTGAATTTCACGCCGATCTCGTTTTGGCCCGCTGTCGCCACTTCGTGGTGATGGACCTCAACAGTCAGACCCATGGATTCCATGGTTTCGCACATTGCGGTACGCAGATCCATTGATGAGTCGATCGGTGGCACTGGGAAGTAACCGCCTTTGACCATGGGGCGGTGGCCCATGTTGCCGCCTTCGAATTCAGCGTGGCTAGACCAAGCTGCTTCTTCAGATTCGATTTTGTACATCGCACCCGACATATCTGCTTTCCACTGCACACTGTCAAATACGAAGAATTCGGGCTCTGGGCCGAAGAATGCGGTGTCACCAATGCCTGTCGATTTTAGGTAGGCTTCAGCGCGGTGTGCGACAGAGCGTGGATCCCGCTCGTAGCCTTGCATGGTCGATGGCTCAACGATGTCACAACGGATGTTCACAGTCACTTCTTCTGTGAATGGATCAATCACTGCAGTCGAGTCGTCAGGCATCAAGATCATGTCAGACTCATTAATCGACTTCCAACCCGAGATCGACGAGCCGTCGAACATCGCGCCTTCAGCAAAGAATTCGCTGTTGACGGCTGAGGCAGGGAAGGTCACGTGCTGTTCTTTACCACGTGGATCTGTAAAACGAAGGTCAACCCAGCGGGCTTCACTTTCGGCAAGCAATTTCAGTGTATTTTCAGACATGTCTGACTCCGTGTTTGGAATTCAAAACCTCGTGGCTTGGCAGACACGAGTGCTCAGTAGCAGGTAGCAAAGCCCATGCCTGATCGTCAAAGGCTTGGATTTCCAGTACTTGCCGAACTATTGTGGTGCATTTACCGAAAATTTTGCACTGTTTTCGTGCGCATGCACCAAAATAATGCACCAAAGTGGTGCGTTTGCGCGATGCGGAAAAAATCGCACAGCTGACACGGAGTTCCCGCTATACTCCCGCGCGCTCGGAGGAACATATGATTGAACGGATACGTAACGTCGCCATTATCGCTCACGTCGACCATGGCAAGACCACACTTGTAGACAAGCTGCTTGCAGCATCTGGCACATTGGACCGGAAAGAAATCCTGAACGAACGGATTATGGACTCCAATGACCAAGAGAAAGAGCGTGGTATCACGATCTTGGCAAAGAATACCGGGCTAAATTGGCATGATTACCGAATCAACGTAGTCGACACGCCTGGACACGCCGACTTCGGTGGTGAGGTTGAGCGCGTGCTGTCGATGGTCGATGCGGTGCTTCTGGTGGTCGACGCGGCCGAAGGTCCGATGCCACAAACACGATTCGTGACGCAAAAAGCATTTGCTCAGGGCCTGAAGCCGATCGTCATTGTCAATAAGGTCGACAAAGCAGGTGCCGACCCCCACGGTGCCATTGATAAAGTCTTCGATTTATTTGATCAGCTCGGCGCGACCGATGATCAGCTGGACTTTCCTGTTGTGTATTGCTCTGCGATCAATGGATTGTCGGGTCCAGAACCTGATGCGCTGATTGAGAGTATGGAGCCAGTCCTTCAGGCTATTGTGGATCACTGTCCGGTCCCTGAAGTGGATATGGATGGCCCATTACAGCTGCAAATCTCCGCCCTCGACTACAACAGCTTCCAAGGTGTCATTGGTGTTGGCCGAATCCGTCGTGGTCGGTTAAAGCGCAATCAACAGGTCACTGTGGTCGGTGCGGACGGTAAAAACCGCAATGGCAAGGTCCTGCAGATCTTGGGATATCTCGGCCTTGAGCGCATCGAGACACAGGATGCCGCGGCCGGTGACATCGTCTGTATCACAGGAATTGATCCACTATCGATTTCAGACACCCTGTGCTCGGTCGAGGCTCCAGAAGGGTTGCCACCGTTATCGGTGGACGAACCGACCGTGAGCATGACCTTTCAGGTCAACGACAGCCCCTTTGCTGGCAAAGACGGGAAGTATGTGACGTCACGAAACATCAAGGATCGTCTAGAGCGCGAATTGATCCACAACGTTGCACTGCGTGTTGAGCCAGGCGATACGCCAGATAAGTTCAAGGTGTCTGGTCGCGGTGAATTGCACCTGTCGGTGTTGATTGAGTCGATGCGTCGCGAAGGATTTGAGCTTGGTGTGTCACGGCCGGAAGTGATTGTGCGCGAGGTCGATGGGCGCCGCGAAGAGCCATTCGAATACGTTGTGATTGACATCGAAGAGCAGCACCAAGGCGCCATTATGGAAGCCCTCGGTCAGCGCAAGGGTGACATGAAGAACATGGCCCCCGATGGTCAAGGACGGATTCGTCTCGAGTACATCATTGCGGCACGTGGATTGATCGGCTTCCGGTCACAGTTTCTGACGATGACATCCGGCACCGGAATTATGAATAGTGTGTTCGATCACTATGGGCCTGTGAAAGAAGGTGAGCTCGGTAATCGGATTAATGGTGTGTTGGTGTCGATGATCGACGGTGCCACAACCGCATATTCACTGTTTAACCTCCAAGACCGTGGGCGTCTGATGATTGGCCCGGGTGTTGATGTGTATGAAGGGATGCTGTTAGGGATCCATTCCCGAGATAACGATTTGCCAGTCAACCCTGTCAAAGGCAAGCAGTTGACCAACATTCGTGCAGCCGGAACCGACGAAAACTTGATTTTAACGCCACCGATTCGGATGACACTTGAGTCCGCTTTGGAATTCATTGATGATGATGAGCTCGTGGAGGTGACACCAAATCACATCCGCTTGCGTAAAAAGCTATTGAAAGAGGCCGACCGGAAACGAGCCGGACGGTCCAAGGCGGCGGGCTAGGAGTGCGTGCCGCCCCGTACAGGGGGCGCGTATGCATCGGTTATATCCAGCCAGGAAGGCGTATCACACAGAGTTTCTAGCGACCGAAGATCGGACGCATCAGCTCTGTCTTGAACTGCACGGCAACCCAGATGGGTTGCCTGTGATCTGTTTACATGGGGGACCCGGTGCTGGGACTTCGCCCATGATGCACCGATTTTTTGACCTCGATAAGTTTCACGTGTTGTGTTTTGATCAACGCGGAGCAGGGCGTTCATTGCCCGTTGCCGATCTCACGGCCAACACCACCGAACACTTGATTGATGACATCAGTTGGATCGCTGCGCATGTCGGCTTTAAGCGATTTGCACTGTTTGGCGGCTCATGGGGTGCAACCCTCGCCCTCCTATACGCCAGTCGACATGTTGAAAACATCCTCGGGATTGTCCTGCGTGGTGCATTTTTAGCGACCGAGCAGGATTTGCTGTGGCTGTATGGGGGTGGTGCAGAGGTCCTATACCCTGCGGCATGGCGCGATTTCTTGGCGCCAATTCGTGGGGTTGAACCGACGCTGGATGCGATTCTGGCGGCTTACGGCAGCGCACTCACCTGCGATGATGAGTTTCAGAGAAATCGGGCAGCTCGGGCTTGGAATCTGTGGGAGTCACGGGTCTCGATTTGCGATCCGACAGTGCCGCCCAAGGCTGAGGGTACGCTCGCGCGGGATTACGCCATGGCACGAATTGAACATCACTACGTGTCACAAGGATGCTTCCTGGAACCAGGTGCCGTTCTCGCCAGCGTGGCTGACTTAGAACAGATTCCAGCAGAGCTGGTGCACGGTCAGCGCGATCACGTTTGTCTGGTACAAAACGCACACAGTTTGAAGGCGCATTGGCCGAATTTGCGGTTGGAATTGCCCGAGCGTGGTGGCCACAGTGCATTCACACCTGAAATGGCGGAGGCACTATGTCGCGCCACCGCCCGACTGGCGAACCGGTACGGCTATTAGCTAGGCTTTTTTGGCCCTACCTGCGATGGACCACTACCCTGAGCTTCGTCGTCTAAGTCCAAGGGGCCAGTTGAGCCCGCCTGATCCCTCTCGATGATTGGAGCATCATTCTCATCCGGTGGAATCGGCGCGTACAGATCGAACTCGTCAATTGTTTCAGGACCCTCTGGGGTGGCGACGGCCGTGCCTTCCCCGCCATTAGGCGGCTCTGGTGTTGGCTCGTCATCGTTATCTGCTGAGGCTTCGCCATCTGTATCACGTTGGTTGAGTGGAGCGCCCAAGAACCGTGCACCAATTAACCCAGCTTCAAATAAAAGCCACATGGGCACCGCTAACAACGTTTGACTGATGACATCAGGGGGTGTGACCAACATACCAACGACAAAGCAGCCAATGAAGACATACGGACGCTTGTCTTTCAGTGACTCGACTGAGGCCACGCCTGCCTTAATTAACAACATGGTTGCGACCGGGATCTCAAACGCCAGACCGAAGGCTAAAAATAGCTTCAGGACAAAACTCAGATAGGAGTCGATGTCTGTCATGACGGTCACGCCAGTGGGTCCAACGGTGGTGAAGAAGCCAAAGACCAAGGGGAAGACAATAAAGTACGCGAAGGCCATGCCGGCGTAGAACAATAGGATGCTCGAAATCAAAAGCGGCGCGGCGAGGCGCTTCTCGTTTTGATACAGCCCTGGCGCAATAAAGCCCCAGAGTTGGTACAAAATCACCGGCGCGCTGCAATACAAACTGAGATACAAAGCCAGTTTGAAGGGCGCCAAAAAAGGCGATGCCACTTGCGTTGCAATCATTGACGCCCCTTCTGGCAACAAGGACTGCAATGGTGCCGCTAGGTAGGCATACAGATCGTTGGCAAAGGCAATAAATACCAAAAAGAACAACAACACCGAGATCAGGATCCGTATGACGCGGTCCCGTAGTTCGATGAGGTGTGCGATCAGGGGCTGATCAGTCAGACTGGGATCGCTCATTGGCTTGTGTCGAGGTCTCTTTTGCGCGTGAAGCCGTGTTCGATGGTGTCGACTGAAGCCCTAACGGATCGTCTCCGGTCAAGTCATCGAGTTTGAGGCCACCACCTCGTGCTTCGAGCTGTTTTCGTAAATCTTCAAGTTCAAGTTCGCGATTGATATCGCGCTGGATCGAGGCAACCTGACCACGCGCACGCTTCACCCATAGACCAATGGTCCGGGCAAGACGCGGCAGGCGTTCAGGGCCAACGACTACCAGTCCGATAATGGCAACCAAGAGTAACTCGGTTGCACCAATATCGAACACTTAGACTTTCTCTTTGGCTTCGGTCTGTGCGGTTGTCGGAGTTTCCGTTGCAGGACCCTCTTGAGGGCTCGCTTGGTCTGCGGCTTCCGACTTCTGCACAGTCTCGTTTGCCGCGTTATCGTCCGTTTTGTCTGTGACAGACTGGCGGAACCCCTTCACGGCACCACCCAGGTCAGACCCGAGTGTTTTTAACTTCTTCGTTCCAAAGATCATGATGACAATGGCCAGAACGATCAGTAGCTGCCAAATGCTGATACCACCAATTCCCATATGTGGGCTCCTATTTTTTCGTTATTACTCAGTTAAATCCGGTGAACGGGCCGCCGCCCAACACATGGTAGTGCATGTGGTACACCTCTTGGAATCCGCCGGGTCCGGTATTCAACACTGTTCTAAACCCCGAATCCAGTCCTTGTGACTTTGCGATCGCAGGTATCGCCAACTGAATACGACCCAAGAGTTCAGTATCGGCGACCGTGACGTCAAATAAATTCTCGATATGCCGTCTCGGAATGACTAAAAAATGCACCGGTGCCTTTGGGTGAATATCACGAAAGGCGATGCAATCATCGTCCTTGTGGATGATCTCCGCTGGAATCTGGCCGTCGCGAATTTTACAAAATAAACACTCACTCATGGCTGCCTTCCCGATTCGCTTTTTCGACCAGTCCACTGACGCCAAGGCGCCGCTCAAGCTCTACCAACACGGCGGACGGCGGCTCTTCGAGGTGTGAGAGCAACACCAGGGTGTGAAACCAGAGGTCTGCAACCTCGTGGATCACGTCCTCGTTGTTCTGTGACCGGGCCGCATCTTTTGCAGCCATGACCACCTCGGTCGACTCTTCACCTACCTTCTTTAAGATGTGGTCGAGACCCTTGTGATGCAATTTTGCAACATAGGACTTTTCCGGATCGCCAAAACGCCGCTCAGCCAACATATCCTCAAGTACATCAATGACGGTCATGTGTTCTCTCCGTAGAGGCTTTTTGGATCCCGAACCACAGGTGCGGCCGGTTCCCACTCAGATCCATGTGGTTGCCATGAAAAACAACTCACTCGACCAGTGTGGCATGCTACACCCTGTTGCTGAATACCTAAAAGCACCGCGTCGCGATCACAATCCAGCCGGATATCGATCAGCGTTTGGGTTTGTCCGGATGTTTCGCCTTTGCGCCACAGCGATTGCCGCGATCGCGAGTAATACACAACTTGACCGGTTTTGAGGGTTTCGTTGAGCGCCTCTCGGTTCATCCAGGCCATCATCAACACCTCGCGAGAGACATGATCTTGCGCAATAGCTGCGATCAGTCCGTTGGCATCAAACTGCACCTGATCTAACAAGGCATTGCGCGTTTCCGTGTCCAAAATCTGCGTCATGCTAACGTCTCAAAATTAAAATGGCAGACAGCGCACCGAGCAGAAGCGGCCAGTACGCCTTAATCCACTGCGCCTCGCCGTTCAGGGCAAGGCCTGTGATCACAAGCCCAACTACGCCCGCGGTCACAGAGAGGCGGCGCCCGTAGCGGTTTTTCTGGGCCTCCTTCGCGAGCGTGGCCAGAGCGTCTGTCTGAGCTGCTTGCTGTTGCTCTAAGCGGTTAAAGCGCTCAGGAGTTTCCAGCAAGGTATTGGTCAGTTTTGGAAATTGCACCACCCAACGCGATCCGTTGCGCTTTGTATAGTCCAAGATTCCTTTTGGACCCAAGCGCTCGCGCACCCAGCGCTCAAGGAATGGCTTACCAGTCTGCCAAAGATCCAAGTCTGGGTAGAGTTCGCGACCTAAGCCTTCGATATTAAGAAGCGTCTTCTGTAGCAATACCAGTTGCGGCTGGACTTCCATCTGGAAGCGCCGTGCGACCTCGAACAGACGGATCAGCAATACCCCGAAACTGATTTCGCCCAGTGGTTTTTGAAAGATTGGCTCACAGACTGTTCGAATCGCGCTCTCAAAATCACCGATTTTGGTGTCTTTCGGGACCCAGCCTGATTCGACATGCAGTTCTGCAACCGCACGATAATCTCGATCAAAGAAAGCGATCAGGTTTTGCGCGAGATAGGCCTGTGACTCAGGATCAAGGGTGCCCACAATGCCAAAATCGATGGCCTTGTAGACCGGATTTTCCGGGTCCTCAATATCGACAAACACGTTGCCAGGATGCATGTCTGCGTGGAAAAAACTGTGATCGAATACTTGCGTAAAGAAAATCTCAACGCCGCGCTCCGCAAGTTTCTCCATGTTGACGCCGCGTGATTTGAACACTTCGATCTGAGAAATCGGGACGCCATACACCCGCTCTTCGACCATGACATTACGACGCGTGTAGTCCCAGTAAATCTGCGGAACATAGCAAATATCAGACCCCTCAAAGTTGCGTCGAATGAGGGCTGTGTTGGCAGCCTCACGCATGAGATCCAACTCATCGAGGATGGTGATTCGGTAATCCGAGACAACTTGCACCAGTTTCAAGCGTTTGCCATCGACAAAGTTTTTTTCCACAAACTTGGCGAGGGTCATCATCAGCTTCAGATCTTCTTCGATGACTTTCTCAATGCCCGGCCGGATGACCTTTGCGATGACTTCCTCGCCACTTTTTAAGCGCGCTGCATGCACCTGCGCTACCGATGCAGACGCCATCGGTTCGGTTGCAAACTCACTGAAGATGCTGTCAATCGGCGCCTCAAGATCGGCTTCAATAATCGTGCGCGCAACCTCGCCAGGAAATGGACGCACGCGATCCTGGAGTTCAGCAAGGGCTGCTGCAATATCCGGAGGCAGTAGGTCACGTCGCGTTGAGAGCATTTGCCCAAATTTGACAAAGACAGGCCCAAGGGTTTGCAACGCATCACGCAGTCGTTCGCCACGCGATCGCTTGGTACGTACGCGCGGAATACACCAACTGATGGCACGAAGAGGCCCGCGTTTTGGTTGCGGTAGGAATTCATCGATGCGCTCAGAGAACAGCACTTTCAGAATTTTCATCAGGCGGATTGAGTTACTCATCTCGCGATTCCAAACGTTTCATACGGGCCAGCAGTCTGTCGGCATGCCGATCGAGCTGGGTGATTGCTGCGACATGGTCGGTAAATTGCACTTCGGTCAACGCCAGTGTTTGATCGGCGCGGATAAAGTCCTGCGCTTGACGTGTCAACGATTCCCGACTGACGAGCCACTGCTCGCGCGCAGTCCGAAGCGTTGTGATTAAGAGCCCGGCTGGGATCGGGCCAAGGGCGCGAGTGACGATATCTTCCCAGTCGAGGTCGAGAGATCGAAACATGGTCTGCATGGTTTGTAAGACGCCCACGCTGCCGCGGATATCGAGTCCTTCGAAGATCAGCGGGCTGTCTGGTTTGGCGATTGATCGTGCGGTATCGACAAGACTCCCCAATGTCCCTGACAACTCGACATCGGCGCGATCCTGCGCTTCAGTTGAGAGCCACCAGCGGTTTTCCCCACAGACCACCCACACATCGAGGTCTAGATCGGTCACCTGCAGCCGCAGGATCTTGCCCACCATGGGAGCAAGATGCTCTGGAGTCAGCTGTGCAGCCGCCATGCCCGCCGCCATCGCGGCTTCTGAGGCTGAGACCAATCCAGCCAACATCAAGCGCGGCATCATGGCTTGATGCCCAGATGCAGCGCGACGATGCCGCCAGTTAGATTTTGATAGCTCACCTGATTAAACCCAGCAGTTTCCATCATCTGTTTCAGGGTGTCCTGATCGGGGTGTTTTCGAATGGATTCGGCCAGGTACTGGTAGGATTCGGAATCGTTGGTGACGACTTTGCCAAGGGCAGGCAAGACCGAGAAGCTGTAGAGATCGTAGACCTGCTCAAGCGGTGCAGACACTGGTTTTGAAAATTCGAGGACCAGTGCGCGACCACCCGGTTTTAACACCCGCAGCATTTCTGTGAGCGCAACCTCTTTGCGAGTGACATTGCGCAAACCAAAGCCAATGGTGACACGATCAAAACTTGCGTCAGGATAGGGCAGGGCTTCGGCGTCACATTGGCACCAGCTCAAGCCTTGTAGTTCGCCTGCATCGATTGCGCGATCCCGGCCCACGCGGAGCATTTGATCATTGATATCAGCGAGACACACATGGCCTTTTGAGCCTGCACGACGCGCCATTGCGCGTGCCAAGTCTCCGGTGCCTGAGGCGAGATCCAAGACCTGCATCCCGGGCCGGACTGCGGCAGTTTCAATGGCGACTCGCTTCCACAGACGATGCATCCCGGCAGACATCAGGTCGTTCATCAGGTCGTATCGTCGCGCAACGCTATTGAATACCTCACGAACTCGGTAGGTTTTCTCAGCGACCGGGACTTCTTTATAACCAAAATGCGTGGTGTCTTTCATGCAACCTCAAAGAATGTATTGGGATAGGTCTTCATCCCGACTGAGTTCAGACAAACGTGCCTCGACGTAGGCTCGATCAATGCAGACCTCTGCAGACTGCGCCTGGCCGGTCTCAAACAATAGGTCTTCGAGCACGCGCTCCATCAATGTGTGCAGACGGCGCGCACCGATATTTTCTGTTTTCTCATTTACCTCAGCGGCGATTTCCGCCAACGCCTCGATGCCTGTGCTGACAAAATCCACGTGGATGCCATCCGTTGCCAACAGGGCTTTGTATTGCGCCACAAGCGAGTGATCGGGTTCGGTCAAAATGCGCGCGAAGTCGGCCGGTGTGAGCGCGTTGAGCTCCACACGGATGGGCAGTCTTCCTTGCAGCTCGGGAACTAAATCTGAGGGCTTCGACAAATGAAATGCCCCAGAGGCAATAAATAAAATATGGTCGGTTTTCACCGCGCCAAATTTGGTTTGCACGGTGGTGCCCTCGATCAACGGCAACAAATCCCGCTGCACGCCTTCGCGGCTGACGTCTGCACCTTGTGAATTTTCACGACGGCAGACCTTGTCGATTTCATCAAGAAATACGATGCCGCGATTTTCAACGAGCGCGATGGCGACCTGTTTGACATCGTCATCGGCAATCAGTCGAGACGCTTCTTCATCGGCAAGCAATGCCATTGCGTCTTTGATCGGAAGCTTGCGGGTCTTTTTCCGCTCCTGGCCGAATTTGGAAAACATGTCTTGTAACTGATTAGCCATGTCCTCCATCCCGGGTGGCGTCATGATGTCGACTCCAACTGGCTGCACCCGTAGATCGATTTCAATGTCCGTGTCATCGAGCTCGCCTTCACGGAGCTTTTTACGAAAGACCTGTCGTGCGCCACTGGTGTCGGATTGGATTGGTGCATCGCCGCGCGGTGGCGGTAGGAGGATATCGAGTATCCGATCCTCAGCCCGATCGAGCGCCTGATGACGCACCTCGGCCATCCTGCGTTCACGCTCATCTTTGATGGCAATACCCACCAAATCCCGAATGATGGACTCCACATCACGACCCACGTAGCCGACTTCGGTGAATTTAGTTGCCTCGATCTTGATAAAGGGTGCCTGCGCTAACCGTGCGAGCCGCCGTGCAATCTCTGTTTTTCCAACACCGGTGGGCCCGATCATCAGAATATTTTTCGGCGTGACTTCTTTTGCCAATTCAGGGCTCAGTTGCATGCGCCGCCACCGGTTACGCAGCGCGATTGCAACGGCGCGCTTGGCATCCGCTTGGCCAATAATGTGCCGGTCGAGTTGGGCAACGATGTCTTTCGGGGATAAATCACTCATTCGGGTTGGTCAGTTCATCAATTGTAAAATGGGTATTGGTATAGATGCAGATCTCTGCGGCAACCTTCAATGCTTCTTCGACGATTCGTCTTGCAGGCAACTCGGTATTGCGCAGAAGCGACATGGCGGCAGCTTGCGCAAATGGGCCGCCGGACCCGACCGCGATAATGCCCTCTTCGGGCTCCATGACATCGCCATTGCCGGTGATGATGAGTGACGTCTCATGGTCCGCGACTGCGAGAATGGCTTCCAGTCGACGTAGCATGCGGTCTTGGCGCCAGTCTTTCGCCAACTCGACTGCGGCGCGGGTCAAATTCCCCTGATGCTTTTCGAGCTTCGCGTCAAACCGCTCAAAGAGCGTAAACGCATCGGCTGTGCCACCGGCAAATCCGGCCAGGACCTTGTTCTGATAGAGCCGGCGGACCTTCCGAGCATTGCCCTTCATGACCGTGTTGCCCAGTGTGACCTGACCATCGCCACCGATGCAGACATCGGATCCTCGGCGAACCGAGACAATGGTCGTTCCGTGAAATTGTTCCATTGTGTTACTCCATCACACGCTGTGCGTCATAGCCATTTTTCGCCAGTCGATCTGCGGCGGCTTGCATGTCTCGCACGGTTTTGAACGGTCCAAGTACAACGCGATACCAGCCGCCATTGGATGTACTGGGCGGAATCACGCGTGCCTTGAGGTCTAAGAATAGGAGCGCCACTCGTGTGCTTTCAGCTGCCTCGGACGTTCGAAACGACGCCACCTGTACGAGGGTCGACTGCAGTTTTTTCGCAATAGCCTCATCGCGAGTCTCGCCAGGCTGCACGTCGATCGGCACCTCACCTTCGATCAGGAGCTGGTAAAAGGTGTAGAAGTTCTCGGGCGCCTTTGGCACCTCTTGAATCGCAACTTCAGTGGCGTCAGTTGGCGTTTCGGCGGGCGCTGCTGCACCGCGCACTTCTGTTGGTTGCGGAACGGCTTTGGGTTGTTCGCTGAGTGTGTCTTGGTTCGGCTCTGTGCTTTGGTTTAACCAAATCAGTCCTGCGGTGACCAGTCCGAGTAGTACGACGCTCAGCGTGATTCCGAGCGCGGCACTTGGACCGCGCTGATGACTTGCGCGATGCCGACTGGCTTGAGAAGAATAATCCCGCATTACATCGCCTCTGGCGCGCTCACGCCGAGAATGGATAAGCCATTTGCGAGCACCTGTTGCACCGATTTCGCCAAGGCCAATCGCGCATCACGCAGGGCCAAATCATCAACCAACAGTCGCGTTCCGTTGTACCAACGATGAAAGTCGGCCGCCAAATCCTGCAAGTAGTAACACAGCGTATGGGCCTCGAGTGAGTCGGCGGCTTTTTGAATCACCTCAGGATACCGTCCAATGGCTGTGGCCAAATCCAATTCATCCTGATGTGCGAGGAGACTCAAGTGCGCTGTACCGCGCGCAAGATCAAACGGAGTCTCAAGGCCCTCCAGTACGCGACAAATCCGCGCGTGCGCGTATTGAATGTAGTAGACCGGATTGTCCTTGGTTTGACTGGTTGCCAGTGACAAATCGAAGTCGAGATGTTGGTCAGCTTTGCGCATGACATAAAAGTAACGGCAGGCATCTCGGCCCACGTCATTTCGTAATTCACGGAGCGTGACAAAGGACCCGGAGCGCGTGGACATCTGTACGCGCTCACCGTCTTTGTACAGGATTGCGAATTGCACCAAGCGAATGATTAACCGCTCTGGATCGTAACCGAGGGCTTCGGCGGCCGCTTTGACGCGCACGATATAGCCGTGGTGATCGGCACCCCAGACGTAAACAACACGGTCAAATCCGCGCTCAAACTTGTTGGCGATGTAGGCAATGTCGCTGGCGAAATAGGTGTACTCACCGTTGTCACGGCGTACCACACGATCTTTGTCATCGCCAAAGGCGGTGGTCCGAAACCACAGGGCACCCTGTTCCGTGTACAAATGCCCCTTGCTTTCGAGGACTGCAATGGCTCGATCGATGGCGCCGTCTGTGACCAGTGATCGCTCGCTGAACCAACAATCATAGTGTGCACCGAATTCACCGAGGTCGGATTTGATGTCATCGAGTATTGCATTCAGTGCCAGCGAGAACGGGATTTCAAAGCGTTCGCCCAAGGCCGCTTTGGCCTGTTGAATCAGGCCATCGACGTAGGCATCTTTGTCCGCCTCGGTATCTGCTGGGAGATTTGTGGTGAGATGCTCTGAGTCGATCACGAGGCTGTCGCCAACATCGTTGGCCAGCGTCTGTCCGAGCGTGGTGATGTAATCCCCTTGGTAACCAGCTGACGGGAAGTCGATGCCAACACCTTGGGTTTGCAGGTAGCGCACATACACACTCATCGCAAGGATGTTCATCTGCCGACCGGCGTCGTTGACGTAGTACTCGCCTTGTACGGTGTGTCCGCGGGCCTTTAATAAGTTGACGAGCGTCGCGCCGTAGGCGGCGCCACGACCATGACCCACGTGTAAGGGCCCGGTTGGATTTGCAGACACGTACTCGACCTGCAGAGTCTCGCCGGTGGCCGCATGCTGCCCAAAACGATCTGCTTCGGTAAGGCAACGGATCACGGGTTCAAATGCGGCGGCTTTGGCGAGCCGAATATTAATAAAACCGGGGCCTGCAATCTCTGTGGCGTCGACATCAGGGCTGGATTCAAGATGCGCAAGGATCTGTTCAGCGAGTTGCCGTGGTGGGAGCCCAGCCGATTTGGCATGCATCATCGCAACATTCGTCGCGAAATCACCATGTGCGGGATCGCGCGTGTTTTCAATCTGCACGGGTTTTCTTGCAGCGGCATCCAGCACGCCCTTCGCAACCAATTGGTCCAGCGCACGTTCAAATAAAGCCGCAACAGTATCCTTCATAGTCTCCCTCCGTTTGCGGGCGCGAGTGTAGCATTACCAGAGGTCCCAAGGATCCACATCCAACTGAAACATGACTTTCCCCTGGCGTCGATACGCCCAGGGACCCGTCTCGTTTAAGGCCCAGTGCAAGAGGTTACGTGGACCAATGAGTAACAATTGGCCGTGATATTGGCGATTACGGCGTTCCATCGGCGCCGGTGCCGGCCCGAGGATTCTGATCGGGCTCTGTAAAGTGCGCAATTGATGCGCAACCGCACCCAAAGCTTCGAAGACCAAGTGGCTGTCTGGGCCACGTGCCGTGATTAATGCGAGATGGGTCTGTGGTGGCCAGTGAAATTGCGCGCGTTCTGCCTCGATGGCGGCCGCCAGTTGGTCATAGTCGTTGCCAAGGATCAGCGGAAACCAAGGCGAGTCTGGACGATGTGTTTGAATCAAGACCCGCCCATCTGTCTGATGCCGTCCAGCCCGTCCTGCGACCTGCGTAAGCAACTGTGCAAAGTGCTCAACGGCGCGAAAATCAGCGCCTAAGAGCCCCTGGTCGCCATCGGTGACAATCACCGTAGACAGCTGTTGGAAGTCATGTCCTTTGGCGAGCATTTGTGTACCCACCAAGATGCAGGGTTCGCCCGCCACGACCGGCTGCAAAAGTGTCTCGAAGGCTTTGCGGCGTGAGGTTGTATCGCGATCAATGCGGATCACTGGCACTTCACTAAAGAGGGCTTCCACGGTTTCAGTCAGCCGCTCTGTGCCTTGGCCGATTGCCAACAATTGCGTGCTTGCGCAGGCCGGGCAGACTGCAGGTGGCCGAACACGATGATCGCAGTGATGACACCACAGCGTGTCGGGTTGGCGGTGCAGGGTAGGGCGCGCATCACAATGCTTGCATTCCGGTGTGTAGCCGCAGTCAGGACACATGAGAACCGGTGCGTAACCGCGTCGATTGAGGAAAATCAGAACCTGTTGGCCGTTGTTGAGTGTGTCTTGGATGGCGAGGCGGGCGGCCTGCGTGAGGCCATCTTTGGGTCGGTCGCGTCTCGCGTCGATAAGTTCTAAGCGGGTCGAACGCTGCGCCCCGGGTCGAGTGGTGAGGCGCAAACGCGTGTATCGGCCGTGGTTGGCTGCTGACCAGGTTTCGAGTGAAGGTGTGGCGGAACTTAACACGATTGGGATCTGTCGCTGTTGCGCTCGCACAATGGCCAGATCGCGCGCTGAGTAGAGCGCACCCTCCTGGTTTTTGTAGGCACTGTCGTGCTCTTCATCGATCAAAATCAAGCCAAGCTTCGGCATGGGTGTCAGTAACGCGCTCCGGGTCCCAATGAGCACGTCAGCAAGGCCGTGACTGGCCGCTGCAAATGCCCGCGCCCGCGCACCCTCAGCTAAGTTGGAGTGCGAGACCACGAGTGAGCCACGTAACTGCGCCTGTATGCGGGTGACCATTTGCCCGGTGAGGCCGATTTCTGGAACCAACAACAACACCTGTTGGCCTTTTGCAATGGTGCTGGCAATCAGCTCTGAGAACACCTGTGTTTTCCCCGAGCCGGTGACACCCTGGAGCAAAAAACACGCAAAGCGCCCTGCTGCCTGATGAATCGCCTCAATCGCAGCAATTTGTTCGGGATGCAGCGCATAATTGGGTGCTTGTTCCAATCCTGTTTCTATCCGCGGCGGAGGACAGGGTTTGCCTTTGCGAAGGGCGGTTGGCAAGGCGGTGAGTAACAGATCACCCTGCGGTGTGTGGTAATAATCGGCTGCAAAGGCAGTCAGCCGAAAAATATCCGCGCTAAGCAACGGTGCTTGGTCGAGTACTTCAAGGACCGGTTTGGTCTCTTCTGTAACGTCGCACGCAGGCAGTGTTTCGTCGGTTAAGCCAATCACTTCGCGGTGACCGAGCGGGACGCGCACCCGTATGCCTCGATCAATTGGCGACTCGGCTTGGTACGTCAAGGCCCCAGAAAACGGCCCTGGGACAAAAACTTTTAGAAAAATGCGTGGCATAGGCTTCCGTGCAGACCCCAGTCTTTGTTAGACTCCGCCGCCCAAACTTGATGCGGTACCTGACGCCTGATGCGGTCAGGGCGGCGGCATCGATAAACAGAGGATAGATTAGATGAAAGCGGATATTCATCCAGCGTATTCAGAGGTGAAGGTAACCTGCTCGTGCGGAACCGTCTACGAGACGCGTTCAACAAAGGGCGAAGACTTCACTGTCGACGTGTGTCAGGAATGCCACCCGTTCTACACTGGTAAGCAGAAAGTTGTTGATACAGGTGGTCGAATTGACCGATTCAATAAGCGCTTCGGTGGCCGTACAACGGCGAAGTAATCTCCTCAAAAAGGCTGCATTTTGTGCAGCCTTTTTTGTTTCTCAAGGGCTTCTCGCCTGTCCTGAACCTGAATCGTTATCGCCTCCCATGCGCCTTGAGCGTGTGACCGATGGGGACACCTTGCGTCTCGAAAATGGTCAGCGGGTGCGGATTGTCGGAATCAATACCTTGGAGCTTCGATCGCAAGGTTGGTTTCAGGACCACGCCCTTCAGGCAAAAGACCAGGCCGCCGCCTTTCTTCCTGAGTGGGTTCAACTCACACCATGGCCCGCTCCCACAGATCGCTACGGTCGGCTGTTGGCCAACATTTGGCACCAAGAGACCTACCTTGCCGCAGAATTGGTTACCAAGGGACTGGCGTTTGCGGTGGCCGTGCCACCCAACACCCGATTGGCGCGTTGTTTAAAGCAGTCCGAAGCCGCAGCACAGAGGCAGGGTGTGGGGATCTGGTCTGCCGACATCTATCCGCAGGCCCTTGTGGATTTAAATGACGATCTGGGTGGTTTTCAGATGCTAGCCGGAGCGGTGACGGAGATTGAGCCCAGCCGAGGCAAGGCCGTGGTGATCTTGGATGGGATACTTCGACTGGAATTGGCCTCAGGTATCAAGCCGCCTCCAATCGGCACGCGTCTTGTGGTGCGTGGATGGGTCGGGCGGTCGCCAAAAGCAAAACGCGCGCGTTTTACCTGGACCATGAAAATCACACACCCTGCAAACTTAGACCGCCAAGCCGACAGTTAAAAAAGCTGCTGCGGTGAGGAAATCGGGGATTCGCCGTCGGGTGTCACAAGACCCTCAGGCGCTGGATCCTTGGGTGGATTTTCTAATAGAAAAAACTCGCGCAAGGTGTCTTTCTGTGACGGCCGTGCCTTCGCCCCGGTGGCCGGATCAATGCGCGTTGCAATCACGCCCGGTGGCATCGGCATGGGCGTGTCAGGCGTGTCTTGTAACGCGGCGCGCATAAACTCGATCCAAATTGGTAACGCCGCGCGACCACCGTATTCTGCCCGTCCGAGGGTTTTAGGTTGGTCAAAGCCGACCCACACGGAGGCAACCACATCGGGATGATAGCCGCTAAACCAGGCGTCGAATTGGTCGTTGGTGGTACCTGTTTTGCCAGCGAGATCCTGGCGACCCAGTTCCCGCGCGCGCTTGGCTGTGCCCTGCTGCACCACATCGCGCAACATGTCATGAATTAAGTAATGGATTCGGGTGTCGACAACGCGTGGCGCAATCCGTGTTTGCGAATCGATCTCAAGCAAATTTGATTGCGTCGGCTTCAGTCGATTGTCGAAGGCCAAGTCCAGTGACACGGGCTGCCCATCACAATCGGTGCGACAGACAGTGACGGGTTGCGTTTGGTACAACACAGCACCGTCTGCGGATTCAATGCGGTCGATCAAATGGTGCCGAACGCGGAATCCGCCATTGGCAAAGACGGCATACAGTTCCGCCAGCTCGACCGGTGTGAGCGCCGCTGTGCCGAGCGAAATCGAAAGATCGCGCGGCAGCTTGTCTGTATCCAGTCCAAATCGCTCACCGATTTCAATGACTCGGTCGATGCCGAGTTCACGCACGAGCCGCACCGAGACCAGATTTCGCGACCGATACAGCGCAGTCCGAAGTCGCGTTGGCCCAAGGAAGGTGCCGCTGGAATTTTGTGGCCGCCAGTCGGTCGCACCCTCGGTTTGGTCAAACACCACCGGCGCATCATTCACGAGCGTTGCCGGTGTCATGCCAGATTCGAGTGCGGCGGTATAAATCAGAGGCTTAAATCCAGAGCCGACCAAACGTCCGCCCTGGATCGCTCGATTGAACTTTGACTCAAAATAATTGAAACCCCCCACCATGGCGCGGATGGCGCCATGGTTTGGGTCAAGCGCAACAAACCCTGCTTCGACTTCGGGTTTTTGTGCCAGCCACAGGACACCGTTCTCTTCGTACACGCGAATGAGATCACCCGGTTGCACCAGTGTGCGGGCATCTTTCACAGATGAGCCAATGCTGTTCACGCTTCGATAGGCGCGGGCCCAGGAAAATCCCTGGCTGCCGATTTCAAAGGTTGATCCGTCAAGGCGTGCGCCTTGGATGCGGCTTTCCGTGACGTCTGTGACTACCGCAGGCTGTAATGGTCCGATTGCATCAATGGATTTGAGGGCGTCTTGCCATTGCGCGAGATCAGAGCCTGGGAGAGTCTGTTCTGCACCCCGCCAACCGTGTCGCCGGTCGTACTCTAAAAGACCGCTGACAACGGCTTTCTGTGCCGCCTTTTGTTGTTCACCATCGATGGTGGTGAAGACCCGTAGTCCGTCGGTGTAAGCCTGGTCATTGAAGATATTCAGGGCGATCCGACGCGCCTCTTCGGCGACGTAAGGAGCGGCAAGATCAACTTGCACACCATGTAAGGTGGCGGTTACGGGTTGTTCGACCGCACCTTCGAATGCATCTTGATTAATGAACCCAAGCCGCAGCATGCGGCCGAGGATCCAGTCACGGCGCTCTTTGGCGCGAGTTGGATTGGCGATGGGATTGTATTTGGAGGGCGCTTTGGGGAGCCCTGCAATCATTGCAGATTGCGCGAGGGTGAGCTCGTCTAACGGTTTACCGTAATAAATCTGTGAGGCGGCATTCACACCGTAGGCGCGATGGCCGAGAAAAATCACGTTGAAATATAGCTCCAAGATCTCGTCTTTGCTAAGTGACTTTTCGATTTCAAGCGCCAACAGGATTTCACGAAATTTTCGCGCAAAGGTGCGTTCGTGGCTTAAAAAATAGTTCTTCGCCACCTGCATTGTGATCGTTGAGCCACCGGACTGGATTTGCCCGCTTGAGACCAGTTGCCAAGCGGCACGTGCCAAACCGAGTAAGTCGATGCCCACATGATCACGGAAATTGTCATCTTCGGCGGCTAAGAATGCGCGAATCAGATCGAGTGGGACCTCGTTGATGCTGACAGGATCACGACGCTTCTCACCGAATTGTGCGATCAACTGTCCGTCTTGCGTAAACACCTGCAATGGCGTTTGTAGGCGCACTGTTTTCAGTGACTCCACATCGGGAAGCCCAGGTTTCAGATACAGATATCCGCCGACCAGAACAAAGATCGTGACGAGTAACAGACTAATAGATGCACCGATTAAAAATCGGATGGTTCCGGCCACAGACAGTTCACCCTCTCTTAAGCGGCCTAGTGTACCTAAAATCAAAGTCCAATACTGAATTGACTATGGGCAATTTCCCGCTTTGCTGTCAGCACATGGAGAGACAGATGGCGAGATATGGAGACCCAGCAGGATTCCTGTTTTTGCAACCGCACGGCGCGTTGACGCAAACCGCTGAGGGACTGAGGTCTTGGCGGTTGGATGAGCGTGAATTGCTCCTAGCAGAACTCAACGGCACGACCTTGGGTGTGGTGGTGGCTGAATGTTGGCTCAGTCGGTGGGTGATGATGGCGAGCGGTCGCGATCGCGGTGCCGTGGGCCTCGACATGCAGCGCTTTGCGTATGGCGGCGTACCGCGTCAATCGGCGTGCATGCTCACAGCGAAGGCGATGGAGTGGCTGGACCCGATACTGCATCAGTCGACCACTGCCTTTGTCTCACCAGAAGCAGATTGGATGCTCGACGGCATGTCCGATGGTCCCTACCAGTGGACTCATCTGGGCGTGACGATGGTCGCAGACTGGCAGCAGGGCGTGGTGACGCGCCTTGCGATGTTTCAGGAGTTGTCGGAGCCTGCGTTGAGGGCATGGATGTATCGTGAGCAGGTGACCCAGCAACCGACCGTGCTGTCTGCGAGCCAACGACGCTGGCCTGAGATCAGTACATGCTGAACCTGATCCACTGGCGAAGTCGCGTCGCACGCAGTCGTCTCATATGGCTTCTTCGATGGTGTGGTCTATTGACCCTGAGCCTTGGGATCGTCACCGGATCAATTGCGTTGACGTTGGATCGTTTGCAGCGCGACATTCCAAACCAGCGCGAGGCGTTGGTCGCCATGCAGGCCCTGAATACAGAGCTCTACTCTGAGATCGATGTGTTGAACCAGCAGCTGGCAGCCGGTGCTGCAGACCAAGAGGCGCTCGTCAGAGCAGAGGCCGCAGTTCAGCAGCGTATCGATCGCTGGAATACCTGGTTCACCAACCGTCCGCTTCGGGTTCTCTCGATTGAAGAGCGATCCGGTGTGGTGCAGTTCACAGTGCAGGTGGCATCAGCCGTTGTGTTGGCGGATCTGCTGGACTCTGAGCATGCAGAGGTGGTGTCGATTCGTGAGGCGCCGCAAGGTCAATTCATCGAAGTGCGGATCAATGCGACAGAGGATCAATGATTTGTGGATCGTTCGTTATACCAACTGGGTATTGGTCGGTTGGTTTGTCCTGATGGGCTGCGCCATGAGTGGGCTGGTGTTGTGGCCACAATTTCAGCACTACGTGCAGCGACTCGCGTGGGCTAAGCAAGTCGTTGCGGCAGAGGCTTTGCACGTGGAGTTGCAGGCGATGCGTGCAGAGCGGCGCCAGGCCTTAAGGGATGTGGGCGAACAGTTGGCACCCTTTGCGCCGACCGATCTTGCCGCACACTTTGTGAAGTCGGGTCTTCAGGTTGTGGAAATGCAGAGCAGGCCAGAGCAGTGGACGGTGCGCCTAAAAGGATCCGCAGAGGCGCTATGGCGCAGCGCCATGACCTTACTAGTGACGGTGCAGGGGCTGGATTTGCATGCGATTTCGATGCGTAGCGAAGACGGTGCGGTGTTGATGACGCTCGAGCTGAAACCTGGGAGTCGCCCCCGGCGTTGGATCCATGAGGCGACCGTGGGCGACCTATCAGAAGTGCGATTTGGCGTGCTGAGCCCATGCCCTCAGGCCAGCGTTCGTGGGCGAGTCGGAGACACATTGTGGTTGCAGCAAGAGTCTGGTCCGATCCGTCAACAACTGGGTCATTGGCTGACACCTGACTGGCGCATTGTGGGCATCTATCAGTCGCAATTGGTGCTGAAGAGTGATTTAGGAACAAGTTGTCGTTCAGGAGAGGCGCCATGAGGAGACTATTGGGGATTCTGTTATCGGGCTGGGTACTCACGGGCTTTGGATTTGAGTTGCGTATCCCTGAGGCGCC
>CAZVNX010000006.1:0-63889 GCA_964628665.1 uncultured Pseudomonadales bacterium | reverse complement strand
AGGTGGACGAGCCACTTGACGGCTTGCAGCACATTGCCAAGGCCGCTGGATTGGAAATCCGTGGTGAGCCACCGCGTTTGTCTCTGGTGGAACCGGCGGTGCACACGGAGTTACTCAGTATTGATCTGAAGCATCGCGAAGCCTCGCATGTGTTGGAACTGATCCAATCCTCAGGGCTCGAGGCGACGACAGAACTGTTTATCATTGCCGACCCTGAAACCAATCGACTGCTGATCAGCGGCCACGCCGATCATCTGCTGCAAGCGAAACGCCTGATCGAGGTGTTGGACGTGGAAGTTGCACAAATCTTGATCGAGGCCAAATTGGTGGCTGCCGACACCAGTCTCAGGCGCGACCTGGGCGTTCGGTGGTCATTTGCGACTGCTGAGCCGGGCCGCTCAGGCGCCTCAGGGCAAAGTAGCGGCGCGCCTCTGGACTCCGCGGCCGGTGCGCTGTCGCTTGCCTTTGTTTCGGATCCCCGTCTGCTATCACTCGAGCTGCAAGCGCTTGAGGCATCTGGGGCGGGCGAAGTGATTTCTGAGCCGCGTATCGTCACCACCAATCGCAGACCGGCGACGATTCGCCAAGGCGAGCAATTACCCTTTGTCACAGTGGATGAGAATGGACAGTCGCGAACTGAATTCAAGGATGCGGTGCTTGAACTCAAGGTGACCCCAATCCTGCGTGACGACGGTCGCATTGAGATGACCTTGGATATCCGACAAGATCAAGTCAGCCAGTTAGCAACCGCTCAGGGCCCAGCCATTGAAACCCGTGAGCTGAACACGCGCGTTACGGTCGATCCTGGCGAAACGCTTGTTCTGGGTGGCATCTATGAGTCGAAAGAAGAGGAAATCGAAACGGGGATCCCAGGTTTGTCTGCAATTCCAATCTTGGGGCGTATCTTTCAAACACGCCAGCATCGTGCCTTTAAGTCTGAGCTGTTAGTATTTATCAGTCCCCGCGTTTTGTAACTATGAGGTCGCATGTCAGGCGAGTTGCCCACACTGTTTCTAATTGGCCCGACAGGTGCAGGAAAGACAACCGTTGGGCGGCTGTTGGCCACGCGGCTACAACGCTCATTTTTGGACTTGGATGAGGAAATCGAGGCGCGCTCGGGAGCTGACATACCCTGGATTTTTGATGTCGAGGGTGAGCAAGGATTCCGTGACCGTGAGGCGCGGGTGTTGGCTGAATTATCCGACAAACCCGATGTTGTGATTTCCACTGGTGCAGGCGTTGTCTTGCGGCCTGAGAATCAAGCCATTTTGATGGCGCATCGTGAGGCCGTTATCTGGCTGAAGGTGGATCTGAAGACACAGTACGACCGCCTGAAACATGATAAAAACAGGCCCTTGTTGCAAGTCGATGACCCAAAAGCCAAGTTGCGTCAAATGGCGATTGAGCGGGAGCCCTTTTACGCGGCGTGTGCGGGCGTGCAGGTGCAAACAGGCAAAGCCAATCCGGGCTCTGTTGTTCGGCGGATTTTAGATGCATTGGGGGGTTCATAACATGCGGCGATTAGAGGTCGAACTCGGTGATCGGTCGTACCAGATTCAGATCGGTGCTCCGTTGTTGGACGCGAGTCATTTGGCGCCACTGATTGTCGGCAAACAGGTCCTGATTGTGACTAATGACACGGTTGGTCCGCTTTACTTGGCCGAAGTGGAAGAGGCCTTGGCCGACTTTGATGTCGCTACAGTGATTTTGCCAGACGGTGAAGCGCACAAGAAACTCGAAACCTTGGATGCAATTTACGCGACCGCCCTCGAGCGACGTTTGTCCCGAAATGCCACCTTTGTGGCCTTGGGAGGGGGTGTGATCGGTGACATGGTTGGCTTTGCGGCATCGACCTATCAGCGTGGTGTGGCCTTTGTGCAAATTCCGACCACGCTCTTAGCCCAGGTGGATTCGTCTGTTGGCGGAAAGACCGGTGTGAACCACCGATTGGGTAAAAACATGATAGGAGCATTTCATCAGCCAGTTGGTGTCTTGGCGGACATTGCGGTCCTTGCGACCCTGCCCCAGCGCGAAATTGCGGCTGGCCTCGCGGAAGTCATCAAATATGGATTGCTGGGTGATGTGCATTTTCTGGAGTGGATTGAGGCGAACGCCGACGCGTTACTGACCAAGGATGCGACGGCATTGACGGAAGCCGTTGCGCGTTCATGTCAGATGAAAGCCGAGATCGTTGCGCGGGATGAGCGTGAGGGCGGAGTCCGTGCGTTGTTGAATCTAGGCCATACCTTTGGGCATGCCATTGAAGCGCATCTGGGCTATGGCGATTGGTTGCATGGAGAGGCCGTGGGTGCTGGGATGGTGATGGCTGCGACACTCTCGGCACATATGGGTCAGCTAACATCGGCCGACGTGCAGCGTGTTCGACACATCTGCCACCAGGTTGGGTTGCCTGTCGATCCGCCATCCGGCATGACGCCTGCAGACTTTTTGCGGCACATGGCGGTTGATAAGAAAAATGTCGATGGTCGGCTGCGACTGGTGTTGATGCGAGCCTTGGGCGAGGCCTACGTCGCAGATGCGGTTTCATCCAGTGATCTTGAGACTGTGCTCGACCAGTGCTGCCGCTAGTCCGCTCACAACGCGCATCCCTAGAGCGATTGCGCGCCGCGACGCGCTGGACCCGTGGTCTTGTCGTGTTCACTGGGGCGCCAGGTCAAGGTAAGTCAACGGTGATCCAAGCGCTTGAGTTTGCCACGCCATTCTCGCCGCTGCGCCTCGATGGGGAGGTGGTGGTTGACCGCCATGATGCAGTGATGCGGTTAACTGCATTGGTGGGCTTGCGTCCTGATAGTGATGATTTTGTGATGCTTGAACGGCTGCAAAGTAAGCAGTCTTCCGGCACGGATTTGGGTGTCTCTGAGGTCATCGTTGAGGATGCGCATTGTTTGCCAGATGAAGTGCTGCGCTTTTTCAGTGAGCTCGCGTCCGGCATCTACGGTCGTCCTTGGTCTGTCTTGTTGGTCGGTGAGAACGCTGTGCTTGATCGGTTGATGGCGCTCGGTGTGTTGCCAAGTACGGTGCAGTTGCCGGCTTGGGACCTATCAGATCTTCGTGAGGCGTTAGCACAGGCGACTCCGCAAACACAGGAGCCGCGCGGGGATTTGCAGCCCTTACTGAATCGATTCGCGGAAATGCCAAAACGCCTCATCCGAGCGGCTTTGGAAGCACGCAGTGAGTTTCCATTAGAGCCAGAGATGGCTTCGCCGGGTCTCACCGATCGGTCGGAACCCGAGCCTGAGCGACGCCTTCTCATAGTCTGGATCAGCGGGGGCTTGCTCGCCGCGGTTTTGATCGCGTATCTTTGGTGGCAAGCTCAACCCCCTAAGGCGCCATCGGTTCCAGTCGTCATCCCAATGACGCCAAAGTCGTAAGACGGATTCTTTCCGGCCAGGATTTGCTCCAGGCGCCTCCGAGACCTATACTACGCGGCCGTTTTTGCCGAGGATTCAGGGGTTTGAGTCCACTTGATGGATCAAACAACGTATGGGCGGCCTGCCCAGCAAACGTGGATAGTGATGGAATTTTGAGGAGGTCGTTTTGACGGTCTCCGGCAGTTAATGGTTGCGCGCGTCAAGCGGCGCAGGAGTGGGAAGCAAACTATGACCAAAGGTCTCTATACGCCCGGTGAGTTCCGAGATAATTGCGGATTCGGCTTGATTGCGCATTGCGAGGGCGAGCCCAGCCATCACCTACTCATGACGGCTATCGAAGCATTGACCTGCATGACCCATCGCGGCGGGATCGCCGCAGACGGCAAGACGGGCGACGGGTGTGGATTACTCTTCCAGATGCCGGATCAGTTCATGCGTCAGGTTGCAAAGTCAGCCACTGGGCGGGAGCTTGGCCCTCAGTACGCAGTTGGGATGCTGTTTTTGGCTCCGGATCCTGCGGCCAATCAAGCGGCGCGTGCCGCTGTGGAAGCCGTCTTGCATGCGCGTGATCTCGTCTGTGTCGGTTGGCGTGATGTGCCCATTGATCCGACCAATTTAGGTCCGATTGCAAAAGACAACATGCCCGCCTTTGCGCAGGTGTTTGTTGAGCCGAGCACACAAGATCAGGGAGCGTTTGATACAGAACTCTTTATGGCGTCGCGCTTGATTGAGCGCGCCTTGTCGAATCATTCAGAAAACTACCTCTGCTCATTGTCGCGCCGTGTGATCTCTTACAAAGGCCTGATGATGCCGGTCGATTTACCGAGCTTCTATCCGGATCTTGGCGATGCCGCGATGGCCACAGCGATTTGCGTCTTCCATCAGCGCTTCTCGACCAATACGTTGCCACGTTGGCCGCTTGCGCAACCGTTTCGTTTGCTCGCGCACAACGGTGAGATCAATACCATTGCGGGCAACCGTAACTGGTCTCAGGCGCGCGGACATTTGTTCCAGTCTGAGAGCCTTCCCGACGTAGATCAGATTCTGCCTTTGGTCAACACCACTGGGTCGGACTCGTCGAGCCTCGATAACATGTTGGAAGTCATGGTGGCCGGCGGCATGGATATGTTCCGTGCGATTCGGATGTTGGTGCCACCTGCATGGCAAAACGTGGACGACATGGACGCCGATTTGCGCGCGTTTTATGAGTACAACTCGATGCACATGGAGCCATGGGACGGTCCTGCGGGGATTGTTTTAACCGATGGCCGCTTTGCATGTTGCTTGCTGGATCGCAATGGACTGCGGCCGGCGCGTTGGGTGAAGACTAAAAATGGCTACATCACGGTGGCATCTGAAGTCGGTACGTGGGGCTATCGTCCCGAAGATGTGATCGCCAAGGGTCGCGTCGGGCCTGGTGAGCTCCTCGCTGTCGATACACAGACCGGTCAGCTGTTGACGGCCGATCAGATCGACCAACAGTTGAAGACACGCCAGCCCTACAAGAAGTGGCTGCGTGAGAAAACCATCCGTTTTGAAGCGGATATGAAGGATCCGTTCTCTGATTTGCGGCCACTGTCTGAGGCGGGTCTGGATCCGTACCTGAAGCTCTTTAATGTCACCCGCGAAGAGCGCGAGTCGGTGATCAAGCCCCTAGCCGAGATGGGCCAGGAGGCTGTTGGCTCGATGGGTGATGACACGCCGATGGCAGTGTTGTCGACCGAGCAGCGCCATATCGCTGATTATTTCCGGCAACAGTTTGCGCAGGTGACTAATCCGCCGATCGATCCGCTCCGTGAAGCGATCGTCATGAGCCTTGAGACCTGCTTGGGTGTTGAGCTGAATCCATTTGAAGAAACGGCAGATCATGCCGAGCGCATCATTTTGCACTCACCGGTGTTGTCAGCACCGAAGATGGATCGCTTAAAAGCCTTTGAGCACCCAGGGTACGGGCGCGCAATGATCGCATTGGCTTTCGAGCCAAGCGTCGGTCTAAAAGCCGCTGTCGAGGCGGTGTGCCAGCAAGCGGTCGACGCTGTGCGCGCCGGCAATACGCTGTTGATTTTATCCGACCGTGAAGTGCATGCAGATCAGTGGGTTGTCTCGGCGACCATGGCGACTGGTGCAGTTCATCATCGCCTGATCGCAGAAGGGCTTCGGTGCTCGGCCAACATCGTTGTTGATACCGGTGAAGCGCGCGACTCGCATCATTTTGCTGTGCTGTTGGGCTTTGGTGCGACGGCGGTGTATCCATATTTGTCCTACCGTGTGATTAATGATTTGGTTGCGACAGATGAATTAATTGGCGATCCATTGGAGTTGCATCGCAACTACCGCAAAGGGATCAATAAAGGGTTGTTGAAGATCCTTTCAAAAATGGGTATTTCGACCATTGCCAGTTATCGCGGTGCACAGTTGTTCGAAGCCATCGGTTTGTCGACGGAGGTCGTGGATCTCTGCTTTAAGGGTGTGCAAAGCCGGATTGCCGGAGCGGACTTTTCAGACTTCGAGCATGACCAAACGGTGCGTCAGGCCATGGCCTGGTCGAAGCGGAAGCCGGTCCCTCAGGGTGGTTTCCTGAAGTATATGCACGGCGGGGAATACCACGCGTACAACCCCGATGTAGTGCAAACCTTGCAGCAAGCCGTGCAGACCGGATCGTATTCCACCTATCAACGTTATGCGAAGTTGGTCAACGAGCGTCCCATAGCGACCTTGCGTGACCTGTTGAAGCTCCAACTCGACGAGGGTCGTGCGATCTCGATCGACGAGGTCGAGCCCATAGAGTCGATTTTGAAGCGCTTTGATTCGGCCGGGATGTCGCTTGGCGCGCTGAGTCCAGAGGCACATGAGGCATTGGCGCAGGCCATGAACGAGCTGGGTGCGCGATCAAACTCTGGAGAGGGTGGTGAAGACCCTGTTCGTTTTGGCACATCAAAGGTGTCGAAGATTAAGCAGATCGCATCCGGTCGGTTTGGTGTGACGCCGCATTATCTGGTCAATGCCGAAGTGTTGCAGATCAAGGTCGCGCAGGGTGCTAAGCCCGGCGAGGGTGGCCAGCTTCCAGGTGGTAAGGTCAACGCCTTGATCGCGCGGTTGCGATACTCAGTGCCCGGTGTGACTTTGATTTCACCGCCACCGCATCACGACATCTATTCGATTGAGGATTTAGCGCAGCTGATTTTCGATTTGAAACAGGTGAACCCCAAGGCCTTGGTTTCGGTCAAGCTGGTCAGTGAGCCAGGCGTTGGGACCATCGCTGCAGGTGTGGCGAAGGCCTATGCCGATCTGATCACCATTTCAGGGTATGACGGCGGGACGGCCGCCAGTCCGATCACCTCGATTAAGTATGCAGGATCACCTTGGGAGCTCGGCTTATCCGAGGCGCATCAGGCGCTTCGCGCGAATGATTTGCGTGACAAGGTCAGGCTGCAGACCGATGGGGGTTTGAAAACTGGTTTAGATGTCATCAAAGCCGCGATTTTGGGTGCTGAGAGTTTCGGCTTTGGCACGGCACCGATGGTCGCTATGGGGTGTAAGTACCTGCGGATCTGCCACCTCAATAACTGCGCAACCGGAGTTGCGACGCAGAATGACTATCTGCGTGAGCAACATTTCCGCGGCACCGTTGAGATGATCAAACATTTCTTCACCTTTGTGGCGGAAGAGACGCGTGAGCTGATGGCGGCGCTCGGTGTTCGGACCCTGGCAGAGCTCGTTGGCCGTACAGATTTGTTGACACAAATTGGCGGCCGGTCGCAACGCCAGGCCAAATTGGATTTTGGCCCGATTCTGTACCAAGGGCCTGAGCATGCTGGAAAGCCGCAGTTGTGTGCGGTTGAAAAGAATCCCCCCTACGATCAGGGTCTTCTCAACCAAGCGATTGTTGAGCAAACACGCGAGGCCGTAGCGACAGGTTCTGGCGGTCGATTCGCCTTTGGCATCACGAACTGTGACCGGTCTGTGGGTGCGACGCTATCGGGTGAGATCGCACTGGCTTATGGGCTCGAGGGCCTACCCACGCCGATCCGTATTGATTTGCAAGGAACTGCCGGGCAAAGCTTCGGGGTCTTTAATTCCCCGGGCCTTGAAATGTATCTCGAAGGCGACGCCAATGATTATGTCGGCAAGGGAATGGCCGGTGGCCGGTTAGTGATCTCACCGCCTAAGGTGTCCGAGTTCGCGTCCGAAGATACGGCGATTATCGGTAACACCTGTCTCTACGGCGCGACTGGAGGCACTTTATACGCCGCGGGTTGCGCAGGTGAGCGGTTTGCGGTGCGGAATTCCGGAGCAACAGCCATTGTCGAAGGCGCTGGTGATCATTGTTGCGAGTACATGACCGGTGGATTGGTGATTGTCCTTGGAAACACAGGCCGTAACTTTGGTGCGGGGATGACCGGTGGTTTCGCTTACGTGCTGGATCAGTCGCGGTCTTTTGTGGATCGCTACAACCATGAGTTGGTGGAGATTGCGCGTATCAGTACAGAACAGATGGAGCAATATCGGGCCCATTTACGTGGGCATTTGGAAGAGTATGTCACGGCCACGGGCAGTGCCTGGGGTCAGACGATATTGGATGATTTTGAGACCTTTGTGGGTCGGTTCTGGTTAGTCAAACCGAAGGCGGCGAGCCTTTCTGATTTGCTGGCCAGCTCGCGTGCAGACGCGCAGTAGGAGGAATAAGCCATGGCAGATCGGTTACAGAATCATTTTCAGTTTGTCGATGTGGGCCGGAAGGATCCACAGAAAAAGGCGATGGAGTCTCGCAAAGAAGCCTTTGTCGAGATCTATGAAGACTTCAAGCCTGATCAGGCTGCAGGCCAGGCGCATCGGTGCTTGTCATGTGGCAATCCATACTGCTCGTGGAAATGCCCAGTACACAACCACATCCCAAATTGGCTCGAGCTGATTAGCCAAGGCAATATCATGGCGGCGGTTGAACTGTGTCATAAAACCAACTCATTGCCCGAAGTCTGCGGTCGTGTATGTCCTCAAGACCGTTTGTGTGAAGGCGCCTGTACGCTGAATGATGGCTTTGGTGCGGTCACCATCGGCTCGGTCGAGAAGTACATTACAGATACTGCCTTCGCCCTCGGATGGCGCCCAGATATGTCCTCAGTGGTCTGGACGGAGAAGCGGGTGGCTATTATTGGCGCGGGTCCTGCCGGTCTTGCGTGCGCCGACATTCTGGCACGCGGTGGTGTGAAGTCAGTCGTTTTTGATCGGCATCCGGAGATTGGTGGGTTGCTGACCTTCGGCATTCCTGAGTTTAAGCTCGAAAAAACGGTGATGACGCGCCGTCGTGAGATCTTTGAGAGCATGGGGATTGAATTCCGCTTGAGCACAGAAGTCGGTCGTGACATCAGTGTCGGTGAGTTGATGGAATCCTTCGATGCCGTGTTCTTAGGGATGGGCACCTACACCAACATGGCCGGCGGTTTCCCAGGTGAGAATCTGCCAGGTGTGTTTAAGGCGCTCCCCTTCTTGATTTCGAATGTGAACCGGTGCCTTGGGTTTGAGAAAGACCCCTCGGAATATATCAACATGAAAGGCAAGCGGGTGATCGTCTTGGGTGGCGGAGATACAGCAATGGACTGTAACCGAACCTCAATTCGTCAGGGTGCGAAGTCCGTCACCTGCGTCTACCGCCGTGATGAAGCCAACATGCCAGGCTCACGCAAAGAGGTGGCCAATGCCCGCGAAGAAGGCGTGGTCTTTTTGTTCAATCGCCAGCCAGTGGAAGTGGTTGGGGATGCGACAGGTGTTACCGGCGTGAAGTTTGTGACCACGCAGCTCGGTGAGCCGGATGCCAATGGGCGTCGTAGCCCGGAGGTGATCCCTGGATCCGAGGAGATCATTGAGGCGGATTGTGTGCTGATCGCGTTCGGATTCCGTCCAAGTCCAGCAGCTTGGTTTACGGATCTCGCGATTGAAACCAAAGATTCAGGTTTGGTCCTTGCGCCTGAAGACAGCAATCTGCCGTATCAGACCACCAATGCAAAGGTGTTTGCCGGTGGAGATATGGTGCGCGGTTCAGATTTGGTTGTGACCGCGATTGCTGAAGGCCGCAGTGCGGCGAATTCCATTCTTGATTACCTGGGAGTCTAAGTTATGCGTGATGAAACCAAAGCCATTCATGCGGGATACACCACCGATCCCACAACCAAGGCGGTGATCCCACCGATCTGCCAGAACGTTGCTTTTGAATTTGATGATGCCGCGCACGGTGCGGCACTGTTCAATCTGGAAGTGGCGGGGAATATTTACACGCGCATCATGAATCCGACCTGTGATGTGCTGGAGCAACGTGTTGCGGCCTTAGAAGAAGGGATTGCAGCACTGGCTGTGTCGTCCGGGATGGCGGCGATCACTTATGCAATTCAGACCGTAGCAAGCCAGGGTCACAACATCGTGACAACGCCGCAGCTCTACGGTGGGACCTACACACTCTTTGCACATATGTTGCCAAGCCAAGGCATTGAGGTGCGGTTTGCCGATTCGGATCGTCCAGAAGATCTTGAAGCGCTCATTGACGGCCAGACTCGTGCGATTTATTGCGAAAGCATCGGGAATCCAGCCGGTAACGTGATTGATATCAAAGCAATGGCTGAGATGGCAACGCGTAATGGCTTGCCGCTAATTGTTGATAACACGGTCGCAACCCCTGCGCTGTGCAAACCAATCACGCTGGGTGCACATATTGTTGTCCACGCGCTGACCAAATTCATGGGTGGCCACGGGAACTCACTCGGTGGCGTGATCGTTGACGGTGGCAATTTCGATTGGCCGGCGCATGCAGACAAATTTCCGGGTATGACAGCGCCAGAGCCCGCCTACCATGATGTGGTGTACTCCGACGCATTTGGGCCGGCGGCATTTATTGCGCGGGCGCGGACTGTTCCATTACGGAATACCGGTGCGGCCTTGGCACCAATGAACGCATTTTTGCTGTTGCAAGGGATTGAAACGCTCAATCTTCGCATGGAGCGGCATTGCGAAAATGCTGTGGCGGTAGCTAAGTACCTGCAAACACACCCGAAGGTGGAGTGGGTTAGCTATGCAGGATTGGCTGAGCACCCGCATCATGACTTGGTGCAGAAACAGTTGGGTGGTCGAGCCTCAGCACTCTTAACCTTCGGTGTCCGCGGAGGGTTTGATGCGGGCGTGAAATTCTATGATGCGCTGGGCTTGTTTAAGCGCTTGGTGAACATTGGTGACGCACGCTCACTGGCATGTCATCCGGCCTCAACAACGCATCGTCAATTGTCGGACGATGAGCAGGTGAAGGTAGGCGTCAAACCCGAAATGATTCGCTTGTGTGTGGGGATTGAGCATATCGATGACATCATCGCCGATCTGCAACAGGCACTCGACCAGGTATGAGTGTTGCGCTGAAAAACGACCGATTTTTGCGCGCACTTGCGCGCCAGCCTGTGGATCAAACGCCAGTTTGGATGATGCGTCAGGCAGGGCGATACCTCCCTGAATATCGGTCGACTCGCGCGCTTGCTGGGGACTTCATGAGTCTGTGCAAGAACGCAGACCTCGCGTGCGAGGTCACAATTCAGCCACTTGAGCGGTATCCCTTGGATGCCGCAATCCTGTTTTCCGACATCTTAACGATTCCAGATGCCATGGACTGTGGCCTGTATTTTGAAGCAGGCGAGGGTCCACGGTTTGAGCGTCCTGTGCGAACGGCTGCAGATATTGATGCGTTGCCGTTACCCAAGATGGCTGACGCCTTGGACTATGTCATGGCCGCGGTGAAAACCATTCGACGTGAGCTGAACGGCCGGGTGCCATTGATTGGATTTTCAGGCAGTCCTTGGACCCTTGCGACCTACATGATCGAAGGTGGCGGTTCTAAAGAATACCGGTATGCCAAAGGTTTGATGTATTCAGACCCAGGCGCCTTGCATGCCTTACTTGAGAAGTTGGCGTTGGCGGTCACGGATTACCTGAACGCGCAAATTGCGGCCGGTGCGCAAGCGGTGCAAATCTTCGATACTTGGGGTGGTGTTTTGACTGAACCTGCGTATCGGGAGTTTTCACTCGCCTACATGGCGAAAATTGTGTCGGGATTAACACGCGAATCTGAAGGCCGAACCGTGCCGGTGATTCTCTTTACCAAAGGCGGTGGTGCCTGGCTTGAAGCGATGGCGGACACCGGTTGTGACGCACTGGGCCTCGATTGGACAGTTGACCTCGGTCAATGCCGGCAACGCGTTGGTGACCGCGTGGCGTTGCAAGGAAATCTGGATCCCTCGGTCTTGTTCGGTTCGGACTCCCTGATACACACAGAAGTGCGCCGGTTGCTTGAGAGTTTTGGGCCACATCCAGGCCATGTATTTAATTTGGGTCATGGCATCAATCAACACGTTGATCCGAAACGTCCTGCCACTATGATAAGTGCCGTGCAACAAATCAGCCGTGAATTGCACGCCGGCGCCAATTAATTGAGGTTTACGCGTATGCGCTTTGCGGTTCTGGCCTGTGTGTTCATGGTATCTGGATCGGCTGTGGCCGAGCGCCTGACGCTGTCTCATGTTTATGATTTGGCGGTGCAAAACGATCCGGCGTTACGGATTGAGGAAGCGATTCGGCAGGGTGCCGAGGCCAGCGAAGATGCAGCAGTCGCATCGCGTTGGTTGACGGCGTCGGCGGCTTTGAGTCGTGCCGCAACAGACAGTGCGCTCAGCAATGACGCTTTTCTTACCGACAGTGCATCGGTCACCCTCAGTATGCCGGTATTCGATCGATCGATTTCTCAGGCAATCGAGAGTGCGCGAGCGGGCGCCCGTTCCGCAGAATCGGGCTTACTGGCCTTCCGTCAAACCCACATTGTGACTGTCGCGAATGCGTACTTCACGGTGCTTTCTGCGGAACGTGATCTCCAAGCATCTGAAGCAGAAGTGGAGGCTGTGACAAAACAGCTCGAACAAGCCACTGAACGTTTGGCTGTTGGCATTGGCACACGAGTCGATGTCGACCAAGCACGTGCACAATTGGATCTGTCGAAAGTCGGTGTGATTTCGGCTGAGGTCAGCTTGGCAACGGCGCGAGCGGACTTGGGCCGTATGATTGCGCAAGAGCCGACTGCTTTGGCGCAACTGTCGGATGCCTATCCTGCAGTCTTACAGCCTGACTTGGTGCTGGATGTCGAGTCTGCAGTTGATCGTCATCCCCTGGTGATCGAGCAAGAAGAAACCTTTCGGTCTGCAGTGGCTGAGGTGGCGGAAGCACGTGGTGAACGCTGGCCATCTGTGAGTCTCAGTTCAACCTACACAGTAACCGACAAGCAGGGCGCAAATAGCAGTAACGGGCTGACAGCCCAGGGCAACGTTGTGAGTCTATCGGTCTCAGTTCCGCTGTTCAAAAGTGGTGGTTATGACGCAGCCATTGCAGGCGCCCAAGCGTCATTGATGCGTGAAGAAGCACGTCTGGATCAAGTGCGTCGAGAAGTGGCGCGTAATATCCGAATTGCCTATCAAGAGCTTGAAGCCAGTGTGCGCACGGTTGAGGCACGGAGCCTCGCAATCGTCTCAGCCGCAAGTCGCTTAGAAGCCACTGAAGCCGCCTATTCAGTCGGATCAGGGGATATTGTGGAAGTGCTCAATGCCCAGAAAGACATGATCGCGGCGGAACGCGATCTGGCCAAGGCACGGCACACCCATGTGATTCGGCAGTTGCAACTGGATCAAGCCTTAGGCGAATTGTCGGAAACTGCGGTGACGCGTCTGGATTCTGCGCTGGTTCAATGAAAATCACGTGAGCTTGGAGTCAAGGCTCCAAGCCACTGACTGAGGTCAACCATCTCCTCTGCAATCACATGGATCACCCCGTGGGATTCTTGGACTCTTCCCCGTACCTTCATCAGTCGGCTTTGTAGAATGATCGAGCGATAGGTCTCCACGGTCTGTGGCCAGACGATGCAGTTGATCTGGCCGCATTCATCTTCCAATGTCAGGAACACGACCCCAGACGCAGACCCCGGGCGTTGCCGTGTCGCGACAAGACCTGCAACCCAGACCCGCAACTCAGGATGTCGCGGTAATCTTGGGAGTTCTGCAGCCGTCCGACATTGCACAAAGGGCGTTTTGCTTCGCAAGACCTGCATCGGGTGTGCCTCTAACGACAATCCCGTACTTTGATAATCCGCCACCAAGCGTTCACCGAGCATGGGCTCGCGTGGTGCCTGATCGGACTGGGTGGTGAGCGGCTGCAGTAATGGAAGCTGTGACTCGTGGTCGGCCAGTTGCCAAAATCCATCAAACCGATTGTTGGCCAGTGCCCGAAAAGCATGCGCTCCGGCTAACAGTTCGAGCTCCCCATTGCCAAGACCGGTTTTGAGACGAAAGTCGTTCAGACTCTGAAATGGCTGTGTTCGGACCCTGACAATCTGTTCCGCTGAAGGTTGCCGGAAGCCTTTGATTAAGTGGAATCCGAGACGAATACAGGGGCCATTGTGGCCTTGTTCTAATGTGGAGAGCCAGTGTGATGCACTGACATCAATCGGGCGGATCTCGATGCCGTGCCGCTTGGCATCTTGTAACAGTTGAGACGGTGTATAGAACCCCATGGGTTGTGCATTGAGGAGACCGCAGTAAAAGGCTGCGGGCAGATGACACTTCAACCAGGCCGAGATATAGACCAACAGTGCAAAGCTGGCTGCGTGTGATTCCGGAAAGCCATATTTACCAAAGCCCTCGATTTGATGGCACAGGCGTTCGGCGAACGCGCGATCATGCCCTCGCGCCTGCATGCCGGTGACGATTTTTTCATGAAAATGAGCCAAGCCTTGGCCGCCCTTCCAGCTTGCCATGGCGCGTCTGAGTGCATCGGCTTCGCCAGCGCTGAATCCTGCAGCCACCATGACCAACTGAATGACCTGCTCTTGGAAAATGGGCACACCGAGTGTGCGATCCAGTACGGCGGCGATCGCCTCAGGTTGTGACTCTCTCGGCTCAAGGCCATCGCGTCGACGGAGATACGGATGGACCATGTCTCCCTGAATGGGACCCGGCCGCACAATCGCGACTTCGACCACCAGATCGTAGTAGGTCCGTGGCTTGAGGCGTGGCAGCATTGCAAGCTGTGCTCGCGATTCGACTTGAAAGACGCCGATCGCGTCGCCTCGGCACAGCATGTCATAGACATGGGGGTCTTCGGCGGGGATGGCTTCGACTGTGGCCGGGGGTGAGGCATAGGCGCCTGATGTGGGCTTGATGGTTTGGCTATAGTGTTGGGCCAACGCCAAGGTATCGCGAATCGCACTCAGGATCCCAAGCGCCAATACATCGACCTTCATCAGCCCCAGTGCATCGATGTCGTCTTTGTCCCACTGTAAGCAGGTACGCTCCGCCATGGCGGTGTTTTCGATTGGGCACAGCTGCGACAGCGGGCCATTGGAAATCACAAAGCCGCCGACATGTTGGGTCAGATGGCGTGGAAAACCCAAAATGTGATGCACGATCTCGATTAGCTGTTGGATCTGCCGCCCTTGTGGATCGACACCGAGCTCTCTGAAACGACTTGCCATGGTGTCTTTCTGGTCCCACCAAGCCAGACTCCCAGACAGGGTTTCGATTAGATCAGGCGGCAGCCCCAGTGCCTTCCCAACGTCCCGAATGGCCGAACGTTTTTTGTATGTGATGACGGCGGCTGCAAGAGCGGCCCGCTCTGTGGAGTATTTTTGATAAATATAGGCGATCACTTCATGGCGCCTATGGTGTTCAAAATCGACATCGATGTCGGGTGGTTCATTCCGCTCTTTGGAGACAAACCGTTCAAACAATACCGAAACCCGGCTGGGATCCACTTCGGTGATGAACAGGCAATAACACACGACGGAATTCGCGGCCGATCCGCGTCCTTGGCACAGGATGTTTTGACTGCGTGCGAAGGCGACAATGTCATGTACGGTGAGGAAGTAGCTCGCATAGTCCATCTCTGCAATCAAGGTGAGCTCTTTTTCAATTAACGCCTCGATTCGGGAGGGAACGCCTTCGGGCCAGCGTTGCCTGGCCCCTTCGGCGACGAGATCCGTGAGAAACGCCTGTTCCGATGGGTAATGTGGCGGACAAATTTCCTTGGGGTACTCATAGCGGAGTTCCGATAACTGAAACGCCAGTCGATCCATGATGTTCAGTGATTCATTCAGCCACGCACTTGGATAGCGCGCACGGAGCGCCTCGAGATCCAATAAAGTGCGTTCACTGGAGCGTTCTAACGCATCCGCAGCCTCAATCAGAGTTTGGTTGAGACGGATCGCGGTCAGTGTATGTTGCAGCTTCAGACGTTGTCTGACATGCATCAGTGGCCGCTGCGTGGCGACGACAGGGAGACCCCATTCAAAAGCGGTCAGATCGATGCGCTCGGCAAGCTCTGCTTGTCGCCCGTCTTCAGGAAGATGTGCCGCGATCCAGAATCGCCCACGAAACGCGTGTTGCAGTGTTTGCACCTGTGCCGTCCAGTTCAGTGCCAGAGGATCCGGATGCCAAAGACACAGAAGCGATTCACAGCGACCCGCGAGGTCGCGTCTCGATAGCTGATAGCGCCCTTTATCCGCACGCCGCCGAGCCAGTGAGATCAATTGGCATAGCTCGCCCCAGGCAGTGCGGTTTGGTGCCAACAGTGTGAGCTCGATCTGCTCATCTGTTGTAAAGAGCGCACCATGTAGGAGCGGCAATTGCAGTGATTCTGCGGCGAGGTGAGCCCGCACAGAGCCCGAGACGGACGCTTCATCGGTGAGGCCGATTCCCACGTAATTGAGTTGCGAGGCACGACCAACTAGCTCCTCAGGGTGTGAGGCGCCAGTGAGAAATGTGAAATTTGAGGTGCAACATAACTCGGCAAACATACTGTACATATATACAGTATTTTACCGAGTGCCACTAGATGATGTGGCCCTGTAAGCGGATTAGCTGTCGCTTGCTTCCAGTGCCTTTAAACGGGTTTCTAGGGCCGCGAGCTTGGCTTCCGCTTTCGACAATTTCTCAGCTTGCCGGTCGAATTCATCCCGCGTGATGACTTTGAGATCTTTCAGCCCCTGGCTGATCATCTCTTCGACTTGGGCTTTAAATTGCGCCTGCATCTTCTTCGCGGGCTCTGGGAGTGCGTCGGCAATTTTACTGGCCATTTCATTCAGACTGTCGCGATTGAGCATCAATGTTCTCCTTTCTCTCTCAGTGTGATGATGCGGGTGATCGTGGAAAAAATCACCTCCTCCATTACGCACTATTCTGGTGCCTCGAAAGCCGTTACAGTGCAAGGCGTGCGCAATAACGGTGCTTTTTTCGAGCGCAAAACCTCGAAAAACCCACAATCTCCTGCGAAGTGATTGGTTGGCACGTGATCTGCAAAGAACCCCTTGAGAGGTTATTCCTCCCGTTAGGGTCTCGTTAGTAAGGAGCTATACATGAAACTGGTAACGGCGGTTGTAAAACCGTTTAAGTTAGACGACGTCCGCGAGGCACTGTCAGACATTGGCATGCAGGGCATCACTGTGACAGAAGTCAAAGGCTTCGGTCGTCAGAAAGGCCACACCGAATTGTATCGGGGTGCTGAGTATGTAGTGGACTTCCTACCCAAGGTCAAAATTGAAGTGGCTACAACAGATGATCAAGTCGATCAGGTGATCGAAGCGATCTCGAAGGCAGCCAACACCGGCAAAATTGGTGACGGCAAGATTTTCGTGGTCAACCTTGAGCAAGCCATCCGAATCCGTACTGGCGAATCGGGTAACGAAGCGCTGTAACTGTAAACGTCTAACACTCGATCAACGACAACACTTCGCAGGAGAGTCATTGTGAACGATATCGCGACCGTGAGTGGCGACCTGGCCCAGTTGGCCTACGCCCTCGATACATTTTATTTCTTATTATCCGGTGCGCTGGTGATGTGGATGGCAGCAGGTTTTGCCATGCTCGAAGCGGGCCTTGTCCGCGCCAAAAACACCACTGAAATCTTAACTAAAAACGTACTTTTGTACGCCATCGCATGTGTCATGTACTTACTGGTTGGTTACAACCTTATGTACATCAATGACGCGTGGAGCGGCGTGATTCCAAATCTTGGCTTCCTTATCGGCGAAGAAAACACTGTAGATGCCGTCTTGGCGGGTGGAGACGATGCGCCGTATTACTCAGCGCGGTCTGACTTCTTCTTCCAGGTTGTGTTCGTGGCAACCGGTATGTCGATCATTTCAGGTGCAGTTGCTGAGCGGATGAAGTTGTTTGCCTTCTTGGCATTCGCGGTCATTTTCACCGGCTTCATCTACCCAATCCAGGGTTCTTGGAGCTGGGGCGGTGGCTTCTTGTCTGAAGCGGGCTTCAGTGACTTTGCTGGATCAGGAATCGTCCACATGTGTGGTGCTGCAGCGGCCTTGGCTGGTGTTTTGGTCCTCGGCGCACGGAAAGGCAAATACGGCCCGAATGGTGAGATCAATGCGATTCCAGGAGCGAATATGCCTCTGGCAACGCTCGGTACCTTCATTCTTTGGTTGGGATGGTTCGGCTTTAACGGTGGATCTGAGTTGATGGTGTCAAACGTTGACGAAGCCAACGCAGTCGCCCAGGTCTTCCTGAACACCAACATGGCTGCTGCTGGCGGCGCAATTGCAGCGGCAATGGTTGCGAAGATCATGTTTGGAAAAGCCGACCTGTCGATGGCTCTGAACGGTGCATTGGCTGGTTTGGTGTCAATCACAGCAGATCCGCTGTCACCTAGCGCGTTGTTCTCAACGATTGTGGGTGCCGTCGGTGGTGTGATTGTTGTGTTCTCAATCCTGTCGCTTGATCGGATGAAGATCGATGATCCTGTGGGTGCTATTTCCGTCCACGGTGTGGCCGGTATCTGGGGTCTCTTGGCTGTGTTGTTGTCGAACAGCGACGCAACCTTGACAGGTCAGATTCTTGGCATCGTTGTGATCTTTGGCTTCACCTTCGTGGCCTCACTGATCGTCTGGACGATCCTGAAAGTAGTGATGGGCGTGCGTGTGACTGAGGAAGAAGAATACCTCGGCCTCGACGTTGTCGACTGCGGAATCGAAGCGTATCCAGAGTTCAAGCGTTCCTAACTTCTCCCAGGGACTATCTTGGGCGGCCTCGGCCGCCCTTTTTTTTACCTGAAATTTCTTTACACTCAGCCGTCCAACATAAAGAGAAGAACCTGTGCGCGCTGTATTTTTAGATTACCAATCCATGAAACCCGAAGAGCTCGACTTTGATCGTTTGGCCCAAGCCACCTCTGAGCTCGTGACCTATGACGCGACCCCGGCCCATTTAGTCGCTGAACGCATCCAAGGATTTGGCGTAGTGATTCTCAACAAGGTCAAATTTCTCCGTGAGCACTTCGAAGGCGCTCCGGATCTCAAATTGATTCTGGTTTCTGCAACCGGAACTGACAATGTAGACAAGGTGGCAGCAGCCGAACACGGCGTCGTGGTCTGTAATGTGGCGGCCTATGGCACACCGTCTGTGAGTCAGCACACGCTGATGCTGATGTTGATGGTTGCGACACAGGTTGAGCGGTACCGTGACGATGTACGTGCCGGTAAGTGGTCGCAAAGTCCCATGTTCTGCCTGATGGATTATCCGATTTTAGATCTGTCTGGACGGACACTGGGTTTGATCGGTTACGGTGAATTGGGCCAAGAAGTTGGGAAATTGGCTGAGGCCTTCGGAATGCGGGTGCTGGTCATGGGCCGTCCTGGTGTTGATTACCAGGATGACACCACGCGCGTGAGTTTTGAGGCGCTGCTTGAGCAGTCCGACTTCGTTAGTTTGCATGGCCTGCTCAATGCGGATACAGCACAGATGATGAATGCGCATGCCTTTGCTCGGATGAAGAAGGGTGCCTTCTTTATCAATACGGCACGTGGTGGACTGGTCGATGAGGATGCGCTGTGTCAGGCACTCGAGTCGGGGCATTTAGGCGGCGCTGGCTTGGATGTTCTGACCATTGAGCCACCTGCTCCGGACTCACCCCTATTGCAGTGTCAGCATCCCAATCTTGTGATCACACCGCATTCAGCATGGGCGAGTCGTGAGTCGCGTCAGCGGATTGTCGACATCATGCAGGCCAATCTCGAGGCCTTTATTGAAGGGGCTCCGATTAATCGGGTTGCCTGATCGGTAGATGCGTTAACAGGTCGCGGACTTCGCGGATGACTAAGTCCGCGTGCTGGCCTTCCGAGTGATCGAGGCCGCGCGTATTGACCCATGCAGTGCGCATCCCAGCCGCACGTGCGCCCTCAATGTCGTGGCCGATATCATCACCCACATGCAGGCACTGCTCAGGTCGGACTCCAAGGGCATCAAGTGCCGCTTCGAACATCACCGGATGGGGTTTCGGTGCTGGAAAATCCTCAGCTTTATACGAGAACTGGAAGTGGCGCCCGATCGGCATGGCCAACAAATCAGCGTTGCCATTGGTAATGGCGCCAAGTGGGTAGCGACTGGCTAAGGCTTCAATGGTCTCTACAGCCCCTGGATAGGGTTCAACCTGCTGTCTGGCATGGTAGAAGATCCGAAAGCCCTCACCCGCAAGGTCGGTGGCTTCACTGATCGATGCACCTTGAGATTCAAACCAGCGGATCAGTGTGGTGCGTCGAACGACCGTCAAATTGTGCGCGATGTCCGGCTGTTCGGCGACGACGGCGGCTCGGACCGCACGAAAGGCCTCCAGACTGAAATCAGCCATCCATGCTGCGGGTGAGAGATCTTCGAGGTGACGGCGCATGATGTCTTCGGCGTTCAGAATCGAGAGATCGGTCTCCCACAGCGTGTTATCAAGGTCAAACGTCAGCGCCTGAATATCATTCATGATTTGTGTTTTGCCCGTGGGTGCGCTTGGTCGTATACCTCGGCGAGGCGCTGAAAATCCAAGTGGGTATAAATTTGCGTGGTTGAAAGGCTGGCGTGGCCAAGAAACTCTTGGATTGCGCGCAGATCCCCTGACGACTCCAGCAAATGGGTCGCTGCCGAATGCCTCAGTGCATGTGGATGCACATGCTGATCAAGCCCCGCACGCTCTGCACGCAACGCAAGTCGACGCTGCACCGTGCGACTATCGAGCGTGCGTCCGCGTTTGGACAGAAAGAGCGCGTCGCTCAGACCTTGATCAAGTGTTGGTCGGGCTGCCAGCCATGCGCGCAATGCGTTGATTGCCGCGTGGCCCACAGGCACGATCCGCTGTTTCCCCCCTTTACCAAGCACACGGACTTCACCCTGCAGCAGCGTGAGATCCTGCATGCTGAGACTGAGCGCTTCGTTGAGTCGTAGCCCTGAGGAGTAGAGCAACTCAAATACGGCTTGGTCTCGGACCGCTTCGGCATCCGTTGGATCGATTGTGACATCCAAGAGCCGGGCCATGGATTCTGCACTGAGTGCATGTGGTAAATGTTTGGCAGTTTTCGGTGGTCGAACGTCCGCTGCCGGGTTGGCGGTGAGTCGACGTTGATCAATGGCATAGTGGAATACGCCTCGAAGGGCCGATAGCTTCCTGGCAATCGATCGTCCATTGACGTTGTGTGCACTCAGCGATCGCACCCAACCAATCACCATCAGTGGATCAATGCTCGAAATTGCGGTGTCTGGACCAAGGAATTCGACAGCCTGTGTCAGATCACGGCCATAGGCTTCGAGCGTTTTGGGCCGATGTCGCTGGGTCAGGCGGCTCTCATCGAGATACTGTGAGACCAGATCGCCCAAGCGCATGTCAATCGGCCGGTTGAATCAGACGGGGCAGAATCATCGCAAGCGCTTCCCCGATGTGATCGAGGAAGAGTGTGTCTTGGTTGGATTGAAAATGTGTTGCGTCTGGGTGTCCCAAGGCCAACAAACCGTAGGTATGGCCCCGAATCAAGCCGAGTGTGGCGCAGCTCTCAACGTCGGTCACAGAGTCACCGAACAATAAGTGTCGGCGCTCTTTGGTCAAGCGACCAACCCAAGGCGTGCGGTTTGAGATCGCCTGGGCCAGTGGACCACGGTCTTCGAGTTCGGAGCGCGTGATGGATGTGATTAAGGGCAGGCTGTCTGGAACAACGAACTGATCTGACAGCCTGAGTCGGACCACAGGGATGTCAAACCCCTGCGAGAGTTTCTCATCCAGGACAACAGACAGATCTTCCAAATCCTGTGCATCGAGCAGGGCCAACACAAGTGATCGAGTTTTTTCGAACAGCACGCTGTTAATCCGTGCCGTTTCAATCATGTGATCATTTTCGCGTTCGAGTTGTGCGACCTGTTCACGGAGCTTGCGGACCTGATACTCCATTAAGGAGATCGCTTGCCCACTGTCTGTTGGAATTTTCAGGCAGCGTGCTAACTCGGGATGGTCGATGAAAAACTCAGGGTGCTCCGTTAGATACGTTGCAATCTCACCACTATCCTTACTCACAGACGAAACTCTCCCTCAAATACAGACTCAGCTGGGCCAGTCATGATGAGATCCGTGCCCATCCCCGCCCAATCAATCTGCAGGTTTCCGCCGCGGGTTGCAACTGTGACAGCGTCATCTAGCCAGTTCATCTGTCGGCCATAGGCGACTGCGGCACAGGCTCCCGTGCCGCAAGCCAGAGTTTCCCCGACGCCGCGCTCGAATACGCGCAATGTAATGCTGGAGCGCGATTCAACCTGCATGAAGCCCACGTTGACGGAGTCTGGGAATTGCGGCGCGTGTTGAATCGCTCGACCAATCCCGTCGACATCTGCGGCCTGCACATCCTCGACCCGAGTCACCGCATGTGGGTTGCCCATGCTGACCAAGCCAAATACGAGGTCACCGGTCGGTGTGGATAGCGCGACCTGATGCTGCACATCGGGGATCGGTGGCCCTTGGTAAGGCAGTGTGCCTGCGTCAAAGCGCGGTGCGCCCATGTTGACGCGTACCAACCCACCTTCAGTGAGTTCCAGTTGGATCAGACCGCGTGCCGTATTGACGGTGATCGTGGACTTGGTGGTGAGTTCGCGATCGGTGACGAATTTGGCGAAACAGCGTGCACCATTGCCACAATGTTCGACCTCGCCACCGTCGGAATTGAAAATCCGATAATCAAAGTCTGCATCCGGCCGTGAGGGCGGCTCGATCAGTAGCATTTGATCGAAGCCAACACCGGTATGGCGATTCGCGAGTTTGATAATCTGCGCAGGTCGGAGACTCACATGCTGGCTGATGGCGTCGATGACAACAAAGTCATTGCCAAGCCCATGCATTTTGGTGAACTGAATACGCATTATGACGTGATCCGATGTTCAAGCGCCCACAGGCTCTCGAGTGTTTCGCGCTCGCGCACAAGATGGACTTGATCGCCGTCCACCAACACCTCGGCCGCGCGCGGCCGTGTGTTGTAGTTTGAAGCCATCACAAACCCATAGGCTCCCGCCGAGCGGACTGCGAGCAGATCGCCGCTGGCGATGCGCAGTGCACGACCCTTGCCAAGGAAGTCCCCAGACTCACAGATTGGCCCGACAACATCGAAGGTCGCCTCGACCTGGTCTGGATGTGGCGCTGTATTGACTGGGATGATGCGTTGCCAGGCGCCATAGAGACTCGGTCGAATCAAGTCGTTCATCGCGCCATCGACTACTGCGAAGTGGCTCGACTGATTGGTTTTGGTCAGAATCGCTTGGGTGACAAAAATGCCAGCGTTGGCCGCAATAGAGCGGCCGGGCTCAAGCACAAGTGTCAGCGCACGACCTGCAAGCCGAGCATTCACGGCGGCGAGGTAGGTGCTTGGATGCGGGGGCTCTTCATCCTGATAGGGCACACCGAGTCCACCACCGAGATCAATGTGTTCGAGCACGATGCCTGCATCCGCCAGTTGGTCGATTAGATCGAGCAGCTTATCCAGCGCCTCCAACAAGGGTTCGATCTCGGTTAACTGTGAACCAATGTGACAGTCAATTCCAATCGGTTGGAGACCAGGCAGTGCGGCTGCGTATTGATAGGCGGCGAGCGTGTCCTCGTGCGCAATCCCAAATTTATTGCCTTTCAGGCCAGTGGAGATATAAGGATGCGTTTTCGGGTCGACATCGGGGTTAATGCGTAACGAAACGGGCGCGACCTGCCCCATCTCCACAGCGACCGCGTTGAGTTGGTCGAGTTCGGCTAAGGATTCGACGTTAAAGCAGTGGATGCCCACCTCGAGTGCCCGACGCATCTCGTGTGGTTGCTTGCCGACGCCCGAGAACACGACTTTGCTTGGGTCACCGCCTGCCACTAAAACACGCTCCAGTTCACCAACGGAAACGATGTCAAAGCCTGCACCTTCGTTCGCGAGTACTTGCAGTACCGCGATGTTCGAATTGGCCTTCATGCCAAAACAGACTAAGTGCGGCCGACCGGCCAGCGCATCGGCATAGGCGTGATAGTGCCGAATCAGCGTGGCTTTCGAGTAGATATACAGTGGCGTACCAAACTGTGCTGCAATTTCGGCAACAGCAACATCTTCGGCAAACAGATCCGAACCGCGGTAGGTGAAATGGTCCATAACTAACGCCCGTCGACAGTTTTTTCCGGATCATCCGGAAGGTAGAGCGGACCAGTTTGACCGCAACCGCTGAGCCACAGGGTCATTGAGAGACAGAGAAGAGTCAGTAAATTTTTCATGCGCGCAGTATAGCCGGATTTTGTTTGAAACCGGCTACACTGGCGCCAATAAGGAGTCACGATGATTGCAAATATTCTCACCATAGCGGGGTCTGATTCAGGCGGCGGTGCAGGCATTCAGGCAGATCTGAAAGCGATCTCTGCAACCGGTGCCTATGGACTCAGCGTGATCACCGCATTGACGGCGCAAAACACGGTTGGCGTGGATGCGATCTACCCAATCGCGATTGAATTTTTGCAGGCGCAAATGCACACCGTGGCGCGTGATATTCGAATTGATGCCGTCAAGGTGGGGATGCTTGGAACGCCCGAGGTGACATTGGCGGTGGCTGAGTTTTTACGCGGGCTCGAGTGTCCGATCGTGGTCGACCCGGTGATGGTTGCCAAAAGTGGGGACCGGTTGTTGCATGCCGATGCGGTCAGTGCGATGCGGGAAGCGCTCTTGCCGTTGGCCACGGTCATCACCCCGAACTTACCAGAGGCGGCTGACTTGCTGGGGCAAAGGGAAGCAGAGACTGAGGAGGCAATGATGGAACAGGCAGCCGCATTGCTTGGCTTAGGTGTGGGGGCCTGCGTGTTGAAAGGCGGGCATCTGCCGGCCGAGGATTCGCCCGACCTATTGCATCTGGGTGCAACCCATCATTGGTTCGCGGCGCCACGGGTTGCGACCGCCAACACCCATGGGACTGGGTGCAGTTTGTCCAGCGCGTTGGCCTCCTATCTCGGACAGGGTCTCTCCACGGTCGACGCCTTTGCTGAAGCAAAGCGCTATATTCAAGGCGCGATCGCGCATGCAGATCAGCTTGATGTGGGTCATGGCCATGGGCCGGTGCATCATTTTTGGAAACTTTGGGGGTCTCGATGACCAAATGGCCGACACCACGGTTCGGTGCATCCGATTGGGTATTGCATCAACGCCAGCGTCTCGCCTCAGGATTCTTCCCGCTCGACCAACTCACACTCAGTCACGCTGGGTACCAGAGCGAGACGGTCGGCCCGATGTCGCGCGAGCTGATGTTGCGCGAGCCTGCCGTGGTGGTGATTTTATGCGATCCCGTGTTGGATGCCGTGGTCATGGTCGAGCAGTTTCGAGTGGGTGCTGCACTTTCGAATCTTGATGACAGTCCTTGGTTACTGGAATGGGTGGCCGGTATTTGTGATCCGGGCGAGCAGCCTATAGACACGGTCGCACGCGAAGTGACGGAGGAAACAGGGCTTCAGTTGAGTGCGGAGCCTGAGCATCTCTTCACCTATTATCCAAGCCCAGGGGGATCAAATGAACTGATTCATTTGTATTATGCCTCTTGCGATGCCAGTCAGGTCAGCCAGTATCGGAGCCAAGCAAGTGAACATGAGGACATTCGGGTGCATGTGATCAGTCTGCAGACAGCCTTCGACGCGCTGGCGACTGGACAGGTGAACAACGCTGCGACCATTATGGGACTGCAGTGGCTCGCGGCCCACCGGTCGCATTGGAAACGAGGACGTTAAGTTGCCGAACAGAGCAAGGCACGTACCCAATCTGAAGCGTCATCACGCAAGCTGTGGTCTTAACTACAGCCTCATTATGCGATTGATGAAGCGATTTGGTCAGGGTGCCCGATTGCAGTTTGTATTGCCTTTTGGTGGGCAAGACTGTCGCGTGCAGATGCGATTGCGTGACCTTGGTCCGTACACGGGACTTTGCGAGAGTCAGTGCAGCTTGTTAACGGGTGAAAAAACCTGGTTACCATTGCCTGCGTTCACTGTCAGGCTTTATCACGATATGCAATTAGCCGAGATTTCTGATGAAACCAGTCATGAGTTTATTCATGGCGCGTACCCTTATCCCAATCCAAAAATGGTGCAGCCCAATGAGCGCGAGCAGCTCGACCAGTTTTTGAGCGAATGGCTCTCTTACTGTTTGCATCATGGATTGGCTGATTTATCTATGTATGGAATCGACACCGATGAGTTATCAAGCACAGGATATTGAAGTCCTGTCCGGACTGGATCCGGTTAAACGCCGTCCAGGTATGTATACAGACACCACCCGCCCAAACCATCTGGCTCAGGAGGTCATCGACAATTCGGTCGACGAGGCGTTGGCTGGCCATGCCGATGCAATTGAGGTGATGCTCTGTGCGGATGGCGCCATTTCTGTTTCGGATAATGGTCGTGGTATGCCGGTCGATATTCATCCGGAGGAAGGGATTCCGGGTGTCGAGCTGATCCTCACGCGGTTGCATGCTGGGGGTAAGTTTTCCAACAAAAACTATCAATTCTCCGGTGGATTGCATGGCGTGGGTGTCAGTGTGGTGAACGCCCTCTCGACAGCCCTCGACGTTGAGGTGCGCCGTGACGGCAAACGCTATGCCATTGGTTTTGCGCATGGCGAGAAGGTACGCGATCTTGCAGAAGTTGGGACCTGCTTGAAGAAGGAGACCGGCACGACCGTTCGATTTACGCCGGATCCGAGTTATTTTGATTCGGCTAATATTTCTGTGTCGCGTTTAAAGCACCTGTTGCGTGCAAAAGCCGTGTTGTGTTCTGGGCTACGGATTCGCTTACTGGATGAAAAAAGCGGTGAGGAAGACGTTTGGTGTTACCAACAGGGGCTGACTGACTATCTCAGTAGTGAAATTGGCGATGTCGAAGCGATTCCAGAGGCCCCCTATGTTGGACAGTTTGCGGCCACGCATGAGGCTGTTGAATGGGCCCTAACCTGGTTGCCTGACGGTGGCGAATTGGTCACTGAGTCTTATGTCAATTTGATTCCGACTGCGCAAGGGGGTACCCACGTCAACGGTCTGCGGACTGGACTGATGGATGCGCTCAGAGAATATTGCGAGTTTCGTAATCTGTTACCGCGCGGCTTGAAATTGTCTCCTGATGATTTGTGGGAGCGCTGCGCCTATGTATTGAGCGTCAAGCTTGAGGATCCACAATTCTCCGGACAAACCAAGGAGCGTTTGAGTTCGCGAGAATGTGCTGTCTTCGTCAGCGGTGTCGTCCGCGACGCGTTCAGTTTGTATTTGAACTCGAATACGTCCGTTGGTGATTTGTTGGCTGAGCTGACGATTGCGGCTGCACAACGACGTCTAAAGTCTAGAAAACAGGTTGCACGTAAAAAGATCACACAAGGCCCTGCCTTGCCCGGCAAGCTGGCGGACTGCGCAGGCAGCGACCAGATGGCCGGAGAGCTCTTTTTGGTCGAGGGTGACTCAGCAGGTGGCTCAGCAAAACAGGCTCGAGATCGTGAGTTTCAGGCAGTGATGCCGCTTCGGGGCAAGATTTTGAATACCTGGGAGATCGACTCTGGCGAGATTCTAGCAAGCCAGGAAGTCCACGACATCGCGGTGGCGATTGGCGTCGATCCGGGCTCTGATGATCTCACGGGGTTGCGCTATGGCAAGGTCTGCATTTTGGCTGACGCCGACAGTGATGGTTTGCATATTGCGACGCTGCTCTGCGCCTTGTTTGTGAAACATTTCCGTCCCGTTGTCGATCGTGGCCATGTGTTTGTGGCCATGCCCCCGCTCTACCGCGTGGATGTTGGTAAAGAGGTGTTTTATGCATTGGATGATGCGGAAAAACAGGGTGTCCTTGACCGCCTGACGGCCGAAAAGCGTACGGGCAAGATTTCCGTGACTCGATTTAAGGGGCTTGGCGAGATGAATCCGTCACAGCTGCGAGTAACGACCATGGATCCAGACACCCGGCGGCTTGTTCAGTTGGTGCTAGATGACCAAGAAGGGGATATGACCACCGATGAGGTGATGGATCGGCTCCTTGGCAAGAAGCGCGCACCGGATCGAAAACGTTGGCTCGAGGACAGTGGTCATTTGGCCGATATCGCTTGAAGCGGTTGAAAAAATTGCAGATTTCTCTAATATCGCGCGTCCTTAATGAGATTCTGAGGACCTGGGATTGATCCATTTGCAACCGCGTGAAGCCGCTCGAGAGTGGTTAAATCTGGTCGATAGTACGCCCGCGATGGTCTTTGATCCGGCGGTGAGTCGGGCGCAGTGGCAACAGTTAACGGACGCATTGCCAGGCGTCGACTTGTTTTACGCGGTGAAGTCCAATCCACATGCTGAGCTACTTGCGTCGCTTGCGTCCCTCGGGGCGCATTTTGATGTGGCCAGTCTTGCAGAGATCCGCCTGCTTGAATCTGTTGGCGTAAGCGCGCAGCGGATGATCCACACCCACCCAATTAAGACCGATACAGAGATCGAACGTGCTGTGGCCAGTGGCGTGACCACCTTTGTGGTCGACAATGTGGATGAGCTTTGGAAATTGATCCCTTATCGGCATGCGATTCGAGTCATGCTCCGCTTGTCGTTCATTGCGCCCGATGCACCGATTGACCTCAGTAAGAAGTTTGGCGCCATGCCAAAGGACGCGTTGAGTATCCTGGATGTGGCCAATGATTCTGGCATCCGTGTGGATGGATTGTGTTTCCATGTGGGCTCGCAAGCTGCAAGCGCCTACACCCATGCTGAGGCCTTGGCCTGTTGCCTTGCGCTCTGCGAAGCCATTGTGGCGGAGGAATTGCCACCGATTCAGCGCATCGATATTGGCGGTGGATTCCCAGCGCATTACACCAACGAGCCAATCGATTTAATGGCGTTTTGCGCCCCCATCCGCGAAGTACTGGCCACAGTGCCGCCAGGGCTCCAGATCATGGCCGAACCAGGTCGGGTGATCTCAGCACCTTCGATGGCCTTGGTGTGCAAAGTGGTTGGGCGCGCAAAACGCGGCGATAGCTGGTGGTTTTATTTGGATGATGGCGTCTATGGTGCGCAGTCGGGACGGCTGTTCGATGGCATGCAGTACCGGATGACGGTGTATACCTCGGCCGAAGAGATTGCGCCTTGTGTGTTTGCTGGACCGACGTGCGACTCGATCGATGAGCTCGGGCGTTACCCGCAGTTTCCTGTCTTGAATATGAACGATGTCGTGGTGATGCATGAAATGGGGGCATACACCCTCGCAAGTGCCACCCACTTTAATGGCATTGCGCCACCGAAGGTTGTGACGCGCGCGCTGCCGGATTGTGTTCCAGGGATTGGATCCGCGTGACGCTCTGGGCGCTGATCGATGGTGGTGGGTCGAAGACGCGAGTGCGCATTGTCGACGCCGTCACCGGAGAGCAGCAGGTCGAGAAATTGGTTGGTCCTGGGAATTTGAGTCTCGGTGCGACCGCGGTTTGGCAGTCAATTCAGGCCGCGTTTAAAGACCTGGGTGCCCTCCAGCCGACACGCATTTTTGCTGGCCTCGCCGGTGTTGAAACGGCAACTGCCCGCGACGCGTTTCTCCATCAGGCGACGATTCCAACTGTGTTGATGTCGGATCGCGACTCGGGTCTATTGGGCGCCTTGGGTGGTGCGCCCGGCGCATGCTTAACAGTCGGTACGGGTGTGGCGCTCTCTTGGTGCACTCCTGAAGGGGTGGTGTCGCGCCGTGGTGGACTTGGCTTTGTGTTGGGTGACGCAGGTGGCGGTGCGTGGATCGGTCATCAGGTTCTTCAGCGACTGGCTTATCACGTGGATCGAGACTCCATCGATCAATCGATGACCGCCGTACTGGCGATGTTGCCTATGGGTTCGACCCTGACCGATTGGATTCAATTTGCACAAACGGCAAAGCCCGCAGATTTTGCCACCTTGGCACCGTTGATATTTCAGGCGGCGAAAGACGGCGTACCGCTTGCGATGGACATCGTCAATGCGGGTGTTTTGGAACTCCTTGATCTAATCCAAGCTATTCCATCAGGCCTTCCTGTGGCGCTTGTGGGTGGACTCGCTGGCTGTTATCAGGATCGCTTCCTTGAGGCGGGTGTGCCGATTATCGATGCACGCGGCGATGCCCTCGATGGGTTATGGCTATATGCCTCCGGGGCGGTGGATCTTGAACTACAGACGTGGGTGAGTCATGGCGCAGATTGAAGGCCAACTGGTGAGCGCGTGTGGTATCGAGCCAGTCCGCATCCACTTTGATCATCGTATCTTGGCCATTGAGCCGATCGAACACGCTCCCCCACAGTGGATCCTGCCGGGTGTGTTGGACTGGCATAACCACGGTGGTGGGGGTGGTGATGTTATGGATGGTGAATCCGGCATCCGATCGCTGGCATCGACCCACGCCCGTTTTGGCATGACAGGTTTTTTAGCGACCACAGTGACTGCCGAGCGGTCTCAGGTCGATACAGTGTTAGAAGCGGCAGCTCGTGTCATGCAAGATCGACACTCGGGCGAGGCAAGGTGCCTCGGTGTGCATCTAGAAGGCCCGTATCTCAGTGCGCAAAAGTTGGGTGCGCAACCGGAGCGAACCCGACCTGTTGATCTCGATGAACTGAGCACGTGGTTTCAGACAGGGGTGGTGCGGGTGATGACTTATGCCCCAGAGCAAGATCCTGATGGTCTCTTGCCGGCATTAGCGAGAGAGCACGCTGTTCGTCTGCAGATTGGTCATTCTGGTTGCGCCTATCACCAAGCGGCGTCACTTTTGCGTGAGAATCATGGCGTGACGCATCTGTTCAATGCCATGACTGGTGTGACACATCGTCACCCGGGTGTGGCCCTGGCAGCGCTGAATACCGCTTCCTTTGCTGAGATCATCTGTGATGGATTGCATGTCGAAGAGCCTGCCTTTCAGTTGGCGCGCCGGCAAATTTCCATGCTCTACAGTGTGACGGATGCAACCGCAGCCGCAGGGATGCCGGACGGCGAATACCGACTCGGTTCCCATCGGGTATGGAAGGCAGATGGGGCAGTGCGTTTGGCAGATGGGACCCTCGCTGGCAGCGCTGCAACGGCTGTGACCACTGTCTCGACATTGCTCGAGTTTGGTCTCCCATGGCCTGAGATTGTCGCGATGACAGCGACCCGGCCAGCGCAGTGGTTGGGCTTTGCTGATGTTGGAGAGATCACAGTGGGTGCGTACGCCGATTTCTTGCTTTGGACGGGTGCTGGTCTTCAGTCAGTGTGGATTGGAGGCGACCAGATCGCCCAGTGACCCGAGACATCGGGCGGCAGATAGGGTTCAATAGGGCAATCAAACAGTTGTGGATGATAGATGATGCGGTTCGTATTAATTTTGGGAATTTCGATCAGCTTGGCCTCGTGCTCTATGTTGCCCGAGTCATGGAACATTGAATCATGGTCGGCGGGAGCAGAGCCGGAGTCCTCGACGCCGGTGGTTTTTGCCGATGCGCGCGGGGTGGATTTTGCTTCGATCGAGGTCGGTCAGACCAAAACTGAAGTGCTGGAGATTTTAGGGCCCTCTGTCCAAGTGGATGACGGTCGCTCACTTGCTGAGCATTACATCAAGGGTGGCGAGGTCTACGACGTGCTGTATTTTCGGGGTGCGTATGCAGACGGAGAGGATCTTCGGGCTTATTTGTTTCGTGAAGATCGGCTGGTCGGGATTGGCTGGAGCTCAGTCGAGTAACTGCTCGTATTCAAATGCGAATGTGTTGCATTTAAATTTGCAAACACTATACTCTCCTCACGCAATTGGAAGGAGAGAGGAATGCGTTTGAGGTTAGTTGGAGTATTCGCTGGGCTTGCGACCTGTTTGGCGCAACCCCTTGTGGCTGCTGAAGTGAATGTCTACTCAGCGCGACAAGATGCATTGATCGCACCCTTACTCGAGCAGTTTGAGGCTGAGACCGGAATTGAGGTCAACTTAATTACCGGCAAGGCCGAAGAGTTGCTCGCTCGAATTCGTGCCGAGGGTGCGGCAACCCCAGCCGATGTCTTAATTACAGTCGATGCTGGCAATCTACATCGGGCCAAAGAATCAGGCGTCTTGCAGGTCATTGAGAGCGTCACACTTACCTCACGGGTCCCAGAAAAACTCAGAGATCCAGATCGGCAATGGGTGGGTCTTACGGTGCGTGCGCGGCCGATTTTTTATGCCAAGGATCGCGTCGATGCCGCCGAATTATCGACCTATGAAGCGCTGACCGATGCGCAGTGGAAAGGTCGGATTTGCATCCGTTCCAGTGGCAACATCTACAATCAGTCGCTGGTTGCATCGATGATTGAAGCCAAGGGCGAATCGGCCACTGAGGCCTGGGCCGAAGGATTGGTTGCTAACTTTGCACGAAAGCCGACTGGGGGTGATACCGATCAACTTCGAGCCGTCGCAGCGGGTCAATGTGATGTGGCCATCGCAAACACCTACTATTACGCACGTTTGTTAGATTCCAAGAAGCCTGAGGATCGTGCGGTGGTTGGCCAAGTGAAGGTGTTTTGGCCGAACCAAGGGGATCGTGGGACGCATGTAAATGTGTCTGGCGCAGCGTTAACAAAGCATGCCAAGAATCCAAACGAGGCGATTCAGCTGCTCGAGTTTATGGTGTCAGATCAAGCGCAGGCCTATTATGCCGAGATCAACCATGAGTATCCGGTGGTCGAGTCAGCACCCTTATCGTCGACGATCTCGTCGCTAGGGGAGTATAAAGCGGATGCATTGAATCTCGGCGTGTTGGGAACCAATAACACCCGCGCAGTCAAATTGATGGATCGGGCCGGTTGGCAGTAACAACAACACCATACATCGAACGCCGTTTACGCCGACCGCGCGTGAACGGCTTTTTGTTGTCCACACTCATCGCCGCACTGTGTGTGGCCTTGCCGATGGCTGTGGTGGTCGGGTTCGTATTCGTTGGCGGGTCGGAGGCATGGGCGCATTTGGTCGATACGCTGCTTGTGCGCTATGCCTGGAATTCGCTGATGTTGTCGTTTCTGGTCGCACTGGGTGTAATTGCGATCGGTGTTCCAGCGGCTTGGATGATAGCGTTTTATCGGTTTCCTGGTCGTGACCTATTCTCGTGGCTTTTGCTCCTGCCGTTAGCCTATCCAGCCTATATTCTGGCCTATGCATACACCGGCGTACTGGACTACTCAGGGCCAGTCCTCAGTTGGATGCGGGCGATCGATGCACCCGCCTGGATCATGTCGCCTTTTCTGAACTTGAAATCACTTCCTGGCGCTGCATTGATGCTGTCGTTGGTGCTCTATCCTTATGTGTATTTAATGGCGCGCGCCGCGTTCTTGGATCAATCTGCGAATCTCATGGAAGCTGCCTATACGCTCGGGCAAAGTCGTTGGTCGGTATTTCGGAGGGTGGTCATTCCAATGGCGCGGCCAGCGATTGTGGCGGGAACCCTGCTGGCGCTGATGGAGACACTGGCCGATTTTGGAACCGTGCAATACTTTGGTGTGCAGACCTTCACCACAGGGATTGTGCGGACCTATTATGGATTTGGCGACACCGTCGGTGCGGCACAATTGAGCTCGGTGTTACTGGGATTTGTGTTTGTATTGATCGTAGTGGAACGACTGTCGCGGCACCGTGTGCAGTATTATTCAGACCGGCTGCGTCAGCTCAATCAGGCCAGTGTGCAACTCCGTGGTCGTAAAGCGTTTTGGATGCAGTGCTTGTGCGCGATTCCGGTCTGTTTTGGCTTTGTGCTGCCCACCACATTGTTATTGTATTGGAGTGTCTTTTTTGCCGAGCTTGAATCACTCTGGGGTGTGATGGCCAACAGCTTTCTGCTCGCTGGCGGCTCGGCCATTCTGATCGTGACCTTGGCGCTGATGGTGGCCTATGCCAACCGATTGCATCCCTCGCGGTGGCTCACCTACCTCACTCTGTTGGTTGGGCTTGGCTATGCCTTGCCTGGCGTGGTGATTGCGATGGGCGTATTGATCCCATTTTCCGTCATGGATCAATGGATCTCTGCTCAGTTGGCACCCTTTGGCGTGCCACCCAGTTTGTATTTCTCAGGCACTGTATTTGCCTTGGTGTTTGCCTATGTGGTGCGCTTCCTTGCCGTTGCGAATGGAACCATTTTTAGCGGCTTGTCGCGGATCCGACCCAGTCTGGATCACAGTGGTCGACTTTTGGGTCTCACCCAAACAGGTGTGTTGCGATCGATTCATGTGCCGCTCATGCGCGGGTCTGTATTGACCGCGGCGTTGGTCTGCTTTGTCGATATCCTAAAGGAGCTGCCAGCCACCTTGATGCTAAGGCCGTTTAATTTCGATACCTTGGCGGTGAAAACCTATGCGCTGGCTAGCGAGGAGCGTTTAATTGACGCGGCCGCTCCCGCGCTCCTGATTGTTGTGGTCGGCTTGTTGCCGGTGATTTGGCTGAATCGCTCGGTCAGTAAGGAGTAAATTCTGGACAGTGCAGCATTGATGATCCGTGATGTCTCGTTGACTTATGGACAGGCCTCGGTCATTGAAAATCTTTCGATGGCCTTAAAGCCCCAAGAACTCGGGTGTCTCTTGGGCCCTAGTGGCTGTGGTAAGTCGACACTGCTACGTGCCATTGCGGGGTTTCAGGCCCTGAATTCTGGGGAAATCTGGCTTGATAACTGTTTGCTTGCCTCGCCGAGTCAGTCTGTTCCCCCTGAGGCGCGCGGCGTCGGGATGGTGTTTCAGGACATTGCTTTATTCCCGCATTTGACGGTCCAAGCCAATATTGAATTCGGTTTGACGCAATGGCCGGAGGTGAGTCGCCGTAATCGCGTGCATGAGTTACTGCAATTGATCGGGTTGCCCGGCTTGGGTGCGCGTTATCCGCATGAGCTCTCGGGTGGCCAGCAGCAACGTGTGGCCCTCGCCCGCGCAATGGCACCGAAGCCCAGTCTATTATTGTTAGACGAGCCCTTTTCAGGTTTGGACACAGAGCTTCGTGGCCGCCTTGCGAGCGAGGTTCGAACGATCCTGAAGAGCGACGGAATTTGTTCGCTATTGGTGACCCATGATCAGCGTGAGGCATTTGATTTTGCTGATCGGATCGCCGTCATCCACGATGGTCACATCTGCCAATTTGATACGCCTTACAACCTATACCACGAGCCAAGCACGCCCTTCGTCGCCCACTTTGTGGGCCCCGGTGAGATGGTCGATGCTGTGATTCTTGGGCCTCGCTCGGTCGATAGTCCCTTGGGTATCTTGCACAACGACCAGGATCTCAACTACCCCCTCGGTACAGCCGTCAAAGTGTTTTTACGGCCCGATGATTTGGTTCATGACGACGATTCTGATCATCACGCGACATTGGTGGGCAAGCATTTTCGTGGCGCGCACCATTTGTATGAGGTTCGATTGGACAATGGGGTTGTGCTGGGCTGCTTTGCACCGTCTCATCACAACCACGCGATCGGAGAAAAAATCGGGGTCACGTTGGATGTTGAGCATCTGGTGGTGTTTCCCGCCTCGGCCATGCGATGATCTGACGATGGTTGAAGCAGACTATCGAGAAACACTGAACACCCTTCATGACGCACTCCGCGTGGCGCAAATCGCGCTGTTTCGACAGCAGTTGAAGGTGATCATCGTGATTGAGGGATTTGATGCTGCAGGGAAAGGTGGAGTCATTCGAGAGCTCTCCTACGCCTGGGATCCACGAGGTTTTCGCGTGTATCCGATAGGCCCACCGTCGAGTGAAGAAGCTGCCCAGCCATTCTTGTGGCGGTTTTGGCAGCGCCTTCCGATGCCCGGACAAATCGCGATCTTTGATCGGTCTTGGTATGGCCGGTTGCTTGTTGAGACGGTCGAGCACGGTCTGTCATCTGCGCAATACGATGCGAGCGTTACTGAAATCAATCAGTTCGAGTCGATGCTTCAAGCCAATGGGTTTCAGGTGGTAAAGCTGTTTCTGAATATTTCCAAAGACACTCAAAGAAAGCGGCTTCATCGTCGCGCAGAGCGGCCAGACAAACGCTGGAAGCTGACGGTGGCAGATTTGGACAGTCACGCACTCTGGGACGCCTATGATCAGGCCGTGCACCGGATGATCGATTGCTGCGCGGTCGCACCCTGGGTGATGATCGACGCCAATGACAAAAAGGCCGGTCGTGTCGCTGCGCTACAGGCCGTGCTGTCTGTTATACAAGCGCACGAAAAACCCCGTACGTTTGCATTGAATCCGGGTGTTGCAGAGCGGCTCTCGGAGCTCGCGGACTGATCAATGGATGCGAAGTTTGCGAGGGTTCGGTATGGTGCGCGAATGAAACGAGTCGTTGCATTAGTGTCTTGTCTGGCGTGGTCGAGTTGGGTCGGCGCGGACAGTCTGTATCGTGAAAACCTTAGTTTTTTATCGGACGATGAGCGCACTCTAGTCTTGGAGCAATTGGCGGCCATTGAAACGCCGAGTGAAGCTCAGTATCTGACGCAGATCGCGCTACAGAAACCAGAGGTTTTTCTGCGTCAATTGAATCGCGCATATGACGTCGTTCGCGTAGGTGGTGAATCCAAGGTTGTATCCGATGGCCTGAGGAACGCAGGCTTTTTGGGTGCCGACACGCAACAAACGCTGATACGCTTTTTCTCTGAGATGGATGCCGAATCGATTGTCGGGACTCAGAATGCAGTGGCATTTGTGATGCACCTCAATGATCAAAAAGCCGTTTGGGCACACCTCTTTGAAGCCGATGCACGCGATGATTTTAATGCGCTTGAATGCGCAGCAAATGCAGCGCCAACAGAACTCCTCGGGCCACCTGAGCATCAGTATGTGATCCAAGTGAGTCATCCCGATATGGAACTGACTTTATGGCGCACTGATGCGCTCGAAGCCGTGACCTATCCGGTGGCCGTTGTGGCGGAGACGACAGTGGATGAATACCGTTGGGTGGACCGATTCGGATTCGATTTTGGCACCCTCGATCGAAGAACGCTCGCATTTACGATGGGCGAGAACACACTCGTGTGCGCGAAGATTCCCGCGCCGATATTACGAGCTTACCAAGAGTATCAGCGCGAAATGGTGTTGTCAGACAAACAACTCTAACGGCAGGGGAAGCGTGCCATCATGGCGACGCGGATAATTCCTTGCGCGGGCGCCTGCAGATCAGGGTTTTCCGCACTGATGTAGTCCTTAACGATCCCCATAAGATTACGAATCTGTAACTCCTCAGGCGGCGCATTGAAGCAGAGCTTTGGAAAGTTACTGTCTCTGCGATCATTCCAGCTGTGAACCACGCCGGCTAAAAACCCATGCGCGAGCATACTGGCCGGCTCGCCGAACGGTTTGTTGGCCTGTGTCAGCCAGAGTTCTCCTGAGTAGGCCCAGGTCTTGGGACTTGCGATCAAGCAAAGGCCTAAGAGGACACCCGCGATTCGTTGTTTCATTCACACCCCATTTGATTGTTCCGGTTAAGTAATCGACCGTTCGACCGATAGATTTACCATGAATCACCAAATCTTTGCATGGGCGACGCGTGTGCTGTGGGCATTGCCGTTGCTCTTCGCCGCGTCGACAGCTGTAGCATCGGTCTGCCAGCGGGATTTTTACCGTGTAGAGACATTGACGCGAAGCCAACAAGTGCAGGCATTGCAATCGATGGCAGAGCGCGGGTGCGCGCTCATGTCGGTCAGATTTGTTGAGCGGTCCAGGGGGTCGTGGCGCCATTCCCAAGTTGTGCTGGATTTGCATCATGAGCAGCTGATCCGCTCGATTGAGCGCGGACCTGTGCGACACTATTACGCTTGGCAGGGAGTTGCGCGTTCCGCGTTGATGCGCGCAGATGCCGCGGTTGGATTTGAAAATTTTACCTTTATCGGCCGCGCCACAAGGGGCTCGATGAGTCGGGGAATCAGGGATCTGTTGCCTTAGCCCATTCGATGGTTGAATCGTCATGATTTCTGGCCAACAATGCAACGCTGAGGTGAACATTTCGAAGCAATTCAAGGGTGTTCACTAGACACGGGACCCGAGATATTTTGAGGGCTGCATGCAATCGAACATGCTTGACAGAGTGATCCGCTACTTCCCCGAACGGTCCTTAATTGTGCGCTCGGGTTCGGATACCACCTATGTGGTGTTGAAGACTTGGCATCAACTTAGCCTTGCGATCGCGTTGGTTGTGATGGTGGTCTGGACTGCGGTTGCGTCCATTGGGTTCTCGGTGAATCACACGAATTTGGTTGATGTGCGGTCCGAACTCGAAGATACCGTTGAAAAAAATGCGGCTTTCATCACGCAACTGGAGTCGGATCAGAAAAACGCCTATGAGTTGCGTCAGAAATTTCAGGCTGAGGTCGCCAAGAACCAGCGCTTAATGGCGCAAATGGATCAAATCCAGCGTGTCACCGAAGCCTCTGTGGCCCAACAAGGGCCGACGGATCGCGCCGCATTTGTTGCGTGGTTTTCAGATGCATTGGCGGGACGGATTGACGCAGTCGATGGTGAAAATCGAGATTTGTCTGAGCTGATCATGAATTTATCTAAGTCGGTGGCGAAGATTTCCGGGCATGCGCCGCCTGACTCGTTGACCGACGTACGGCCTTGGTTTGCAAACGTGGCCGGCGAGCTGACCGATGCGTACCGGAAGCAGTCGGAGTCGATGGAAGTGCTCCATAACGCCTTGACTGAGACGCTGATCCGCAGTTACGCAACCATCGAGCGGACACCCTTGGCATCCCCTGAGATTGCTGGGTTTTCACCGGGCTTTGGCGCAGGTGGTCCGGCGAGTCTCACGCCGTCTGGCGATCATGTGTTTCAGCAATTCGATGAGCGTGCGTCGCAATTGATGCGTTTGAGTGAAGACTGGCAGCAGGTGCAGAAGTTATTAGAGTGCACGCCGTTAATCGCGCCGGTTGACTACTACAATTTAACGAGCCGTTATGGGGATCGAAAAGATCCGTTCACCAACCGGCCGAGTTGGCACGAAGGGGTTGATCTCGGCGCCTGGCCGGGAACCAAGGTCCGTGCGACGGCACCAGGTGTCGTGCGTCACGCAGGAAACAAAGGCGGCTATGGTCGCTTGGTTGTGATTGATCATGGGTGTGGAATTCAAACGCTGTATGGACACCTGAAGTCTGTCAATGTGAAGAAAGGGCAGCGTGTTTCCTATCGCGATGTCGTCGGGTCTGTGGGAAGTACTGGCCGATCAACAGGCCCGCATGTGCATTATGAAATCCGGATCCAAGACAAGGCAGTGGATCCTTACGAATTTATTGAGGCAGGACGTTATGTTTTCAAAGAACAAGAGCTCACAGTCGCAGACGCGCAGTGAGGCAAGGAGCCAAACGATGAAGTCGCCAAATGAAACTTTTGCCGTACTCGCCCCCAACTTGGTGGTGTCGGGTAACCTCGTCAGTGAGGGAAATATCCATATCGACGGAACCGTCGAGGGTGATGTACAGACAGTCCATCTGACGATTGGCTCAAGCGGGATCGTCAAAGGCCGTGTGTTTGGTCGTGAGGTAAAGGTCTCAGGGCGGGTTGAAGGCTCAATTACCGCGAGCGAATTAATCCTTGAAGAGTCTGCAATCATCGAAGGTGATATCAATTATCAGTCGTTGTCTGTCTCGCGTGGAGCACGGCTGAACGGCATGTGCCATTTTTCAGAGTCAGAGCTCGACATCACAGTTTTGAGTGGTAAGAAGTCACGCAGTGACGACAAGGCGCTCGCCTTTGGTGATGCCGCGATGGAGGCAACTGGAGCAGCGGCTGCGGCTTCGACAACCGCCACTGCGTCGCGCGCCAAGACGACTGCGTAGGAACGGGTTACATGCCTCGGGATAACGTGATCAGAAAATTGATTTCTCCGGAGGCGCTGTTTCATCGCTTTGCCGACGTCTTTCGTGGCGTATTTTTGATTTGTTTTAGTATCCTTGCGCTGGCTGGCCTGGGTGGTACTGGGTATTTCGCCTATCAGGTGGTCGCAGTTGACCAGCCGGCTGCACCTACCCAACCCAATGTGATCGGGCAGTTCGAAACCCCATCCGTACAGGAGTTTGGTCAGTTCGCTGAGCGGCTCCTGCAAGGCTCCGTATTATGGCCTCAGGTCATGGTGCCAGAGGCGGAGGTCACCTCCGTTCTTGCTGCCGACTTTACCGACAAAGAGTCTCGCGCCATTCAAGCAGGTGCGGCCTTGCTCGAAAGCTTGATTGCCGCCCGTGGCGTTGAAAAAAATGACCAACGTCGTCAGCAGGTATCACAACTGATTGCGCACACGCATCAACGCTTGCGGATGCAACCTGATTTACCAAACCTGTCGTTTGCGACCCTGTTCTTTGACCATGTAATGGAAGCATCGATGCAACCGGTGTTCTTCCCGACGCAGGCGCAGGTGGCTGGTCAGGCGCGCGAACGTGTCGATCGGTTCCTGACCGACTATCCCTTATTGCATGTGAACTGGTTTGCGGACCAGGTGGTTGATCGTGCATACGCCATGGCGCGTGGTTCTGATCAGCGAGAAAAAGCACTGATGGATTACCAGTTATCGGTCGCCTTGTCGGATCAACGGATGCAACGCAATGCGGTGCTCACACTGGTGTCTTTGGTGATCTTTGCACTCAGTGCACTCTTGTTTTTGCTGGTTCGGATTGAGCGCAATCAGACGCTACAAACCCAGTACATGGCCAACCGGTATGTCATGTACATGCCGACCTCAGAATCTGATCCTTAATTCTGGGTTGTGAGCTGGCCGCCATTAAGCGTCAGTTTCGTCGTTGCCAGGCGCTCCACCTCTTCACTGTGGTGAGAGACATACACAATCGGAATTTCCATGTCATCGCGAATCCGCTCAAAGTACGGAATGATTTCGAGTTTGCGGGCGAGATCGAGTGATGACAGTGGCTCATCGGCCAAGATGTACTCCGGTTTCGACAGTAACGCCCGACCAATGGCAACACGCTGGCGTTCTCCACCAGAAAGTTTGGCAGGGCGTCGTTCGAGTAGATGCTCTAAGCCCAGTAGCGAAATGATTTGCGACAAGGTCGCTGGATCTGCTGGGAGCTTTTGGAACCATCGACCGACTTTTAGGTTTTGCATCACAGTGAGATGGGGGAACAGGCGTGCATCTTGATAGATGTACCCGACCCGCCGACGTTCGGTGGGCACATTGACCTGATCGCGGCTTGAGAACAGCACGCGATGATTGATCTCAAGATGTCCCGTTGTTGGCGTGATGGTCCCAGCCAGGGCGTTGATCAAGGTGGTTTTGCCCGCACCCGATGGACCGCAGATCGCGGTCAGGCCAGGCGGTGCGTCGAAGCAGGCGCGCAAGGTAAAGTCTGGAAATTGATGCGAGAGGTCTACTTTGAGCGTCATGATCCCGCCACCACGCGTGCGACCCGCCGCGACAGCCATTCGGAAAGAATGAGCGCCGCCATTGAGAGCATGATCGCGAGAATGACCAAGCGCATCGCTGAGTCTTCGCCGCCGGGCACCTGCATCACTGAATAAATTGCCGATGGCACGGTGCGCGTTTCGCCTGGGATATTGGAGACGAATGTAATGGTGGCACCAAATTCCCCCAGTGCTTTTGCAAATGCCAAAATCGACCCGGTGACGATACCCGGCATCGCGAGCGGTAACGTGATCACAAAAAATCGCTGCATTGGGCTGGCGCCGAGGGTGCGGGCCGCCTCCTCAAGTCGATAATCTGCGCTTTCAATCGACAGGCGAATGGCGCGGACCATCAATGGAAAGGCCATGACTGCGGCGGCTAACACCGCCCCAGTCCATGAGAATGCGAAGACGATTCCAAATTGTTTGAGAAATCCCCCGATGGGCCCCTGAGTTCCAAACAGTGTGAGTAACACATACCCGGTGACGACAGGCGGTAAAATCAAAGGTAAATGCACAAGGCCATTGAGAAGCTGTTTTCCCCAGAATTCCTTCCGGGCCAAGACCCATGCGATCCAAATCCCCAATGGCAGGCTGACAACAGTGGCCCAGGCCGCAACTCGCAGTGAGAGGAGGACCGCTTCCGTTTCTTCGGGTGAAAGCCAATCAAACATCAGCGGTCTGTCCGAAAGCGATGGTGACGAAACACAGCCTGTGCTTCGTTAGAGTACAGAAATTGATGCAAGCCTTCGGCAAGCGCTTGTGTTGCTTGGTCTCGATCCGTCCGCAATAGCGCAGAGGGGTATTCAATTTGTGGATGACTTCCGTACGGAAACGACCCGCGTACGTGAACACCGGGCTCCGCCTGTGCGTCTGTGGCATAGACGATGCCAAAAGGCGCCTCACCGAGCGCTACAAGCTTCAGCGCCATGCGGACGTTATCGGTTTGCGCAAGGGACGGCGCCACGACGTCCCACTGTCCGAGGTCGGTTAATGCTGCCTTGGCATACATCCCTGCGGGCACGGCATCAACAAGTGCAATTGCAAGTCGGTTTGAACCGAGGAGTGCCTGAAAGTCTGTCTCTGGAGTGAGAGTGATCGGCGGGCCTGGCTCTTTCGAAATGAGCACCAGTTCATTGCGCACAAGTGTCTTCCGAGATCCTTCCAGAACACGATCGTGCGCTTCAATGTGATCCATCCACGTGACGTTGGCGGAAATAAACAGGTCCGCCGGTGCGCCTGCGACAATCTGCCGTGCAAGTACGGAGGATCCAGCAAACGACATGCGGACATCGGCGCTTGGTGTACGGTCTTTAAACGCGTTAACAGCGTCAGTCAGTGCATCACGTAAGCTTGCGGCTGCAAAGACGTTGATTTGCGTCGCAGCCAGGGCGTGGCCGCTGACGAAGAACATAATCAAGCAAACAAACAGTCGAAGCATTCGAGGAAATCGCCGTTATATCGTAGGGAATATAACGGCGGAGTTTTGTCGAGATCGTCTACCGTGTCAATGCGGCATTTTTGTCACGCTCACGACAGGTACCTGAAGCGTGATCACTTTCCCGGAGGCAAACTCGAGTTCCAAGTCCACTGTCGTCCCATCATCGAGAGGGCCCGTGAGGCCGATCAACATGATGTGATACCCGCCTGGTTTCATCTCCAGTGGTTGTTCTGCTTGGATGGATAGACCGCCCTCAACCTCTCGCATGCGCATGACGCCATTGTCATGGATGTGTTCGTGTAGCTCGACGCGTGTCGCAACAGACGTTCGTGCAGCAACTAGGGTGTCATTGCCATTTTCGATTGCGATCTGCCCATAAATTCCTGAGTTGGGCGCCATGCCGATGCGCGCACGGGCAGCGAACTTCTCAAAGGTGAAGCCGTCTTGCGATTGGCTTTCGAAGCTCGACTGGATGGGCATGGACTGCATGTGTCCTTGATGGTTTTTACCACCATGGCTCATTGCAAAGGTGGTCGGTGTCGTGATGCAGAGTAATGCGGCGATAAATAGCTGTTTCATCATAAATCTCCTGATTAAAAATAATACAAATGGCGTCAGGAGAGTGCGGGTGGTGCGCGTGCGAAGTAGGAAGGCGTGCGATCGCTGTTGGATGGCACAAGACCCGTCAGTGGGTGGAAGAGGGCAACCGCTGATCCCAGTGTAAATAGTGAGGGTGGCAGAATGGCGGTGAGTTGCAGTGCCGAAAACCAACACACACTGGTCTCTGCTGCCAAGGGAGTGTCTTCGGAGTCAATCACCTCGCCAGAGCACAATATCAGGGCTAATTGCCCCGCCGGGTTCAGGCCTGGCATGTAGCCCTGAGGAATCAGCGAGGCTCCGCCGACGCTGCCAAGAAGCAGAACCAGCCATAGCTGTGTGATGATCGTATGCCGTTTCATTCTGCCATCCTAGGACGTTTGCACGATCTTCGCATCATGCGTGTCATCAATGCGCGAGGACCGCCTCCCTGGTCCGCAGTCGAAGCCATACCAATGCACCGAGACACGCGAGACCGACAGGGATGACAAGCCAGTTCATCAACTCCCATCCGATGACATGATATGCGAGGCCTGAACTGAGACTTCCAAGTGCCACACAGCCAAACAAAATACTGTCGTTGAGGCCCTGTGCCTTGTGTTTCTCGTCGGCCGTGTAGGTTTCTGTCAGCAACGCAGTTGAGCCGATAAACCCAAAGTTCCAACCGATGCCCAACAAAATCAGGGCAACGTAAAAGTGGCTGAGTGTCAGTCCGTGTAATGCAATGAGCGCACAGATCATCAGTAAGATCAGCCCTGAGGCGATAATTGTGGTGTGTCCAAATCGCGCGATTAAGTTCCCAGTAAATAGGCTTGGGACGAACATGGCCATCACGTGCCACTGGATGCCGAGGGCAGCATCGGATACATCAAATCCACAACCCACCATCGCCAGGGGCGCTGCGGTCATCACAAAGGCCATGAGCGCATAACTTGCAGTGCCGCACAGGACGGCAACGATGAACTTGGGCTGTTTGGCAATCTCACCGCGTGAACGCCCGAGACTGCTGTCATGGGTGTGATGTTCCGCCGGTTGATCCGGTAACCATTGCATGATGAATAGGGCGACGAGAAAGAGGCCGCTCCCGACCAAAAATGCGCCTGCAAATGGGATCGGATAGAGGATGTCGCGAAAGTGCATGACAATCTGTGGCCCGATTACTGCCGCTGCAATCCCACCGATCAGCACCCGTGAGATGGCTTTCGCCTTCAGCGGTGCATCCACGTAATCTGAGGCAGCGAATCGATATTGCTGCACAAAGCTGTTCGCGCCACCCGCCAGCAATAGCGCGAGGCAAAATAAGATGAAGTTGTGAAGAGCTAGCGCCCAGCTGGCTAGCGCAATGCCAGCAAAACCGAGCACGGCCCCCACCATGAAGCCATATTTGCGGCCGATTCGGAACATCAGCAGGGAAGCCGGTGCGGCCAGAAGGGCGACCCCTATATTGAAGCCACTGACTGGAAGCGTTGCCAAGGATTTCTGCTCCGGCAGTAAGTACGCGCCCGCCAGGCCGCCGAGCGAGATCACGATCGGAGCTGCCGATGCATTGACGGCACTCAGAAGGGCATACAGGTTTGCGATCGTCAGTCGATCGGTGCGTGGTGTCATGTTTGTCTCGATGGATCGCCAATTTGGCTTGAAGTCGGCAAGAATAAACCCCAATCTTTGGCAATACACCAATAATGAGTCCCCCATGGCCACACTCGACCACATTGCCAGCTATGTGATCCAACCCGATCCAAACGATCCGAAACTGTCCCGCGCCATCGCGGGTATCGACCAATATGGTCAGTCTGTCAGCACTGCGGTGATTGAAGAGCGCCCGTTAACGATCTACCTGAATGCACAAGAAATCGTCACAGCCATGACGATCGGAGATTATCCCGAGTATCTCGCGGTGGGCTTTTTAAAAAACCAAGGCATGCTGAAGGATCACGACGTGATCACTGAGGTTGAGTTTGATGAAGAACTTGACGTGGTTGTCGTGCGAACTGAAACAGCATCGAATTACGAAGAGAAGCTGAAAAAAAAGACGCGAACATCTGGCTGCGCGGTCGGGACTGTGTTTGGCGATATGATGGAAGGCATTGATCAGGTGTCTTTGTCACAGGAGCCGGTCAAGACCTCATGGATTTACACCCTGTCACATCTGATTAATCGAACACCGAGCCTGTATCTCGAAACCGGCGCCATCCATGGCACGGTGTTGTGCGAAGGCGACACCCCGTTGGTCTATATGGAAGACGTGGGGCGGCATAACGCGGTCGACAAGATTTCAGGATGGATGCATCTCAACCAGATCACACCGGACAATAAGATGCTCTACACCACTGGCAGACTGACGTCTGAGATGGTGATTAAAACGGCCCTCATGCGGATTCCGGTGTTGGTCAGTCGATCTGGGTTTACCGCCTGGGGCGTAGATATTGCTCGCCAAGTTGGTTTGACCTTGATTGGACGCATGCGCGGACGGAAATTTGTGTGTCTCAGTGGGGCGGAGCGCCTTTGCTTTGATGCGGATCCTGAGACGGTTCCAGAGGAAGACAAAAAGCACCGTCGGAAGAGTGCTGCCGATGTCTGAAATACTGGGTGTGATTCTCGCGGGTGGATTGGCGACGCGTATGGGAGGCGGTGACAAGGGATTATTGGAACTGCATGGTCGATCTATTTTGTCGGGTGTGATCGAGCGGCTTGAGCCGCAAGTGCAGGCGATGGCATTGAATGCGAATGGTGATCCCACGCGGTTTAGTGACTTTGACCTGCCTGTCATCGCGGACTCTAAAGACGGTTTTCTAGGGCCATTGGCTGGCGTACTTGCAGCCATGGAATTTGCTCAAGCATCAGGATACGAGTGGGTCGCCTCGGTGGCAGCGGATACGCCATTTTTCCCAAGTGACTTGGTTGCAACACTGCATCGAACTGCTGCACAGGCCGCGGCGCCAGTCGCACTTGCAGCAAGCTATGACCGAGAATGTGATGCCTACATGCGACATCCGACATTTGGTTTGTGGCACGTATCCTTACGTGATGCATTGTCCGATGCGCTGGATGAAGGCATCCGGAAGATTGTCCGCTGGACCGATTCAGTGGGCGGAATCGAAGTTCGATTCGAGCGTCCAGCAGATGCGCCTGATCCATTTTTTAATGTAAATACACCCGACGAGCTGAAGCTCGCCGAGGCCATGAGAGTCGAATGAAACAAGCTGTATTTGGCATTGTTGGTTGGAAAAATTGTGGTAAGACGACCCTGACCGAGCGGTTGATCGCAGAGTTTACTTCGCGCGGATTGTCGGTCTCATCCATCAAGCACACGCACCATAATGTGGATATTGATCAGCCTTCCACCGATAGCTTTCGCCACCGAGTTGCTGGCGCCAACGAGGTCATGCTCGTTGGTGGATCACGTTTGGCCTTAATGCGCGAGTATCGTGCGTCGCCAGAGCCACGCTTTTCCGAACTCCTTATGATGATGCGTCCCTGTGACCTGATTTTAGTTGAGGGGTATAAGCAAGTCGAAATGGATAAGATCGAAGTGCATCGTCAGGAAAGCGGTCGTCGCCTGTGGGCACATGAGGATCTGCAAGTCCGTGCAATTGCCAGTGACTGCCAGATAGAGAGTCTGGGCCGGCCCTTATTCTCGTTGGATGCCGTATCTGAAATTGCTGATTTTATTTGGGAAACCGTGTCATGCCAGAAATGAAAGCACCACCGTTAAAGAACGACTGTTTTGCACTGCCGCCGGGTGTCGACTGGACGCCTGTCGAGGATGCCATGGCACGTTTAAAGGCTGCGCTCGGACCAGTCGTTGGAACACCTGAGGTGATCTCAGTGATGAACGCCTGTGATCGAATTTTAAGCACTGAGGTGTTCGCCTCGCGAGCCAATCCACCCTCTACAAACTCAGCTGTTGATGGATACGGCTTCAAGGGCCCTTTGACCGAAGGCCTACATATTCTACCGCTGGTTTCCGGCCGTGCTGCCGCCGGCGTACCCTTTGATGGTGAGGTGTTACCGGGTCAGGCGGTACGAATTCTCACGGGGGCCGTTTTGCCGCCCGGGGTCGATACTGTCGTGTTAGAGGAAGATTGTACGGTTGAACCGGATCGGATTGGGTTCCATGGTCCGCTTAAGGCCTTCGCGAATACGCGGGAAGCTGGTGAGGATGTCACTCTCAACGCGCCTGTTTTTCGCTCGGGCCGACGACTGTCAGCCACTGACTTGTCACTGTTGGCTTCCGCCGGTATCGCTGACGTGTCTGTCTTTCCAAGGTTACGCGTGGGTGTGTTGTCCACCGGAGACGAGATCAAAGAGCCGGGTGAGGAAGCGCGTGATTGGCAAATCTATGATGCCAATCGTTTGATGCTACTGGCCATGATTCGTGATCTTGGGTTTGATGCGGTGGATCTTGGCTTGGTTGAAGACCATCGTGATGTGGTGCGTGACGCACTCAATCGTGGTGCAGCGGAGTGTGACCTAATTTTGACCTCCGGGGGCGCCTCAGCCGGCGATGAGGATCATGTCTCTGCGATTTTGAAAGCCGAGGGCGAGCTCACCAGTTGGCGGATTGCCTTGAAACCGGGTCGCCCGCTTGCGCTTGGTATGTGGCACGGAACCCCGCTGATTGGCTTGCCAGGCAATCCTGTCGCAGCTTGGGTCTGTACCTTGGTGTTCGGTCGCCCTGCGATGGAAGTGCTGGCGGGTGGGCATTGGCGTCAGCCAAAAGGCATGGTGTTAGCTGCCGCCTTCCACAAGAAAAAACGCCGTGGTCGGTCTGAATATCTGCGTGCGCGAATCGACGCAGAGGGACGGGTCGACGTTTTTCCTTCTGAAGGCTCGGGTCGGATCTCAAGCCTAAGTTGGGCTGATGGTCTGGTCGAAATCGGTTTTGATGAAGAGATCATCGAACCGGGTTCACCGGTTCGATACATTCCATACGCCGAATTCTTAAGGCCGTCTCAATCGACCGATCCGTGAACGGCGAAGGCGTCGAGTGACGCGCCTTGCGGTGTTGTGAAGCGATACGACTCGTGCACGCCGGTCTCTGTGAGACTGCGTGAAATCATGACGATGGTGTTGTCTTCATGGTCTTCACACATCGAACGCATTTGCTCGATCTCTTCCAATGCGACCGGTCGGGCCGCGTTGACATCAGGGGCTCCATAATGGGTGACAAAGTGTTCTGCCAGCCGTTCAGTCAGTTGTTGTAACTCAGATTCGGTGATTGAGGTGACCGCGGCGAATGTGGCCCTGCCAAAGCTATCGAGGGACAGCCAGCCGTTGGCAAATTCTTGGCGCGTTTTTCCAACCAACTCATCCTCACTGATGTTCGAAAAGGCAAACCCTCCTGAGATCGCCCACTCTCCAGCATTAGCTGCTGTATGGAACACATTGTCGTCGGATTCATCGAGCCGTATGGTGCGTGCGAGTTTCATCATCGTGTCATCTGCTTCGTTAGGCACTGGATCTGCGTGATGCCATCTTGGCGAAGAAGCATCGCGCCCTGTTCATTGGTCCCCACAAAAAGACCGGCTTCTGGATAGGTGACGTGCTCGCCGAGCGTGTCACATTTTGCGCGCCAGTGGTCTTGGATTCGCACATAACCCTCGTCTTGGAAGGTGTTTAACCACACCAAACAATGCCGCGACCAACTTTCAATGACCTGAGGGACGGTAAGCTCAACACAGCCCTCTTCGTACAGCCAGGTTTGGTCTGGATGATTGCCAGGTTCAACGTGAGCGGGTCGCATAAATGGAATTTCGACTCCCACCACGAGCCAATCGGGTGTGGCCTCTGGGTCCTGTGTCGAGGCGGCACACTTGACGTGACCGCAACGCGCTCCATTCACCTTAAAGCCAAATGGCCAGGTGAAGTGAACTGCCAATTCCGCAGGGCCTAAAGCGCCGAGGCTATCCGATACGGACAACATGAGCGCATGGCAAACGCCAAGGCTGTTGATCAGTGTCTGCTCAGGTGCCAGGACAATGGCGGCTTGCAGTGTTTCATTTTTCTCCGAATAGAAAACCGTTCCTGGATCTACGCCAAGCTCGGCTGCTGACAACGCTTTGAGAAACGGATCGACAGTGGCCGCGACCTTCTCACCGCGCAGGAGTGGCGGAAAGGTTGGATCGGTAATCAATTCACCCATCATCACTTCAATACTCCAGTAGCAATGATGTCATCGGCGATTTTTAAAAACGCCTGTGCCTGGTGACTGTCCGGCTTTGAAACCACCATCGGCACTCCGCCATCGGACGCGATGCGGATATCCAGATCCAGTGGAATCTCGCCAAGGAAAGGCATGTTTTGCTTGGCCGCCTCCGCCTTTGCGCCACCATGACCAAATGGATGGTGAACCTTCTGGCATCCGTCACACACAAAAGACGCCATGTTCTCGATCAGACCGATGAGCGGTACCTGCATGCGATTGAACATGTCGATCCCTTTTCGTGCGTCGAGTAAGGCGATGTCTTGTGGGGTCGACACAATAATGGCACCGGTGACAGACACTTTTTGGCTCAAGGTCATCTGCACGTCGCCGGTTCCTGGCGGTAAGTCGACAAACAAAACGTCTAGTTGTCCCCACTGGACTTGCGACAGCATTTGCTGAAGCGCGCCCATGAGCATTGGGCCACGCCAGATCAAGGCCTCATCTTCGGGCATCATCAGGCCAAGTGACATGAGTGTCACCCCATGGTTTCGAAGCGGCAGGATCGTTTGACCGTCTGGGCTCGATGGTCGCCCACTGACGCCTAGCATACGTGGCTGACTTGGTCCGTAGACGTCGGCATCCAAGAGTCCCACTTTGAGGCCGCGCATCGCCATGGCCACGGCAAGGTTCGAGGATACAGTTGATTTACCAACACCGCCCTTACCGGATGCGATGGCGACAATGTGCTTCACGCCCTCGACCTGGATGGGTTGCTGCGCTTGTTTTTTCGGTGCTGCGCTGCCGCCACCATCGGTGGCGATTAGGCCTGCATCTTTGAATTGAGGTTCTTTCACATCCGTGTCCTGTATCAAGGAAGTTCGATTTCACCGGTGACTTGGTGAGTCAGATTGATGTCTGCTGACTCAAGGGTCACGGTCACGGAGACCGTCTTACCACTGAAATCGGCTGGCAAATTACGCACTGCATCTTCGATTTTCTGTTGCGAAGTGACTCCGACAGATTTGAGGAATTTACGCATCGATAAATTAAACTGGTCTTCGCTCATGGTGTTCTCCTGTGTCATGATACCTGTAGACAGTACATATTCACCTCAAGGTGATGTCGATTATGATAAAAACAATGCACTACGTGCGCCGAGTCTTGCTGGTGGCACTTTGTTCGTGGACCTTGCCTCTGCAAGCGGCCAGTCTCTCGATCGCTGCGGATATGCCGAGCGGTTTGATCGATTATGTGTTGCCGCGATTCGCCTTGAAGACTCAGATCCGATTTGATCGCATTCCGGTGGATGGTGATTTGCAATTCCGTTCTGACGTGGGTGAATTTGGCGTGCCGATCTTTCAATTGCGAGATGGCACGGTCGGACACCTGCATGCCGCGCGTTGGTTGCAGTCTGATCCCGCATTCGTGCGTTTCCGTGACTGGCTGCAGAGCGAGGCAGGTCGCGCGACTATTTCGGATTACCGGGAAAATGGACAAGCCATCGCCGAACCCGTTGATTTGGTTGTCGAGGCGCCAATCGAAGTCGTCATTATCGGCGACGCCACCGCCGGAGAGTCGCTGTCCCTGACTCATTGTAGCCGTTGCCATAAGGTCGATCGTGCCGCCAAATACTCAGGCATGGACAGCTCACCCTCGTTCCATGCCATGCGCGGCTTTGATGATTGGTTTTTGCGCTTCTCGAGTTTCTTCACTGTCAGTCCGCATAAAGCGTTGATCATCGTCCAGGGCTCTGGGATTGAGAAAGACGAGAGCCTGATCACCATTGCACCCATCGAGCTGACTATGACAGACATCAACGACATCGTGGCATTTGTACATACGCTTGAGCCGCTTGATCTGGGGCGGCCCATCCAAATGAATCCTTAGCTGTCCAGATAGTCATCGGTTGTCCGCACCCGTGGTCGGTCGGCACCTCGAAATGGCGCGTTTTCGTCGTGATATTGCGCGTTGACCCTGCAGTCATCACACATTTTCACGAGCCGCGTGTTGTCGGAATTTGTGTACATCCAATGTTTCCCTTCGAGTTTCTCAATGATGCGCTCGATGGTGGATTTGACCCCAAACGGGCGCCCACACTCGATGCACTCAAAAGGATCCTCGCCGTGCAACGGTTGTTGCACTAAAACCTGTTTACCAAGGCTGAATTGCGGCTTCAACGTGATGGCCTGTTCTGGGCAGGTATTCGCGCAGAGCCCACATTGCACGCATGCGTTTTCAACAATATTGATCTCAGGGCGGTCTGAGCGGTCGTTCAGTGCGCCCGTTGGGCATTGCGAAACGCAGGCGAGGCAGAGCGTGCATTTGTCGGGGTCGACTTCGATGGTGCCGTACGGATCACCAGGAGACAGTGCAATTGAGAGTGCGCTCTCGCCATCGTGCCCCGTGAATGTGCTGAGGACCTGCTTGGTGACCTCTCGACGGCCGCCGAGTAATGCGATTTTCTCTGCTTTCAACTCAGGAAGCGATGCGGCATACAACGCCGTCTCGAGAGTTTCAACGGAATCTGCTTCGATAATGCGCACCCGGTTGGCATCAACGGTTGTACCGTCCAACAGGCGAGTGGTCAGTCCGTGTTGATTCAGGATGGCGGTCTTTGCTGTGCGCGGTGATTTGAGAATGAGCGCTTCGCTCGCCCCGGCGCCAAGCGCAGCCAAAAGTTCCGCATGCCCAATCAGTTCGACGTTGTCGACTTCATACGGAATGACGTCCGCGGGCAGTCCTTTCGAGAAGCGAGCGGCTTCACTGATCAATCCGCGCCCAAAGGACCGGTCGATAAACAATACACGTGGGGATTCTGCAACTTCCGTTTTGTACGTGCCGATGAGTGTTTTCAGGCGCTGGACAAGGAACTCGAATGGAGGGTCGTCATACAAAATGGCGCCTGTTGGGCATACCGATGCGCATCCACCGCATCCACCGCACATGTCTGGATCGACGTAGACGCCGTCACCATTGGATCGGATGGCCTTTGCACCACAGGTGTCGATGCATCGTGTGCACCCCGTTTTCTGCGAGCGCGAGTGTGCGCAGATCGCACCCTCGTAACGCACATACATCGGTTTTTCGAAGGTTCCAACTAAACCCTTTGCGCGGATTCCGATCGTTGTCAAATCCAGCGCAGATGGTTGGTATGCGCGCAAATACCCCTCACGGGTGGATTCGGCGGCTAACAGCGAATCTTTTGAGACCAGATCGATAACCACATCGCATTGCGATTCAGCACCGTCTTTCGCCTCTGCAAAGCGCGTCGCGCCGCGACCTGATGCAATTAGGGGCGCGTAACCATTAAAGACCACGTCAAAGGCTCCAAGACCGCCGCTGACACTCTGAATCGTTCCCACTGCAAGGTCGTAACGCGCAGAGGGGACGATCGTCGACGGGGCCTTTTGCAAGACTACAGTCACCGCAAGCTCATCGCCTAACTGCTCAGCGAGCGGGAGGACTCGTGCGTCTTCACCAATAATCAAACAGGTCCCTGTGGATACAATCTCTCGGCTGGGGGTGCCTGGGCGCTCAAGCTTGGCATCGTTTAACAGAGCCAGTTGCTTTGCAGTGATGCGCTTGACCTCGCTGTCTGGCGCTGACCAGCCTGCCCGATCGCGCAGATCCAAGAGGCTTAGCGAGGCGCCGAGTGCATCGTCTTCGTTTAGTTCGTCTTGCAGTTGCTCGAAAATGGCACGTTGCTGCTCGCAGGCGAACACCACATCTTGCGTTTCTGTTAGCTGACGAATGGCCACGTCGAGGTCTGACCCGCAGAGCTGTTCAACGGTTAATACCTGGTCGAAGCCTTGGCCTTCGAAGGCCTTGGATTGATATGGGATTGTTTTATCGCACGTGCACAGCACGAGCGTTTTCTTTGTTTCTGTCATTTTGGGGCTGTTTTTTTTCTTAAAGGTCGCAATAGACTACTCAAACTGTGGGCAAAGACTAGAAAAAGAAGCCCTTGGAGACGAAAAACTGTGGCAGACGCAAAACACCCCATCGATCAATCGGATCTGTTTAATGCGCGATCCATCAGCATGCCTGTGGGCGTGGTGGTTTCGTGCGTGCCGGGCGTGACGCGATGGGCGAAAGAAATTTGGAAGCCGACCGCACTTCTACCCGGCGCTCCCGTCGCCAATTGGGTGGAATTGCGTCGCGAAGGTGGGGCTGTTGAATACCATGCGGCGACGGTGGATTTGGTTCTGTATCGGACCGAGACAGAGGCATATCGGGTGTCCTTATCAATGAACCCACCTTCAGCCTTTGTGATCATGGATGAAGACACCACAGGCGAGGCGCCCGGCGGTTGGATGGTGAGTGAGGTGACCCTGTCGGCCTACGAGGCTCAGGATGCGCTTGATAGTGGGTTCAGTCTTGTTGAAGCCGTGCCCCTGCCATCACTCATCGGCTCCTGGGCGACAGAGTTTGTGAAGCAACATTACGTCGAAGAAACCTTCAAAAAGCGTAAGCGGGATCGTGTCGACGTCGAGCAGACCGAGGATGGAATTGGTGACGCACGGGTCGCGAAGGCGTCAGACGTGTATCGTGCGCCAGGTTCGATCCGGAAGAGGAATAAGCATTGAGTGACGAAAGCGGATTTTTATCCCGGTGGTCTGAGCGGAAGCAACGTGTTGCCGAGGAAGCGGAAAGCACCAAAGTGCCCGCTGAGGTTCTGCCTGCCGAGCCAGACCCCTTTGAAGGCAAAACTGACGAAGAGATCCTCGAGATTCTGGAGTTGCCTGCGCCTGAGGCTCTCACGCTCGGTGACCGCGCCGAGGGGTATCTCGCGCCCAACGTACCCGAACATATTCGGCAGCGAGCGCTCCGTGCGTTCTGGCGCACGAACCCAGTGCTTGCAAATGTCGATGGGTTAGATGATTACTGCGACGACTTCACCGATGCGGCGATGGCTGTCGAAAATATTCAAACCATCTACGAGGTTGGCAAAGGTTATGCGCAAAAAGCTTTGGATGCGCTCGAATCGCTGGCCGAGGAGGCCGATGCAACTGCTTTGGAAGCGGTCACCGATGAGGCTGTCAGCGACGCATTGTCGATAGAATCTGAGGATGAAAACTCTGAAGAACTGGGCCAGCTTGATTCGCCTGCTGCCGATGCGCATCCGGCAATTTCAGGGCCGGCTGCAGCGGATGTGGATGACGATCACGAGTTGAACGAAGTCGAGGCGGTGGTCTATAAGCCCCGCCGAATGCAGTTTCGCAGTGTCTAACTGTTGATTCGTACAAAAATTGGCGTAGTATTTTCACCACGGGATAAAGATTGCCACGGAACGGCGCACGAATTCAGACGAGTCTGATGGGATAATAAATGACCGTAACTAACGCTGTTGAAACCTACACTCCGCTGTCTCCGGAAGATCAAGCCCGGGCGGATTTGTATGCGTTGCTGTCGAGTTTACTCCTAGAAATCCCTACCCAAGATGTGCTGAATAAGCTGAGCCAGCTCGAAGGTGGTGAGAGCGACATCGGATCGGCGATCTCTGCACTCGCGCGCGTCGCGCGCTCGGTCGACGCGGGGTCTGTCGAGCGTGAATACAATGTGATCTTTATTGGTGTCGGTCGGGGCGATATCCTGCCGTATGCGAGCTACTACCTCACCGGTTTCTTACATGAAAAGCCCTTGGCCGATTTGCGCGCGACCATGCGACGCCTCGGCCTGAAGCGCAGTGAAGGCGTAGTCGAGCCTGAGGATCATTTGGGCACACTGTGCGAAATGATGGCCGGTCTCATCACGGGAGCATTTGGTGAGCCTGCGTCCCTTGCTATCCAAAAAGAATTTTTCAATGCGCACATCGCCCCCTGGGCTGCGCATTGTTTTAGCGATCTCGAGAAGGCGGAAAACGCCGTTTTGTATGCACCTGTCGGCTCCCTAGGCCGGGCGTTAATGGACATAGAGAACGAAGCTTTTCGTTTCGAGTAGGCCGTCAGGCAAAACGTGTGTAAAGCACAAAAGGAGATGTTCATGAGTGAACAGAAAACAACACAGGCAGGGCGCCGTGGATTCCTAAAGTTGCTCACAGCAAGCATTCCAGCTGCAGCAGTTGCTGCCGCTGCTGGGACGCAAGCAGTCGCAAGTGAGGGAGTTGAGGTTCGTGAGTCAAAAGGTCTGCGTAAGACCGAGCACTACAAAAAGTACCTCGAAACAGCACGGTTCTAAAAACAATAACGAATGACCCAGGTTGCAATCGGCCCTGGATACTCATTCAAAATCCTGAGGAGGATTTATGTTAAGGAAAAAGACGAATGGGGTTGCAGTAGGCTCCCGAGTGTCATCCTTACTGAAGAATGTAGCCTCTCATAAACTAGATCGTCGGACGTTTCTGCGTTCAACCGGTCTGGCAGTGGGTGGTCTAGCTGCATTCTCCATGACACCGCGTAGCGTTGAAGCAGCTGCTTCAGGTGCGTCTGGTGACGGAAAGACTGAAATCAAAAAGACGGTGTGTACGCATTGCTCTGTGGGCTGTACGGTCCAGGCAGAAGTGCGTGACGGCGTTTGGGTTGGTCAAGAGCCAGGCTGGGATTCACCGTTTAACTTGGGTGCACACTGCGCCAAGGGTGCGGCGATTCGTGAGCTAGGTCATGGCGAGCGTCGCTTGAAGTACCCAATGAAGCTGGTCAACGGTACCTACCAGCGGATCTCGTGGGAACAAGCGATCAACGAGATTGGCGACAAGATGCTCGAGATTCGCGAGCAAAGCGGTCCTGATAGTGTGTACTGGTTGGGTTCTGCGAAGTCGAACAACGAGCAAGCATACTTGTTCCGGAAGTTCGCAGCGTATTGGGGAACCAATAACGTCGACCACCAAGCACGTATCTGTCACTCAACCACGGTAGCCGGTGTGGCAAACACTTGGGGCTACGGTGCGATGACTAACTCGTACAACGACATCCATAAATCTAAGGCGATTTTCCTGATTGGTGGTAACCCTGCAGAAGCACACCCGGTGTCACTGCAGCACATCCTGAAGGCGAAAGAGCAAAACAATGCACCGATGATCGTCTGCGACCCGCGCTTCACGCGGACTGCAGCGCACGCGGATGAGTATGTGCGGATGCGCCCAGGCTCAGACGTTGCATTGATCTGGGGTATTTTGTGGCACATCTTCGAGAACGGTTGGGAAGACAAAGAGTTCATCCGCACCCGTGTTTGGGGTATGGGCGATATCCAGAAGGAAGTCGCGAAGTGGACTCCTGAAGAAACTGAGCGTGTGACTGGTGTTCCAGGATCGCAGCTCGAGCGTGTTGCGCGGACTCTCGCCAACAATCGTCCAGGCACCGTGATTTGGTGTATGGGTGGTACACAGCACACCAACGGCAACAACAATACGCGCGCGTACTGCATTCTGCAGTTGGCTCTTGGAAACATGGGTGTTACCGGCGGCGGTACAAACATTTTCCGCGGCCACTGTAACGTACAGGGTGCGACGGACCTGGGTGTCCTCGCGGACACATTGCCTGGTTATTACGGCTTGGCTGCCGGTTCATGGGCGCATTGGGCTCGTGTTTGGGAAGAAGACCTCGATTGGTTGAAGAGCCGTTTCGCTGTGATGCAGGGTAAGGACGGTAAAGACAAGCCGATGATGAATGAGCGCGGTATTCCTGTGTCTCGTTGGATCGACGGTGTCTTGGAAGCCAAAGAAAACCTGATGCAGCCAGACAACACGCGTGCGATGGTGCTTTGGGGTCATGCTCCAAACTCACAAACACGTCAGCTGGACATGAAGCAAGCGATGGAAAAACTTGACCTGTTGGTCGTTGTCGATCCACATCCAACTGTGTCTGCAGTACTGCATGACCGGAAGGAAGGTGCCTATTTGCTGCCATGTACAACGCAGATGGAAACACGTGGTTCGGTCACGGCGTCAAACCGCTCATTGCAGTGGCGCGAGCAAGTGGTTGCACCGCTCTTCGAAGCAAAGCCAGATCACGTCATTTTGAAGCTGTTGGCAGATAAGTTCGGCTTTAGTGATCGGATGTTTAAGAACATCCAGGTTGATGGTGACGAGCCATTGGTTGAAGACATCACGCGTGAGTTTAACCGCGGTATGTGGACCATTGGTTACACTGGTCAGAGCCCAGAGCGGATCAAGCTGCACATGGCGAACCAACACACATTCGACAAGACCACACTGCGTGCAGTGGGCGGTCCATGTGATGGTGATTTCTATGGAATGCCTTGGCCATGTTGGGGTACTCCGGAGATGAAACATCCTGGAACCGCGAATCTCTATGATTTGTCGATTCCTGTGTCTAAGGGTGGTTTGACCTTCCGTGCACGCTTCGGTGTTGAACGTAATGGCGAGAACCTCTTGGCTGAAGGTGTCTATTCAGCTGGGTCAGAGATTAAAGATGGCTATCCAGAATTCACCATGCAAATGCTGATGGATTTGGGCTGGGATAAGGATCTGACTGCAGCAGAACGCGCGTCGATCGAGAAAGTTGCTGGTGCGAAAACCAACTGGAAGACCGATCTTTCAGGTGGTATCCAGCGGGTTGCGATCAAGCACGAGTGCGCACCTTTCGGTAACGCAAAAGCACGTTGTGTGGTTTGGAACTTCCCAGATCCTGTGCCATTGCACCGTGAGCCGCTTTACACCAATCGTCGTGATTTGGTGGAAGATTACCCAACCTACGAAGATCGGACGTTCTGGCGTGTACCTACACTGTACGCATCCATCCAGAAGAACGATTTCTCCAAGGATTACCCGATGATTTTGACATCAGGTCGTTTGGTGGAATATGAAGGTGGCGGTGATGAGACCCGTTCTAACCCATGGTTGGCTGAACTGCAGCAGGAGATGTTCGTGGAAGTGAATCCACGTGATGCGAACAATCTTGGTGTACGTGATGGTGATCAAGTTTGGGTTGAAGGACCTGAAGGCGGCAAGGTGAAGGTGAAAGCCATGGTCACTGAGCGCGTCGGCGCAGGCGTGGCATTTATGCCATTCCATTTCGGTGGCATGCTCCAGGGACAAGACCTTCGGGCGAAGTACCCTGCTGGAGCGGACCCAATTGTATTGGGTGAATCAGCCAACACAGCAATGACATACGGCTATGACTCGGTGACCCAAATGCAGGAAACCAAAGCTAGCTTGTGTCGAATCATGCCGGCGTAAGGAGATAAATCATGTCATTAGGTGGAAAGGCGAGAGCCAAGTTCCTGTGCGATGCAGAACGCTGCATCGAATGTAACGCCTGCGTCACTGCGTGTAAGAACGAGCATGAAGTGCCTTGGGGAATTAACCGTCGCCGCGTGGTGACCATCAATGATGGTAAGCCAGGTGAGCGGTCAATCTCTGTGGCCTGTATGCACTGTTCTGATGCACCGTGTATGGCAGTTTGTCCAGTCGACTGTTTCTATCAAACAGACGATGGCATCGTGTTGCACTCCAAAGACCTGTGTATCGGTTGCGGATACTGCTTCTACGCATGCCCATTCGGTGCGCCACAGTTCCCGCAAGCGGGTAATTTTGGTTCGCGCGGAAAGATGGACAAGTGCACATTCTGTGCAGGTGGTCCTGAGGAAGACAATTCGCAAGCTGAGTACCAAAAGTACGGAAGCAACCGAATTGCAGAAGGTAAGTTGCCAGCGTGTGCTGAGCAATGTGCGACCAAGGCACTCTTGGCCGGTGACGGAGATGACGTTGCAGCGATTTATCGTGAGCGTGTTGTCAGCCGTGGATTCGGTTCAGGTGCTTGGGGCTGGGGAACTGCCTACGAGAAGAAGGGCGGTTAACAGCCGGCAGATAGGCGGGCTTCGGCCCGCCTATGTGTTTCTTTACCCATTACACATCCTGAGGTCGTCATGAACTTAAAAGTGATCGGTGCGGCTTTGATCGCATTATTAACCTTTGCTGTGACTCCGTCTTACGCTGAAGAAGCAACGGACCCACGAGCATCGACAGGTGGCGCGCAAACGCTTGAGGATATTCTTGCGCGACAAAAGGGATTAGAAGTCGACGATAGTTTTCGTCGTGAAAATTTAGGCCGTCCGGAAAACGCGCAACCATCTAGCAGTGCATTAGGCAGTCTGGGTGGCGTTTCCGATGCGGAAATATACCGTGGAATCCGGTATGCCGATGTTGACATCAAGGTGTCGAATAAAGGCGCTGCTGCTGAAATCTTAGTACAAGATGGCGGTATGAGTTGGTTGCTAACCCGTGAGCAAGACATTCGTAGTTTCGCAGGTTTCGGAATCGGCGGAATTATTGTCGCTCTAGTTGCGTTCTATTTTATTCGTGGTCGAATGACCATCGAAGGTGGCCCATCCGGCGCGACGATTGAACGCTTTAAGGCCTTTGAGCGTTTTGGTCATTGGTGCTTAGCCGGGTCTTTCATCATGCTGGCAATCACTGGGTTGTTGCTCCTATTTGGGCGCGCGGTCCTGATTCCGATTTTCGGTCATGAAGCCAATGCGGCGATCGCGAATTTCTCAATTTGGGTACATAACAACATCGCTTGGGTCTTCATGCTGTCACTGGTCGCTATCTTCTTGATGTGGGTGCGTCACAACATCCCCAACAAGCTTGACTGGGAGTGGCTAAAAGAAGGCGGCGGCATTATCGGCAATGGCCATCCGCATGCGAAAAAGTTCAATGCCGGACAGAAGATTATCTTTTGGATGACGATTGTACTTGGAGCTTCAGTCTCGTTATCTGGGCTGTCGCTGTTGTTCCCATTTGAGATGCCAATGTTTGCGAAGACCTTCGGTTTGATGAACTCAATCATCGGCACAGGCTTCCCTGAAACGTTACTTCCACACGAAGAGATGCAATACGCGCATCTGTGGCATGCCATTGTCGCGATCACAATGATTATCGCAATCATCGCGCATATCTACATCGGCAGCGTCGGTATGGAAGGCGCATTTGATGCCATGGGTAATGGCCAGGTTGACCTTGAGTGGGCGCGTCAGCACCATGATCTTTGGGTCGAGGAAGAACAAGCGAAGACGAATGCATCGCCATCGTCCGGTCATCCACTCGGTCAAGCAGGGAAGTAACGATGAAAACAATGTTGCTCGCTTTTGCCACGACAATTGTCCTGTCGTTTGGGGCCTATGTCGTTCTCAGCAATATGGGAATGTCATCGGCTGAAGTACAGAGCGCCCCGTCGGTGCGTCTTGACTAAACCCGGAATACAGGCGGACCTTGTGATCGACGTTGTCGGTCTCAAGTGTCCGCTTCCGGTATTAAAATTAAAAAAAAGAATCGAAGGGTTTGGGCCTGGATCGGTTATTCACCTAATCACATCGGACCCGACCACGGAAAATGACGTCCCTGGCTACTGCACACTGGCAGGCCACGAGGTCATCTCGTCACATCGGGCGTCATCGAATTTTGAGTTTTGGATCCGTCTCGGCTGAAGCGAGTTGACGGAGTCGGCTGAGATTTCAAACGGGGGGTGAAATGCGTCCTTGGATTGTCCTGTGTGTGCTGCTCTCTTGTATGGCAAGTACCAACTCAATCGCGTTCGATCGATATACCGCGCATGGCGGTCCCATCAAAGGGATTGCGTACTCTGAACGCAATGACCTGGTTGTCACTGCGAGTTTTGACTACACCGCAGTCGTTTGGGATGCCCAGACCATGACCGAACTGTCTCAGCTGGTTGCACACACAGCGGCAGTCAATGCAGCCGCGTTTTCACCCGACGGTCGTTGGCTTGCGACGGGAGGCGACGACGGAATGACCTACCTGTGGTCGGTCGACGCCATTCGCCAACAGCAGGGGCCTATTGAACCAGTCGCTCTTAGAGGGCACACCGCAAAAGTTGTCCATCTCTCATTTAGTGCCGACAGTCAGATGCTCGCATCATCGAGCTGGGATCGACGGGTGGGTCTTTGGGAGCTGGCCGACATCAGCAAGGGCCCAGAGTTTCTGTCGGGTCACCAAGGCCCGGTCAATGCCGCTCTATTTACAAAAGACGGTGAGTATCTGTACACAGCAGGCGCAGACGGTCACATCCGCTATTGGCGCGTTAACAGTGGTGAATATATCCGAAGCCCCGTGCGGAACGGCTTTGGCGTCAACGTCATGGCGCTTGACCACGAACTTGGAATCCTGGCCTATGGTGGAGCCAATGGTGTCATGAAAACCCATAGTCTCGATGGGACCGGACCAGAACTTGAACTTTGGGTCGGTGGCCCACCGGTACTTTCTGTATATATCGACAGCAAAACTCAAACAATGGCGTTTGGCACTGCAGAAGGACGGGTTGTCATCGCAGACGCATTGGTGGGTGAGATGACGCACGATTTTCAGGCAACAAAAGGGCCAGTCTGGGCGATGACCATGACTGAAAATGCAGAGCATCTTATGTTCGCTGGACTCGACGACTGGGTCACACGGATCCCGTTGGCGAACTTGATTGTACCGGCCGCCTTGCCCGAATCGGATCGCCGTTTCCATCCCGATGAACCGGTGGATAACGGGCAACGACAGTTTGCTCGAAAGTGCAGTGTGTGTCACAGCTTGACGCCATCGAGTGAACGACGTGCAGGCCCAACCTTGTATGGCGTGTTTGGCCGAAAAGTGGGCGAAGTTTCGGATTACCCCTACTCACCTGAGCTTCTGGATCAGGAACTTGTTTGGACCGAGGACACAATTGACCGGCTATTTCGGGACGGTCCAGATGTTGTGACTCCCGGATCTAAAATGCCCATTCAGCGGATCAAAGCACAAAAAGATCGGGATGACCTGATCAGTTACTTAAAGCGGGCTACGGCGCCTGTGTCCCAGTGATCGGGTCACTTCGAGCGGCCTTCGGTCTACTGAGCCTCATCGCAGCCAGCATCGGAATAGCGGATCACGGGCCGTCAACTTGGCAAGCCAGCGCGCCCTCAGTGGTCACTGTTTTACCGACTTGGCCCGGCCATCAGCGCCCAGGTTTCGGTGCGCCGGTTGGGCAGGCACCCGCTGGAAGCGGATTTTTTTGGTCACCTGATGGCAAGCCAACCTCTTGGGTCATGACGGCTGCGCATGTGATTGCTGACGCAACGCGTGTCGAAGTTGTCACCGCAGACGGGTCTCAAGTGGATGCAGAGGTATTTGAGGTAGATCCTGAAACGGATCTGGCCTTGTTGCGCTTGCCACTTCAACGGCCTGGCTTCACGCTCGGAGTCGGGCGGATTGTTCCTGGTACGCACGTGTGCGCGTTGGGCCATCCATTTGGTCTCCCGTTGAGCATGAGTTGTGGTGTGATTTCTGGTGAGCTGCGCGCAAACCTCGGCTTTAATCCGGTCGAATCCTTTGTGCAAACCGATGCGGCAGTCAATCCAGGTGTATCAGGTGGCGCCTTGGTCAGTGCTCAAGGTCAATTGGTCGGCATGGTCTCAGCGATCTACACAAAAGATGCCGACATTGATGCTGGCGTCAATTTTGCGGTTTCGAACAGCCTGATTCAGCGTTGGCTGTCTCAATTCGACCTAGGTCCCTCACCCTAATCGCTACGGTCGTGTACTCTTAAGCGATGCACAGTAAGGAGCACGAGTGTCCGATTATCTGACCACCAAAGAGGTTGCTGATCTTCTCCGTTTACGAGAACGGAAGGTCTATGATCTCGCGTCTCGTGGCGAAATCCCCTGTATGAAGGCAACTGGAAAATTGCTCTTTCCCAGGGATGAGTTGAACCGTTGGATGGCGTCCCGCGGTGGCTCGGCCGGATCATCGACAGCAATCCCTGATGTGGTACTCGGGTCACATGATCCGATCCTCGAGTGGGCTCTCGGAGCCTCAGGTAGTGCGCTACCGAGTTTAATGGGCGGAAGCTTGGACGGCTTGGCTCGATTTGAGCGAGGCGAGGGAGCCGTTTGTGGAATTCACATTCCAGATACTGACGGTTTGGGCTGGAACCTCGAGACCATCACGGACCGATTTGCCGATCGACCGGTTGTTTTGATCAATTGGGCCCTACGCGAACGTGGACTGATTATCAGACCTGGGGTTCCTGTACACAACTTTGCCGATTTGCGTGGTGCGCGCGTTGTCCGTCGCCAAACGGATTCCGGTACTCACCAACTCTTCGAAAAACAGCTTGCTGAAGCTGGGCTCGCTCTCGCAGACATTGAATGCATCCGTGAGGCGAGAACTGAGACTGAAGCTGCACTCACGCTCGTTGAAGGGCAAGCGGATGTGACCTTTGGCCTTCGTTGTTTCGCGGAACGCTATGGGCTCAATTTTATTGCAACGTGCACCGAATCTTTTGACTTATTGATCGACCGACACGGCTACTTTGAACCACCAGTACAAAGATTACTGCACTTCGCCGGCACCACAGAGTTTGCCTCCGAAGCCGAGCGATACGCAGGCTACGATGTTTCGACGCTCGGAACAGTCCGTTTCAATGGGCGTACCTAAAACCACACTCTTTAAGAATTCGTTGGGCATCCATATCGAGAAGCCAGGCATAAAAATGCTCGGCAGGTGAGCGTGCAGACCCTGCCAGCCCAATCCCATATTGCCCAGTCACGGCGATCTCAGAAGGTAATTCGGTAAAACGAATGTGGGCATTGTCTTCAATGGCGACAAGGGCATTGGATAAGTAGGTCAATAGCACCTGAATATCCTGAGTCTCCATGAGCCAGCCATATTGGTTT